>NZ_JBHWKR010000013.1:0-142529 GCF_042730855.1 Kribbella sp. NPDC059898
TGTTCGGAGTAGTTCTTGCGGGCCATGGTCAGGATCATCTCGCTTACTCCAGCAACTGCTGGATTCGGCGTGTCCAAGAACCAGGGTCAGGGCCCCCTGGGCGGGCGAGAAAGTCTGACATCGGTATCCGTTGAGCCGCCGTGGCCTGGGACATGCGTCCTGGGCTGTGGAATCGACGACTGAACGGAGCGGCTTGTGGGCGAGCAGATGTCCAGTGATGAGGGTGTGCTGCGGCGGGTGGTTGAGTTGGTGACTCGGGCTGAGGGGATTGTTGAAGGGATTGAGGCTGCCGCTGCGGATGGGCGGTGGGCGATGACGGCGTTCAGTCGGTATCGGTTGTGTGAGTTGCTCGAGATCATGCCCTACGGCCGACCGGAGGCTGATCTTGATGCGGACCCGGTGGTGTTGCTGGATGAGGCTGTCGGGTTGGTGGATCAAATCGATGTGGCGATCGAGGATCTGAGCTGGCGGCTCGCGTTGGGGGATGCGTTGCGGGCGGCGGCCGCGGACATTCGGGTGGTGCGGGATGCCGGCGAGGTCTAAGTCCTCTGTTGGCCTGGATCGGGGATCCAGGATAGGAGTTTGAGGCGTCTGTTCGTTGAGCACTGCAACCGATCCACCGGGAGGTTGCTGTGGGCAAGGGACAGGTGCGGGCGGAGGATCTCCATCGGGCGCTCGATGCGGAGATCAGCAAGGTACGGACGGGTTCCGACTGGGCCAGGTTGCTGGACGTCGCGACGTTGTTTCCGACGTACGGCTTCGGGAACGTCGTTCTGATCAACTTGCAGATGCCGGACGCAAGCTGGGTCGCTCGTGCGGAGACGTGGGAGAAGCTCGGGCGGCGGGTGCGGACGGGGCAGGCGATCCGGATCTTGAAGCCGTTGCGGTCGCGGACCGCGATGGCGGACGCGCTGAAGGTCGCCGGCCGGAAGTACGGCGACGAAGGTTTGGTCGAGCGGCAGGTGATCGGCTTCCAGGTCGGTTCCGTGTACGACGTGACGGCAACTACCGGGCCGCCGATCTACCTGCCGCGGACGCCATCGCATTCCGATGCGGTTACGGCGCGAGCGCTGTGGGCCGGGTTGGAGAAGGAGGCCGCTTCGGAGGGGTTCGTCGTCGAGGTGTGCGCAACAGGAGATGCGTCGGAGGGCTACACCGACTACCGCGCGAGGCGAGTGGTGGTCGCGGACCACCTCGACGAGTTCCGTGCGGTCGCGCGTCTGGCGCACGAACTTGGACATGTCCGGATGCACTCACCACAGGTTGGAGACGGGATGTGTCGCGAGGTTCGAGAGGTGGAAGCCGAGTCCGTCGCGTACGTCGTACTCGCGCATCACGGCCTGTGGATCGATGCGGAGTCCTTCGACTACATCCGGAGCTGGGCGAGAGAGGTCGACCCCGTCGAGCCCGCGAACGTGATCAAGGCGACTGGCGCTCGGGTCATCAAGGTGGCTCGGCAGTTGATCGATGCAACGGACAGGCATCTGAAGGAGCACCGGGCTCCGCTCGGGCAGGTGCCGGCGCGGCCGCTGGACTCGGCGTTCCTGGCTCCTGATCTCGACGGACCGGCGTTCTGAGGTGCGCCGGGTATGGCAGCGAGTGAGCGCGTCGCCGCGCTACGGCGCGCGCGGGAACGGCAGGCACGGATCGAGACCGCGACGTCTCGAACGCTCAAAGCACAGGCGTCCATGCAGCGCGCGGTCGAGGCCAAGGCGGTCGCGATCGATAGGCACGACGAACGGGTAGCCGCGGCCGAGGAGGCCTGGGTGGCGGAGATCGCCGAGCTCGTCCGTACCTGTCGATCTGCGGAGGCCGCGGCAGAGATCCTCGGCTGGTCTGCTCGCGAGCTTCGACGCGTTGTGAAGGCCGATAGGGATCGGCATACGCCGCCTGAGCCGCGGATGGGAGATACCGATGCCAGCTGCTGAACCGGATCCGCTGTGGGACATCGATCAGGTTGCGGCCTACCTGGACGTGCCGAAACGGACCCTCTATCGCTGGCGGACGATCGGTTACGGGCCGCGAGGCAAGAAGGTCGGCCGGCACCTGCGATACCAGGCGAGCGACGTCATCTCGTGGTTCGTCGAACTGAGCGACGAGATCCTCGACGAGAGGTGGGACTGAACGATGATCGAGATCACCCACACGGCAGACAACGGCACTGTAGCCAGGGGAGTGGCGCAGAACGACGCATCGGCGGCGATCTTCGGCGCCAGCTGGCATTGGTCGCCTGACCTGGAGGCATGGCGCCTGCCCGGGGAAATGAACGTGTCGCTTGCTGGCGCGACCGCAACGGAGCTTCGGCGGGCCGGCTTCGACGTCGAGGTACAGCTCGACGACGGCGCGGAGCGGTCAGAGACCAAGTACTCCATGAGGTGGGTCGGACGTCAGATCGAACGTCTGGAGACGACGCTGCGGAAGCTAGACCGTCAGCTCGACGGTCACTTCCGGAAGCTTGAGTTGGGTGCAGAGGGCTCGGCTATGTCTGAGCTGTGGTCGATCCGCATGTTGCTTCGGCGTACCGATCTCACCGAGGAACTGCGCCGCTGGCACGAGGTGAGCGACCAGATGTCGGCAGGTGCACCTGCCCATACCCCACAAACTGTCCACCCGGGCGACTATGTTCGCATCTCGGGGCAATGGCGAAAGATTGCCCGAGTCAACCAGAAGTCGGTCACGGTCGAGACGGGCGAGTCCAGGACTGGACGGGCGCCGTACTACGACATCACAGGTCACCGGCCTGCCGACGTGCCAGATGGGCCATCGCTCTGATAGTCAGGTGCGAGCGGATCGCTCGTGACGCGCAGAGTGGTGTAAGTGCGGCGTACGACTTCCGCGAAAAGTGACGCCGCTGCAGCCGTGCCGATGTAGTCGACGATCAGGTAGCCGCCGAGCCAGCCGGATACCCGGTGAAATGCGTCGCGGTCCTCTGCCACTAGGACCGTCCTGACGTCTCGAGGCGGGTGAGGTGGCGCGCGATCTCGGCGCAGTGATAGTCGAAGTCGTTCGGCTCGTCCCACGTGATCAAGAGCC
Organism: Kribbella sp. NPDC059898; assembly: GCF_042730855.1. Lineage (NCBI taxonomy): Bacteria > Bacillati > Actinomycetota > Actinomycetes > Propionibacteriales > Kribbellaceae > Kribbella > Kribbella sp. NPDC059898. The sequence continues at coordinate 3,034 of NZ_JBHWKR010000013.1, forward strand.
AGATTGGCCCCGCGCTGTGAACGGTGCCGGGACCGTACTCGAAGTGGTAAACCCTGTCGCCGTGCTTCAGGTCGTTCCACTGCACAGGAGTCCTCCGAACAGGGGATGCCCTGCCACCGCCCAGGGGTAGACGGCGGCAGGGCCGGGGCCTCGCCGGACATGGCGAGGGGTGGAGCGGCGCGACCGGCGCGGAGGTGAGGCTCACACGTCCGGCCTCGCCGGCTTAGATGGCGCAGGCGGTGAGCGCCGGCCCCTCGTCGGGATCGAACGGATCTGGATCGAGCCAGCGGATCTCCGACGCGCCGAGGTGACCATGAACTTCCAAGAGCTCCGCGATGCCGGGCCAGAACGTCAAGCACGGATTCGGTCCGAGCCACTTGGCGACCACCCACTGATGGCCGTCCTCGTTCGGCGGGAACTCGACCACCAGCGCGACGACGCCGGTTCCGCTGACCCCTGATGGATCGCGATATCTGTACAGCTCCCCGCGGCGCATCCTGCCCCCTCTCCTTGGGTGATCTTGTGTGTCTCAAGACTCCCGGTTCCGGACTGGACAGGAGAACCGTGTCCACGGACATTTGCGGACGTTTCGTGCTACGGTCCGATCAGACATTTACCGACATCTACCCATGGGTAAGGGTTGGCGATCCGAGTGAACGACGTGCTTCGGCGCGCGATGTACGCAGCGAATCTCACCGACGTGGACCTGTCCGCGGAGCTGGCCGTCGATCCCAAGACCGTCCGGAACTGGATGCGTGGCCAGGTGCCGCACCGGCGTACCCGAGAGGCGTTGACTCGAGTGCTCGGCGTCGACGAAGAAGCGATCTGGCCCGAGCTTCGGTCTATGAGTGCGGACAATGGGCGGCCGGAGGAGATCGCCGGGGTCTACGCACGGCGTACGTCGATCAGCTCGCAGAACTGGCTGACGTTCTTCGAAGCCGCGAAGACGGAGATCGGGATCCTCGCCTACAGTGCGCTGTTCCTCGCCGAAGACGCTCGCATCGTGCGGCTCCTGCGTCAGAAGAGCGACACCGTCCGGATCAGGATCGCCCTCGGTGCACCAGAGGGTATGAACGTCGTCGAACGCGGCGTGGAGGAGGAGATCGGCGAGGCGATGTCGGCGAAGATCCGGAATTCACTTGCTCTCCTTGAGCCGCTTCTACAGTGCGAAGGCGTCGAACTCAGGCTGCACGACACAGTGCTGTACAACTCGATGTACCGGTCGGATGACGAGCTCTTGGTCAATCAGCATGCGTACGGGATTCCGGCGGCGCAGTCGCCGGTGTACCACTACCGTCATTCGGATGCGAGCGAGATGTTCGACTCGTACGTCGCTAGCTTCGAAGCCGTCTGGGCGCGGGCCATGACCTGACAAAGCTGCGGTGCGCGTCGTATTGTCTGGCAGATGATGACTGTTGCGGAAGCGAAGTCGCTGGCCTGCCGGCTGCTAGCTGACGAGCTGCCCCGGCGCTGGGCACACACCCAGGGTGTAGCCGACCGCGCTCGGACCCTGGCGCCCATCCTTGGCGATCGGTCCGAACTCATCGAGGTCGCTGCCTACCTGCACGACATCGGCTACTCGTCGACCTTGAGCTCGACTGGATTCCATCCGCTGGACGGTGCGCGCTATCTGCGCGACGTGGTCGGCGCCGACGTAGCGCTGTGCGAGCTCGTCGCGCAACACTCGGGCGCTGCGGTCGAGGCGGAGGAGCGGGGGATCGACGCCCTTGGGCGGGAGTTCGCCGCACCTGAGCCGGCTCTGCTTCATGCGTTGACCTATTGCGACTTGACCGCGGACGTGAACGGCCAGCCGGTGAGCGTCGAGGAGCGGCTCACGGAGATCCTGGCTCGATACCCACGCGAGCATGTGGTACACCGCTCGGTCGTTCGTTCAAGCCCGGAGCTGCTTTCGGCAGTGGTGGACGTTCAGCAACGCCTGTCCGCTTAGCCGTTCTCGTAACCGGGTCGTTCAGGCGGCTGGTGTGACTCTTGGACGGCGAGGATGCTGCAGCCTGATGACGCCCTTGCGTTGTGGGACGGGTTCCCGGTTGATCGGCGGCCGCGGCCGATTGTGGTGATGGGTTCTTCGATCGGTCCGGGCGGAGGTCCGAAGGTCGAGGACAAGACCCGCGTCTTGCGGAATGCGCCGGTGGTGTCCGACGTCGACATACCGCCGTGGCTCCTGGAGGCATTGCACCCGGCATGTCCAGCGCAGCAGCAGTCCGACCCGGTGCGGGTGCCCGGCGAATGAGGCTAGCGGTGGCGGACAGCACCCACCGTTGTGGCTATGGCAGCGCCTATTCCCGGTCGGTCCGCATCTAGCTAGTCGAAGTAGAGCGTTGCTCCGGGCTCGAGGTAGTGGTCGATGCGGCGGCGCATGGTCGGGTTCATCAGGAGGTCGTTGAGTTCGGATTGTGGGATCCATCGGACCCGGGTGCTTTCGCTGCTCGGCGTCGGCGTGCCACCGGTCGCGCGGGCGCGAAGCAGAATCGAGAACTCTTGCCGGGCTTCGCCGTTGCTGGTGTAGAGAATGATGTGTTTGGGATCGGTGTAGATGCCGAGGACGTCGAGGATCTCGCAGTCGATGCCAGTCTCTTCTCTGGTCTCGCGTACGCCGGCCTGTGACATGGACTCACCGAGATCGATCGCTCCGCCGGGCAGTGCCCAGTTGCCGTTGTCGGAGCGTTCGATCATCAGGATCTCGCCGGCGTCGTTCTCGATGACGACGTTCACCGACGGGACCATGCTGTTCGCGGCCGGTGCGTCGGGATCGTCGTAGTAGTCGATCCGCTTGGCCATCACGTCTCCGTCGTCGGGATTGCATCGTCCCACACACGTTCGAAGCTCTGCAGATAGTGCTGCGCAAGTTCACCGCCGGGGATCCTACGGAGGTGCCACAGCGGTGCCTGCGCTGCTGGTAGGCCGTACACGTGGGTGTTGACGAACAACCGATCGTCTGCGCGGTAGATCGAGTTGTAGAGCACGGTGCGGTGGAGTCTGAACTCGATCCCGGGTGTGCCTATGAGCCCGCGGTACAGCACCAGCGCGTTGCGGATCTTGGCGGCCAGCGCGTCGCCGATGCCTTCCTCCTCAGCACGATCTGCAACTCGTTCGTCGGCCGGGTCGCCCAGGAGAATCCGTACGCGGGCGCCAGTCTTCGCCTTCTTCCGGAGAGTTCGTTGAAGACCGCTGTCCTCGGCGAGAAACAAGCCTGCGTAGACGAGGATGCCGATCTCGGCGCCGGCGGACTCGAACAGTTGACGCCACTCGTCGGCTGGGACGTCGGCGCGGTGCGGATAGACTCGGACGAGCTCACTCTCGGACAGCGCTGCGGCACGATCGCGTGTCAGGGCATCCGGCCACAGGTACGACTCGTCTCGGCCGAGTCGCATCGCCAGGCGATGGCGGTTGCGTGGGAACGGGAGGATATCGCCCGTGACCCAGCGCTCGACGGACTTGACATTGACTTCCAGCTCCTCTGCGAGTGCATGATGGGTCAGCCCTTGCTCCACCATCGCTGCTCGCAGTCGTTCGTTAGGCACAGGATCTAACCTAAGACATTTGAGGACATTTCGAGCGGATCCAGGACATCCTGGAGATGTCTCACCATGCGGTGACGCTGTCCGCGCCGCCGCGTCCATGCTTTCTGGCATGAAGAAGGGTGAGAGGCGCCCGAACGTTCTGCTCCGCGAGGCCCGCGGTTCGATGACGCAGGGCCAACTTGCCGACCTGGTTAGTGCAGAGATCTTTCATTCCACGGGCGAGGAGATCCTCGTCACCGCGAAGTCCATCTCCGACTGGGAGCGCGGCTGGTACACGTGGCCGTCCGCCGAGGTGCGGCAGGCGCTGTGTCGCGTGCTGCAGAAATCTGATCCCGCATAACTCGGCTTCTTCTTCAAGCGACGAATCAGCGTGCCAGTGGCAGCCGAACCGATCTCTGCTCTCGATCTCCTGGCCGGCCACATGTCCCCTCAGGGTTCTGGTGTACTGAGGCTGCCCGCCGGCCGTTCGTACGCCGGTGTGGATGTCGCAGCGCACTACTGCGAGGCGACGTTTCCGGGGCAGGGCTGGCTGATGGTCGACCCCGGTGCGGAAGCCGTGCTGAACCGGCCGGACCGCCGATCCCTTGTCTTGGTTGTCGACGATGAGCATCGGCACTATGTCTCGGACGGGCGGCGATTCGTCGACCGCGCCGGACGTCGCACCGGTCCCCAGCCCATCTCCTCGGCGATGGTCCTTGACGATCTGACGGTCGGCATCATCTGGGCAGCCACGAATACGGATGTCGCGCTCCTGGCCGATGACGCGCATCTCGCGATGAGCCAGGCGCGCCTGGCTCACTACGAGCGCCGGCACAGATCCGACGTACCGCTGACCGAGGTACCGACGCTGAACCCGGTCGGGGGCCAGTGGTTGGGCTCCAGATTCTGTGCTCGCCACATCACTCGCAACCTGGATCGGTTGTCCGGTGAGCCGTTCTTCTGGACCCGGGAGAGCCGGGGCGAGGAGGCGGCGTCCTGGTTGTTGTGGCGGCACAAGTTCGAGTATCTCCGTCGTACTTCGCGTTGGTACCCGGGGATGCGCCGCGGCTTCCGGATCTCAGAAGCCGATGTTGCGGACTCTCCTCCGTACGAACGGGTACTGCTCCTGCTTGCGATCGCGCTGATGGAGGCCTTCGGCATCACGGTGCTGCTGAGCCCGGAGCCGGAGCATGCGGCTGTCGAGGGATTCGCGCTCGGCGGCGACGCGATCGTGGCGAACTGGCTGGGCGGCTCCGGGCTCTGGTACGTCGACGCGAGCGCGCCGGCGTCGCGCCGCGCGGTGTTTCGTGACGTCGTCGGCGAGGTGTCGGAGGCGTCGTTGGCTGCGGCGCCGGACGGCCGGCTGCGCATGGAGGCGGTTGCCGACTACCTCAACGTGTCCTGGTCCTGGTTTCGACGTCGGTGCGCAGAGCTAGCGACGTCGGGCGTAGACGATCTCGCGAACCCGCGGAGCCGGCTGCTGTCGACGCGTGGTCTGAACACTGCGATTCGGTACGTTGCCTACATCGACACTCTCGAAGGAGCAGAACTTGCATGCCGCTGAACTGAGGATGGGCCGGACCTTCGCGGTCCATTTCGACCACGGTGACGACTTCTATCCAGCGTTGGCCGAGTTCTGCGCGGAGTACGGCGTGCGGCAGGGGTTCATCCCTATGTTCATCGCCGGCATGCACGACGTCCAGCTCGTCGGTACCTGCGAGAAGCTGGCGAATCCGGACGCACCGGTGTGGAGTTCAGTACACCTCGAGAACGTCGAGGCGATCGGTGGCGGCACACTCGCCTACGACAAGGAGTCGGGGCAGGTCCTGCCGCACATCCATGTCTCGGTCGGGCTGAAAGCTCAGTCTGCGACTGGTCACACCAGCCACCTGCTCGGAGCCAAGATCCAGTTCCTGACCGAGATGTATCTCGTCGAGGTGACTGATCCGACCTTCTCCCGTGTACGACAGCCCAACCTCTTCGACGTTCCGTTGCTGTCCTTCGAATAGTCCTGGATCTCTGACGCCAGGTTCCGGCATGGAGGCCGCGCGACGAGTCTCGAGGTTGTGCCACGCAATCTGCCGGATGAACCACGGCCGCGCGACCCGAACTCCACACCGACGATCGCCGAGCGGAGGCGGCTGCTCGACGTCAACCGAGCAGCCGCAATGTTCTATCGCCGGGAGTTGCTGCGGGCAAAGAAGAGCTGGGCGAGGACCTACCTGACCGACGCCGGAGTTGGCGAGGTACTGGATCCCGGATCAAGCTGGGCGATCGGATACGCTCCCGACTCGCGTTCACGGCTGGTGGACAGCTTGCGTTCGAGAGGCTTCGACCTGGCCAGCGTGCGGAACGCGGGACTAGGGCTTCTCGATCCGGACGATCGAACGATCGACCGGTTGCGTGACCATCTGATACTGCCGGCTCGCAACGAACGGCTGGAGACCGTCGGCTTCATAGGAATGCGGACAACGACGGCCCCGTACTACATGGCCTCACCAGCAAGCCAGGTGTACCGGCGCTCCAACGCGCTTGTCGGTGTTGCGGAGCAACTTGACCTCCTGTCGGAGGGTGCAGTGCCAGTGTTGGTCAACCATCCAGTCGATGCGCTGGCCGTCGAACGTATCAGCCGCTTGAGTATCGGCAGGTGGGCCGGCATCCCGTTGTGCGACACGCTCCTGTCTGTTCAGCAAGCCGCTCTTCTCGCCCGCTACACCTCAGCTGACACCGCCATCGTCGCCGTCCCCCACGCTGCGGCTGCACAGCGCGCGGCAACGGGGTTCCTTGACGATCTGAACCGGTTCTTCCCGCGGATATGGGCGGTCGAGCTTCCGAGCATGTTCCCGGATGGTCCTCCTCACGACGACCAGACCGCTCAGCAGGCCCTCCACGACGCCTTGCTGGTAACGCGTCCCTTGTCTGACTACCGCCGACCAAAACAGCGGAGGCCCCGCAGGCAGGACGGGCCCGCATCGGAGGCGCCAGGTCATGGGCCTGAGCTGTAGCGAGGATTGCCGTCGCATCTCGCTGTTCCAAGTCGACTCGGTCCGAACGTTGATCTCCGGTCCTGTGACAACGCGAAGGGATCTGAGATGAGGACAGTCGAGACGTACGCGTCAGTTGTCGGCCTGGTCGTGCATGCGGAAACAGGCGGCGCCCACCGCCAGCGGGAGGACCCCGCCCGCTGGACTATTCCAGCCTTCACCGGCCACCGCCTGACCGAGATGCTGCGCATCGAATCGAATCTGCCCGACAGCGCCGATCCCGCTGCTGACCATGCAGCGCTGTCCGGCGAAGCTGTGGCGAGCGCCGACGAGCACCTGCTTTGGCGCTCGTCACGGGCTGAAGCGTTCCGGCCCGTGCCGGCCGAGGTGTGGATGGTGTGCGGTGCGTGCGACGTATGACGAGTTGCTCCGAGTCGCGCGTCGGCGAGCGGTTGAGGCGTACAACTCGGCCGACAACGACCTGTCGGACTTGGTCGGCGGCTGGCAGGCGACCCTGTCGGCAACGCGGAACCATCTGCGATGGCTGCGGGTTGAGCTGTCGACGGCGGATTTCGGCGTCCGGGACGATGGTCCGGGGGAGGGTCCTTTGTTCCGGCTGGGGGAGTCGATCGGCGCGGCCGCCGATCTCCTTGCTTCGCAGAACAGCAACACGGCGATCATTCTGGAGGAGCAGAAGGGGCTCGTCGGTGCGCGGTCGGAGGTTGCGAGCATCGCGGCAATGGGCGCTCGTGCAGCATTGACTCGCCTCGCCCTGCGAGGGAACGAGATCGACGCTAGCGATCGGGAGGTGTACAAGCATGTGGTGGCGGTCATGGCCGAGCTGGAGTTCCTGCGTGAGCGAGGAGGACAGGACATCGGCCCCTTGGGGCGCTTGGTGACGCGACTGCCGAAGCACGGCGAGGACGAACCCACGAGGATCAGTCGCATGGCCGCGGCCTGGCAACGTGCGCACGAGGCGACATCGCCAGGCGAGCTGCTGACTCGGGACTTCCGATCCACCAGCGCCCAACTGCGGACTGTCGCCGGCTACCTCGCCCACATGGCGAGGCTTCTGCACGCCGCCAAAGCCGCGCCGTCTGCCGACCTTCGGCCGCTGGTCAGCAGCCTCCGCGAGGTTGCTGCGGCAGAGACTCGAGTAACCCAAGCCTGGCGTTCGAGAATGTCAGACGACACGGGACGTACCGACAGCCCTGTCGAGCCGGTGTTCCTGTACCTCCTGGATGCTTTGCAGGGCTGGCTCCGCGATGGCGACAAACTCAAGCCGTTCCCTGACGTCATCACAAGTCTCACGGTCGCGGACCAAGCCCGTCAGGCACTCGACGAGCTCGTGCACGCGGCCCATCGCGTCGCCGTCGTGCAGGAAGAGTCGACGCAGTGGGTGGTCGGTGCCGGACGGCTGTACGTTCCGAAACCCGCGGCCGCGGTCCGGGATCCGGAGTTCAACCATCGGCCATCGGTATGGCGGCTGCGACATCCGCAGCCGTACTGGGTACGCGCCACTCAGATCTCATGCTTCGATGAACTCCTGTCCGCCGTGGCAGACGTAGCGACACACCTCGCCGATGCCGCCAGCGCCGGTCGCCGGATCGCCGGCACCGACGACCAGCACAGACCGTACGGTCTGGACATCGGCAGCACACCGCGCGCGGCGAAGAAGTCACCCGCGCGCTGGTACCAGCCGATCTCCGACAACGACATCCCACCGATTTACGCAGAACCTCCCGGCCTCGGTGTGTGAGGGCTAGAGCGGGCGGAGGTCCTAGCCGGGGACCCAGGCGAGTTCGCCGTTCTTGTCGCGGAACTTGCCGAGCCATTCGCCGTTGTGCCGGATCCAGACCTCCAGTTCGCCGGTGGACCAGGTGGCCCGCTCCACCGGCTGGCTGGGGTCGATCCTGTTGGATCCGTCGTCGGACGGGCGAACCGTGAACCGACCAAGCATGTCTCGAGGTTAACCTATTTTCGAACAGATGTTCGTGCGGGTGGAGATGTCCATCATGTAGAGGACGAAGTCGCTTCCGGGGGTAGCGGCGATCACCGTATGCCGTTACCTAGGGTGTTGTCGACGCGGGCGAGCTCACGGGCCCAGAGGCTAGGTCTGTGCATGCATGCAGGTAGATCGGTGCGGCCCGTATGCGTGCAAGACTTCGCTGTCATGGCGTGGTTACCGATCACGGTCGTCCCTGACCCGAACGACGCGCGGGCGCGTCAGGCGTGGATTGATGCAGTCGCTGGCACCGTTTCGTTGCGAATGCTGCTCGATACCGGCACGTTCCGGTCAGCCATCCCACAGCGAGCCAACGGGACCACGCTCCTTGTGGATCACGTCTCTTCAGGGCGCGGCCTTTCTGGTGCGGCGGGGCCTAATCAGCGAGCGACTCTCGGAGGCTTGTCGGCGGGCCCGATCAGGCAGACCGATATGGTTGTCGATATCCAGGATGCAGAGCGGCCTCATCCACCGTTGTTGGGCAGAGATGTTTTCCAGCATCATCGCTGTGACTTCCAGTTCAGCAACGGAGGCGTTGAGATCGACCCTGTCGATGATCCTGTCGATCTGGCCACCTGGGGCACTTGGGGTTCCAGCGATGCCCCCGGTGTTGAGCTGCGGTGGGGCGACACTGCGGTTCGCGCGGTCTGGGACACCGGGGCGGGCATCACGATCGTTGATCGGACATGGGCCGAGAGACACCCCGAGGCCATCACAATCCTCCAGGCCGAGGACCACGGAACCGACGTCACCGGCGCTTCGGTGACCGGCGTTCGTGGCCAGATGGCCAGCTACGCCGTGGGGGACCTGGGCTTCCCGGAGCAGCAATGTGGCGTCGTTGATCTATCCGATCTCAACGCTCAGCTCACCCAGCCGATCAACATGCTCCTGGGATTGCCGCAGATCGAACTCGCCGACTGGTATCTCGACTTCCCGGAGCGGCGGTTGGGCGCGTACCTGTCACCTGCAACCTCCAGCGGAAGCCGGCAGTCACGCTGACAGTGATGGATCCACTTGGGCACCGCACGACAAGCGTCCCCCTGAATCGTCCCGAACGTCGGCTAGTACACGTCCGTCCGGCTGACTTCTTCCCTTGGAGCCACTGAGACGAATCCGCGCGCCGGGGCGAGTGCTACGTAGGCCTGCGACATCGCTGCGGTCACAGCAACTGAGCGAAGTGTCTTGGGGAGGGGTTACTGTTTGGCGGCCGGCCTGCGTGGTCGGTCCTTAATGGCCTTTGAGAATTCCTCGGGGCCGGGGCGCAACTGGGCGACGGCATCAGGTGTGCGCCATTTGAGGGCGTCGTACGGACGGATCTCAGGAGGATGAATTCTGTCAGGATTGTGCTGAGGCTCGCTCCGGCCGGACGAGCCGGATGGCATGCTCGTGTTTCGTACCCTCAAGCGCTCTATGTCCTCCAACAAGCGCTCCCTGAAGCCGAAGAGTTCGGCCAAGACGCCGAGCGGAGCCGAGAGGGCAAGCAGCGGCGAGATCACTACGACCAGTCCGCTGTCGACGGATCGCTCACGGATCACGGCCAGGAGTGGCCCGGAGAATAGAGCCGCAGTCAGCATCAGTGGAGAAGAGTTGCTCTCCAGGAGCAAGAGAATCCCGATTGTCAAACCCAGCGGTCCACGAGTGGACTGCCAACTGGCTGCGCCGAGCCTTATACCGGAAACCGCAACGAAGGTAAAGAGAATCCCGACAACTTCGGTCGCGGTCCTCCTGTCGTGCAGCCATGTCGTTATCGATTGAACGGCCCAATGGATGCCTGCCCAGTCGACCGCCGCCTGGAGCACCCTTCCGGGTTGGCGGCGTTGCGACAGCGAAACTACGGCCAGCCATGTAACGCTTGACTTCATCAGCACCTGGCTGGATCGCGTGACCATTCCGCTGGCGCGGTTCGTCACTGCGCTCGCGACTGACGAGACCATCTCAATCATGTCTGAAGTCTGCCAACAGCCACCGACAGATTCCGACCGAGGGACTCAATCCTAAGGCCGAGCAATCATTCGCAGTTGGTGAGGCGATGTGAGATTCTAGGCTCTGTGTCGAGTTCCGCTAGCCCTGGCAATGGGCCCGGTTGGCTCTCTGGGAATGTCTGGGCACGGCCCGAGAATTTCGAGAACAACCCTGTGCAACACTTGGTCGTACCCGCTGGCCGGTTTACCACGCTGTCGGGAGTCGTGGGCCAACTGACTGTGTCGAACAACTTCGGCACTTGGCCGGCCGCGACGGCCGGCCAACCCTTAGGTGCGGACGCTCTTTGGCTGAAGGTCCAAGGAACACCGGAACCGGGTGACGAATTCAAGCCAGCCGGATGGAACCGACCACGCGACATCGGCCGGTTGCCGGTCGACGAAGTTCTGGACAGCTATCGAGGAGCAATCGGGCTGGTCGACGCCGGCCGGGGCGAGCCGGGACTGCGTACGCCGCAACTGGGTGCTGTGCATGCCGTCCTGGGCTACTGGACGACCAATCGGCGGACGCCGGCGACGGTGGTGATGCCGACTGGCACCGGGAAGACCGAGACCATGGTGGCGCTGCTTGTCGCTGCCCGGCTCCCGCGACTGATGGTGCTGGTCCCATCGGATGCCCTGCGCGAGCAGGTAGCCGCGAAGTTCGCGACGTTGGGTGTGCTGCAGGAGTTGGGGATCGTGCGCAACACGGCCCACCGGCCGGTCGTCGGACGCCTTAGACACGGCTTCCGAACCGCAACTGAGGCGCGCAGCTTCGCGGAAGCCTGCAATGTTGTCCTGGTGACGCCGAACGCGCTGCGCCATTGCGAAGAGAAAGCCCGCGCAGTTCTTCTCGGGAGCTGCTCACACTTGTTTATCGACGAGGCTCATCACGTCGCGGCGACTTCGTGGGCTGAGGTTCGAGCGGCCTTCGAGGACAAGGAGGTCGTGCAGTTCACAGCGACCCCGTTCCGCGAAGACGGCCGCCCTCTGGCCGGTCGGATGATCTACGCCTTTCCTCTGCGCGAGGCCCAGGCGCAGGGCTACTTTTCCGAGATCGCGTATACATCGGTCATCGACTTCGCCGACGTCGATCGGGCCGTTTCCGAGCAGAGTGTGGCGAGGCTGCGCGCCGATTTGGCCAAGGGGTATGACCACGTTCTTATGGCCCGAGTCCGGAGTATCTCGCGGAGCAAGGAGGTGCTCGAACACTATCGGGCCTTAGCCCCCGACCTGCGTCCGATCACAATCGACAGCAGGATGGGGCAGCGCGATCAGGACGCGGCCCTCACCGCTCTGCGAGCTCGCGATTCGAAGATCATTGTCTGCGTCAATATGCTCGGCGAGGGCTTCGACCTCCCAGCGCTCAAGGTCGCCGCAATTCATGATCCGCAGAAGAGCCTCGGTGTGACACTCCAGTTCGTCGGCCGGTTCGCCCGTACGTCGACCAACGCCGCCTACGGGACTGCCTCGGCCTTCGTCGCTCGAACTGAGCTCGAAGTCGACCGCCGTCTTCGAGAGTTGTACGCGGAGGACGCGGACTGGAACCTGATCCTCCGTGACCTATCACAGGCAGCTGTGCAAGAGCAGCAGGACGCAAGCGACTTCGAGGAAGGTTCACGAGTCTTCCGGAAGAGATCGACCTTCGGAGTCTCCTGCCGAAGATGAGTACAGTCGTCTATAAGGCCCCCCGCCATGAATGGGAACCCCATCGCATTCTCGACCACTTCGGCCAGGAGAACCTGTTCACGCTTCCGATCGGGCTCAATCTGGCGGCGGGCGTCGCCTGGTGCGTCGTCGAGAACCGCGGAACAGTCCGGTGGGGCAACGTCAAGACGATCCAGGAGGTCACCTACGAGCTGTTCGTCCTCTATTTCGACCGTGATCGAAGACTCTTGTACATCAACAACTCCGCGAATGACGGAGTCTTCGAAGACCTCGCCGAGTCGGTTCTCGGGGCCGGCGCGGAGCGTTTCACCGGCTCCACGGTCTATCGCGTGATGGCCGACATCGATCGGCTCGTTCCGACCAACGTCGGTGTGATCGACATCCACGACCAGTTCCGGAGGTTCTCGATGCACGTCGGGTCCGACGTCACGGCGAGCTTCTCCGAGGCGGAAGCAGGGACGAAGGCACAGACGAACATCTCGGGCGGGGGCTTCCGTCAGGGCGAGCATGTGAACATCAGCGCGTCCTTGAAGGGGCGTATCTGGTCCCATGCGACAGCTACGAGCCTCAAGGACTGGCGCGAATGGTGCGACGAGATCGGAGACAAACTCCTCGACGACACGATCAGCATCGAGCAGGTCATCAACCAGTTCATCCTCCCGGAACGTCTGAAAGACAGGCCGCCCGGCGTGCTTCTCGCGCTCGAGTGGCCTTGGATGATCCAGCTGCAGCAGGCTGAGACAGTTCGTCTAGCGTTCGACGGCAAGACGCATGAAGCTGCCTACACAGACCTTGTTCCGGACACCAGCTCGACCACCGGACCCTTCCAGTTTGAGGTTCGGTCAGGGTCGTGGTCGGTCCGATACGAGGCATCGGTCGATGCCACCGGTCACCTGGTTTACCGCTGCCTCGGTGCCAACGAAGTGATGGTGGTCCGAGCCCGGTCCGAGGTGCCGCTCAGCGTTTGGCTTCAAGCCAACGGACTCGTGTTCCTGCTCGACGACGACAGGCTGATCGAGGACGACCTGCTGTACCGGCCCAAGGCCGGCGGCGCCCCATTTGATCGGGGACAGCTCCACGTCGTCGACTGGTCAGGTAGCGGAACTGACCTGACTGTCGAGTCGCAGACGAAGGACAAGTTCAAGCACTCGATCCAATATCGCGCGATTCAGGACCTGCTGGCCGCGACGCCTCCTTGGGATGTCGTCATAGACGATGACGGTACGGGCGAGATCGCGGATGTTGTCGCTCTGCGCATCGATGGTGACGAACTCGTGGTACTTCTCGTGCACTGCAAGTTCTCTCACGACAAGGCTCCAGGTGCCCGGGTCGCAGATGTCTACGAGGTCTGCGGACAGGCACAGAAGTCGGTCAGATGGCGCCGTAACGACCTCCGGCCGTTCTTTCGCACTCTCGTGGACCGAGGGCGGAAGAAGCAGGCGCGCACCGGAGTCAGTCCGTTCGAGGCCGGAGACCTACGCAAACTGTTCGAGATCCAGGACATGGCCGCCGTGCTTCGGAGACGTGTGGAGATGATCATCGTCCAGCCCGGCCTCTCTCAGAGTATGGCGTCGGAGCAGCAACTCGACGTCCTGGCGTCGACTCAGGCGTACCTGCGCACAACGATCAACGCCTCACTGGCTGTCTGGTGCAGCAGTTGACGACCATCCTGATTGAGGGTCAGCGGCGGTCCCCCCGTTCCTGTAGCGGTGAGCGAGACCGAGGTCGAGCCGGGCAAGCAAGCCACGATCCGTAACCGGCGTTGCCTGTCGGACCTTGGCAGCGCGAACGAGCAGCCGTCTTCTATGACGTGAGAAGTCACGAAAGTTTACGGATCCCGACAAGTTCCATCGTGATCGCCTTGCAGAACACGGACTCGGTCCCGAAGGCAGCTAGGCGGCAACGGCCGCACCGTATGGCAGCGCGCAGGGGAGTCTCGACTCTGCGTTGGGATCGTGCTGCGGCCAGCCTCAGTGTCAGCGGCTGCACAGCAGGTTGGTCGGGCGGTTTGGCCGCGGATGGTCGCCGGGAAGGTACTCCACAGGCTGACGCGGCGCTCAGCGGTTGCCGGGGAACCTGCGGGCCAGAGGCACTGAGGTTCTATGGATCGTGGGATTGGCCCAAGTCGAACTCGCACATGGCACATTTTGTCGCCGTCACGTCGGTCAACAGTGCGCGGGGCTGCACAGGTGATCGTCTCCAGACTGCGCAGCTACGAGGTCTCGAGCTTGTCGCGGAGCGCGGTCGACGACTTGGTGAAGGTGAACTGCAGGCCGCATCGGCGGCGCAAAACGACTGTTGCAGCGCCGATGCGGACAGACGCCGACCCATGTCAAGCCGGCTGAGCTAACTGCGTGGCGACCTGCGCTGCTCCGTCACTGCTCCGTGGGACGCTGACAAAGGTCCATCACTGGTGCGCGCGGATGAGGGATAAACCTGCAGGTCAGAGCTGTGTCGAAGCAGTTCTAGTACTCGCCGTAGATCTGGACCTTGGTGCCTATTGGGGTGTCCTCGAAGATTTGGTGGATCTCCGGGCGGAGGACGCGGACGCAGCGGTGGCTGTCGGGGTACGGCTTGACGAGGGAGTTGACGCGCGAACCGTGCAGCGCGATGCCGGGGCGGTCCTTCAGGAAGTACAGCGAGTCGTACATGTACGCGTCCGGGTACAGGCTGCTCTCGTGCGCTCCGGCCCACTTGCGCCACACCTTGCCGGTGCGGTTCGGTGTCTCGTACCCGGGGCCGCCGGTCGAGATCCAGACGATCCGCTTGTAGGTCTTGCCAACGATTTGGTACAGGATCTGGCAGGTCTTGTTGACGTAGATCCCGGGCTCGCGGGTCGGTGCCGGGCGGCTGGTCGCGTTCAGGACGGAGTACGCGTCGTCGAGCGTCAGGCCGCGGCGGCTGACCGGCATCCCGTGGGTCTCGCGCCACGCGCAGAGCGCCTGCTTGGCGCGGACGGTGATGTCGCCGTCGATGTCGCCGACCGGGTACCCGAGTTTGTCGAGCTGCTGTTCGACCCGGAGCGCGTAGTACGCCGGCTTCTGCTTCACCTTCGGCGTCGGCTTCACCGTGGGCTTGACGGTCGGCTTCGCCGTCGGCGTGACCGTCGGCTTACTGCTGCTCGGGGTTGCTTGTGTGAGCGAAGGCGAGGGCGACGTCTCGCTCGCGGCGACGTCCGCGCAGCCGGTCAGGGCGAACGACAGAACGACGGCAGCGGCGACCAGACCACGGCGACGAGACACGGATTCCCCTCTCCTCAGCACTTTTCAGCGTCGCAGAACCACGCCCGGTAAGCGTGCAGCGACCCGCCGAGACTAATCCGCGAACGGTGCCATCACCGTGTGCTAAGCGGTTCCCGTCACCGAACCGTTGCCGAGCACGGGCTCCGGATCGTCGCGCAACCGGCTGTACAGGTACCCGTCACGGAGCTTCCCGGCCCGGAACTCGCACCCGCGGATCACCCCTTCGAGCCGGAAACCCGCCTTCTCCAAGGACTTCTGCTCGGCGATGTTCTCCGGATGCGTCGCCGCCTGGATGCGCTGCACCGACGTGTGCTCGAACAGGTACGCCGTCAACGTCGCCTGCGCCCGCCATCCGATCCCACGCCCGCGGTACTCCGGCAGCAGCGCGATCCCGATCTCCCAGTACGACGTACGCCCGTCGAACGACCCGGAATGCCAGCTGACGAACCCCGCCGTCTCGGAGCCCGTCCGGACGATCAGCCGCCCGTCCTCCTTGCCGAGGAACCCGTCCTCGGCGAACCGGCGTACCGGCGCCTGCGGGTCCCGGTACCCGTTCCAGTCCAGCCCGATCAGGCCGGGCTCGACCGCGAACCGCTGGAACAGGGGCAGATCGTCTTCCACGACAGGCCTCAGCGTGACATCCATGCCTGTCAGACTAGGCCGGTGAAGTGGCTCGACGAATACTCGCCCGCAGCGATCGCCGACCTCGTACGGCAGGTGGCACCGCAGCTGGGCGACCTCCCGATCGTCACTCGCGAACTCGTGAACAAGGACGAGCCCCTGTGGTGGTCGTCGAGTGCCGTCCTCGGCGGGCGGTACGTCGCCAAGTTCGCCTGGTCCCGCCCCGCGGCGCTCCGCCTGGCGCACGAGGTCGCCGTACTCGACGCACTGTCCCGCGAACCGGTCGTCCCGTACCTCCCGAAGGTCGTTGCGAGCAGCACCGATCCGCTCCTGCTGGTGACCGAACTTGTGCCCGGTACGTCGTTGTTCGAGGTCGTCGACGCCATCGACCGGGACGAGGCGGGCCGTCAACTCGCGCACTTCCTCGGCCAGCTGCACCGGGCGGGGGAGCGGCTGGGCGAGGTCCCACCGGCCGCGCTCCAGCCGGCCACCACCGACACGCTGCGTGCTCGGATCGGGAAGTGGATCCGCCCCGAGCAGCTCCCGTCGGTACTGCGGTGGTGCGACTGGGCGGACCAGGTACTGGGCACGCCGCGCCCGTACGTCCTGACGCACGCCGATCTGCACGGCGGCAACCAGGTCTGGGACGGCGGCCGGCTCCACGCGATCGTCGACTTCGAGACGGCGGGCCTCGCCGAACCGGAGTACGACCTCCGCGCGTTCCCCGGGACGGGCCCGGGCGTCGAGCTGGTGACCGCGACCATGCACCACTACCGCGAACTCACCGGCTACCGGCTGGCGACCGACCGGATGATGGCCTGGCACCTCCGAACAGCCCTCGGCGACGTCCTGTGGCGCAGCGAAGCCGGCACCTCACTGGCAGACCGCCGCACCCCACCAGACTGGATCGACGACCTCACCACCCGCTTCAGCGCCCTGGGTCTTTAGAGCCCGAGGTCGCGCAGGAACTCCGGCTTGTACGCCTGCAACACGACGTACCGCGGATCCGGAACCTCCATCCCCGCGTTCTTCGCCGCGTCCCCGGCCGCGTCATGCGCCCCGACCGGCACACTCGGGTCCGTCCACTCCTGCTCGGCAGCGTTCCAGTGCGTAATGGTGGACGTGGCCTCCAGCCGCTCGGCCGCCACCAGTTCCTTGGCGGTCCGCTCCGCCTCCTGCGCGTCCTCGAGCGAATGCGTGTACATCAGCATCCGGTCACCGTCCCGGGTAACCGTCACCTGACTCCCAAGCCGCTTCTGCGCGTCATCATCCAGATCCAGCGCCCGCAACCGATCCCAGAACGTGAGCCTGTGCCCCTCGTCCCCCAACACAACCTCAACCCGAAACTCCTCATCCGCCATGCGTCACACCCTACCGACCGCAACCTCCGCCCCAGCCCGCAGACCCGCAGGCCCCCACGCCTCCCGCGACTCCTGAGGTCTGCCTGTGCCGCAACACCTCTTGTACTTTCGTTCGGACCCACACCAGCAGGGCTGGTTGCGGCCCGGCGGCCAGGCAACGCCGACCCGGTCGCGCCGGGTAGCTCCATGCGTCGGTTCGCCCGCCGCGGACACGGCGAGCAACTGCTCCGCCGCCTCGACGCATTTCCCGAACGTTCCGAACGTCCACAGCTCGATCATCACGCGCTCGTCGCAACTGCGGAGCGCACTCTCGAACTGCTGGTAGTACGCCTCAACGCTTGCCGCGGTTACACGCCTGGGCCACTGTTCGCGGGCCATGATCAGTTCGTCCCGGCTCCAGGCCACCACCCAGCCGTGCGCGATGCGAGGTTGGCGCAGCAGGTCGAGCAAGTTGAAGTACTTGTCGACAGCCTCGACTTCTCCGGCCTCACCCAGCAGGTCGAGTCCGCTGAGCTCGAGTCCCATCGCCCACTTCACCCTGCGTCGGCCCGTCGCCATCAATACGGCCCACCTCGACGACTTGACCTCCGCCTGGGTCATTTGGTCGATGACCTCTGAGTACACGGCGAGGGCCTCGGTCAGCATCCCTTGCCTCTCCAGCAGCAGACCCGTCCACATGACGGTCAGCACGGACTCGCCGATCTTTGCTTTGGTGTTTTCCAGCGCGCTCCATTCGACGTCGCCGTACCAGTGCCGGAGAACGTGGTCGATGTAGTCCGCTGCAGCGTCGTTGCCGGCGCTCCCTCCTTCGGCGGCCAACTCCCGCCAGATCGCTGTCGCTTGATCGCGTTCGCCCTTGAGGGCGTGCGCACGCGCGGCCTCGGGAGGCGTCAAGAGTCGATCGAGGTGATTGTCATGGTCGGGATCGCGGAGCTCATCCGCCAGTTCGGCTTCCATGCGAGGGAAAGTATTCGGATCGGTGCGGCTCGGAGCACGCTGATTCGGCGCTGTGGATACATGTGGGGCCGCAGAATCGGTTGGGTTCGATCGACTACAGTTCTTAGTCATGGAGCTGAGGCACTTGGAGCACTTCGTGGCGGTGGCCGAGCAGAAGCACTTCACGCGGGCTGCTGAGGCGATGTCGATCTCGCAGTCGGGGCTGTCTGCCTCGATCCGGGCGCTGGAGCGGGAGTTGCGGGCGTCCTTGTTCGTGCGGAACACGCGCAGCGTCGAGCTGACCGAGGCGGGGCGGGCGCTGCTCTGTGAGGGGCGCCGGGCGCTGGCCGCGGCCGAGGCGGCGAAGGACGCGGTTGCCGCGGTGCAGGGGCTGCTGCGCGGTCACCTCACGGTCGGGCTGGAGCAGTGCCTCGGCGTGGTCGACGTACCGGCGTTGCTCGCCAAGTTCCGGTCGGCGTACCCGGGGGTCGAGATCGAGGTGCGTCAGGCGGGCTCCACCCCGATGCTCGACGAACTCGCTTCCGGGCGGCTGGACGTCGCGTTCGTCGCGACCGCCGGCGACCCGGTCGACGGGCTCGACCTGCGGCCGTTGTCCCGCGAGTCGATGGTGCTGGTCTGCGCCCCTGATCACCGCCTCGCGAAGGCGTCCGGCGTCACGCTCGACGACCTGGCGGGGGAGTCGTTCGTCGACTTCGACCCGACCTGGGGCGCCCGTTCGATCTCGGACCGCGCGTTCGCGACCGCCGGCGTCGCCCACCCGGTGACGATCGAGGTGAACGACGTACACACCCTCCTCGCCCTGGTCGCGCACGACCTGGGCGTCGCGCTCGTCCCCGAACGCATCGCCGCCAAACGCGGCGATCACATCACGGTCAGCCTGGCGCCTGGTACCGCCTCCGACTGGCAGGTCTCGGTCGCCGTACCCACCGGCCCCGCCGCCTCCCTGGCCGCCGACGCCCTGATCGGCATGCTCCCCACGACCGCCGGCCACAACTGAAACAGCCGGCCGCCACAGAGGACGGCCGGCTGCGTTCCCGATTACCAGGCGTAGTCTTCCGGGGCTGTCTTGTACCCCGGGAAGATCTCGTCCAGTCGAGCCAGCGCCTTGTCGTCGAGCTTGATGTCGACCGCGCGTACGGCGGACTCCAGCTGCTCCATCGTCCGCGGACCGACGATCGGCCCGGTCACCGCCGGCTGGTGCAGCAGCCACGCGAGGGCCAGCTCGCCCGGCTCGTGCCCGAGCTCGTCCGCGAACGCCTCGTACTGCTCGATCTGCGGCCGCAGCCGGTCCAGGGTCTCCTTCGAGCGACCCTCCAGCCGCCGGACCCCTTCGTTCTCCTTGCGGATCACGCCGCCGAGCAGACCACCGTGCAGCGGCGACCACGGGATCACTCCCAGCCCGTACGCCTGCGCCGCCGGCAGCAGCTCACGCTCGACGTCACGCTGGATCAGGTTGTACAGCGACTGCTCGCTGACCAGACCGTTGAAGTTCCGCTGCGCAGCCGCCTCCTGCGCCTGCGCGATGTGCCATCCCGCGAAGTTGCTGGACCCGGCGTACAGCACCTTGCCCTGCTGTACGGCGACCTCCATCGCCTGCCAGATCTCTTCCCACGGGGTGTTCCGGTCGACGTGGTGGAACTGGTACAGGTCGACGTAGTCCGTCTGCAACCGCTTCAACGAGGCGTCGAGCGCCCGCCGGATGTTCAGCGCGGACAGCCGGCTCGTGTTCGGCCAGTCCTGCCCCATGTCGCCGTACACCTTGGTCGCGAGCACCGTCTTCTCACGGTTCTTCGCGTCCTTCGCGAACCACTCCCCGATGATCTCCTCGGTCCGCCCCGGGTAGATCGACCGCCCGTACCCGTTGGCGGTGTCGAAGAAGTTGATCCCCACCTCATGCGCCCGCTCCATGATCGCGTGCGCGTCCCCCACCTCGGTGAGAGGCCCGAAGTTCATAGTCCCCAGAACGATCCGACTAACCGAAAGCCCCGTCCGCCCAAGCTGAGTAAATTCCATACCCCCAACCCTCCCGCGCCCTCGCTCAGACTTCCAACAGAATAATCCACTTGCTGTGATCAGCAGAACTTCTTAAATCCCGGTACGGCGCACAGGTCGAAGTCAGCGCATCTCGTCGATGAGGGTCCGGTTCGGGACCTCGACCGGTGTCGAGCTCACCAGAGGAGGCTCCGACGGCGTGTCGAACCAGTTCCGGGTCATCGCGGCGTCGAGTGACGCTGCGTCGATCCGCAGGCCGAGCGCGGCTGCAAGCACGTGGACGGCCAGTCGCGGTGGGATGGCGTTGCCGATCTGCTGAGCCTTGTCCTTGCCGGACCACGGGTAGTCGCGAGGGAAGGTCTGGAGTGCCCCGGCCTCCGAGGATGTGAAGCGTTCGATGCGGCCGTTCCGCATCTTGACCCGGTTCCGGGTGATCTTCCCCGTGACCGTCGCTGACGGTTGGTCGGAGCGACGACGGCCACGTTTCTTGGGATCACCGCCTGTGCCGTAGTTCGAGATCACCGTGAACGGCTCCGGTCGGCCGAGGGCCTCTGCCATCGTCCGCCAGGGCGCGAGTGTGGGGTCGCCTTCTCCGCGTCCGACGCCTTGTCGGAACGCGCGATGGGTCGGAGCGGGAAGCTCGACGCTGCCGCTCCGGCGGGCGATCAAGATCGCGCGACGTCGGGTTTGTGGTACTCCGAACTGCTCGGTTCGGAGGACCTTGCACTCACAGCTGTACCCGATGCCGATGAGAACTTCCCGGATCGTCTTCCAGACGGGGAGCACTGTCGGCACCTGTTCGAGGACGACGGCCTCGAACGGATCGCCTGCTCGATACGCGTCGAGCGCCCACCGCAGTGGCTCGAGAACGAGCCGCGTCCGGTCGTCCTCGACAGCGGTCAGAACCTCTTCCGTGTCGTCACCTGCGGCCATGTTCCTGGCGGCCTGGACGACCAGTTCCAACGCACGCCTGCCGTCGCCGTTCCCGGCCACCGTGTACGTCTGGCAAGGTGGCCCACCGGCCAGGATGTTGGCGTCGGAGAACCGCTTCGGCTTGAAGTCGCGTACGTCGCCCTTGTGGGTCGTCAGGCCGGCGGTGCGTCGCGTCTCACACGCGTCGTCGTCCCACTCGATTCCCTCGACCGTGACGCCGAGCCACCGGGCGGCGACGTCGAGTCCACCCGGCCCCGCGAACAGATCCACCATGTGCAGCTTCGACGGCAGACCGTTCTGATCCCGCGTCATGCAGCGAAAGTATAGGGGGTTCGCAACCGGCCGACGCCACCGCAACGCGGGCTGCGCCGTTCGCCCTTCACGTGCGACCGACTGGAAATGTACGGCGGTTCAGAAGACAGTACGGGCGCATCGTGAGAGGTTGGCAGCGTCATGGACAGAGATCGCGCAGCCGAACGATCGACGCCGCCGGACGCAGCGACGCGGATCGGCTCACGTCCGGTGCTGAAGACCACGGCACAGACCTCCTCGAGGATGTCGCGTCAGGCACGGCGTGACACCAAACCCGAGATCGAGTTGCGTAGGAGACTGCACAAACTGGGATATCGCTACCGGGTCAACCATCCGCTGTCGGGCATGCCCCGGCGACGTGCGGACCTGACCTTCACGGCGAAGCGGGTGGTCGTGTTCGTCGACGGCTGCTTCTGGCACGATTGTCCCGAGCACGGAACGAGTCCCCGCAACAACGGTGCCTGGTGGGCGGAGAAACTCCGGAAGAACGTCGCACGCGACCGTGAGACCGACGCCGCCCTCGACGCCGCCGGGTGGTCCGTAGTGCGGATCTGGGAGCACGAGGACCCGGACACGGCCACGCTGCGTGTGGTCGGAGCCTTGACCGCGGCGGCCAGTTCGGGTGACTGTACGTAACGTTCCATTGTCTAGTCCGATATAGGCGCAGGGGAGCGGCCGGCGGAACCGGAGAACGGAGTCCGTGGGTTGTCGATCCGGTGAGCGTCGAGTGCAGCGAGCGTGGGGAACCGATGAGTGACGAGATCGAAGCCAAGTACGAGGTGTTCCGGGACCTGCTCGAGACCAGGACACCGGAGGAGGCGGTCAAGTCTCTCGAGGTTCTCGGGCTGCAGGACCAGGTGATCCAACGGATCATCGAGCGCCATGAGCAGCGGGTGATCGAGATCCGCGAGATGGACGAGCCTCGCGTGGTCTACGAAGGCAATCGATACACCTGGTACACCGGCCCGAGATCCGGCGACAGGTGCTGGCCTGCCCTGGTCGATCGGCTTGTTGCCGCGGGATGGAAGCAGGACCCGGCAATCGATGCGCTCGACGCGGCTTCCACCAAGGTGGTCTCGCTGTTGAGCCATCCGAAGGAGCGGACCTTCTCGACCCGTGGCCTCGTCGTCGGCTACGTGCAGTCCGGAAAGACGACGAACTTCACCGCGGTCATGGCGAAGGCCGCCGATCGTGGTTACAAGCTGTTCATCGTGCTCGCGGGTATCCACAACGGCCTTCGTCGACAAACCCAGGCGCGCCTTGTACAACAGCTCGTCGAGCCGAACCCGACCCGTTGGTTCCAGCTGACCGACCTGGACAGGGACTTCGTCCCGACGGCGAACGCGGCATCCTTCTTCGGCAAGAGCAACCGCACGCACGTCCTCTGCGTGGTCAAGAAGAACGCGACCGTCCTGCGGAAGTTCGCCGACTGGCTGCGGTCGGCCTCGGAGTACCTGGGCGACTGCCCGGCGTTGGTCATCGACGACGAAGCGGATCAGGCGACCGTTGCCACCAAGACGATCAACCCGCTGATTCAGGAGATCCTCGGCGTCCTGCCGAAGTCGGCGTATGTCGGGTACACCGCATCGCCGTTCGCCAATCTTCTGATCGACCCGAGTGCAGACGGTGACTTTTATCCGCGGGACTTCATTGTCAATCTGCCAAAGCCGCTTGGACACTTCGGCACGGAGGTCGTCTTCGGTCGGTACGCGCTCGACGGCGAGAGCCCGGAGGACGTCGATGACGGGTACGACATGATCCGTACCGTCCCTGAGTCGGACGTCGAGCTTGTGCGACCGATGCGTCGGGTCGACATCGAGTCGTTCCAGCCGACGCTGACGCCGACGCTCAAGACGGCGATCGAGTACTTCTGGCTGAGTACTGCGGCCCGTCGGGTCCGCGGTACCGGGGTCAAGCACAGCACGATGCTGATTCACACGAGCGTCAACACGGTCGTTCACAACCGGTTCCGGAAGCCGCTCGAAGACCTGCGCATGCAGCTGAACGCAGGTCTGGGTTCGGCGGACGTGCTCCAGAGGCTCCGATCTCTGTGGGCCTCAGAGAGTGCGAAGGTCTCCGCAGCCGAGTTCGGCGAGCGCCCGGTCGCCTTCGACCAGCTGCTCCGCGAACTGCCAGGTGTTGTCGACGACTGCAAGATCATCATGGACAACTCGAGCAGCGAGGATCGGCTGGACTACGAGTCCGGCCCGGTGGTCGCGATCGCCGTCGGCGGAAACACGCTGTCTCGAGGTCTGACCCTCGAAGGCCTGTCCGTCAGCTACTTCGTCCGTGCCGTGTCGGCATACGACACTCTCCTGCAGATGGGACGCTGGTTCGGCTACCGTGACGGGTACGCCGACCTGCCCCGGATCTGGATGACCGACGAACTGCAGGACTGGTTCCGCCACCTGGCGACAGTCGAGACGGAGATGCGTCGAGACATCGATCTGTACATGATCGAGGACAAGGACCCGCTGACGTTCGCGGTACGCCTGCGGACCCACCCGGCCTTGCGAGTCACGACGGCTGCAAAGATGAAGGACGCGGTCCCGGCGATGTCTGCGTACGGCGGACAACGCGTCCAGACCAGGTACTTCCGGCGGAACAAGGACTGGCTGAACGTCAACCAGGACGCGTCGAAGGGCCTTGTCACGCGGGCGAAAGAGACCGGTGGGCACGAGCCGGACGCCAAGAACGGCCGACACGTCTTCCGGAATGTGCCGAGCGAGTACGTCCTTGAATTTCTGCGGGCATATCAGTTCCACGAGAAGTCGCAGGAGTGCGACTCCGACCTGCTGATCCGCTACATCGAGCGCCGGAAGCGGGAGGCCGACTCGCTGTCGCAATGGAACGTCGCGATTGTCGGCAATCCCGTCGACTCCGAACTGGGCAATTTCGAGTTCGCACCTGAGGTCGAGGTCGGTCGTATTGTTCGTGCCCGACTCGGTTCGGACGACCCAGGCCTGGAAAACCCGGCTGAGGACGACTTTGCAGACATCAAGACGCTCATGAGCCGCCGGGATGCGGCGATCGATCTGGTCGGCGAGACCGGCAGGTTCAACGAGGAGAAGATCAAACAGGAGCGTCTTGAGCAACTCCCGGACACAGGCCTGATCGTCCTCTATCCCATCGACAAGACCTCGACGCCCAAGCCGGTCGCACCTGGGAAGAAGCAACGTAAGGCGCTCGACGCGGAGACAGATGTGATCGGCGTCGGCCTGGTGTTCCCGCAGCCGGGTGTCGACAGCCCGATCGAGTGGAAGTACATCTCGGCAGACCTGTCCAAGATCGACATCGAGGAAGAGGATTTCGAGGCGCTGAACGCGGAGGAGCCTGCGTGACCGTAACGCTGCGCGAGATCATGCAGCAGCACTGGGAGGCGTTGGACAGTCACGGCGCCGCTGTCTCGGGGCTTCGGGTCGCAGACCTTCCCGTCGAGACCAGCGTCGGACCGGTGATTGCGGCGGTCGATCGTGCCGGGGATCGGCACATCCTGGTGCCGATCGAGACGCACCGGAGAGTACGAGGCGGACTCGACGGACCGGCATTGCTGCTGAAGAAGACGCCGCTCGAGGACGACGCCGGACGACGTACCTTCGCAGATCTGCGCTGCGCACGCCCGGATCTGAACGACGTGTTCACCGGACTGTGCGCGGACGTGTTGGCAAGTATCGAAAGTCAGCCGGCGGATGCACTGAAGGCGCTCTACCGGCAGCTCGACAGGTGGCGTGCACTGTTCCAGACGACGAGCAACGTACTCGGCGTCGAACAGCAGGCTGGCCTGTTCGGCGAGCTGCTCTTCCTGGACATGCTGCTCGGGCGAGATGCGGGTGCACATCTACTGTGGAAAGGGCCACTCGGGCATCGACACGACTTCGCCTCTGCGCAGCACGCCGTCGAGATCAAGTCGTCGCTGGCGACGGACGGTCGACGGGCTCGCATCCACGGGCTCGATCAGCTCGATGCTCCGGCAGGTGGCCTTCATCTGTACTGGATCCGTCTCGAGACAGGCGGTACCGACGCGAGGAGTCTCAACGACTTGGCGAGGCAGGTCGTCGACAGGTGTGAGGACGAGAGCGCCGTACGCTCGTCCCTGTCAGCGGCAGGCTACCGGTTCGTCGATGCGGCACAGTACGAGAAGACGCGGTTCGTTGTACTCGAGGAACGCTGCTACGCGGTCAACGAAGGATTTCCTCGCTTGGTGGCGAGCGAACTGACCGCGGCGGGTGTGGCGATCGACGTGACCGACGTTGCCTACACAATCGATCTCTCCTCCGAACATCCAGCTCCGCTCGATGACGAGGCAACGGAGAAGCATGTCGAGGATCTGCTGCTCGAGGGGGCGGGATGACGACGGCCTGGTTGTCACAGACATTTCCTCCTGAGGGTGCGAGCGCAGCCGAAGGAATCCGGAACCAGCTCGGACGGCCGGAACTCGACCTGCTGACGATCCTGGTCCGGGAGGCTGCGCAGAACTCGTGGGATGCGCGTCGGAACGACGTACCCGGGGTGGACTTCCGGCTGTCGATCGGTTCCGTCAGTGCCGCTCACCTGTCGGCATGGAGGGACCTGCTGTTGCGCAACGCACCGATCGACGGGCACCTCCCACTGCGTCGGATCCTGCGGCGGTCTGACATCCGCACGCTGACGGTCTCCGATCGTGGGACGAGCGGTCTTGGCGGTCCGACACGGGCGGATGCGCTGCACAGCAGCAACCACGACTTCATCTCGTTCGTCCGCAACATCGGCGAACCGAGGGACAAGGAGCTCGGCGGTGGAACGTACGGTTTCGGCAAGGGAATCTTCTACCTGCTGTCGACTGCCGGCACAGTGTTGCTGCACACCCGGTGCGACGACGGCAGCGGTCGGCTGCAGACCCGGCTGATCGGCTGCGCGCTCTGGAAGAGTTACATCGGGAAGGACGGGGCCGACGAGCGGCGGTATACCGGTCGCCACTGGTGGGGGGACGTGAGCGACGGCATCGCCGAGCCGCTGGTCGGCGACTCAGCGGCCGAGGCAGCTCGCAGGCTCGGTCTGGAATCGTTCGAGGACGACGAAACCGGGACGGACGTCGTGGTCCTCGATCCGATTCTCGACGACCGCGACTCGCTGCAGACCGCCGAGTACCTGGCCGAGACCGTTTCCTGGCACCTGTGGCCGAAGATGCTCGCCCGGTCGAACGGTCGCCCTGCAATGCGATTCTCGGTGCGGTGTGACGGCGTCGACGTACCTGTGCCGGACCCGGAGTCGACCCGTCCGCTCGACCTTTTCGTGGCTGCTTATCGGAGGCTGCAAGAGGGCGGGCGAGATCTCGAATGCCGCAGCCCGAAGAAGTTGCTGGGACGGCTCGGTCTCGTCAAGACGGTGGCACCCGCCCTGACGCCGACGGCCGCGGGGCTGACAGCAGGTGTGGACACCTTGGTCCACCATGTGTGCCTGATGAGGCCCGCTGAGCTCGTTGTGACCTATCACCGCGGCCCGAAGCCGCCGAGTGAGCTCCTCGCGTACGCGGGCGTCTTCCGAGCGGATCAGGCGATGGACGAGGTATACGCGCGCGCCGAGCCGCCGACACACGACGGCTGGAACCCGCAGTCGCTGCAGGCTCCGGAGAACACTTTCGTTCGGACCACATTTCGACGCATCCAGGAGGCCCTTGACGGATTGCTCGAGCTCGGCGGAACCTCCAGGGGAGGTACGGCTGCACTGGCGCTCGGCGCTGCCAGCAGTCACTTCGCGTCGTTGGTGGTCGGGGTGGATGGACTCGGTGGCGCAACCGACTTCGGGTCTTCGCCGGGAAGCCGAAACGGTTTCGACGGGAACAAGCGCGGGCGACACAAGAAAGGCGATTCGCGGCCGGGCAGTGCGAGGTCGTCGATCGAGTATGTCGACGACCCTTATCTCGATGAATACAACGGCGAGACCGTCGTGGTGCAGGCGTTCCGTCTGCCTTCTGACGGCGACCACGTCGTCACCGCGAACGTCGCCGTCCTGGCTGGCTCGGGTGGACGTGAAACGGATCCTCCGGTGGGTGCCGATCAACCTGTGGTACTTGGGTGGCAGGCCCGCGACGGGCGCTTCGTGTCGGAGCAATCACCACCGCTGCGGGGTGGGGACGGGACGACCTGGCGGGTGATCGTCCGGCCAGCACACGACACTATGACCGAGGTGTTGATCACCAGTCGATCGGACGCCGAGCGATGACGCGGCAGGCAATGCCGTACCGACTTCCGGCCGGTGAGACGGTGGTCGCCGGTGAATGGGTACTCGTGATGGGGGAGGAGCAGCTTCCGCTGCCGGACAGGCTTCCGGACTGGGACTATCAGACGAACCTGATCCTGCGACGAGCCGTCGAGGTCGACGCCAAGTCGTTGCGTATCGGCGCGGGGCTGGCACCGGACACGCCGCTCGCCCTTGCGGTGATCTGGATTGCGAGCGGGTCCGGGCTCCGGGCGCCGGGATACCGCGTGGCGTTGTCCGGACAGGACCAGGAGGTTTGTCAGATCGAGATCCAGATCCCTGGAGCCGAGGTCGGCGGTCGCCTGAGCTTGGACACGGTTGCTGTTCTGGACTCTCGCAACTCGACCGGAGGACCGACCGCACCGCGACGGGCCGGCTCGGTGCTGTGGCGAGACAGGTATGAGGTCCAACTCCAGGGGGACGCGCCGCAGTTCCCGATCTCGGTCATCGACTTCGCGAAGACGTCGTTCCCGAACGACGCCGCCTGGCATGTTCAGATCTCCGGCAACCTGTTTTCGGCGACGATGGGCGGCATGATCCTGCTGGTGAACGAGCGCAACGCAGCGATGGTGCGTGCGTTCCAGAACGCGGCGCGGCCGCGGACGGTCGACAAAGCTGTGTTGTCGGCGGTGTACTTCGACGTCGCTCGGGCGATGGCAGAACACGGGCTACGGTCGGAAGAGCTCACGGAAGGGACTCCGTATCCCGAGGGGACCCTTGGTGCCACCGTCATTTCGCTCCTGGATCGTTTGTTCCCAGGCGTTTCGCTCGTCGAACTGAAACTGCGGATGGAGCAGTCGCCTGCGCACTTCGCATCTGAGCTACGCGCCGCTGTCAGGCTGTTCGAGGAGGTCGAGTGAGCCTCCTTTACCCCAGGCTTCTGATCGAGCAGGCGAAGCCGTTGCACGAGCAGTACAGAACCCTGGGCATCGAAGAACTCGGGCACCGCGCCGGGACGTCGCACCAGTCAGCTATCTATGCGGCAACCGGCGGTGACCGGGTGTCGACCGGACAGCTGGCAGAGCTTCGGAGCGGGGTTCTGCAGCTCGCGACGCAGTACGGATTCCCGGCTGAGTCGTCGCGTGGCGCGCGCGGCGAGTTCGACCTGCGGTTGGCGACGTACTTGCATCTCGGAATGAAGGTCATCCCGGCCGAGGCGGCCTCCGGTGATGTCTGGGCCTTCCTCGCGTTGGTGCTGTTGCCCGACGTCGCGTACTGGCGGTATCCGCAACCCCCTGGCGACCGCGTTCTCGGAACAGATATCACCCGGCATGTTCTGGGGCGGTTGTGGTGGCGAGCTCAGCTCGTTCACTCACCGGACGAACCCGATTCCTACAAGGCGTTGGAAGTCCTCGGCGAAGCGGCGCTGGACCAGATCTACACCCGCCGTAAGGCGCTCGGCGGCAGCCCCCTTGTCGTTAAGGCGATCCTCCGAACCTGGACGACTCTCGAACTGGACGGGCTCGAGGAAAGAGCCGTACTGCGTGACTTCCTCCAGCGCCTGTTGCGGCTCAGCCCGTTCGTCGCATTCGAGGCACTGGACCCCGTCGTTCTCGAAGAAGAGCTGCGAGCCGTGGCAGTGGAGACAATGACCGCCCTTCGGGCGGTGAGCAAGGATCGGGTGGGGCCAATCCCGGCCGGAGCCGGAGAGTGACAAGCCTTGTCCTAACTTGAGTCGACCCGACGTTCGGTACGTTTAAGACCTTTGAAGCGCAGACGTAAGGAAAGACATTGGTGAGCTCACCTCTGACGCTGCAATTCGATCCGCTCACCATTGAGCATCTCGGCTACAAGATGTACTCCCATCTGCCCAACGCACTGGCCGAGCTGATCGCGAACGCCTACGACGCGGATGCCACGGACGTTCAGGTCGTTCTGTTGGACGACGAGCACGGCCGATCCGTCACCGTTCGGGACAACGGTCATGGCATGAACCTGGGTGATCTGCGGGAGAAGTACCTGCGCATCGGGCGCAACCGCAGAGTCGAGGGCGAAGGCCGCTCCGAGTCTGGCCGCCGTGCTGTCGCCGGCAAGAAGGGCCTGGGAAAGCTGGCGCTGTTCGGGATCGGTGAAACGATCCTGCTGACCACGAAGCGCCGCGGGGCGTCCGAGAACCTGCATGTCGCACTCAGCTGGAACGAGATCAAGAACGCCACCGGAACCGAGTACCACCCGGATCTGACCCGAAGTGAAGCGGCTCCGGACGTCCACGGAACCACCGTCGAACTGAGCAACCTGCGTCGACGAACGCCTGTCAACGCGAGAGACCTCGCCCACAGCCTCAGCCGGCTGTTCGGATACGTCGACGGCGACTTCCGGATCGAGGTGATCGATGCGGCCGGGGTCAGTCGTCCGATCAACCGTGATTCCCGACTGGACGGAGTCGCCATGGACGTGGAGTGGCGCATTCCGGAAGATTTGCCGGACGACTTGAAGGCAGCCCTGCCGAACGCCCGGATTCACGGACGCGTCGTCGCGGCAGAGAAGCCGGTCGGCGTCGAGTACAGAGGAATTGCGCTCTACGCGCACGGTCGCCTCGCCAACGAACCGGAGTTCTACGGGGTCTCCGAGTCGAGCTATGCCTTCTCGTACCTGACCGGTTACCTGGATGTCGACTACATCGACGACGGTGTTGCCGATGTCATCTCGACGGACCGCCGCTCCGTCAGCTGGGACAGTGATCTCACGGCGGAGCTCAACGGCTACCTGCAGAAGCTCCTGCAATGGGCGTCTCGGGAGAGAAGGAACGCACGTCGAACCGCAACCAAGGAGCGGATCAGGACGGATCATGGAGTGGACGTTGACGAGTGGGTCGGTTCCATCAGGAGCTCCGAGCGTGATGCGGTCGGACAAGCCGCCTCGATTCTGGTCTCGCCGGACTCTGCGTTGGCGGAGGAGGATCGAACCTCGTTGCTCACCAGCCTGCGTACTATCGCACCGGACTACGCGGACTTGCACTGGCGGCATCTGCACCCGGCGATCAAGGACGTTGCCGACTCCTACTACGAGTCCGGCCACTTCCATGCAGCACTGTCTGAGGCGCTGAAGCGTTTCGTCAATGATGTCAGGAGGTCCGCCGGGCTCGAGAACATGGAGGCCTCCAACATCATGAGCAACGCCTTCAGCGTCTCTGGCAACGATCCTGCCCGCCTGGACATCACACGTCCGTATGCCGATGCCGGGTTCGACGTGAAGACCTTACGCACCATGCGCATGGGCCAGTGGAAGCTGTCGGAAGGCGCTGTTGCGGCGTTCCGCAACCCGTTCGCTCACGAGGAGGAAGCCCGACTCGTCGACACCGAGGCGATGACGTATCAGGACTGTCTCGACGGGCTGAGCATCCTGTCGCACCTCTACAGACATTTCGAGCATGCCATCGAACAGCCGCTCGGTGCGAATGCTGACCACCGGTCGTGACGCGCCGAGCCGACGAGTCCTGTCAGTGGGATCGGTCCCGGACTGTTGTCCGAGGTGTTGAGTTGGTCGATGAGGCTGTTACTGGGTGGTACGTGACGGCCTTGTAGTGGGCGCCACGTTGGGGCTACGGCCGACCGCTCCGCGCACAAGCAGACTGGTGCCGTCGTTGCGAGCAAGTGAAGGGTGGCCCGGGGGCCGGGCCCCCTAGCGGTCACCGGTTGCGGAAGAACGTTCGGAGGTCGGTGGTTACGTCGTCGGGGCGTTCTAGGGAGGCGAAGTGGCCGCCCTTGGGGAAGGTGGACCAGTGGGTGATGTTGGGGTTGTCGCGGGCGGCGAGAGGGCGGATGGTTTTGAAGTCGTCGGCGAAGACGGCTACGCCGGTGGGGGCGTGGTTGAGGGCGGGTTCGGTGCCGGCGTTGGCTTCTTCGTAGTGGTAGCGGCCGGCGGCGGCCGCGGTGTTGGTGAACCAGTAGAGGGTGACCTCGGTGAGGATCTGGTCGGGGGTGACCAGGCTGGTGCCGTTGCCGAAGTTGTTGAAGAGTTCGTTCCAGGCGAGTTGGCCGACGGGGGAGTCGGCGAGGCCGACGGCGACGGTCTGCGGGCGGGTGGAGTTGATCGCGTTGTAGCCGCCGACGGACTGGAACCACTTCAGGTGCTCCAGGGCCGCGTAGTCCTCCGGTGTGAACTCCGAGAACTCCGACGGGTCGCCGGACGGGAACGAGAACAGTTGCAGGACGTGCAGGCCGAGGAAGCCGGGCGGGCTGAGTACGCCGAGTTCGCGGGCGACCATCGCGCCGCCGTCGGAGCCGTGGGCGCCGTACGAGTCGTAGCCGAGGCGCCGCATCAGGGTGTCGAACGTGCGGGCCACCCGCGCCATCGTCCAGCCGCGGTCGATCAGCGGCGTACTGAATCCGAAGCCCGGGATCGATGGCACGACGACCGAGAACGCGTCCTGCGGGGAGCCGCCGTACGCCGCGGGGTCGGTGAGCGGGCCGATCATGTCGAGGAAGTCGACGAACGAGCCCGGGTACGTGTGGGTGAGCAGCAGCGGGGTCGCGCCCTCGACCTTCGACGGTACGTGGATGAAATGCACGGTCTGGCCGTCGATCTCGGTCAGGTAGTGCGGGAACTCGTTCATCCGGGCCTCCTGCGCGCGCCAGTCGAACCCGTTCTGCCAGCGGTCGACCATCTCGCGGAGGTAGTGGTTCGGGGTGCCGTAGTCCCAGTTGTCGCCGGGGGCGGCCTCGGGGAGGCGGGTGCGCGCGAGGCGGGCGTTCAGGTCGTCCAGGTCGGCCTGGTCGATCGTGACGGTGAAGGGCCGGATGCTCTCGTTCGTGTTCATGGCTCTACCGTAGGATCCGTATAGGAATATTAGATTCCTAATTAGGAGACTGATTTGCTGGAGACCTCGCAGCGCCTGTTGAGCCTGCTCGCATTGCTGCAGACGCGGCCGGCGTGGACCGGTGCCGAGCTCGCGGAGCGGCTCGAGGTGACGACGCGGACGGTGCGCAACGACATCGACCGGCTGCGCGAGCTCGGGTACCCGGTTGATGCCGCGCGCGGTCCGGCGGGGCACTACCGGCTCGGGATCGGCGCGAAGCTGCCGCCGTTGCTGCTCGACGACGAGGAGGCGGTCGCGGTCGCGGTGGGGCTGCGGACCGGCGCCGGCGTCGTCGGTATGGCGGAGAGCAGCCTGCGGGCCCTGACCAAGCTCCAGCAGGTCCTGCCGCATCGGCTGCAGCGCCAGGTGAACGCGATCAACGACGCGATGTCGGAAGGCCCGGAGAACACCCGGTCGAACATCGATCCGCCCGAGATCGACACCGTCCTGTTGTCGACAATCGCCGCGTGCATCCGGGACGAGCACTACCTCCGGTTCGAGTACGCCGTACCGGAAGGGGACTCGCTCTACAAGGCCGGGTCGAGTACGACGCAGGACCTGCCGATCCTGGTGGAGCCGTACCGGTTGGTCAGTTGGCACGGGTACTGGCATCTGGTGGCGCGGGACGAGACGGGGGAGTGGCACACGTACCGGGTCGACTGGATGTCGTTGCGGATGGCAACGGGTCGCAAGTACCGGCCGCGGCCGATGCGGGACGACGAGTACGCCGATTTCGTACTGCGGGACGTGGCGTCGGCGGGGTGGAAGGTGCATGCGCGGATCACCGTGTACGCGCCGGCGCGGGAGGTGTTGTCGCGGATCCACGCAGCGGTCGGGATCGTCGAGTCGGTGGACGAGGAGACGAGTGTGCTGGTCACCGGCGCGGATTCGTACGAGTTGATCGCGGTGTACGTCGGGATGCTGGGGCTGGACTTCCGTGTTGACGGGCCGCCCGGGTTGGTCGCGCATCTCTCGACCGTCGGCGAGCGGTACTTGAGGGCGATCGGCGTACCGAACAACGGGTAGTGGCGGAAAGGGCGACTACCCGTCCTTCGGTACGCCGAGGCCGGCGTTGCGGGCCTGGATGATGGCGGTGGCGCGGTCGGCGGTGCCGAGTTTGGTGAAGATCGTGGAGACGTTGTTCGCCACGGTCTTCGGGGCCAGGTCGAGGCGGGTGGCGATCGCGGGGTTGGACAGGCCGGCGGCGAGGAGGTCGAGGATCTCGCGTTCGCGGGTGGTGAGTTCGGGGAACGGGTCCGTGGGCGGTGGCGCGGCGAAGAACGTGAGGACGCGGCGGGCGACGCCCGGCCCGAAGATCGCCTCGCCGGCGGCGACGGCGCGGATGGCGCGGGCGATCTCCTCCTGCTCGGCGCCCTTCACCAGGTAGCCGCGGGCGCCGGCCCGCATCGCGGCGAAGACCGAGTCGTCGTCCTCGAACATGGTGAGCACGAGTACGGCGACCTCGGGCGCCGAGCGGGCCAACTCGCGGGTGGCGGCGAAACCGTCGAGGTCGGGCATCTGCAGGTCGAGTACGGCGACGTCGGGGCGGGTGGTGACGACCTCACGGATCGCCTCCCGGCCGGTCGCGGCGACGCCGACCACGTCGATGCCGGGGAGCGAGGTCAGGAGCGCCGCGAGGCCGGCGCGCACCACCGGATGGTCGTCGGCCAACACAACGCGGATCACCGCACCTCCAAGGAGGCCGCGTCATTTGGCGAACGGTGCTCCGCCCCGCCGGTGGCGGAAGCGGTGATTGTGGTTGGGAGAGGCGCGGTGGTGGGGAGGGGGAAGCGGGCTTGGACTTTGCTGCCGGTGGGGGTTGGGCCGGCGGTTAGGGTGCCGCCTAGTTCGGCGGTGCGGTCGTGCATGGCTTGGAGGCCTACGCCGGGGTGCCAGGCGCCGGTGGGTGTGCCGTTGTCGGTGATCTCGATCTCCAGTTCGGTGCCGCAGCGGAGGGAGAGTACGGCGGTCGTCGCCGAGGCGTGACGTACGACGTTGGTCAGGGCCTCGGTGGCGATGCGGTACGCCGCGACCTCCAGCGCGGCGGGCAGCGGCGGTAGACCGTCGGCGGTGACGGTGACGCGGATCGGGGTGCCGTCCGCGCGGATCGACATCTGGTCGGCGCGTTGCTGGAGGGCGGCGATCAGGCCGAGTTCGTCCAGCGCCGGCGGGCGGAGGTCGTCGACGAGCCGGCGTACGTCGGTGATGGCCGCGCGGGTGTCGGCGCGCAAGCGGGTGAGCAGTTCGACCGCTCGTGGGGTGTCCTTGGTGATCAGGTTCGCCGCGGCGTCGGCGGCGAACGCGACGCCCGTGAGTGTCGGCCCCAGTCCGTCGTGCAGGTCGCGCCGCAAGCGTCGACGCTCCTCCTCGCGCGCCGACACCAGCTTCTCCCGGGACGTCTGGAGCTCCGCGGACAACCGCATCGCGTGGACCGCGACTGCCAGCGGTACGGCGACCAGCGCGAGCACACTGCGGTCCGCCGACGACAACCCGGCCTCGCCGGACCGCGTCCCGACCTCGAGCAGCCCCAGCACTTCCCCACCATAGGAGAGCGGTACGACGGACACCCCAGCTGCCGGCGGACTGCCGGCGGAGGCGATCAGCGTGCCGTCTACTCGGATTGCTACGTAGGGGAGGCGGAGGGCCGAGCGGGTTGCGGCTACTACGCCAGGCAGGCCGGCGGAGAGTTGGGAGCCGACTCGGGAGGCGACGCGGGCGGGGTTGTTGCGGTCGCCGTACAGGGCTCGGTCGACGAGTTGCTGCAGGCGTGGGAGTACCGGGGCGATGATCAGGGCGACGAAGACCGTTACCGCGGCGGAGCGGCCTACCTGGGATGCGATCAGGGAGTCGAGCAACGCGACCAGGGCGGCATAGATGCCGATGGCAACCAGCGACAGGAGGGCCCAGGTCAGGGCGCGGGAGACGACCAGGCGGATGTCGAGGAGCTGGTAGCGGACGATCGCCACCGCGACGGCGATCGGGATCAGCGGGATCGCCAGCAGGACGAGGATCGGCGTACCGGCGACGAATGCCCACGGGGTGACGAACAGCAGGGCGATGACCGACGCCAGGAGCAACCACAGCAGTTGCCGGCGGCCTGCTTCGTCGGCGCGGCGATAGCGGATCGCCAAGCAGACCAGGGCGAGCACGATCGCGGCCAGGTTGCGTACCTCGGTCGCGGTCCAGAGCGGCTGCAGCGCGTCGAACCGTGGGATTGTCAACAATCCGACAGGTAGGTCGGGAGAGACCGGCTCGCCGCTGCCGGCCATCTCGAGGACGAAGAGCG
Organism: Kribbella sp. NPDC059898; assembly: GCF_042730855.1. Classification (NCBI taxonomy): domain Bacteria; kingdom Bacillati; phylum Actinomycetota; class Actinomycetes; order Propionibacteriales; family Kribbellaceae; genus Kribbella; species Kribbella sp. NPDC059898. The sequence goes on from NZ_JBHWKR010000013.1 coordinate 38,909, forward strand.
GCGAGGTCGCGATGATCGCGATCGCGGCCCAGCGCCAGCGCGGTGACAACAGCCGGCCGTCCGGGAACAGCAGCAGCGCGAGCGGCAGGAACAGGCCGATCGACCACGGCCAGGCGGCCAGCGAGATCGTGACGAGGAGTTGCTGCGCGACGTGGCCGTCGACCGCGTGAGCGAGTGCGTCGGCGACCGGCGTCGTCGCGTGGCCGATGCCGTCCGCGAGGAACAGCCAGCCGATCGGGTTCGCCGGGCGGTGCCAGGCGATGACCGCGCCGCAGAGGCCGAAGGTCAGGGCCATCAGCCCGTTCGTCACGACGAAGTTGTCGACAAGGTCCTGCCAGCCCCAGCCGGCCGCGACGCCGTACGCGACGGCGAAAACCACCTCGACCACGACCAGCGCGGCGAGCGCGCCGGCGAGGCCGCGGCGGTTCCCTGAGGTTGTCATACCGGCAGTGTGCTCCCGGAACGTTCCCGGCGTCTCGGGATCGTGATCCCGGATCCGGCGGGGAACTGCCCGCGCCGTCGGGACCCCGTCCCCGGGCTGCGGCCGGTCGTGGGACCGCACTGTGGTGCCGAACCACGACACAAGGGGGTAGGAGATGTACAGATTCGGACTGGTGCTGCTGGGGTTGCTCGCACTCGTGGACCTCGCGACGCCGCTCACGACGGACGGGGAGCACCCGCCGATGAGCATCGCGATCGGGTCCGCGGTCGTCGGTCTGATCAGCCTGGCGCTGGTCGGTCTCGCCTGGCGCGGGAAGCGGTGGCCGCTCGCGCCGCTGATCACGTTGCGCCTCGCGTCGGCGCTGCTCGCCGTACCGGCGTTCTTCGCCGACGGCGTTCCGGCGGTCGCAGTGGTCGCGGCGGGGATCGGCGTCACGGCGACCGTGGTCGGGGTGATCTCGGTACTGCTGCCGAAGCGCGAGTTGGCGGGTGCGCGATGACCGAGACGGTCAGCCGTACGACGGCGCGCGCGGACATCCGGCCTGTCTGGCGGTGGGTGGCGGCGGTGGTCCTGCCGATCGGGCCGGCGGCGGTGGCGCTGCTGCGATTCCTGCTGCCCTACAACACGGCGGACGATGCGTCGACAATCGTCAATAGGATTGTCGACAATCTGGGGCGGAGCTCGTTGGTGATCTGGCTCGCGTACGTCGCGATCCTGACGCTGGTGCCTGGGGTGTACTTCGTGGGGCGGCTGACGCGGCGCGGTACGCCGTGGTTGACGGGGATCGCGTTGTTCCTGATGGTTCCGGGGTATCTGTCGTTGCCGTGGACGGCGAGCAGTGACGTCTTCACGTGGGCGGCCGGGACCGCGGGGATCGATCGGGGGGCGATCACGAAGATTGCTGAGGTCTCGCACGGTTCGATGGACCTGGCCGGGTTGGTGTTTGTGGTCGGGCATGTGCTCGGGACCGTGCTGCTCGGGATCGCGATGTGGCGGTCCGGGGTGGGCGGCCGGTGGGCTGCGGTGGCGGTGGGGATCTCGCAGCCGTTGCATCTGACGGCGGTCATCATCAGCAGTCATCCGCTGGATCTCGTCGGGTGGGGGCTGCAGGCAGCCGGGTTCGCCGCGGTGGGGTGGGCGATCGTCCGGATGCCGAATGCGGAGTGGCAGCCAGTTCCGTGATGGGGGTCCGGGTTCGCGTTACGCTCGGCTTACCTGGAGGGGGAGCGGGATGAGCGAGGGAGTGGGCGGGCCCGGGTTCGTCACGGAGCGCGGGAGTTTCCGGGCTGAGCACGTGGCGGATCAGAACGCGGAGCGGCAGGCGTTCGTGCTGGATCAGATCGCTGGGCGTCCTGCGGTGCGGGCGTTGAAGGCGTGGGCGTTGGAGCAGGTGGCGCCGGCCGCGGGGGAGACGGCGGTCGATGTGGGCTCGGGTACGGGGGAGGACGTGCTCGCGTTGGCGACGTACGGCGCGCACGCAATCGGCGTCGAGCCCAGCCCAGGTCTCCGCGCCGAAGCAGCACGTCGCGCGGCCGCGACCCAGGCCGGGCGGGCTGGTGGGGTGGAGTTTGTTGAGGGGCGGGCGGAAGGGTTGCCGTTCGGGGACGGTGCGGTGGATGTGGTGCGATGTGAGCGGGTGTTGCAGCATGTTGATGAGCCGGGGGATGCGGTGCGGGAGATGGCTCGGGTACTGCGTCCCGGTGGGCGGGTCGTGTTGATCGACACGGACTGGGGTACGGCGATCATCCACCCGGCGGATCCCGACGTACTGCGGCGGATGCTCGGCTACTTCCGCGACCAGACCGCCAACCCGTACTCGGGCCGCCGGCTCCGCGAGGTACTGACAGACGCCGGGTTCGAGATCACCGGCGAGACGGCGGCAACGTGGATCGAACCTCAGGAAGGCGCCACCACGGGCTTCGTCGGAATGATGCACACGACGGCGGCTCGGGCCGGCGCGATCACCGAGGACGAGGCCGCGGCGTTCACGAAGACGTTAAGCGACGCGGCTGAGCGCGGCGCCTTCCACATGTCCCTCACCATGTACGCGGTCAGCGCGCGCAAGCCGTGACCGCCGCGGCCACTGCACGACCAGCACCGCCGACAGCACCAACGCGCCGCCGAACCACTGCGCGGGGCTGAGTTTCTCACCGAACACCGCGGCCGCCGCGACCACCGTCACGACCGGCTCGAAGATCGACAGGATCGACGCGACCGAGGCGCCGACCCGCGCCATCCCGGCGAAGAACAGCAGGATCGCCGCGACCGTACTGATCAGCGCCACCGCGGCCAGCCACAACCAGCCGATCGGCGCGAACCCGAAGTCGGTGCCGCCGCGCAGAAACCCCAGTAACACAAAGGTTCCGAAGGCCCCGGTGCACACCAGCGCGGTGAGTGCGAGGGGCGGTACGTCGACCGAGTCGCCGACCAGGATGTACCCGGTGTAGACGATCGGCGCGCCGAGTGCGAGCAGCGCGCCGGACCAGTCGAAGTGGCCGGACAGCGCGCCGCTGAGCACCAGGCCGATCCCGAGCAGCGCGATCACCAGCGCGGCCACCCGGCGGCGCGAGGCGGGTTCGCGGCGGAGCGCGATCGCCGTACCCATGACGAGGACCGGGTACAGGTAGAGGATCAGCGCGACCAGCGACGCGTCGATCCGGGCGAGCGCGGAGAAGTAGAACGTCGACTGCGCGGCGTACCCGAAGGCGCCCATCGCGAGACCGGTGAGCACGGCCCGGCGTGGCAGGTTGCGCAATGCGCCACGGGCGAGGGCGATGCCGAGCAGCAGTACGGCGGCCAGCCCGAACCGGACGAGCAGCAGCGCGTCGACGGACACGCCCGCGTCGTACGCGAGCTTGCCGAACACGGCCATCACGCCGAAGGCGGCGGCGGAAAGAAGGCAGAAGAGGCGTCCCACGACATCGATGGTGGGACCGGTGAACCGTTCACGTCTATCACGGCTTCTCGGACAGCATCGTGAAGCTAAGCTGAACGGATGATGGATCTGCACCGCCTTCGCCTCCTGCGTGAGGTCCACGGCCGTGGCACGGTGCACGGCGCGGCCCGTGCGCTCGGTTATTCGCCGAGCGCCATCTCGCAGCAGTTGGCCGTTCTCGAGCGCGAAGCCGGTACGCCGTTGCTCGAACGCGTCGGCCGCAACGTACGGCTGACCGCGGCCGGCGAGGTCCTCGTGCGGCACGCGGCCGCGCTGCTCGAAGGCGTCGAGGCGGCGGAGGCGGAGCTGGCGGCGGTCGCGGCCGGGCGGGTCGCCGGGGTGGTGCGGATCGGTGCGTTCCAGTCCGCGTTCATCCGGGTCGTCGCGCCGGCGATCCGTCACCTCGCGGCGACGCATCCCGACATCCGCGTGCAGGCGACCGAGTTGGAGGTCGAACAGGCCGCGCCCGCGCTGCGGATGCAGCAGCTGGACGTGATGGTGGGCGACGAGTACGACGGCCAGCCGCGCGCCGTGCACGCCGATCTGCGTCGAGAGCACCTGCTCCGCGAACGGATCAGCGTCGTTCTGCCGGAGGACCATCCGCTGGCCGCGAAGCGCCGGGTCCCGCTCGAACTGCTGCGCGAGCTGCCCTGGGCGGCGTGTCAGCCCGGCACCGGGCACCGCGAGATGCACGTCCGGGTCTGCCGCGAGCTGGGCGGATTCGAGCCCGACATCCGTTACAGCTCGGACGATTTCCGCATCCTGCTGGAGCTCGTCCGTACGACGGGCGCCGGCGCGCTGCTCACCGAGCTGGCGATCGACGCCGGCGCGCCAGGTGTCGCCGTACGACTTCCGGCCGAGGGTGAGGTCGGTCGCGCGGTCTATCTGCTGACCCGTCGTACCCGGACTCCTGCGGTTGCCGCCGTGGCGGACGCGCTGGCGGCGGCTGCCACTCAGACCAGGTCGTGACGCAGCAGCACGGTCCGGTTGTCGAACGAGCGGGTCTCGGCCAGGCGGAGGGTGCGGCGTCCGGTGGGCTGGTGGACGGGCTTGCCGCCGCCGAGGATCACCGGGTGCACGATGACGTGGTACTCGTCGAGCAGCCCGAGCTCGGTCAGCGCGGCCGCGACGCTCGCGCTCCCGGTCAGCAGGATGTCCTTGCCCGGCTCGTCCTTGATCGCGGCGAGCTCGTCGGCGGCGCGGACGATCCGGGTGTTCCAGTCGGCCGATCGCAGGGTTGTCGACAGCACGACCTTCGGCGTCCGGCGCCAGACCGGCGCGAACTCGATCGCGTGCTGGTCCGGGTTCATCGCCTCGGCGTTCGGCCAGTACGACGACATCAGCTCCCACACGTTCCGCCCGTACAGGAACAGGTCGGCGCGGTCGGTCAGCGCCATCGAGTACGCGCCGAGCTCCGGGCCGAGCTCGGCCCAGTCGAACTCGCCGTTCGGGCCCGCGGTGAAGCCGTCGAGCGACTGGTGAACGTAGTACATGATCTTCCGCATGGTGTCCTCCGGGTGCTGCTGATTGTGCCACCTGGTCGGAGCCGGGTCCGCGGAATTGACATGGCTTCGGCCGGTTGCTCAGCGCGTTGCCGGAAAGGGATTGACGAAACCCTCCCGGCTTGGGAGATTCGGAGGGAACGGGCGGGTCTGGGGGAGGGCCGGCCGCCCGTCGGGGGTTCAGACGTTGTCTGGGGTTCGTGCTGTGCTCGACGGCGATGCCGGTCTGCACGGCGTACACGATCGTATGTACGCCGATCTGCGACAGAACGCGCATAGGGGAGCGAGCGCATGATCGAGAACCTGCGGGAACGCACGCGGGGACGGGTGTTCACGGTGGGCGACGAGGAGTACGACGCGGCGCGCCGTGTCAACAACTGGATGATCGACAAACGGCCGCAGGTCATCGTCCGGTGCGAGAACGCCGGTGACGTGATGGCGGCGATCGACTACGCGCGGACGAACGACCTGGAGATCGCGGTCCGCGGCGGTGGGCACAGCGTGCCGGGATTCGGAACGGTCGACGACGGCCTGGTCATCGATCTGAGCGGGATGCGCAACGTCCGGGTGGACCCGGTGAACCGGACCGCACGGGCCGGCGGCGGCGCGACCTGGGGCGACTTCAACGCGGCCACGCACGCCTTCGGGCTCGCGACGACCGGCGGGATCATCTCGACCACCGGTGTCGGCGGGCTGACGCTCGGCGGCGGCATCGGGTACCTCGCCCGCGGGCTCGGGCTGTCCTGCGACAACCTCGTGTCGGCGGACGTGGTGACCGCGGACGGGAAGTTCCTGATCGTCAGCGAGAAGGAGAACGAGGACCTGTTCTGGGCGTTGCGCGGTGGTGGCGGCAACTTCGGCGTGGTGACCGCGCTCGAGTACCGGCTCGCACCGTTGTCGACGATCTACGGCGGCCCGATGTTCTTCGAGCTGTCCGACGCGGCCGCCGTACTGGCCGGGTTCCGGGACCTGATCATGGACGCGCCCGAGCAGCTCGGCGGGTTCCCGGCGTTCCAGATCGCGCCGCCGCTGCCGTTCATCCCGGAGAACCGGCACGGCGAGCCGTTCGCGGCGATCGTCGGCTGCTGGGCGGGCGACCTGGACGAGGGCGAGACGCAGATCTCGAAGTTCCGCTCGTTGGCCCCGGTGGTGGCGGAGATGGTCGGGCCGATGCCGTACCCGGCGCTGAACAGTGCGTTCGACGCGCTGGTGCCGCCCGGGCTGCAGCACTACTGGAAGGCGAACTTCGTCACCGAGCTCACCGACGAGGCGATCCAGGCGCACCTGCGGCACGCGGCCGGCCTGCCGGCGGTGAACTCGACCGTGCACATCTACCCGATCAACGGCGCCTGCCACCGGGTCACCCCGGACGCGACCGCGTTCGCCTACCGGGACGCGAACTTCGCCACGGTGATCGCCGGCATGTGGCCGGACCCGGCGCAGAACGAGGCGTCGATCGACTGGGTGCGGTCGTACTACGACGACATCGCGCCGCACTCCGAGGCCGGCGGGTACATCAACTTCATGGCCGGCGACGACCAGGGCCGGATCCGGGACAACTACCGGCAGAACTACGACCGGCTGGCGGAGGTGAAGCGCAGGTACGACCCGGACAACGTGTTCCACCTGAACCAGAACATCGTTCCGTAAGGGGGTGCGGTCCGGCCGCACCCCCCGCGGGGGCTACTTCTTGGGGCCGAGCTTGTGGACCACGATGCCGGACTTGAACGTCGTGGTCCCGAGCAGCTCGAGGTGGGTCATCTCGATCCCGCTGCCCTGCAGCATGTTGGTGCCGTCGGCAACCACCGGGAAGATCCAGAAGTGGTACTCGTCGACGAGCTTGTGCTCCAGCAGCGTCCGCGAGAACGACCCGGTGCCGTACTTGATCAGGTCACCGCCGTCGGACTCCTTCAGCCGCCGTACCGCGTCGGCCGCGTCGCCCTCGAGCGGCTGCGCGTTCCACTTCCAGTCGGTCAGCGTGCGGGTGGCGACGTACTTCGGCATCGCATTGAAGATGTCGGCGGTCGGGTCGCCGGCGCGGGACAGCCAGGCGTCGGCGAAGCCTTCGTACGTGACGCGGCCGAGTACCTGCGCCTCGACGCCGTCCATCAGGCTCTGGCTGTACGCCATGTGCTCGTCGTCCCAGTACGGCGGGCTCCAGTTCTGCGGCTCGTCGATGACGCCGTTCAGGGTGACGAACGTGGATTCGATCAGCTTCCTCATGGGTCTTTCCTTTCAGGGTTGGTACGGGCGCCGGTTGCGGGCGTCGCGTAGTACTTCGGCCCACCAGACGAGCTGGTCGAGCATGAGCTTGGCTGTTGCCTCGTAGCCGGCGGACGGCTTCGGCCAGCCGCCGTCCGCGGTGAACTGCTCCCAGTAGCAGGGCAGTGCGACGGTGTTGCGGATGGTGACGGCGTGGAGCTCGGTGAAGACCTGTCGCAGCTGAGCGGTCGCATGGCAGCCGCCGTACTCGCGGCCGTAGCTGACGATGGCTACCGGCTTGGCGTGCCACTCCTCGTAGTACCAGTCCAGAGCTGTCTTCAGTGGGGCTGGGAAGCTGCTGTTGATCTCTGGGGTGACAACAGCGAACGCGTCTGCTGTTGCGAGCCTGGTGCCGAGTTGCTGGACCTTCTGCGGTGGTACTTCGTCGGTGTCGGGCAACGTGTCCGGCAGGTTTGCCGTCACCAGGTCGACCAGGTCGACCTCGAACTGCTTGGCGGCCTGCTGCGCGAGCCAGTGCGCCACGGTTGGGCCGAAGCGGCCACGGCGGGTGCTGCCGATGATCACTGCCAGTCGCATCTGCCGTCCTCCTTCCGTCTGACCCAGACTCTGCCGGAAGGCGTTTACGGTTTCTTTCCGGTTAGTGTTCGGTCGTGCGCTTCGGGGTGCTGGGACCGGTGACGGCCTGGACGGACGCGGGAACGCCCGTGGTCATCCAGGGGCTGAAGGTGCGTGCGTTGCTGGCCGACTTGCTGGTGCACGAAGGGCGTCCGGTGCCTGCTGACCGGCTGATCGACCACCTGTGGGGCAGTGCGCTGCCGGGTAACCCGTCAGGGACCCTGTCGGCGAAGGTGTCGCAGCTGCGGCGCGCGTTTGAGGACGCCGAGCCAGGTAGTCGCTCGCTGGTGCGGTCAGGGCCGGCGGGGTATTCGATCGACTTGGAACGCGGGTCGTGTGACGCCGTCCGCTTCCGTGAGGTGGTTGCTGCGGGGGCTCTTGAGGAGGCCTTGGGGTTGTGGCGTGGGCCGGCGTACGCGGACTTTGCTGACGAGGCTTTTGTCGAGACGGCTGTGGCCAGGCTGACGGACGAGCGGCTGAGTGTGTGCGAGCGGGCGGACCTGTCGGTGGCTGACCTGTCGGACCTCGTGCGTGAGCACCCGCTGCGTGAGGGATTGCGGGCCGCGCACATGAGGGCCTTGTACCGTGCGGGGCGTCAGAGCGAGGCCCTGGCGAGTTTTGACGAGGCGCGCTCGCTGCTGTTGGAAGAGCTCGGCCTGGACCCCAGTCCGTCGTTGGTGGCGCTCCAGCAGTCGATTCTCACGCAAGAACTGCCGCACGCGCGGAACAACCTGCCGGCCCAGCTGACCGAGCTGATTGGTCGGGACGACGCTCTGGCTGAGCTTGGCGCTGCTCTCTGCGGCACGGCTCGGTTGCTGACGCTGACTGGGCCTGGTGGTGTTGGCAAGACCCGTCTGGCTCTCGGAGCGGCTGCTGCAGTGGCTGATCGGTTCGCTGACGGTGTGGTGCTGGTGGAACTGGCTGCGGTGACACCGGATGCTTTGTCGGTCAGTAATGCGCTCACCGATGCCGTGCAGGCCGCTTTGGATCTGCGGGACACCGGAGAGGCCATTGTCGATCGCTTGGCCGCGGTGATGGGCTCCCGGCTGCTTGTGCTGGACAACTGCGAGCAGGTGGTTGAGGAGGTCGCAGTACTGGCCGACCGGTTGCTGGCAGCGGCTCCGGGGCTCCAGGTGCTGGCTACGAGCCGTGAGCCGCTGGGGCTGGCTGGTGAAGTGGTGTGGAGCGTTCCGCCGCTGGTGATCCCGGGCGTTGATTCCGAGCCAGAGACGGTGCAGGAGTGCAGTGCGGTGCAGTTGTTCGTCGCACGGGCTGCTGCGGCGTCACGTGGGTTCGCTCTGACCTCGGAGACGGTTGCCGATGTGGCGGTGCTGTGCCGGCGGCTGGACGGGATTCCGTTGGCGCTGGAGCTTGCGGCGACACGAGTACGGGCGCTGGGCGTGCGTGGTCTGGTGGCGCGGCTGGACGACCGCTTCCGGTTGCTGGCGACCGGGCATCGCGGTGCGGCGCCACGGCAGCAGACGTTGCACGCGATGATCGACTGGAGCTGGGAGCTGCTCGACCCGGCGGAGCAGTCCGTGCTGCAGCGGCTCGCCGTACCTGCAGATGGCTGTACGGCGGAAGCGGCGGCGGCTGTTTGCGGTACGGACGACGTACTGGATGTGCTGGTGCGGCTAGTCGACCGGTCGCTCGTCGTACCTGTCGACGGGACGCGGTTCCGGTTGCTGGAGTCGGTGGCGGCGTACTGCATGGACAAGCTGCAGGACGCCGGCGAGTTAGAGACTGTGCGGCAGCGGCACTTGGAATACTACGTGTCGCTGGCCGAGGCGGCGGAGCTGTTCGGTGCGGAGCAGGGTCGCTGGTTGCAGTTGCTGGACGAGGACTCGGCCAACTTCAGGACGGCGTTGGATCGTGCTGTGGCCACGGGGCAGTTGGAGTTGGCTGAGCGGCTTGTGGTCGCGTTGGCGTGGTACTGGTTCCTGCGTGGGCGTCATTTGGAGGCCCTGCGGTCGCTGGAAGCAGTACCGGGGTCAGCGCGTGCTGGGGTCTGGCGGGCCGGGTACTTGTACCTGCTGGGGCGTCCTGAGGCTGCCGTGGAGCGGGACCGCTGGATCGATGCTGCCGATGCTCTGGGGCAGTGGTGGATCGGTTACGCCGCTAGCGATGCAGGTGACCTGGCTGGGTGTCAGACGTTGCTGGACAGCGCACTGAAGCGTTTTGAAGCAGACGGCGACCAGTGGGGCGTTGGCGCCGTCCTGGCGGCACGGGCGAAGCATGCGCATGTACGAGCCGACCTGCCGGCGCTGTACGACGACGCTTTCCGGAGCATCACGATCTTCCGGGCGTTGGGGGACCGGTGGGGCGTGCTGCAGGCGACCAGTTGGTTCGGAGCGCACGCGGAGCTTGTCGGTGACTTCGACGAGGCGGAACGGCTGCACCTGGAAGGCGTGGCGGCTGCTGAAGAGATCGGGCTCTGGCCGGAGCTGGCGAACGAGCTGGGCATGCTCGGTTGGACGTCGATCCGGCAGGGCCGCTACGACGCGGCACGGTCGTACGGCGAGCGCGCAGTACGGCTGGCCACCGAGCAGGGGCAGCGCGCCACGCAGGCGTTGGCGGAGATCGTGCTGGCGTTCGCGGCTCGTCGTACCGGGGCTCTGGACGAGGCGTCGGAGCGGTTGCAGGTGTTGATCGACGTCGCACGCCAGCAGCAGGAGGCCGTGCTGTACCTGTCGCTGGTGCTGGACGAGCTCGGGTTCGTCAGGGAGCTGCAGGGGCGGCTGGCGGACGCCCTCGAGCTGCACGTGGAGGCTTTTCGGGTGTCGGAGGAGTTCGACTCGCTCCGCGGCATGTGCTGGGCGCTCGAGGGGATTGCCGGGTGCCATCCGGACAAGACACTCGCAGCGGTCCTGCTGGGATGTACGGCGGCCACTCGGGCGTCCGAGAACTACCTGAGGGCCGCCACCGAAACGGAGGACCTCGACCGCGCGGTCGCCGCGGCGGCCTCGGCTCCGGACTACCAGGCGGCGTACGCGCGCGGTGCCGAGCTCAGTCCGGTCGAGGCGTTCGCGCTGCTCGTCCGGCAGTAGATGTTCTGTAGTTGAGATTATTCACCTAGCGAAGTAGTTTTGCCGCATGGACTATGGGCATGAGTTGGTCTTCGGCACGTTCCTGACCCCCGCGGTCGACGCCCCGGACCGGGTGATCGCGCTGGCTCAGCTGACCGAACAGGTCGGGCTGGACCTGGTCAGCTTCCAGGACCACCCGTACCAGCCGCGGCTGATGGACGCGTGGACGCTGCTGTCCGTCGTCGCCGCGCAGACCGAGCGCATCAAGGTGACCACCAACGTAGCCAACCTCCCGTTGCGCCACCCCGTGGTCCTGGCGCGCAGCGTCGCGACGTTGGACCTCATTACGGGTGGCCGTGTGGAGCTAGGGCTCGGTGCCGGCGGGTTCCTGGAGGCCGTTGCGGCCAACGCTGGGCCGCGGCTGACCACAGGGCAGAGCATTACCGCTCTGGAGGAGGCCATCGCGATCATGCGCGAGGTCTGGACGCCTGGAGGCGGTGGGATCCGCCTTGAGGGCAAGCACTACACGGTGGCCGGTGCCAAGCGCGGCCCGGCGCCCGCGCACGACGTGTCGATCTGGCTGGGCGCGTACAAGCCCCGCATGCTGGCTCTGACCGGACGGCTCGCCGACGGCTGGCTGCCGAGCAGCGGGTACGCCGGGCCGGACGAGCTGGCCGCTATGAACAAGGTGATCGACGAGGCGGCTGTTGACGCCGGCCGGGAGCCTGCGGCGATCAGGCGGCTCTACAACATCGCCGGGCAGTTCAGCGGGCGCGGTGGATTCCTGCAGGGCCCTGAGGAGGTGTGGATCGACCAGCTGACCGAGCTGACGCTGGGGGAGGGCATCAGCACGTACATCCTTGCCTCGGACAACCCTGACGACATCAGGCGCTTCGCTGAAGTGGCTACCGGCGTACGTGAGGCTGTTGAGGCGGCACGGTCCGGCGCCGTGGTTCCTCCGGCTCCGGTGTCCAGCTTTGGCGTCGTACCGACACCACCTCCGGCTGTGCGACGTAGCGCAGTACAGCTGCTGGACGAGTCGGCGCGGCCAACCGGGCCTGGTCAGGACCCATCGCGGACGTATACGCCGTACCAGCTGCAGTCGGGGCAGCACCTGATCGACGTACACGACCATCTGCGTGCTGAGCTTGAACAAGTGCGTGATCTGGTGGAGCAGGTCGCTGCTGGGACGCTCGGGATCGGTGCTGCTCGGTCACACATCAACACGATGACCATGCGGCAGAACAACTGGACGCTGGGGACGTACTGCGAGTCGTACTGCCGGCTGGTGACTACGCACCACTCGCTGGAGGATGCGTCGCTCTTCCCGCATCTCCGGCGCGCTGACCCTGCGCTGGCGCCGGTCGTGGACCGGTTGCAGGAGGAGCACAAGATCATCCACGACGTACTGGAAGGTGTCGACAAAGCGTTGGTCGCGCTCGTTGACGGCTCAGGCAGCATCGACGGACTGCGCGCCGCCATGGACCTGCTCGACGACACGCTGCTGTCGCACCTGTCCTACGAGGAGCGCGAACTGGTGGAGCCGCTCGCGCGGCTCGGGGTGCTGTAGCTACTTCGCTTCCCCCAGCAGCGAGGCGAGGATGTCGAGCAGGCGCAGCGTCGGCACCTCGCCGAGCAGCCGGGCGGCGCTGGTGGCCGGCTCCGCGATCAGGCGGACCTGGAGCAGCTTGAAGTCGCGGATGTTGGCCGGGTTGACCAGGTCGTCGCGGACCGCCGCCAGGAACGCCGAGCCGGCCGCCGACGTACCGTAGGTCATTCGGATGAAGCTGTCCGTGACCGGATACAGGTACGGCCGCTTCAGGTGCAGCAGCTTCGACTTCTTCGCGTGCCCGAACCCGCGGTGCCCGGTGAACTTGTCGTCCAGCGCCATCGCCGCCTCGAACAGCTCGCTGCCCGGCGCCGCGTCCTCGAGCCGCGCGTCCACCGGGATCGCCGCCAGCTCCTTCTCGGTCTCGACCTCGAGCAGCCACGGGATGTCCATCGCGCGCAGGTCCGACCCGATCACCATCGTCCGGGCCAGGTCCTCGAACGTGATCCGGTTCGGGTCGGAGCCGCCGACGGTGGTCATCCCCGGCAGCCCGTCGTAGTACTGCAGCACGGCGCCGTTCGTCTCGGCGTACAGCCGCAACTGCGCGATCGCCTCGTCGACGACGATCTTCCGGGTACCGATGTTCATGAGCCACACCCTCACACTCTTGGTGGCAGACCCGCCAGCGGGCGGACCATCATTCGAACGTTCCTCACACTGTTTCCGCAGATCGTAGCGACTTCCGGGGGACCTGCACGCCAGGGTCACTTCCCGTTGTCCACAACCTGTAATCATCCCCGCCGCCGGAGTGCCGTTCACCATAAACTCTCTGTCACAACCCCACGACTGAGAGGAGGCAAACCGTGCGCAGACTCCTCGCCCTCGTCCTGCCCGTCCTCCTGCTCGCATCCCTCGCAGCACCCGCCCAGGCCACCCCGCCGGATGCCTACTACTGCCTGCACCCCGACCTCGCCGTCTCCGCCGAGGGCCAACTGCTGAGCAGCGGCGACCAGCTCGCCCTCGACGGCGGCATGGCCCACGCCGGCACCGGCCTCACCCTGGACTTTCAGGCGCACACCGTCAACACCCCGATCGACCTGTGCAACCTGCGCATGACCGACGCCCGCGTCTGGCAGGTCGACCACTGGCCCTGCACGAACGCCCCCAAACCACAGCCCGCCCGCAGCCAGTCGTTGAGTTGGTCCGTCCACGTTCCGCTCGACTGCAAGTTCATCGGCTCGCCGAACCTGCTGTCCGTCTCGCTGACGAACGGCAAGGGCTCGGCGGCAGCCAACGTGATGATCTACGCCGGGGCGCCCGGGTTCGTGCTCCCGGACAAGCAGGCACGCGCGTTCTTCGGCCCGTTCGCGATGCAGTCCGATCCGGTCAACTCGCTGACCGGCGCGCTGGCCGCCGTCGAGACCGATGCCTCCGTGACGGCCGTCGGACTGCCGCTGACGGTCACCCGGACGTACAACTCGAACGACACCGTCGCCGGTGCGCTGGGCGTCGGATGGCGATCGTCGTACTCGGACCGTCTGGTCCTGTCGGCGACCGGCGCGCGGTACCTGGCGTCGGACGGGCGCGAGATCGGCTTCACGCGGAAGGGCCCCGCGTTCGCGGTGGAGGCCGGGCCTGGGCGGTTCACGCTGGCGCGGTCGGGGTCGACGTACCTCCTGACGAGCATCGACCAGACTCGGATGCAGTTCTCCACGTCCGGCGAACTGGAGGCGATCCGGGATCGCAACGGTCAAGGCGTGACGATCTCGCACGCCGCGGGGCGGGTCCAGACGGTCGCAAACGGTCGACGCTCGCTGTCGTACGACTACGACTCTCAGGGACAGCTCACCTCGGTGCGGCTGTCCGGTCCGGGCGTCGCACCGCGGACCGTGCGGTACGAGTACGCGGACGGTCACCTGGCAGCGGCCGTCTCACCGGGCGGGATCCGGACGCAGTACGAGTACGTGGACCGGCGGCTCACGTCCGAGCGCGTGGGCGACGCGACCGCGTTCGTGACGGAGTACGACACCGACGGGCGTGTCGTCGCGCAGACAGACGGGGACGGCGGCCGATCCACCTGGTCCTGGGACACCGACGGCATCCGCGGCACGTCCACGATGACCGACCCGACCGGCGGTAAGTGGCTCAACGAGTACGAGCGGAACTGGCTGATCCGCCAGACCGATCCGACCGGCGCCACCGCGACGTTCCACTACGACGCCGAGGGCAACCTGATCCGCGTCTTCGACAACCTCGGACACGGTGCGCGGCACGAGTACGACGCGCTCGGTCGGGTGGTGGCGTCGACGGACGCGGCCGGCGCCGTCACCCGGCGGACGTACAACCCGCGGAACGACGTCGTTGTGACAGTGGATCCGCTCGGGCGGCGCACGACGTACAGCTATGACGCCCGCGGCAACCCGACAGGCACGTCGTACGGCGGCCGGACCTCGTCGGTCACCTACGACCGGCGCGGGCTGGTGACCGCGTCCCGTGATCCGCTGGGGCGCACCACGCAGTATGCCTACTCCGTCGACGGCGACCTGGTGCGCGTCGTGGATCCTGCACGCCAGATGACACGAGTCGAGTACGACGGGTGGGGACGACCGGTCAAGGTGACGTCTCCGCGCGGTGCGGTCAGCACGGTCTCCTACAACGACGACGACCAGCCGCTCGAACAGCACGGCGCGCTCGGTGTCTCGACAAGGCAGACCTACGACGCGCAGGGCCGAGTGTCGACGCTGGTCGACGCCCGTGGGGGCACGACGAAGCTGCGTTACGACGGGTCGGGCGCGGTGGTTGGTGTCACCAGACCGTCGTTGCCCGAGGCCACGACGGCTTACGACGCCTCGGGGCGAGTCACCAAGACGGTGGACGCCGGCGGCCGCGCGCAGACCTTCACCTATGACGGCGCCGGTCGCACTACCGAGGCGACGTACGGAGACCGGACCTGGCGGTTCACCTACGACAAGGCCGGACGCCTGATCCGTACGACGCTGCCCTCCGGTAGGAGCGCGTCCTTCACTTTGGATGCGCGCGGTGCGCCGCTACGGATCGCCTACTCCGACAAGACCCCCGCCGTCAGCTTCACCTGGGACGCCGCGGGCCGCCGTACGTCGATGACCGACGGGACCGGTGTCACCCGCTTCGGGTACGACAGCTTCGACCACTTGTCGTCGTCGACAGGCCCGTCCGGGGTTGTGAGGTACCAGTGGGACGCGGTTGGGAACCTCGCAGGACGGACCGCCGCCGGCCACACGGAGTCGTACACCTGGGACCCTGTCGACCGCCTCGTCTCCGCCACCGCCGACGGGAAGGCGCTCGCGTCGTATCGCTACGACCTCGCCGGCGGAACGATCACCACGACGCAGCCGGGCGGACTGGTCAAGACCGAGCAGGTGGACCTCCGCGGCCGAACAACCTCGTTGTCCGTCACGCAGAACGCCCGCCCTGTCCGCACCATCACGTCTGCGTACGACGCAGCCGACAACCTCACCCACTCGAACGACTCCGTCGCGGGCGAGGCGTCGTACGAATACGACCCGCTCAATCGTCTGACAGCCGCCAACTCCATCCGCTACGCGTACGACGGAAGCGGCAATCGCACCTGGGAGCAACGCCCATCCGGGAGCACGTGGTCCCTGTACGGCGCCTCCAACGAGCTCCGGGCCGCGATCACCACACCGGCCGACTACCCTCTCGCCCCGCCGTCCGCCCGTTCCTACACGTACGACAAGGACGGCAACCTCACCTCCGACGGCACCACGACGTACACCTGGTCCGCCGCCGGTAAGCCCGTCACCTCGACGACAGCCGGCGCCACCACGACGTACACCCACTCCGGAGACGGCCGCCGAGCCACCTCCAGCACCGGCCGCCAGACCACCCGCTACCTGTGGGACCCGCTCTCACCCCAGATCCTCAATACCTCCACCGACGCCAAACCGACCCGCTACCTCTACGGCAGCAGCCTCCTCGCCGAACAAGCCGGGGCCACTCGGACCCCCCTCACCACCGCACCGAACGGCTCGCTCCTCACCACCGCAACCACGAAGCCAACCCAGCACGACTACGAGCCCTACGGCCAAACCCGAGCGGGCCCCGCAGATCCACCCACCACGTCCGGCACACCATCCGCCCAGCCAACTCCCGGCTACATCGGCGGCCTCAAACTCCCCACCGGCAACTACCTCCTCGGCCAACGCGAGTACAACCCCACCACCGGCACCTTCCTCACCACAGACCAGGCCGGCTCCGCCAACCCCTACGCCTACACCACCGGCAACCCTCTCAAAACCACCGACCTCCAAGGCCTGGACGACGTAGAAGGCACCCTCACCGACGTCTCCCACATCTCCGGCTACATCTCCACCGCCGCCCTCGCCGGCGCCGTCATCTGCGCCATCGCCCGAGCCTGCGCCCCCGCCATCCCCATCTTCCTCGAAATCTCCTCCGCCACCGGCGTAATCTCCGCCGGCACCGCCGGCATCCTCGACTCCGAGGCCTGCGTCCTGAAGGGCAACTGCTCCCAACTGGCTGCGCAGATTGCTGTCGGACTGGTTGCGACCAGGATCCCAGCGGCTGCGCTCGTAGAGCGCGCCGGACCGGAGATGGTGACGGTTTACCGCATCGAAGGAGCTGGCAACCGAAGGCTGCTGATCGGAGACACCGGAGATGTATCAATTCAAGGCCAGGGAATGCTGTTCCTGAACTTCGGTGACAAGGAGCGCGCACTGAGCTATTACCAGCGACGTCACAGTCAGGGGTACGGCGACAGTCAAATGAAGGCCTTCGAGGTACCTCGCTCGTATGTCGACTCGCTTCGCCGAGCCGCGGTTAGTGAGCGTGCCGCGAAAGCCAACCCCAGAGCTCCACTGTCAGTCGACCGGTCGAAAGCCGGCGACCAGTTCGGTCTGCGAAGCTGTCACTTTCCAGAGTTACTCGAGCAGGTACAGCCCGGTAGTGGAAGGATCATTTGTTGAACCGTGATGAGGAGTTGCGGCGTCTGCGCGGGAATGATCCGGCGGAAGCGATGGGGGCGGGTATTCGGTTGTCTGCGGAGTCCGCAGACAGCGCGGTCCTGCTGAACCGATGCCGTGACGTCATGGTGGCGGTCCTTCAGCACCCAGCAGCAGACTGGCCCGACCTTCCGACGTGGCGGAGCGAGATGCCTGCCTGGTTCGTTCTTGCCTGCGCACCGGAGAAGACGCCAGAGCAGGAGCAGGCGGACCTGATCTGGTGGCAAAGCCTGTCGTCGGACGAGCAGGCGACGGCGGACGAAGCGTCGCAGTGGTCGCTCTCGGACTGGTTATGGTGGCTCGAACCGGAGAATCGGACCTGGTACTGGCTGGGGGCAGAAGTAGCCGGTCCGCGTCAACTCCTGGTCTATGTCGAGACCGACGGCGACCCATCGCCGACCGGCGCCCTCCGTTGGCTCCTCACGGCCGCCGGTGCGACGCAGGTCGACGAGAGTTGACGATCCGCGTCGTCGGCTTCTGACCCGTTCAAGTCGGCCGTGACGAGCCGAGTGGGCGAGCTGTGCGGGTAGCTCGGACCGCAGTCAGGAAGCTTCTGGCATTCTTGAGTATGGAGAGCGGTGTGCTTCGGCAGGTTCGGGCCTTGTACGGCGAGGGGGCGGTGGCGGTCTATCAGGCGTATTCGCCGGAGATCGCGGAGCCGGCGTTGCGGGCCGGGACATTTGTGGAGCCGTTCGGGATGGGGCGGATGACGTGGATCAAGCCGTCGTACTTGTGGATGGCTTATCGGTCGGGGTGGGGGACGAAGCCGGGGCAGACGCGGGTGTTGCGGGTTTGGATTCGGCGGAGTGGGTTCGAGTGGGCTTTGGGGCGAGGGGTGCTTTCGCATTACCAGGCGGGGTTTCACGAGTCCGAGGCCGCGTGGAAGCAGTCGTTGACTGGGGCGCCGGTGCGGATCCAGTGGGATCCGGAGCAGACGGTGACGCTGACGCCGCAGCCGCGGGTGCGTTCGATCCAGATCGGGTTGTCGGGGGATGCGGTGCGCCGCTACGTGCACGAGTGGATCGTGGGGATCGAGGAGGTCACCGCGGAGATGCAGCACGTGCGGGATCTCGCCCGTACGTCGGCTGCTGCCGCGGAGGCGGTGTTGCCGGTTGAGCGTCCGTACCCGGTCAGCGACGAGTTGGCCGCGCGGATCGCCGCGACGCCCGGTGCACACTCGGGCGGTCGTACGTGATCGTGAGGATCTGGCCACTTCACGAGTAGCTGGTGGGGAGCGCGGCTTGACGTCGTACTGCTACCGGATGCTCGTTGGCTGGGATCACGCGAATGACGGCGTGCAGGAGACGATGCTGCGGGCGTTCCGGGGGTACGGCGGATGGGAGCCGCGATCCGGTCGAGGACGCGGTACTGCAGGGTGACGCCGGCGGCGATCGAGGACATGTTCGCTGCGTTGGCTGTGGAGGCGCCCGACAACCTCAGATGCAGCGTTTGAGTTGGTGCACATCGCTGCCTCGGGTACGGATGTCGGCGTTCCAGGAGTTCCTGACCGGGCTGCGGACCTTACTTGCGGTCGGGCCGCAGTCCGGGTTGGGCACGGTGATCGGCGCGTGGGGATCGGCTCGTTCTTAGAAGGTCTTGGCTGTGGAGCGGGCGTCGGACAGGGCCGCTTCGCGGGACTGGGTGGCGTCGCCGGTGAGGGTGGGGTGGTGGCGGATTTCGGTGATGTCGGTGATGCCGGTCCAGTGGAGCCAGTCGTTGAAGAAGGTGGACTGGTGGTTGATGCCGAAGGCTGGGCCGAGTGCTGGGCCCCAGACGCCGCTGGTGTAGATCACGGCTGCCTTGCGGCCGGTGCCGGCGAGGAGGGGTTCGTAGCCGGTGTGCGGGTCGAGGCCCCAGATGGTGCCGGGCTGGGAGATGACGTCGATGAACTGTTTGAGGATGTACGGGACGCCCGCGTTCCACATCGGGACGCTGAACAGGAGGCGGTCCGCGGCGAGGAAGCGTTGGACGGTTGCCTGTACGGCGTCCCAGGCCGCGGCTTCCTCGGCCTCGAGGGGTTCGCCCGCGATGAACGTCATCTTGGCGCCGGCCGCGGCGGGGCCGAACTCCGGCAGGGTGCCGTCCCACAGGTTCCAGGTGACGACCTCGTCGTCGGGGTGCGTCTCGCGGTACACGTCGACGAACGTGTCGGCGATCCGCAGCGACTCGGACTTGTCGCCGCGGGGTGACGACGCGATGTGCAGCAGGGTGCTCATGGTGGTGCCTTCCGGTCTTATCGGACTATGGTCCGGTTACGGGTTCGACGATACGGACCTCGGTCCGGTTAGTCAACATCGATGCAAATTGGGTTGACCGGGTCCGCATGATGAGGACATGACGACGACTCTCGGACTGTTGCGGATCGGACCTGTGGCCTCGGCGGCTCGGGTTCAGCAGCAGGCCGTTCTGTGCTGGGGGTCGATGCCCGGTCAGTCGTGATCGGGCTGGTGGTCGCGGGGCTCTTGGCCGGGTACGGCGTGGCCGTGCCGGTCGGGCCTGTCGGGACCTATCTGGTGGCGTTGACGGCGCGGAGTTCGTTGCGGATCGGGGCATTCGCCGCACTCGGGGTCGCCTCGGCTGACGGCGTGTACGCCGCGGTCGCCGCGGGAGCCGGTTCGGTGCTCGCACCGTTGCTCGTGCCGATTGTCGGACCGTTGCGTTGGGCATCGGTTCTCGTGCTGATCGGCCTCGCGGTGATGGGGGCGGCCAAGGCGGTACGGCGGTATCGCGAGCAGCGGATCCTCGCCCTGCAACAGGAAACCCCGGTCGGCGCGTGGACGGCGTACCTCGGGATGCTCGGGATGACGATGCTGAACCCGTGGACGGTGGTCTACTTCGCGGCGCTGGTACTCGGGGGATCAGGAGTCGCGGGTGTCGGCGGGCGGATCGTGTTCGTGGTGGCGGCATTCGTGGCGTCGGCGAGTTGGCAACTGCTGCTGGCGGGCGGCGGTGCGCTGCTCGGACGGGTACTGACCGGTGCCCGCGGCCGGCTCGCGACCGCGCTTGCGTCGAGCGCGCTCATCGTCGTACTTGCCGTGCGACTGGTCGCCTAGTCGAGAATGTGCCCGTGATGATTCGGCGTGGGGATGTGGAGATCGCGGTGACCGATCGCGGCGGGGACGGCCCGGTGGTCGTGCTGCTGCACGGGCTGGCCGGAAGTTCGCGGGAGTTCCTGCCGACGGCGGACGCGCTGACCGACAGTTTCCGGGTGTTGCTGATCGATCAGCGCGGGCACGGGCGCAGTACCCGTCGGCCGGCGGACGTTTCCCGGACGGCGTACGTCGATGATGTGGTGGCGGTTGTCGAGGAGGTTGTTCCGGGGCAGCGGGTCCGGCTGGTCGGGCAGTCGATGGGTGCGCATACCGCGATGCTGACGGCGGCGGCGCGGCCGGATCTCGTTGAGCGGCTGGTGATGCTGGAGGGCATTGCGGCCGGGGACGACCGGCCCGAGGAAGCTCGCAAGATCGGTCAGTACTTCGCGTCCTGGCCGGTGCCGTTCGCCGATGAGAGTGCGGCGCGTGCGTTCCTCGGGGACGGTCCGTTGGCGGTTGCCTGGTGCAACGATCTGGAGCGGGCGGCCGACGGGTTGCGGCCGCGGTTCGACGCGGACGTCATGGAGGCGACGATTGCCGCGGTGCAGGAGGACCGCTCGGCGGATTGGGAGCAGCTCGAACCGCCGACGCTGGCGGTGTTCGCTGAGCACGGCATGTTCACGGTGGAACAGCAGGACGAGTTGATCCGTCGCCGGCCGCAGACGGCGCGGGCTTTGATCGCAGGCGGGAGCCACGACGCGCATCTGGACGCGTTCGACGGATGGATCGACGTGCTGGGCGGTTATCTGAGCAGCTAGCCCGCCGGTACGACGCGCTCGACGGCCGCGCCCGGGTTGAGGAACAGCAGGATCGGCGGACCGGTGTTGGGGAGGATCCGCGCGTACGCCTGGAGTTGCGGGGCGTAGTACGCGACGCGGCTCTCCAACGCGGCCGCCGGGATGGCGTCGGTCTTGTAGTCGACGATCGTCAGGCGGCCGTCGTCCTCGCGGTAGATCAGGTCGACGAACCCTTCGAGGACCGTGCCGTCGGGCTGCACCGTGCCGACGTACGACTCGCGCCAGTGCTCGCGGGCCGCGGCGCGCTGTACGACGTCGGACGCCAGCGCCGAGCGGACGAGCGCGGTGACGACGTCGGTGAACTCGAGGACGCCCTCGGCGAGGCACTGGGTCGCAACGGCGGCGTCGAGGCCGGCGCCGGTGGAGAGGTCGACGACCTGCAGTACGGCGTGCACGGCGCGGCCGATCGCGGTCCCGTACCGGCCCTTCGACCACGGTGGGAGCTCGACGTCGCGGGCGCCCTTCGCCGTACCGGGGTCGACGTCGGTCAAGGTGGCGTCCGGGCCGGTGCCTTCGAGGCCGGACGCGCTCTGGGCGGAGCGGAACCGGCTGGCGGCCTGCGCGGCGGCGGCGCGCGACTCCCACTCGGTGCGGGAGATCGGCGGGGTGACGTCGGGGGCCGCGGCGGGCTCGCGGTCGGGAACCGGTGAGCCGGTGAAGAGGGTCGAGTTCGGGGCTTCGACGCCGCCGGCGGTGGCGAGGAGCTCGGCGTTGCTCGTGTGGCGGCGGTTCCCGGAGCGGTGCAGCGAGACGACCAGGTGGTCGCGGGCGCGGGTCGCGGCGACGTACAGCAGGCGGCGGCGTTCGTAGTCGTCCATCTGCTCGTCGACCGGCTGGACCAGGTCGAAGTCCTCGGTCTGGACGGAGGACTTGAGCTTGACGGCGTACCCGCCGGACTGGGGCCACAGCACCTGGACGCCGCGTTGCCGGTTCGGCGAGGCGGTCATGCCGGACAGGATCACGATCGGGAACTCGAGGCCCTTCGCGGCGTGGATCGTCATCACCCGGACCGCGTCGGCGTCGGTCTCCGGCAGGACGGCCTCGGCGACGCGGGAGGTTTCCTCGCCCTGGTGGGCAGCCCAGGCCAGGTACGAGCGGAGGCCGCCGTGCTCGACCTCGGACCAGGCGCGGGCCTGGTCGACGACGAACCGGATCCGCCGCCAGGCGTCGCGGGCACGCGGGCCGATCGCGGCCACCTCGAGCATGCGGCGGTCGGCGACGATCTTCGCGAGAACCTCGCTGGGGGTCAGCCAGCGGGCCGCGTAGTACGTGCGGCGGAGCCACTCCATCGCGTCGCCGACCGGGTGGGTGAGGAGCTGGTCGGGGACCGGGGCGGTGAGGGTGAAGGTGCCGCCGCTGCGTTTCCAGGTGAACAGGTCGTCGTCGCCGCAGCCAAACAGCGGCGAGCGGAGGGTCGTGACGAGCGCGAGCTGGTCGCTCGGGTCGCCGAGCGCGCGGGCGCAGGCGAGCAGGTCGCGGACCTCGGCGGTCTGGTACACGAGCGAGCTGGCCTCGGCGCGGTACGGGATGTCTGCGCGGTCGAGGGCGTCCTCGAGGAACGGGAGCGAGGTACGGGCCGGGACGAGTACGGCGATGTCGCCGGCCTCGGCGGGGCGCCAGGTCCCGGCGCGGTCGTCGTACACGAGCCAGCCGTCGCGGAGCGCCTCCTCGATGACGGCGGCGACGTCGGTGGCCTCGCGCTCGCGGAGGACGGAGGCTTGCGCGCGGGGGAGGTCGTCGTGCTGGACCGCGCCGAGGATCGTGACGGCGGGACCGGCGGCGGGATTCTCGGCGGTGAGGTCCCCGGCGGTGAGGTCCTCGGTGGTGAGGTCCTCGGTGGTGAGGTCCTCGGTGGTGGAGGCCTCGGAGGTTGGGTCGTCGGGGGGTGGGTCGTTGAGTGGTGCGTCGACGGAGGCGTTCCGTCGGCGGAACGGGAGCACCTCGGCGAGATCGGTGAGCTGGTCGGCGGCGTCCGCTGGGTCCGCCGGCGCCGGGCGTGCTGGCGCCGCTGCCGCTGGGTCCGCTGTGTCGCTCGGGTGCGGTTCGGAGCCCAAGTCGTGCGCGTCGGCCGCGTCCGGTTCGTCGAAGAGGGTGGGCTCGTCGAAGATCGAGAGCTGGTCACCCGCGACCCGCGTGGGGTCGGGCGGCGCACTCGCGCCCGGAGCGCCAGGGCGGGACGGGGCGCCCGGAGCGGTGCGGGGGTGGGATGTGGCGCCGGGGGTCCGGGCGTGCGAGGTGGCACCGGGGGTGCCGGGGTCCGAGGTGGCGCTGAGGGCGCCGGGGTGCGATGTGGCGCCGCGGTGGGATGGGCCGCCTGGGGTGCTGCTGTGGGTTGGCCTGCCCTGGGTGGTGCCGGGGTGGGATGGGGTGTCTGTGTCGGGGAGGGGGCCGGAGTGGGGCCGGGGGTCGGCGGTGGTGGGGGTGCCTGGAGGGGTGGCTGGGGTGGTGGGGGTGCCTGGGTTGGTGCGGTGGGGGGTGAGGGATTGGTAGGCGGGTTGGGCGGATTCTTGGGGCTGGATCAGGGTGGTGAAGACGGTGTTGATCCACTGGAGGATGGGTGGGACCGTGCGGAAGTTGGTGGTCAGGGCGACCGTTTCGCCGAGGAGTTCCTGGGCGGTGAGGTAGGTCGCGATGTTGGCGCGGCGGAAGCGGTAGATCGACTGCTTCGGGTCGCCGACGACGAACAGCCGGCCCTCGGGGACCTCGACGTCGTGCCAGTCGGCCGCGGATGCCTCGGCGCCGCCGGCGATGCGGACGGCGAGCTCGATCTGGATCGGGTCCGTGTCCTGGAACTCGTCCAGCAGCAGCCGTTCGAACCGTTCCTGCAGTTCCTCCCGTACGTCGGCATCGCGCCGCAGCAGGTCCCGCGCGAGCACCAGCAGGTCGTGGAACTCGAGCCGCCCGTCCGCGCGTCGCAGCTCGGCCGACTCCAGCACCCGCTCCGCGATCCAGTGTGAAAGATGCCGAAGGCAAGCATCAAGGAGCAGCTCGACCAGCGAACCGGCGACCTCGACCACCTCGGCGCAGTCCGCGCGCACCTTCGCGATGTCCGGCCAGTTCTCCTTGCGCCCGATCCGGCCGATCTTCAGCCCACGCAGCGCCTGCAGAAACGACAGCTGCGTCTCCTGGTCGGACGCCGCCGCCAGCATCAGCCCGAGCTCGCGGATCTGCACCACCTTCGGCAGCAACCGGTCCTCGGGATCCAGGCAGGTCTCCGCCAACCCACCGATCTGCGCGGCTGCGGCAATCAGCCCGGTGAGATCGGGCATCGCCACCAGCTCCGGCGGCTCGACCAGCACCCGGTCCGCGATCAGGTCCCAGTCGTTCCCGAACAGCCGCGCCAGCGACCGCAAGTGCTTCAGCTCGACACCGACCGCCATCGCGAGCAGCAACGGCTCGGCGATCGTGTCGTCGTCGAGCAGCTGCTGCTGCAGCTCCGCCCACCGCTCCTCGAACGCGACCGACGACCCGACCTCGTCCAGTACGTCGATCAACGGCGGCAGCCCCGCCTCGATCGGATGCGCGAGCAGGATCTGCTGCGCGAACGCGTGCAGCGTACCGATCGACGCCGAGTCCAGGTCGTCCAGCGCCGCGTCCGCGAGCGACCCGGCGTCCGTACGCCGCGCCTTCTCGAACTCGACCCGCAGCCGGTCCCGCAGCTCCGCCCCGGCCTTCTCGGTGAACGTCACGGCCGCGATCGTCCGCAGCGGTACGCCGTCCCGCAGCACCAGCGTCCGCACCCGCTCGACCAGCGCGTGCGTCTTCCCGGACCCGGCGCCGGCCTCGACGAACAGCGTCGCGTCCGTGTCGGTGCGGATCCGTTCCCGGGCAGCTCCGTCGAGCAACTGCCCGCTCATCGGCAGCTCCCGCAGTGGGCGGGGAGGCTAGTCATCCGAGGCCTCCAAGGCGGTCGGATCGATCAGGCGGACCAGGCGTTCGAGCGTCGGATCGTGGCGTTTCCGGTCCCACCTGGCCCGCACCTCGCTGTGCCCCAGTCCGTCCGGGTTGCAGTACGGGCACTGCACCCACAGGAAGTCCGGCACCTCGGGCGCCTTCGGCGGGAAGTACCCGGCCGCGATCGAGGACACGATCACGTCGAGCGTGTCGACGTACCGCTCCTCGACCTCCGGCGTCAGCGGGACCGGGATCCGTTTGCCGCCGCGGCGGACGAACCAGTACGACGCCTCGACCGGGGTGGAGGCCTCGCCGAGCCGCGCGCGGGCGGCGTACGCGTACACCGGCAACTGCAGCTTCGTCCCGCCCGCGACCGGGTCGGACTCGATGCCCTCGTACCGCGAGAAGCCGCCCGTCTTCACGTCGGTGACGTAGATCGTCCCGTCCGCGCCGAGGTCGACCTTGTCCGCGGAACCGCGCAGCAGCACCCGACCCGACGGCACCGGGATCTCCACCGGCGGCTCGCCGTCGAACCCGAACCGCAGCTCGCTGGCCACCACCGAAGCGGACCGCGACGCCCGCCACCGGTCGTCGTCGGTCAGCAGCACCATCAGATCCCCGAGGATCCGCAACCGCTCGCGCTGCCACAACCGCGGATGCCCGGTCAGCCCCTCCGCCTCGAACTGTTCGCCGAGATCCGCGCCGATCGCCAGCAACAGCGCGCGTTGCTCCTCGGTCCACGGCTCGCCGTACCCAGGCAGCGAACCGGCCAGCCGCGACACGAAAGCGTCCAGGCTGTTGTGGATCAGGTTCCCGACCTGGATCGGCGAGATGACGAGCAGGTCCTCGGGCGCCTCGAGCGGCTCCACCTGAAGCAACCGCTCGACGAAGTACGCGTGCGGACAGGTCGCGTACGACTCCAGCGAGGTCGGCGACGCGATCCGCTCCTCGACCGCGAACTCCGGCAGCCCCGAGACCCCCGACAGATCCCCGTCGAACCGTGTGAACGCCATCGACCCCCGCCCGCGCAACAACTCCCGCGCCCGCACGAGCACGCCGTCGTGCACCCACAACCGGGCCGCCGCGGCCCGCGTCTGCCACTCCTGCTCGGTCGCCGGCATCGTTGCCGTCGTCAACGAACCGGCGTACGACGCGGACGTCCGCAGCACCTCGCCGTACCTGTCCCACTGGGTCGCGGGCAGCGCGTGGTCACCGGTCAGCTCACGCAACGAGCCGAGCAGCCAACGCGTCGGCAACCGCCGCGACGACCGGCGCAGGTCGCCGCGCGGGAACGACGCCACCACCCGCGCACCCGCCGAGAACGCGACCAGCAGATGCCGCTGCTTCTCGTCCAGCCGGTCCCGGAACGACGCCAGCTCCGGCGCTGCCGCCTCGCGCACGCGATGGGGGAGCAGCGCGTCCTCGTGCACGCGCCCGGGATACAGGTCCTCCGACAGACCGACGACGTACACGATGTCCGCCGACAACCCGATGCTCGCCGACAACGGCGCCACGAGCACGCCGGTCCCGAATGTCCCGACCCGTGGCAACGACTGCTGCAGCTCGAGATCGAGGACATCACGCAGTACGGCGAGGCTCGCCGGGGTGCCGAGCTCGTCCAGCGTCGACAGGCCCTTCAACGACCCCTCGACCGCGGCCGCGGCGTACTGCTCCTCCATCGGCAAGGACGAGTAGTCGCCGAGCAGATCGTGGAAGAGCTGCAGCACGCCCGCCGACAGGTCGAACCACGTGTCGAGCACGGCAAGATCGGCCAGCCGTCGGCGCAACGTGGACGCGAACGCGTGCAGCCGCTCCGCGGTGGTCGCGTTGTACTGTGCTCGCCGCACCGCGGCCGGTCGTGGATCGTCGGCCGCCTCCTCCTGGTCGGCGGTCCGGCGCTCGGACTCGGCGTACCGCGCCAGCCGGATGTCCCAGTCGTCGCCGCGCACCACCCCGGCGGCCCGCGACATCCGCTCCCACTGCGGCACCGGGATCCGATCGCCGGCGAAGTCCCGCGTCGGCGCGTTCGCCAGCGCCCGGAACACGTCCGCGCGGGGCAGGTCCTGGTCGACGAGCGCCAGGACTTCGAGCAGCGTCCGCGCGATCGCCCGCTCGTGCACCGGTCGCGTCCCGGGACCGTTGACCTCGAGGTCCGCGGCGGACAGATGTTCGTGCAGGAGACGCGCGTACGGCGAGGCCGCGGCGTACAGGACCGCGATCCGGTGCGCGGGCGTCTGCTCCAGCGCCGACACGACGTCGCGGACCACGCATCGCACCTCGTCGTCGGCGTCGGACGCGTTCAGGATCTCTGTGGCGACCGGGTAGTTCTTCGAGATCGACGTCGGCAGGTCGATCCCGATCCGTTCGAGCGAGCGCCGGACGGCGCGGTCGGCACGGCGCACGTCCGTCAGTCCGACGATCACGGTCAGGTCGGCCGCGGCGTTGCCGAGCGCGGCGACGAACGCGGCCTCGGACTGCGTCAGCTCCTGCGGAAGGTAGAGGACGAGAGCACCCAGCTCGCTGACCGTTGCCGAGGTGACAGCGGCCGCGGCGGCGCGCAGCAGGTCGGTCGCGTCGTACCAGTCGGCGCCGAGCTCGGTGGTCACCTGACGGTGCAGGCGGATCAGGTCGGGGCCGAGCGCGGACGCCTCCGCGACCTTGTCGAGCGCGGGATCGCTGAGGTCGCGGAGCTCGTTGTGCGCGGCAGCGAGCGCTTGAATGGTCGACGGGTGCTCCGCGACCTCGGCGAAGACGCCGGGCGCCTTCGCCAGCGCCGTACGCCAGGTGGCCGCAACGATCGGACGGGTCGCCGGCCGTCGCGGCGCCAGCGATCCGGCCGCGATCTGCTCGGCAAGCCGCTCGAGGGTCGCGAGATAGAGGCCGCCGATCGAGGTTCGAGCGAGGTGCCGGCGCGCGATCACGCCGGACAGGTTGTTCGGCAGCAGCAGCGTGACCGGCGTCATCGGGTCGTCGGCCTTGAGCCGCGCGACCACTGCCTGCAGGCGTTCCAGAGCCGCGGCGCCGTACGCCGTGCTCTCGATACGCGTGCTGCTCATGGGCCGAACTCCCGGTCTCTCGACTGTCACCGCAGACGGTAGACCCTGCCACGGACAGAAAGATGAAGGGGCGCGAAACGCCAAGGTTTCTGCGGTGCCGGCGGCGGCCCTCGCACAATGGAGGAATGACGGGCGCCGATAATGCTGCGATGACTGCCGCGGTGCATCACGTCGAGATCTGGGTCCCGGACCTGTCCCGGGCCGTTGCGAGCTGGGGCTGGGTCCTCGGCCGATTGGGCTGGAAGGACGGTGACGGCTGGCCGGGCGGGATGACCTGGATCGCGCCGGACGGAAGCTATGTCGTGGTCGAGCAGAGCCCCGCGATGTCGGCGGCCGAGCACGACCGGATGCGGCCGGGGATGAACCACCTGGCACTGAACGCGGCCGGCCGCGCGGAGGTCGACGCGATCGTGTCCGAGGCGACTGCACACGGCTGGACGCTGATGTTCGCGGACCGGCATCCGTACGCCGGTGGCCCGCAGCATTACGCCGCCTTCCTGCACAACGACGACGGTTACGAGCTGGAGGTCGTCGCGCCGGGTTAGCAGATGAGACGAGTGATACCTGGAGTGACCACTGGGGCCACTGGTGTGACACGATTACCCGAGGCAAGAACGTAGTCGCGGGGCCAGGTGTGGAAGGACGATGCTCGTGACGGAGAAGCCTGACGGGGATCCGGCCGTACCGGAGGTCCTGACGGCCTCATCGGAGGTTCTTGAGGGGCGGATCCGGGGGTTGCAGCACGCGCTCGGGCAGTTGCTGGACAATGCACGGCGGTTGACGTACGGCGAGCACCAGCGCGCCGTACGGCTGCATCGGCAGTTGCAGGAGCAGACCGCGACCGCCCGTCGGGAGTCGCGGTCGCTGGTCGACGCGAAGACCGCCGAGGCGTTGTCCGAGGCCGAACCGAAGGCCCGGCTGCTCGCCGATCGGCTCGCACCCGGGCTGGCCGCGGTCCCGCCGAACGACGCGCGCTGGCGGTCCCGGCAACTCGTCGGCGCGGGCGTTCCGGCGTACGTCCGGGTCGGCGAGCTCGACGCCGGTACGCCGGTGGTCGCGCCGCTGCTCCGCACCAACGGCTGGAAGGTGACCGGCGACCGCAACGAGTCCGCGCGCCGGCTGCTGCAGAGCATCGCGCTCCGGCTGGTCGCCGCCGCGGAACCGTTCCGGCTGCGCGTCGACGCGTTCGACCCGAAGCTCACCGGGATGATGGGCCTGCTCGGCCATCTGACCACGAAATACCCGCAATTGGTGCCGAGGGCAACGCATACCGCGGAGCAGCTGCATACAGTACTGTCCGGCCTCGTCGACGTGTCGTCGCTGCGGGCCAGCCGGCAGGCGCAGCTCGGCCACGAGCGGTTCGAGGACCTGTTGAAGGAGACCGGCCAGGTCACCGATCCGTACCGGGTGGTGATCCTGTTCGACTACCCGTTCGGCATCGACACGCTCGCGCAACGCGACCTGCTCCGGCTGGCCGCGACCGCCGGCAAGCGGGGGCTGTGCTTCCTCGTGCACTACGACGCGTCGACGGCGGCCGAGCTCGACGTCGACTCGAAACAGTTGCTCGAGCTCCTCAATCCGGTTGCCATCGTCAACGATCGGGTCGAGGTCGCACAGCTGCCGCCGGCCCGGCTGGACCCGCCGTTCGACGCGTCCGTGGCGGCCGGCATCTGCGACGTGATCGCCGAGCAGGCCGAGATCGCCGTACTGCCGACCATCGACTTCGAGCGCACGCTGCCGGATCGGCTGACCTGGTGGCAACCGGTCAAGGACGAGGTCGGCACGGTGATCGGGTACGACGACCGGACGCCGGCGCTGGTGCGGTTGCGCAGCGGCAACCCGGCGCTGCCGCACGTACTGGTCGGCGGCGCCGTCGGGCAGGGCAAGTCGAACCTGCTGCTCGTGATGATCCACGGTCTCGCCGCGCGCTACTCGCCGGCCGACCTGGAGATGTACCTGCTCGACTTCAAGCACGGTGTCGAGTTCTCCGCGCTCGGCCCGGGACCTGACCGGCCGCACTGGCTGCCGCAGATCCGGGTGCTCGGCGTGCACAGCGACCGCGCGTTCGGTCTCGCCGTACTGCGGCACCTGTCCGACGAGCTCGCCCGGCGCAGCGAGGTGTTCAAGTCGCACGGGAACGTCGCCGACATCGCGGAGCTCCCACCCGATCCGGACCGGCCGCCGCGGATTCTCGTCGTACTGGACGAGTTCCAGGTGCTGCTCGAGGACGACGACGAGCTGGCCGACGAGGCCGCCAAGCTGCTGGAGCGGTTGGTCCGGCTGGGTCGCGCGTACGGCGTGCACGTGGTGCTCGCGACGCAGACGATCGAGGGCGTGAAGCGGCTGTCGACGCGGCGGGACTCGATCTTCGGGCAGGTGCCGTACCGGATCGCGCTGAAGACCACCCCCGCCGACTCGCAGGCGATCCTGCGCAGCGGGAACACCGCGGCCGCCGAGCTGCAGTTCCGCGGCGAGGCGGTGCTGAACGCGAACTTCGGATCGCCCGACGACAACCAGCACGTGCTGGTGAGCTTCGCCGACAAGCCTGTGCTGGATTCGTTGCGCGCGGAGCTGTGGACGCGCGCGGGATCGTCGATGCATGCGCCGCGCGTGTTCCATCTCGCGGAGCCTGCGCGGTTGACCGACACGGCGACGTCGGTGAAGCCCGAGCTGGGGCGGCCGTGGACCGGGTTGCCGATCGCGGTGACCGAGGAGCCGGTCGCGGTCGAAGTACGGCCTGAGCCTGGCGCGGGCGTGCTCGTGCTGGGGGACGGGCCGGTCGACGCGCTGGGCGTGCTGACCGGGTTGGCTGTGTCGACGGCGGCCGGTGCGGTGGAGCCGCCGCGGTTCGTGTTCGTCGACGGGACGAACTCGGCGCCGGCTGTTGCCGAGGGCAAGGATGCGTTGGTGCAGGTGCTGCGGGAGCTCGGCTGCGAGGTCGAGACGGTGGACAAGCACGACGACATCGCGCCACGGCTGTTCGCGCTGCGGGACACGATGCGCAGCGGGCAGGCGGGCGCGACGTACCTGCTCGGGTTCGGGTTCCACGGCGTACCGCGGATGCAGGTGCACGCCGAGGGGTACTTCGAGAGTCCGGCGAACGCGCTGCAGGAGATCGTGCGGGACGGGCCCGCGCAGGGGCTGATCACGTACGGGTGGTGGAACCGGCTGCACGTGTGCACCGAGCAGCTCGGGTACGGGCGGGGCAACGTCGCGACGCACCTGTTCCTCCGGCACCCGCAGGACGGCGTACGCGCGGTCGCGGGACCGCTGGTGCGGTGGGCGTCCGAGCCGCATCGGGCGTTGCTGTGGGACGGGCTGCATCCCGAGGCGCAGGTCGTCGTACCGTTCGCGGCTTTGCGTGCGGACGAGGTGGAGCGTGCGGTGGAGTTGGTACGGCGATGAAGACTGACGAGCAGGTGTGGTCCGAGTACGTACGGGCGGTGCGCACCGTCGCGATGGCGCGGACCGACGCGCAGCAGGCGCAGGACCGGGTCACGGCGCACAAGTCGAAGGCCGAGGCGACGGCCGCGGCCGAGGCCGACGCGATGGCCGAGCGCGGGCGGAAGCTGCAGACGCGGCTGAACGCGCTCGCCGACAAGGCCGCCGAGAGCCTGCAACGCGCCGGGCTGCCGGTCGACGGCAAGCGGGCCAACCACACGCTCCCCGAGATCCGCGCGCTGAACGACATCGAGACCGTCGCCGAACGGATCACCGAACAGCTTGCCGAGTCCGTCGACCAGCTCGAGGAACTGCGCACGTCGGCCCGGCGGCTCCAGGAGCTCCGGCGGCGGCGTACCATCAGCGCGGTCCTGGCGCTGGCCGGGTTCGTGCTGGTGTGGGTGTTCAGCCGCTCGTTCCTGGCCGGGGTCTTGGCCGCCGCGATCGCTGCCCTGACGATGCTGGCCGCGTCCCGTGTGCTCGGCCTGCCGCGGCTGCCCGTCGCGCGCTGGTGGGGCTGGGGCGGCGCCGCGCTGGTGTTCGTCCTGATGGCGGCCGGTCTGCCCTGGTGGCTCGGGATCCTGGTACCGGTCGTGGTGGCCGGTACGGCGATCGTGCTGCCGAAGAAGCGCAACTAGTTTGGGAGTGGGTTGAGGTGTCCGACGTACTGCGGCTCAAGGAACAGCTGCACCAGGTCTCGATGGAGGCCAAGCAGGCAGCCGGGGGACTGGCCGGGTTCAAACTCCGGTTCACCCAGCACAGCCAGCTGGTGGAGAGCCTGATCGCCGGCACCGCCACCGGTATCGACCGCGACATCACCGAGATCCTGGAGGCCGCGAGCAAGGCCGTCGAACAGGCCGCCGAGGCCCTCGAGATCGCGTCCGCTGGCTGCAAGAACTACGCCGACCAGATCTGACTCCCCGGTGCCCTCCGAGCTGCAGCGGGTCGCCCGCGGCCTGGTCGACTGCTTCGACGAGATCCCGCGCGTCGTCGACCAGCTACTGCGTACGGCGGCCCGCTGCCGGGAGAACGCCCAGGTCGCACTGATCGCGTCCCGGGGCCAGGCCACCGTCGCCGCCCAGCAACTCGACGCCGCCGCCCACGCCTGCGAGGCCGCCGCCCACTACCTCTCGATGGCACCCCCCAAGGCCCGCACCTGGGCCGAGGGCCTGATCGGCGCCGCCGGCCCGTCGACGAACCGCCCGTCCTCGGACTCCGCCAACCGCAACAAGGCGACGAGCGGCGTCCGGAAGTATGAGCCCCCACTGGTAGCGGTCGCCCGCAAAGCCTTCGAAAAGTACCGCCCCACACAGACGGACCCTCTCGAGCTCGAAATCACCGTCACCGAAACCGGCGACCTGATCCTCGAAGAACGCGACAAGAAGGAAGAGGCGAAACGCGAGGAACGCCTGACCCGCGACTTCGAGTTCGTCCCGGACCGTGACGAGGAGGACGAGCCTCCCGAGTACGAGGAGCCCGACAAGAAGGAAGAGGCGAAACGCGAGGAACGCCTGACCCGCGACTTCGAGTTCGTCCCGGACCGCGACGACGAGGACGAGCCCCTCGAGTACGAGGAACGCGACGAGAAGGAAGAGGCCAAGCGGGAGGAACGCCTCACCGCCGACCACGAGATCGACGTCGACCTCACCGAAGAGGTGAAGCTCCTTCTCGCCACCATGGCCGAATCCGAGGGCCAAGAATGGCAACACGCCACCCTCACCATCACCACCGACAAAGTCGAAGCCACCTTCGACTACGCCGAAGAGCGTCATCTCGCGCCCATCACCGTCGACATCCAACTCCCCGAGCAGCCGACGATCGACTTCGATCCGGCGATGGACCTCGGTCCCCTGGGCGCAGAATTTGCTCCGGGCGTGTACGACCCCATGCATCGGTTCCTGGACAAGGGACGTGAGATTGCGGAACGCCTGGAAGAACAGGGCTGGCGTATCGACGCCCGGCCCGAGGACCACAGCTCGGGCAAGAAGAATCCTGACGTGGTACTTCGCAGATCCGGTGCCGACGACGGGTCGATCGTGGAATTCAAGACACAGGACCGGAGCAGCTCCAACGCGGTGAAGCGGAACATGCTGGCTGCGAGCGGGCAGGCGTTCGAACTGGCGGAAGCGCTCAGCGCACGCCATGAAGTCGTCATCGATGGTCGCGCGGCCGGTGTTTCCGAAGAGACTGCGTCTCGGTCGTTTCGCCGAGCTCTTGGGCAGCCTGGGTCCACCGTCGCACCGGTGGTTCATGTCATTCTCGGTGACGGTAGTCTCGTCACCTTTACCAAGGAGCAGTGATGTCGACCGACGACCATATCTTTCTTGCGGCCGACGCACCGCTCGGTGAGGTCGCGGGGTGGCTGGCTGAGGCACTTTCGCTCGAACCTGTCGACGAACCGGACCTGAAGGACGGCGCGTATCTGTTCCGTGGTCGTGCGCGGTCGGTTGACGGCGACCTCTACGTAGTGGTTCAGCCGAACGTGTACGGCGAGGCGGACCCGGAACCTGAGGATGTCTCAGCCATCGACAGGTATCAGGGCGTGGCCGACGTGCGGTACGCGGGGGCGAAAAACGAGGAGCTCCAGGCGAGAGAGGCGCGCACACTGTTCGACGAACTGGCCGGCCGAGGACACAGTGTCGCGATGATCCTCAGCCACAACTTGGCGCTGGCAGTCGCGGCGTACCTGCCGGGGGCTGGCACCCACGCCTTCCCGCCTGACACAAGCCTCGACGTCGACGACGTCGACACCTGGCTCCCCTGGGTCGTCAGCTGAGCCTGTGCCCGGTCACAACTGTCCGACGACGACGAGATGTCGAACAGCGGCACCATGTTCCTGACCGCTCGCGGCGCCGGATGAGGTGCAGGCGATGGATCGGCATGCGATCGGGGTCTAGGTCCGTGGAGGCTCTGACGACGATCTGCGTCGCGAGGTGGGACGCCTGTTTCGACACGCGGCCCTGGGTTCAGGGGCTTCCTCACGGGGTGTGAGATTTTTCTCCGAAGTTGCGTCATGAACGGTTGGGCGGGCCGTCACTACCTGTGAACCCATCCCCACAGGGAAGTGGAAGTGATTGACGTGAAGGGTTGTCTTGCGAGGTCGCTGATGGGATCCGGCTCGACTCGGTGCCGGGTGTATTGACATGGACGACAGTGGTTGTTCGCGGTCGGTTGCGGTGCGGGTGGAGCGGCGGCGGGTGCGGGTCTGGTTCGGGGAGCACGTGGTGGCGGACTACCGGGCCGAGGCCGAGTTGGCGGAGCGGTACGCCGAGGCGATGTCGCGGAGGTTCGCCGGGTTGCGGGTGACCAGCGAGCCGTTGCCCGAGCACGATCCGGGGCCGGAGCGGCGGTTGCCGGGGGAGCGGCTCTGGGAGGTGGCGCCGAAATGAGTTCGCGTCGGTTCCGGCTGATCCGCCATCAGGACGTCTCCGGCGTGAGCGGCACCGGGCCGGTCGCCGAGGGTGTGCAGTTCACCGACGGGGCGGTCGCGCTCCGCTGGTACGGCGACTATCCGACCACGACCGTGTGGGACGGGATCGACTCCGTCGTCGCGATCCACGGTCACGGCGGGGCCACCGTGGTCGAGTGGCTGGATCCCGAACCGGGGCCCGACCCCGACCTGAGGCTGCCGCCCCGCGAGACCCTGCCACCCCGTCCCTGGCCGGACCTGCACTCGGCCGTCGAGCCGCAGGACCCCGACCCGTTGCACTCCGAGCGTGACTATCGGGCGGCGCCGGGCGCAGCACCGCCCTGGTCGTCGCGCCGCGTCTTCCGCTGAGGTATCCGATCCACCGGTGCCGGGTTTCACCCCCCTCCCCGGCACCGGTCATCGCAGGTACGGCGTACGCCCGGGCGAGCCGGTGTACGCCGTACCTGTCAGCGCTAGTCCATCCGGTCCAGCAGGTCGAGGTTGTAGAACGTGCCCGGACCGTCGCACAGTTCCATCATTCTTTCCGACATCTCGGTGGTGTCGGGGCGTTGCGAGTTCGCCATCGCCTCCTCGTAGGAATTGAACTCGACGATTGCGAAGTACCGGCCCTGGTCGTCGCGGTCGGCGCAGGTCAGGCCGCCCACGGGCGTCGGCCCCTCGTTCTCGGCCGCGCGCTTGGCGCGGTACTCGTTCATCAGCGCCGCGACCTCGTCCGGTTTCGAGGTCCGGTACTCGATGATCTGAACGAAACCAGCCATCTCTCCCCCTGGTTGTGAATCGACACTCACCCCTGGGTGTCTCCTGCTCCGACAGTGCGCCCGGATCGCCTGCCTGGCAAGGTCGGACGGCTTACGGTGACCTGACGAGCGCGGTGGATCACAGGCCGTTGTTTCTGCCCTCGGCAGAGGAGCCTGGGAATTGTCGGCGGGGCCTGATTTGCTGGCCCGCATGGAGATTCTGATCCTTGGTGGTACGGCGTTCCTCGGTCGGGAGATCGCGACGCAGGCGCTCGCCCGCGGGCACGCGGTGACGTGTGTGGCGCGTGGCGAGAGCGGCGCGGTCGCGGCCGGCGCGACGCTGGTGGCCACCGATCGAAGCCGTCCGGACGCGTACGGCGCGGTCCCGGCGCGCGAGTGGGACGCGGTGTTCGAGGTGTCGTGGCAGCCGGGGTTCGTGAAGGGCGCGCTGACCGCGTTCGGCGCGCGGGCGAAGCATTGGACGTACATCTCGTCGGGGAACGTGTACGAGAAGTTCGACACCCCCGGCGCCGACGAGTCCGCGGTACTACGGGAGCCGGTCGAGGGCGATGTCGCGGAGCGGGAGCAGTACGGCGAGGCGAAGGTGGCGTGTGAGCAGGCCTCGCTGGAGGCGGTCGGGGACCGGCTGGTGATCGCCCGCGCCGGGCTGATCGGCGGGCCGGGGGACATCAGCGACCGGGCCGGTGCGTGGGTGGCGCGGGCGGCGCTGGCGCCAGAGGAGCCGCTGCTCGTGCCCGACACGCCCGATCTGGCGACGGCGGTCATCGACGTACGGGATCTGGCCGGCTGGCTGCTCGACAACGCGGAGCGCGGGCGGACCGGGACCTTTGACACGTACGGTCCGGTCGTGCCGTTCGGGGAGTGGATCGCGACGGCGCGCGAGGTCGGCGGTCACGCCGGGCCGGTGGTGCTCGCGCCGCGGGAGTGGCTGGAGGAGCAGAAGGTCGAGCAGTACATGGGGCCTGAGTCGCTCACGATGTGGATCACCGAGCCCGGGTACGAGGGCTGGTCGGAGCGCAGTGGTGCGGCCGCGGCGGCGGCTGGGCTGACGCACCGGTCGCGGACGGAGTTCATGGCGGACTCGCTCGCCTGGGAGCGCGAGCTCGGCCTGGAGCGGGAACGCCGCGCCGGCCTGAGTCTCGCCAAGGAGACGGAGTTGATCGCGGCACTGAAGGCATAGAGAGTGGGCGCATGCGCCTGACGCTGATCTCGGACACTCACCTGCCGGTGCGGGCGAAGAAGCTGCCGGCGCCGGTGTGGGAGGCGGTCGAGCATGCCGACGTGGTCATCCATGCCGGGGATTGGGTGAGCGTCGGACTGCTGGACGAGTTGGAGTCCCGTGCTGCCCGACTGATCGGGTGCTGGGGCAACAACGACGGCCCGGAACTGCGGGCGCGGCTGCCCGAGGTCGCGCGCGTGACGCTCGACGGACTGTCGGTGGCTGTCGTCCACGAGACCGGTCCGGCCAAGGGGCGCGAGGAGCGCTGCGAGGCGGCGTACCCGGGGGTGGATCTGCTCGTGTTCGGGCACAGCCACATCCCGTGGGACACCACGAGCGTGGGCGGGCTGCGGCTCCTGAACCCGGGCTCGCCGACGGATCGCCGGCGGCAGCCGTACTGCACGTACCAGACCGCGACGATCACCGCCGGTCGCGTCGAAGAGGTTGCCTTACACAACCTTTAGGAGCAGACGGCCGGGCGCGTGTGGCCGACGCCGTACCACCGAGTTACGGCGCACCCACACGTGCCCGGCCGACGTTGGCCGGGTCAGGCGTTCGCTGCTTCCTTGACCCTGGTTTTGAGGCGATCGCGGACCTCTTCCGGCGTGTACGCACGGCGCTTCCGCTCGCCCCGCGCGACCACAACGCCCGTGGCAGCCACGCCGACGAGCCCCGCAAGCCCTACCACCTTCCATACCTTCATGCCGACTAACCTAGCGACGTGAACAGCCGGATTTCCTTGGATGACGCTACGGAACTGACACGAACAGGTGACATTTGGCTGTTCCGCGGTGCGAGCGCGGCGGATCGTGCGATCCAGCTGACCACGAACAGCCCCGTGAACCACGTTGGAATGGCAATCGTCGTCGAGGACCTGCCGCCGCTGATGTGGCATGCGGAGCTGGGCCGTTCGCTGCCGGACGTGTGGACCGGCACGCACCACCGCGGCGTGCAGCTGCACGACCTTCGGGACGCGGTGATGGTGTGGGGCAACAAGTACGGTCAGCGCGCCTGGCTGCGACAGCTCGACCACCCGGTGACGCGGGACCTGGAGGACGCCGTACTGAAGACGGTCGCGCGCCTCGACGGTACGCCGTTCCCGTCGACGGCGCGGCTTGCGTCGCGCTGGGTCCGCGGGCGGATGCCGGCGCTGCGCAAGGGCTCGCAGGAGCTCGAGTCGGCGTACTGCGCCGAGGTAGTCGCGCTGACCTACGAGGCGATGGGGCTGCTGCGCGGCCGGCGCCCGAACTGGTACGACCCGGGCCGCTTCTGGAGCGGCGACGAACTGCAGCTCGCGCACGGCGCGAAACTCGGCGCGGAGATCGCCGTGGACCTGCTGGAATCCTGACACGGCGAAAACTGTCGGCGGCCTGTGATTGGCTTGTTCCAGTCGGTCATCGACCGGAGGAGGACCCGGATGTACGCCGTCATCGACACCGAGACGACCGGCCTGTTGCCGAGCCATCGGCACCGGGTGATCGAGATCGCGGTCGTGCTGCTGGACGCGCGCGGACAGGTCGAGCGTGAGTGGGTGACGTTGCTGAATCCGCAGCGCGACCTCGGTCCGCAGCACATCCACGGGATCCTCACCGCCGACGTGCTGGCGGCGCCGGAGTTCGCAGGCATCGCGGCGCAGCTGGGCGAGCTGCTGGCCGGGCGGATGGTTGTCGGGCACAACGTCGAGTTCGACCTCGGGTTCCTGCGGGCGGAGTTCGCGCGGCTCGGTGTCGCGGTGCCGCTGATCACCGAGCGGTCGATGTGCACGATGGCGCTGGCGGGCTACCTGCACCCGGGCGCGAAGCGGACGCTGGGCGCGTGCTGTGCGGCCGCGGGGATCTCGATCGAGGGCTGGCATTCGGCGCTGGCGGACACCCGCGCCACGGCCGAGCTGTTCGCGCAGTATCTGGGCGCGTTCGCCGCACCGCCACCGTGGCAGTGGGCCTATGAGGAGGTGCGCCGGTTGCCGTGGCCCGACCTTCCCGGGGCGACTGCCGCGCCGGTGGTGCGGCCTGTGCACGCGGGTGGCCGGCACGGGTGGATGAGTCGACTCGTCGACCAGTTGCCCCGCGTGCCGGAGCCGCCGCAGGCCGACTCGTACCTGGTGCTGTTGGACACGATCCTCGCCAACCGCGAGATCACCGCGGCGGACGCCGACCAGCTGGTGCAGGTTGCCAACGAGCTCGGCATGACCCGTCCGCAGGTGGACCACCTCCATCGGTACTACGTGTCCGCGCTGGCCGACGCGTCCTGGGCGACCGGTGTCACGCCGGATCAGCGCAACGACCTCGACCAGGTCGCGGTGATGCTCGGGCAGCGGGTGTCCGACGTCGACGACGCACTGGTCCGCGCGAGCGGCGGGCGGTACGTCGTGCCGGATCGTCCTGGGGCGCGCGGGTTTCCGCGGGGGAGCACGATGGTGTTCACCGGGGACATGGTCGAGCCGCGGGAGGTGTGGTGGGACCGGGCGGTCGCGGCCGGGTTCGCGCCGCAGGAGGCGGTCCGGCCGGACACGACGTTCGTGGTCGCGGCCGACGTCGACAGCCTGTCGGTGAAGGCGCGGGCGGCGCGGGAGTTCGGCGTACCGATCATCTCGGCCGAGGACTTCCGCCGGTTGTTGCCGGCGGACGAACCAGTCAGGCAGCCAGGTGTTCCCGGGTGAGCAGGGCGTGCAGCCTCAGGCCGGCCTCGGTCAGCGGGTCGGGGGTGCCGTCGTTGCGGTTGATCACGCAGAGGGCGTCGGTGATGGTGGCGCCGAGCGCGCGGAGCTCGTTGGTGGAGAGGACGATCTGACCGCCGGTGGTGACGACGTCCTCCACGATCGTGACCCGGCGGCCCTTCGTCTCGGCGCCTTCGGCCAGTCGGCAGGTGCCGTAGGACTTGGCCTCCTTGCGGACGAACGCGCACGGCAGGCCGGTGTGCCGGCCGAGCGCGGTGACGACCGGGATCCCGCCCATCTCGAGACCGGCGAGTACTTCGGTGCCGGCCGGGACGAGTGGGACCATCGCGGCCGCGATCTCGTCCAGCAGTACCGGATCGGCCTCGAACCGGTACTTGTCGAAGTACTCCGTGGTCGTCTGCCCGGACCGGAGGACGAACTCGCCGGTCAGATGTGCGGTTGCGTGTACCCGGCGCCCCAGCTCAGCAAGTTCCACACCGCGCACCCTATCCGGCGGTCACTCCTGGTCGGGCGCAGGCTCGATC
Source organism: Kribbella sp. NPDC059898 (assembly GCF_042730855.1). Taxonomy (NCBI): domain Bacteria; kingdom Bacillati; phylum Actinomycetota; class Actinomycetes; order Propionibacteriales; family Kribbellaceae; genus Kribbella; species Kribbella sp. NPDC059898. The sequence continues at coordinate 79,107 of NZ_JBHWKR010000013.1, forward strand.
TCGAAGTGCAGTTGCTTGCCGGAGCGGATGCGCTCGATCGCGGACCGGCAGGCGTCCTGGCTGATCTCGACGCCGATCTTGCCGAGCTTTCGCCGCAGGATCCTGGCCGCGTCGTTCGCCGACCGATTGCTGGACTCGTTGATCGCCTCGATCGCGGTAGCGGTGAGTCGTTCGCGGATGTCCGGGTGGGTTGCGGCGATGTCATGCGTGATGCGGAACTCGGTCATTCGCGACTCGCTTTCTTGCGCGCTCGATGCGGGCCGGCAGGTGTCTCCAGGATAGTTACCCGAGAACCCGCTGGACGAAGCTCTCCAGTCGTGTCGCGAGTCGCTCCGCACGCACCTCGGGGGTCGCCGTCTCACCCTGCGGTACGTCGAGCTCCTTCAGCCCGCGGATGTACAGCGAGCACGCGAGGTCGGCGCACAGGTACAGCCCGACCGTGTTGCCCTCGCGCCCGGCCGTCCCCGCGCGCCGGGCCGCGAACAGCGCCACGTCGCTGACGTGGTGAGCGGTGGTGCAGAGGTCGCACAGCCCCGCGAACCGGCGTGCCGCGCCGGACGACTGCGTGCTGACCGCGATCCCGGTGACGCCGCCGTCGCGGCGGACGACCAGGTAGCCGCGGTTCGGCGCCTTGCCGTCGCGCCAGCCGAGGAAGTCCATTGACTCCCAGGGCAGCTCGGTGAATCGCGGCGGCAACGCGATCGCCTTCACCTGGCTCTTGGTCGAGTTGACGAACGAGCGCCTGATCTCGTCGGCGCTGAGCGGTTCCACGGTGGGTCCTCCGATCCTTCGAGGACCCATGAGACCTGCTCGCCGGGCCGCCGCGCAACCCGTTAACCAAGTTGCCATCGGCAACGGTCAGGAGTCGGCGTAGCGCGTGCTGCGGCTCGCGTCGTGGTTGCGGAGGTCGACGCCGAAGTCGACCGAGGCCTTCAGCCGGAGCAGCAGCGAGGCCAGCTCGGGTGCGTCGTCGGCGTCGTCTGAGGTCAGCGTCAGGTCGGTGCCGGCCGCGGCCGGTGCCAGCCGGAACGTCAGCGTGCGGCCGAAGTACCGCAGTGCGTAGAGCTGGTCGCGGACGGTGTGCTCGATCCGGCTCTCGTCCCTGCGGCCGTCGGCGAGCACGAACGAGATCACGCCGTCGGACTCCGGTGCCTGCTCGGCCCAGAACCGCTCGCGGCCCAGAACCGTGCTGATCGCCCGGTAGACGTCGCTCGCCGCCGACGCGCAGTACACCTTCTGCTCTGCCAACCCCGCCACCCCTGATGCGAACCCCGTGCTGATCCGGACCAGTCCATTGTCCGGGCTGATCGGGTTCATCAGACGGACACGCCGGGTGAGGGGTGGACATCTGTCCGCGAAGGGTGAAATCTGGACTGTGTAAAGTTCAACTAGTTAATTCTGGAGGAATCCTCGATGTCCAGCGAGTATGCCGCACTGAGCGGTGACTACACTCTCGACGCCTCCCACACCCGGATCGGCTTCAGCGCCCGGCATGCGATGGTGACCAAGGTCCGCGGTGCGTTCGACGAGTTCGAGGGCTCGTTCCACATCGACGGCGAGAACCCGGAGAACTCCTCCGGCAAGGTGACGATCCAGGCGAAGAGCATCAACACCCGCAACAACCAGCGCGACGACCACCTGCGCAGCAACGACTTCCTGGCGATGGACGAGCACCCGGAGATCACGTTCGCGTCCACCGCGGTCAAGAAGACCGGCGATGCCGAGTTCGTGGTGACCGGCGACCTGACGATCCGCGGCGTGACCAAGCCGGTCGACGTCACGTTCGAATACACCGGTACGGCGACCGATCCGTTCGGCAACCAGCGGCTCGGGCTCGAGGGGTCCGTCGTGGTCAACCGCAAGGACTTCGGCGTGAGCTGGAACGCCGCGCTCGAGGGCGGCGGCGTGCTGGTCAGCGAGAAGGTCACGCTCGAGCTCGAGGTCTCGGCGATCAAGTCCGCCTGACCGCACCCCGGGGGACCTCGGACCCGGCATGCCGTGTCTCGGGTCCCCGGACGGGGTCGCGTGGCCCTACGGGATGTCCTCGGTCCCCTGGCGGGGTGGCGCTGCGGGTGTCGTCGCTTCCCGGCGGGGTCGCGTGGCACTGCGGGGTGTCCTCGGTCCCCTAGCGGGGTGGCGCTACGGGTGTCCTCGTTCCCCGGCGGGGTCGCGTGGCGCTGCGGGTGTCCTCGGTCTCCTAGCGGGGTGGCGGTACGGGTGTCCTCGCTCCCCGGCGGGGTTGCGTGGCGCTGCGGGTGTCCTCGGTCCCTGGCGGGGTCGCGTGGCGCGGCGGGGTGTGCTCGGTGTTCTGGTGGGGTCAGGCGTGGCGGGTGGTTTGCTGGAGGAGTGCTTCGACCGCCTGGCGGAGGTCGGTGTCGTGGTGCGGACCGGACCAGACCACGATCCGGCCGCGGTCGCCGAGCTTGGCGCTGACCAGGTCGCGGGCCGGCGCGGGGTCGCCCTGGTTGACGAGGACGACGAGCCGCCGGCCGTCGCGCTGCAGCCGGTCCAGCAGCGGCGGCAGCGTGGAGCCGCGGAACACGCCGGGATCGCTCTTCACCTTGGTCTCGATCATCACGCCGCGACCGCGGACCACCAGCAGGAAGTCGGCCCGGTCGCGGGTGAACTCGCGATCGTGGTAGATCCGCGCCTTCGGCCAGAGCCGCTGCAGCGCGGCGTCGACGTCGGCGTCGTACTCCGCCGCGAGCCGGCTGACGCGCGAGCTGGTACCGCGCGGCCGGAACGTCTCGTGCCCGCGACCGCCGAGCCAGGACGGCAGTAGGCTGCGAATGTGTGTGTCGATCATCGGTGGACCCCTCGACCTAGCCGGCACTCACAGGCGAGTGTGCCCAGGCTCGTCCGGAGGAATCCGCTGTGCGCGCGATCGTGATCGCACCGCCACACAGTTGAGGTGATCAGCAGGCGGTGGGGGTGGTGGTGCCGCCGTCGACGATCCACTTCGAGTCCTCCGTGACGACGCGCATCTGGTCGAGCCAGCGGGTCGGCGTGGTGTTCGGCAGGACGCCGCGGCCGCGGACGTTCACGGTGCGGGCCGAGGTGGTGTCGTAGCAGGCGCTGACCAGCACGCCGTTCGTCGCGAGCGTGCGCTTGGCCCAGACCACCTTCGTGAGCCCGGTGTTGTGCAGCTTGTTGGTCCGGAAGTACTTCGCCTGCGCGCTGATCGCCTCGTACATCTTCGGCGTCATCACCGACTCGAGCTGGGTGGTTTTGCTGCCGCCGCTGCGCATCATCACGTCGAGCGCGACGCGGTACGCGTAGTAGGCGTTCAGTACCGGGTCGTCGGAGCCGAGGCCGTCGGTCGCGGCCCGGGCCGCCTTGTGGGCGGCCGGCGCCGCCGCGGCGATGCCGCTGTCGGTGCCGCACCCCTGGAGCAGCAAAACCGGAAGCAGTGTGGCGGCCACGGCCAGGTTCCGCTTGCGCATGAATCCTCCTGTTGGACGAAAACCCCCGTCCTCGTGCCGCCGGTGCGAACCCATGCGGCACTGACCGTGTAACGCGGCGGCACGTATCGTGGTCACTGTGACCTGGATCACACAGCACCCCCTACCCGGGTACTGGTCCGGGTTCGGCTCTCTGGCTGGAGGTGCCGGCGGCGCCGGATTTCTAGGCTCGATCTCAGTTGCCGAGACCGAGGAGAGACCATGACGGAGACGCTGAACCGGCCGATCGCGGCCGTGCGGGACCGGAGATTCGGTCAGTGGCTGGTGTACGACGTCAGATTGCTGCCGACAGGTCTGATGGCGATGGCGGACGCGATCGTCGGCGAGCCGGAGAGGGCGGCGCGCCGGTGGCAGGTTGCTCCGAAGACCACCGCCCGGACGTTCGGCGACGGTCTGCTCAGCGCAGTACTCGGACTGGCGAGCCTGTTCGTGCTGTTCCTGACCGTGCTCGCCGTGGTGCGCGGTCCGTTCTGGGGCTTCGTGGAGCACGGCCCGGTCGAGCCGGGTACGTGGGGCGGCCCGAGCCGCGCCGGTGCGTGGGCCACGCATGGTGTGCTCGCAGTGCCGTGCATCGTCGCGTTCTTGTTCGTACTGCATGGCATCGCGGCGCTGCAGGTGCTCCTGGTCCAGGGGACGCGCAAGTGGGTGCTTCCGGCAACCATCGTGCTGGCCGGCGGGACCCTCGCGTTCTTCTGCGCGTGGCTGCAGCAGGTGTGAGTAGGGTCCAACCGTGCAGATGCGGAGATGGGTTGCGGACCTGGGCGTTGTCGCTCTGCTCTTCCTGACTGTCCTGGACCTCGCACAGCACTACGAGGTAGCCATCGGAGCCGCAGTGGCGCTTGCCATTGCGCGTGCGCTGGCCTTGAGTCTGTCGTGGCTCTGGCCGCGAGTTGCGGTCGTGGTCTCGCTTGTGACCACGGGCGTCACGGCAGCGCTCACAACACCGGTCAGCGCGAGTGAGCCATGGCCATGGGGTACGACAGCTGCTTTCGGGCACTCGTTCGTCCTCGCGATCGTCGGTGCGCGTGGGCTCGGCCGTCGTGAACAGCTGGGCTGGTGGGTCGCTACGCAGGCTCTGGGGCTCGGTGCGATCGCCCTGGCTCCGGACCGTGGAGGCTGGCGCGGGCTGATCACGATGGCCGTCCTGTCCGCGGTAGCGGTAGTGGTGGGCGACCTGGTCCGCTCTCGCCGCGAGACGAACCGCCTCCTCGTGGAGCAGGAGACGATCAGCAAGAGCGAGCGCGCGGAGCGGGAGCGGCTGCAGGAGCGCACCCGGATCGCCCGCGAGCTGCACGACGTTGTGGCGCACCATCTGTCGGTAGTGGTCGTCCGCGCAGACAGTGCCCCGCACCGGCTGGCCGACGTACCGGATGAGGTGCGTGCTGAGTTCGCGGGCATTGCCGATGAGGCACGGGCTTCGCTGACCGAGATGCGTCGCGTACTGCGGTTGCTACGCGAGCCCGTGGACCAGCCGCAGGAGCTGGGACCGCAGCCTGGTCTCCAAGAAGTGCCTGAGCTCGTGGAGAGCACCCGACGCGCTGGGGCTGACGTACGGCTGGTGGGTGAGGTGCCGAGCGGGTTCGACCCGGCTGTCGAGCTCACGGCGTACCGCGTTGTACAGGAGGGGATCAGCAACGCAGTACGGCACGCACTGCACGCGGTGGTGGAGGTTGCGGTACGTCGTACCGCGGGGGAGCTGGAGGTCACCGTGCAGAACGCGAGGCCGCCGCGTCCCGTCGTACCGGCTCCTGGGAGTGGACAGGGGCTGGCGGGGATGCGGGAGCGGGTCGCGCTTGTCGACGGGACGGTGAGCACCGGTCCGACCCCGGAAGGCGGTTATCTGGTGCAGGCAGTCATTCCGGTCGGACAGGAGGTGGCGGGTGGCGATCACGGTCATGGTGGTTGACGACCAGGAGATGGTCCGGGCCGGCTTCGGTGCGTTGCTGGACGCGCAGCCGGACCTGCAGGTGGTCGGGCAGGCGGGCGACGGTGCGCAGGCGGTCGAGTTGGCGGCTGAGTTGAAGCCTGACGTGATTCTTATGGACGTACGAATGCCTGTGCTCGACGGTCTCGCTGCTACGAAGCGCATCCTTGCCGGGAGTACGCCTGGTGAGCCGCCGCGGGTCGTGATGCTCACGACGTTCGACCTGGACGACTACGTGTACGCCGCACTCCGTGCTGGTGCCAGCGGGTTCCTGCTGAAGCATTCGACGCCGGACGAGCTGGCAGCGGCAGTACGGGTCGTTGCGGCCGGGGACGCTCTGCTGGCGCCATCTGTCACGCGCAGGCTCGTGGAGGACTTCGCTCGCACGCAACCCGTCGTACAGGTGACACCGGCCCGGCTGACGCCGCGGGAGACCGACGTACTGCGGTTGGTCGCGAGAGGGCTGTCCAATCGGCAGATCGCTGAGGAGCTCGTGCTGGCCGAACAGACCGTCAAGGGCCACGTCAGCAACGTCCTGACCAAGCTGGACCTCAGAGACCGCGCACAGGCCGTCGTCTACGCCTATGAATCCGGCGTAGTGGTCCCTGGTCCGCGACACTAGGCAGATGGACGTTCTGGAACGTGTACGCAGCCTGTGCCTTGCACTGCCCGAGGTGACCGAGCGGCCGAGCCACGGTGAGCCGACGTGGTTCGTCCGGGACAAGAAGACGTTCGTGATGTACGCCGACCACCACCACGACGACCGCCTCGGCGTCTGGATGGCGGCACCACCCGGTGTCCAGGAGTCGCTGGTCGCGGACGACCCCGAGCACTTCTACCGGCCGCCGTACGTCGGCCACCGCGGCTGGCTCGGCGTGTTCCTGGATGTGGACGTCGACTGGGACCACTTCGAGGACCTGGTCGAGAACGCGTACCGCCAGATCGCCCCGAAGACGCTGATCGCCCGCCTCGACGAGGCCTAGTCGTTCAGCGACACCGACGTCTGCGGGAACCAGGCCGGCGCCGGGATCCAGGCGCCGGCGTGGTCCGGGTCGTCCCAGTCCCACTGCGCGATCTGCGCCTTGCTGCGGCGGCCGAAGATGGCTCGGAACAGCTCGTACGCGCTGGTGCGGACGGTCGCCTCGGGCGCGTCGGAGCCGACCGAGTACGTGCCGTCCGGCGTGATGACGGTCAGCGGTCCGGGTTCGTCGAGCATCCAGTCCAGCGCGGCCAGCCACAGCTCGGCCGGCGGGCGCCCGCTGCCGATCGCGCCGTGCAGGTCGGCCTCGTGGACGGCGGCGTCGACGTACGGGTTGCACACCAGCGGATGCGATGTCGTACCGCCGACGATGACCGCCTCGAGAGCCGATCCGGCGGTCTCCCATTCGGCCAGTACCTCGGCGATCGGCAGGTTCTGCCGCCTGGCGACCTGGGCCGCGGTCCACGGCGGATGTGGGGCACCGACGACGTTGCCGGCCGCGAAGTCGGCAGCAACGCCGGCCAGGTGCGCGATCAGGTCCTGCACGCTCCACTGCGGACAGGCAGGCACCTGCCGGTCCAGGTCCTCCGCACTGAGGTCCTGCACCGCCGCGGCCATCCGTTCACGTCCTGCGTGGTACAGCTCGGCGCTTCGCTTCGGGTCCGTCACGGAACCATTGTCACCCCGTACAGCCCTCGCCGGTCTTGTGGTTGCATGTGGGCATGCACCCACGCGCAGGCCAGCCAGCACAGCCCGAGGACCTCGTCGACGTCGACGCCATGCTGGCGGCGTACGGCGACATCACCCCGGACGTCGAGAACCCGGCCCAGAAGGTCGTCTTCGGTACGTCGGGGCACCGGGGCTCGAGTCTTGACGGGGCGTTCAACGAGGCGCACATCCTGGCGATCACGCAGGCCGTCTGCGAGTACCGGGCCGGCCAGGGTACGACGGGGCCGCTGCTGGTCGGCCGGGACAGCCACGGGCTCTCGGAGCCGGCGTGGCGGACGGTGCTCGAGGTGCTGGCCGGCAACGACGTACAGACGCTCGTGGACAGCGCGGACCGGCTGACGCCGACGCCGGCCGTGTCGCACGCGATCCTGCGGCTGAACCGCGGCGCCGGTGCGGACGCCGACGGCATCGTCATCACGCCGTCGCACAACCCGCCGCGGGACGGCGGCATCAAGTACAACCCGCCGCACGGCGGCCCGGCCGACTCCGACGCCACCAGCTGGATCGCGAACCGCGCCAACGCGCTGATCGCCGCCGGCAACCGGGAGGTACGCCGGACGCCGTTCGAGCAGGCGCGGCAGCACGCCGGGGACTACGACTTCCTCGGGCACTACGTCGACGACCTGCCGTCGGTAGTGAACCTGGCCGCGATCCGGGACGCCGGCGTGAAGATCGGGGCCGACCCGCTCGGCGGCGCGAGCGTCGACTACTGGGCCGCGATCGCCGAGCGGCACGGGCTCGACCTGACCGTGGTGAACCCGCGGACCGACCCGGCCTGGTCGTTCATGACGCTCGACCACGACGGCAAGATCCGGATGGACTGCTCGTCGCCGTACGCGATGGCGTCGCTGGTCGCGCAGCGGGACAAGTACGACCTGGCGACCGGGAACGACGCGGACTCCGACCGGCACGGCATCGTCACGCCGGACGCGGGGCTGATGAACCCGAACCACTACCTGGCCGTGGCGATCTCGTACCTGTTCAGCAACCGCCAGTGGGGCGCGGACGTTGCTGTCGGTAAGACGCTCGTGTCGTCGTCGCTGATCGACCGTGTAGTCGCGGACCTCGGGCGGCGGCTGTGGGAGGTGCCTGTCGGCTTCAAGTGGTTCGTACCGGGGCTGGTTGACGGTTCTGTCGGGTTCGGTGGTGAAGAATCGGCAGGTGCTAGCTTCTTGCGCTTCGATGGCACCGTGTGGACCACAGACAAGGACGGGATCCTGCTGGCGTTGCTGGCGAGTGAGATCACCGGGGTGACGGGGGAGACGCCGTCACAGGCTCACGCGAAGCTGGTGGATCGTTTCGGTGCGTCGGCGTACTCACGGGTCGATGCACCGGCTACCCGGGAGCAGAAGGCCAAGCTGGCGGCTCTGACGCCAGAAGCGGTCACGGCGACCGAGTTGGCGGGAGAGCCGATCGTTGACCGGCTCACGCACGCCCCTGGCAACGGGGCGGCCATTGGCGGGCTGAAGGTCACCACGGAGTCGGCCTGGTTCGCTGCGCGGCCGTCCGGCACCGAGGACCTCTACAAGATCTACGGCGAGTCCTTCAAGGGCGCCGACCACCTGGAGCAGGTCTTCGAGCAGGCCCGCGAGGTGGTGTCCGCGGCACTCGCCTAACGGACGAACGCGTCCAGCAACCGTTCCAGCTCCGCAGCGGGGTCCGTGGTGATCCCGCTGTGGATCGGACCGGGGTGTACGACGGTACTGCGAGGCGCCGCGAGCCACCGGAACCGCTCACCGATCGAGGTGGCCGCCGCCGGTCCACCTACCGGATCTCCGGCACAGATAGCCCGAACCTGCTCCAAGGACGCGCAGACGACGTCAACGTCGACAGCCGGGTCCAGGGCCATCAGACGCTCCGGCCGAACGTCCCATCCGGCCCCCAGGTAGTCCAGCGCCCGGCAGTAGAGCACCGCGCCGACGTTGATGAACTCACCCCGCTGGATACGCGGCGCCGCCCGCAGAATCACATAGTCGAAAGGCTTCACCGCACACCCCCCGGCACCCAGGCGGCCCTGTTCCCCAACCGCGCCAGCAGGTGTCCGACGTACCGCTCCCGGTCCCCGTCTTCCAGCCACTCATCCGGCACGAGCCCCACGACTTCGGTCAACAGTTCAGGGCTGATCGCCGCGGCCAGCTCGGCATCCACCTTCGCCACACCTGGTACAGCCACCGAGAAGACGTGGTCCGATGCGTCGTACGGCTGGGAGGCGAACTTCTCCGCGGACATCCACGAGTGATGGAAGTACAGCGCCGCGCCGTGGTCGATCAGCCACAGGTTCTTGTGCCAGACCAGCATGTTCGTGTTCCGCCACGAGCGGTCCACGTTCGCGACGTACGCGTCCAGCCAGAGGATCCGCGCCATCGCGTCGTCACCCGGGTTGCCGGCCGATCCGTCGTACCCGAAGGAGCCCGGCAGGAAGTCGACGGCCAGGTTCAGGCCCGCGCTGCGGATCAGCAGCTCCTGGATCTCGAAGTCCGGCTCCGACTTGCCGATCGCCGGGTCGAGCTCGATCAGCTTCAGCTCCGGCACCCGCAGGCCGAGCCGCCGGAACAGCTCGCCGACGATCACCTCGGCCACCAGCGCCTTCGGGCCCTGGCCGGCGCCGTGGAACTTGATCACGTACGTGCCCAGATCGTTGCCCTCGACAACACCCGGCAACGACCCACCCTCGCGCAACGGCAACACGTAGCGCGTCGCGCTGACAATCGGCAGACTCACGCGGGGCAGCTTAGCCGGGTGGCCGCCCGGGTCCTACGGCGCCGAGGTGATCAGACGGGTGGACTCGCTCTGGGCGGTGATCGAGCCGTCCTTGAAGGCACTGTCGAGGGTGCCTTCGGTACGGCGGGTGAGCATCACAGTGACCTGGCAGGTGGTCGTGGGCTTGCGGCCCGGGGTCGGCGTACCGGTGATGGGGCGGAGGGACCCGGGCGGGATGCTGACCTCGGTCCGGCCGGGCTCCAGTGGGAGGCTGCCGGACTGGACGCAGTCGCCGGCCCAGGAGAGGAGCGACGACTGGTCGGACGGGCCGGAGTCGAAGCGGACCGGGATGGCGGCGCGGCGGGAGTACGTCGTACCGGTCTGGGGCGCGGTGAGCTTGACCCGCTCGGGCAGCTTGACCGTGGACTTCGGGGCGGAGTCGTCGCCGCTGCCGCGGGTGAGAGTGAAGGTGACCTCGGTACCCGCGGTGACCACACCGTCGAGCTGACCGTCGTAGTCGGTGACTCCGGCGGACTTGTGGTGCTTCAGCTGCACGTCCTTGCCACCGCCGGAGGAGGTGACCGACTCGCCGTCGCCCAGCTCGATGAAGGTGAGGGTACCCACGCGGTACGACGCACTCACGTCGGCGACGTCGGTCGTCTCCGGGAGCGTGACGACGTACGTGGCGGTGATGCCACTCGTCCGCACGTCTTTCGACTGCACGGTGGAACAACCTGCCAGTACCAGCACCATCGCACCCACCAGAATCCGCTTCACAGCCGACGAAGCTAACAGCGCCGGGGTCTAGCCGCGTGGGTAGAACTACGCAGATCGGGAAAGATTGGTGGTGTCGGACCGGGAAGCGCCTCACGGCGCGTGGCCGCTCGTAGCGGCTTAATTTGGGACCCGGGGCTTGCACCGGCCCGACACCTCGAACAGTGTAGCGGGTGCTCAAACGCCTTGTCCTGTTGAGATTTCGCCATAACATCCGCCGGGCGAGCGTGCAACTACCAGAGGTGTCCGGCGCGTTCGGCGCGGGCGGCGGTTTCCAGCTGGTCAGCGGTCTCGACCAGTTTGGCGGCGGACAGGACCCGGTCGTGGGTGTCGTCGGCGAGGTGGGCGCGGCCGGTGGCGATGATCCGGGCGAAGGCGGCGGCCCGGTCCAGGGTGGTGGCGAAGTCGCCGGTGGCGACGCCGCGGAGGACGGCGTCGACCATGTCGCGGACCTCGCGCGGACCGGGGGGTTCGGCGACGCCGGCGACGACGGCGTGTACTTCGGCGTACGAACGGCCGGTGGTGAACTCGCGGGAGACTTCCTCGGCGTTCGCGTGCACCCAGGAGCGCAGCACGTACAGCCGCCAGAGCGCGCCGGGCAGGGAGTCGGCGGGGGAGTCGGACCAGAGCTCGGCGAGTTCGTCCAGGCCGTACTCGTCGGCGAGTTTGACCACCCGGGCGTGCACCTCGGCGTCCTCGGACTTGCGCACCCCGCGGACCAGCAGCTCGGCGGTCCGGTGCGCGGCCTCGGTCACGGTGGCCGGGTCGCCGGCGCCGGGCAGCGACTCGAACAGCTTGTTGCCGGGCATGATCGGCCGACGCGGATTGGGAGCGCTCACGGCCTCCATGGTGCCTGACCCCACCGACAGCCGCATGCCGACGCGCGAAATATCGGGTTGCGGCCATTTGGTCTACTAATGCCGTGATTCCTCTCGACACGACACCCGCGGCCCTCGCTCTCCGGACCGCGTTCGACCAGCAGATCCGCACCCGGACGGGCCGCGACACCGTCGAGCACCTCGGCGCGGTGATCCGCAGCGTCGGCATCGAGGGCAACGGGTTCGTCCAGTACCTCGGCGGCGTCGACGGCGCGGAGCTGGACCAGCTGATCGCGGACCAGGTCGCGTACTTCAAGGAGCGCGGCACCAAGTTCGAGTGGAAGTACTACACCCACGACCTGCCGGAGGACCTCCCGCAGCGGCTGACGAAGGCCGGGTTCGTCCCGGACGACGAGGAGTGCCTGCTGATCGGTGACATCGCCGAGCTGGCGTCCGAGGTGGTGCTCCCGGAGGGGATCCGGCTGCGGGAGATCACCGAGTACGCCGACCTCGAGCGGATGCAGGCGATGGAGGAAGAGGTCTGGGGCTACTCGCACGACTGGCTGCCGGCGGCGTTGAGCGCGGACATCGCGAACGCCGACGAGCCGGGCACGGTGCTGGTGGCGGAGACCGACGAGGACGACCCGAAGCTGGTCTGCGGGTCCTGGATCCGGTTCCACCGCGGCACCGACTTCGCCTCGCTGTGGGGCGGTTCGACGCTGGCGGAGTGGCGCGGCAAGGGCATCTACCGCGCCCACGTCGCGTACCGCCGGAACCTCGCGGCCGCGCAGGGGTACAAGTACCTGCAGGTCGACGCGTCGCCGGACAGCCGCGGCATCCTGGCCCGCCTCGGGCTGCGGCCGGTGTCCGTGACGGTCCCGTACAACTGGAAGCCCTGAGTACCCTCGTCCCATGGCGAGTGGAGCGGGGAAGAGCAGTCAGCTGGCCAAGAACCTGGTGAAGTACGGCGTGCGCTACGGACCGCTGGTGGTCGAGGCGGTCCGGCACGGGCGCGAGCCCGCGCAGCAGGCGGTACAGGCCGCCTGGGCGAAGCGGTCCGCGCGCCGGAAGGCCTTCGAGCACGCGCTCACGGTCCGCGACGGGACGCTGCTGAAGGTGATCAAGGACGGTCAGGCGATCTTCTTCGTGTTTTCCGGCGACGCGATCGTGACGACGTACCCCGCCGTACCGCAGGCCACCTATCCGGAGCTGCTCCGGCACGCGGACCTCGACAAGCGCGAGACTCCGGTCGTCCTCCCGCCACGCCGTCCGTACCTGCCGAGGATCCGGCGCAAACGTTGACGCGGGCGTAACATTCCGGACCCGGCCGGGCAACACCTCCAGCGCACAGTGGAAAGCACGTTTCCACGAGGGAGGGCGTCCGCATGCTCTGGAAGATCAGGACCGAACTCGCCGACCGGCCCGGTGCCCTGGCCGAACTCGCTGCACGGTGTGGTGCGGACGACATCAACATCCTCCACCTGGAGGTCTTCACGTCCGAGACCGGCGCGGTCGACGAGCTGGTCGTCTCCACCGGTGTCGGCTGGACCGCCGACGACCTCACGGCCCTGGTCGCGGAGGCCGGTTGCGTCCGTACGACGGTCCGCCCGTGCCAGGCCGACGTACTCCATGACGCCCCGACCCGGTACCTGCGGGCCGTACTGCGGCTGATCGACGACCCGGTGTCGGTCGACGACGAGCTCGGCGCGCTGCAGGGGTTCGACGAGTACACGCCGGCGGAGTGGGCGCGGGCCGACGTACTGGTGGAGATCGCCGGCCGCCTGGCCGAGCGGTACGAGACTCCGGAAGGCCCGCGGCCCGGTAGCGGCGTACCGACCACGAGGACCGCCACCGTCGAGGACGCCGACGCGGTCGTCGCGATGCACGACCGGTGCTCGTACGAGAGCCGCACCCGCCGGTACCACGTGCCGATGCCGAAGCTGACCGCGCGGACGGCGCGGCACCTGTCCGCGCCGGCCGGTGGGGTGTCGATCGTGGCGTGTGTCGGCGACGCGGTGGTCGGAATGGCGACGGCGGCGCCGTGGGAGGAGCTGGGCAGTACGACGATGGAGGTCGCCGTACTCGTCGAGGACGGCTGGCAGGGGCAAGGCCTCGGGCTGCGGCTGCTGCGTGAGGTGGTCGAAGGCGCCCGGACCCGCGGCGCGGACCGGATCGTGTGCATGGTGCAGCCGGAGAACCACGCGATGCTGCGGACCTTGGAGCGGTTGCGGATGCGTTCGCGGGTGGTCCGCGACGGCGACAGTCTGATGGTGAGTGTCGCGCTGTCCGACCGGAGCCTGTCGCATGAGGTGGATCGGGCCGCGGTGCAATATCGTCATAGCCGTGCCACCCCTTCCCACCGGCCGGAACCCCCACGGTCTGCTGGTCAACCTGCCCGCGAGCACACGCTCGCCGCTCTTTCAGCTCTTCACGCGGTTCCTGATCGCGCTGGGGCTGCTGACCGTGATGGTGCTGATCGTGGTGGTCGACCGTGACGGCTACCGCGACAGCTACGACGGCAAAGTCGGGTTGATCGACAGCATCTACTACGCAACCGTCACGCTCACCACGACCGGGTACGGCGACATCACACCGGTGACGCCCACTGCCCGGCTGGTGAACGCCTTCATCGTGACTCCGCTGCGGATCGCGTTCCTGGTGGTTCTGGTCGGTACGACACTGGAAGTGCTGGCCAACGAGGGTCGCCGGATCATGCGCGACACGCGCTGGAGGAAACGGATGAAGGACCACACCATCGTCGTCGGCTACGGCACCAAGGGCCGCTCGGCGGTGCACACGCTGCTCAGCAACGGTGTCAAGCGGGACAGCATCGTGGTGATCGACCCACGGGCGCAGGCGATCGGGGACGCGGGCAACGACCAGATGGCCGCCTTCCACGGCGACGCGACGAACCGGACGGTACTGCGTCGCGCCGAGGTGATGACGGCCCGCGAAGTGATCGTGACGACCGACCGGGACGACTCGGCCGTGCTGGTCACGCTGGCGGTCCGGCAACTGAACCCGAACGCGCACATCGTCGTCGCGGTTCGGGAGGAGGACAACGTCCCGCTGCTGAGGCAGAGCGGTGCGGATGCCGTGGTCACCTCGTCGGAGGCCGTCGGCCGGCTGCTCGGCCTGACCTCGGTCAGCCCGAACCTCGGCGAGGTGATGGAGGACCTGCTGACGTACGGCGAGGGCCTCGAGGTCGCCGAGCGCCCGGTGCTCGGCCGCGAGGTCGGCAAGCCTCCGTCGGCGCTGCCCGACCGGGTCGTGTCGGTGGTCCGGGACGGCAAGGTGCACCGGTACTACGACTCGAACGTCTCGGTGCTTGCCGCAGGCGACAAACTCATCGTCGTCCGCCCCGCGAAGGAAACCCCGTGGGCAGAACGTCCCGGTGCGGACGAGGACGAAGACTGAGCCTCCGCTGAGAAGCGTGGTCACCTATTGACAGTGGGTGATGGCGAGGAATAAGCCTGGCCTTGTTGCACCGACGGCGGTCCACAAGGGGGGCCCTGCGCCGTCGCCGGCCCAGCCTCGGGCCCCCTGCTGCGGGGTGGAGGCGCGCCGATGCGCGGATCGAGTTATCGGTCGAGAAATCGCTGGGGAATAGGGGCCGCGGTCATCACACTCGCGATCGCGATGATGCCGGCTCTGGGGTGGCAGGCAACAGCCGCGGCGCCGCCCACTGGCGCGGGCGCGGTGAAGCCGAACGCGACCAACATGCTGGACTGCAACGGGTTCAGCCCGAAGTACAGGTCGGTCAAGAACGGACTGGGCGGGTTGTGTGCCGACCCCGTGACTGTCGATCAGAACGGAGTGCCCTGGCGCTTCGAGGACAACGAGCACTACATCGGCCACGACGAGCCGTCGGTGAAGTTCATCTCCAGCCGGCCGGGTAGCGCGAACGACATCAGCTATCTGATGCGGCTGTCCAGGGACCCGCACGCGACGCCGACCGTGAACAGCCCGGCCGTGAGCAAGTACGCCGAGCTCAGCCCGGCGCCGTGGTTCGGGCTGCCGCTGTGCGACCCGAAGTCGTACCCACAGAACGCGTGTACGGCGGACAGCGACACCAACCGCTCCGCGATCAACGACCCGAACGGGGCCGGCTCCGCGTTCATGGAGCTGCAGTTCTACCCGCCGGGGTTCGCGCCGTTCATCGACGCGCCGAGCTGTGACGCGAACAAGTGGTGCGCGGCGTTGACGATCGACAGCCTGTCCTGCACGTTCGGGTTCGCGACCTGCAACAACAACTGCATCGAGCCGGTGAACTTCTCGTTCCTGCAGACCGACGGCGTACCCGCCGGGCCGCCGAGTCCACAGCTCACCGACGTGTCCACGCTGACGGGGAACAACCGCACCCTGAAGATGGGGCAGGGCGACGTACTGCGGGTGGTGATGCGCGACACCGCGCACGGTCTACTCGCGAGGATCGACGATCTGAGTACCGGGCGCAGCGGGTCGGTCGTGGCCAGCGCCGCGAACGGGTTCATGAACACCAACATCGCCGACTGCAGCGGCACGCCGTTCGACTTCCACCCGGAGTACAGCAGCGCGCAGCAGCAGAACCAGGTCCCGTGGGCGGCCCTGGAAGGTGGCGTACTGATGCAGGACGAGCTCGGGCACTTCGAGGCGTGCTCCAGCGTGTCGAGTGCGTTGCCGGTCAGCTCGACGTTCGCGGACGGGCAGAGCTTCTCGGATCCGAACGTCTACCAGGTCTGCAACGGTGGTGCCGAGGGCAACGGTTCCGGTGAGGGTCCGTGCAACCCGGCGACCGGGCTGTGCCAGAACGCGACCACCGAGGGCGGGATCGCCTGTCCCACCAACGATTCGGCCAGTGGCGTCAACTGCGAGTTCTCCGGGGCGAACTGCATGATCGCGGGTCCGCGGACCACGGTCGTGAACGGCAAGGCGGTGGTCGAACGATGGCCGATCGCCGGCTGCCAGGAGAACGTGTTCCAGAACGGCGACCTGGACTTCGACGGTTCGTCGTACCTGGCCGACTGGCCGGACGGTACCGCGGGGCATCCGACCTCGTTCGAGTATCTCGGGCCGTTCACCGGCGGCGGGCACCCGTATCCGTCCGTGCAGTTCGAGACGAACGTGGGCGCGTCGGAGATCCTCTGCAACACGCAGACCGGGGCCGGCTGTACGGCGCCACCGGCCGGCGCGGCGTTCTACCCGTTCTGGACGCTGGGGCGGTCGTCGCTCGGGTCGGGTGTGTGCGTGTGGAACTTCGGCAACGTGATCGCGGGCCGGACCACGCTGACGTTCGGGAAGACGGCGCAGTACGGCGTACCGGACCTGGCCCGGTTCGGCGGTACGTCGACGAGTGCGGTGCTGCCGAACCCGCAGCTCAGTACGCGTTGTTGAGATAACAGTTCGATCGCACGGTCCGCGGCGGAGCCTCGCCGCGGACCGTGCGGTGTTGACGGGGGTCCGACGGCGACCTAGGCTCTGGCCTGTAAACGATTACAAGAACGATTACAGGAGGCCGGCGTGAGTCGTCCGACGATCGCGGGGGTGGCCCGGGCGGCCGGGGTCTCGGTGGCGTCGGTGTCGCGCGTGCTGAACGGGCTGCCGGCCACCGAGGAGATGACCGAGCGGGTACGGCGCGCCGTCGCCGAGCTCGGGTACGTGCCGGACGCGCGGGCGCGGTCGCTGAAGGTCGGGCGGACGTTCCAGCTGACGCTGGCGGTCGCGGACGTCGGCAACCCGGTGTACGTGACGATGATGCGCGCGGTCGAGGAGGTCGTGTCCGCGGCCGGGTACCGGCTCGTGGTGACGACGACCGGACCGGAGGTGGTCGACGAGGTCGCGCTGGTGCAGGGGATGGCGCGTGGGTACGCCGACGGCCTGCTGATCAGCCCGATCCGCGTCGACGAGGACCTGGTGAAGGCGATCCGCGCGTGCGAGGTCCCGGTGGTCGTCGCCGGTAGCGTCCCGTCCAAGGCCGGCGTCGACACCGTACGGG
The DNA here is from genome assembly GCF_042730855.1 of Kribbella sp. NPDC059898. Lineage (NCBI taxonomy): Bacteria > Bacillati > Actinomycetota > Actinomycetes > Propionibacteriales > Kribbellaceae > Kribbella > Kribbella sp. NPDC059898. The sequence goes on from NZ_JBHWKR010000013.1 coordinate 96,466, forward strand.
CGAACTCCCCGAAGGGCATGCTGCTCGCCGTCGACCACCTCACGTACTGCGGCCGGCGGCGCATCGCCTTCCTGAACGGTCCCGCCGACACCGTGCCGGGCGCCGCCCGCGCGAAGGGCTTCGCGGAGGCACTCAAAGCACACAATCTCAAGCCCGTAGCCGTGGTCGAAGCGAATGACTTCACCTTCGCCGCCGGCCGCACCGCAGGCCTGGAACTGTTGAAAAGCAGGGGGAGTGCGAAGACGCGCGCCTCCTCCTCCCACCCGGGGGGTGGGTTTGATGCGGTCGTGTGTGCGAACGATCTGCTGGCGGTCGGGCTCATGCACGAGCTGGCGGCGGGCGGGCTCGACGTACCGGGCGATGTGGCGGTGGTCGGGATGGACGACAGCGAGTTGGCCGAGCAGAGTTTTCCGCCGTTGACGAGTGTGAATCTGGGGTCCGCGGAGCGGGGGCGGCGGGCGGCCGAGTTGCTGTTGGCAAGGATCGACGACAACGACCGGACGCCGCGGCGGATCGTCGTACAGCCGTCGTTGAGTATCAGGAGGTCCACGCCGTGACGGTGCTGATGCCACGCCTCCGGCGCGGCGGGTCATGGGGCTGTTGCTCCCGGTCTTCCCTCGTCGCTCTGGTCGCTTCGCTCCCGCCGCTCCTCAGTCCAGACCGGGAGGCCCCATGACCGCGACCATGACCGCGCCGGCGCCGGTGAAGAAGAAGGCTGGGAAGCCCAAGCAGAACAGGGAAGCGATCCTGCTGTTCCTGCCCGCGCTGCTGCCGGTGCTGATCCTCAGCGTCTACCCGCTGATCCGCGGCATCGCGCTCGGCTTCACCAACGCGCGCGCCGGCCTGCACGTCGAGACGAACTTCGTCGGGTTCGACAACTTCGCCAAACTCCTGCACAACAACCTGTTCTGGGACTCGTTCCGGATCGGCGTGATCTGGACGCTGTCGGTCACGATCCTGCAGTTCGTCGCCGCCCTTGGTCTCGCGCTGCTGCTGAACACCGACCTCAAGTTCCGCGGCGTCGCCCGTACCCTGGCGCTGATCCCGTGGGCAATGCCGCCGGTGGTCGTCGCGATCATGTGGCGGCTGCTGCTGCACCCGACGAACGGCCCGGTCAACGAGATCCTGCAGAAGCTGCACTTCACCGACCACCCGATCAACTTCCTCGGCGACTTCAGTACGGCGCTGCCGGCGGTGATCGTGGTCGGGATCTGGGTCGGCATGCCGATGACCACGGTGACGCTGCTCGCCGGCCTGCAGGGCATCGACCGGACCCTGTACGAGGCGGCCGCGGTCGACGGTGCCGGTGCGTGGCGCCAGTTCTGGAACATCACGCTGCCGCAGCTCCGGACCGTGATCGTCGCGATCACCAGCCTGGACATGATCTGGAACTTCAACTCGTTCGGCCTGGTCTACGTGCTGACCGCGGGCGGCCCGGGCGGCAAGACGATGCTGCCGATGCTGTTCGCGTACAACGAGGCGTTCCGCTACGGCAACTTCGGAATGGCGGCCGCGATGGGTGACGTGATGGTGGTCATCATCATCCTGTTCCTGTTCTTCTACCTGCGGAACCGCCTGCGGAGCGAAGCATGAGGACCCGGCCGGCCACCCGCGCGCTCCAGTACGTCGCCGTCCTGGCGTACCTGATCTTCCTCGGCTTCCCGCTGCTGTGGCTGATCTCCAGCTCGCTCAAGTCGCCGCAGGAGTTCGCCGGCATCACGCCGTCGATCCTGCCGAAGCACCCCAGCTTCTCGAACTACAGCGACGCGCTGAGCGAGCAGGGCCTGGTCCGCGGCCTCGGCAACAGCCTGCAGATCTCGATCTACAGCACGATCCTGGTGCTGATCGTCGCGCTCCCGGTCTCGTACGCGCTGGCCCGTTTCCGCAGCCGGCTGCGGCCGCTGACGAACGGCTGGATCCTGGTCAACCAGGTGTTCCCGGTGATCCTAATTGTGATCCCGCTGTTCATGATCCTGCGGCCGCTGCACCTGACGAACACGATCCCCGGCGTGGTGGTCGTGTACATGGTCTGGTCGCTCCCGTTCGCGCTGTGGATGCTGCAGGGGTACGTCGCCGCCGTACCGCGTGAGTTGGAAGAGGCCGCGTCCGTGGACGGCGCATCGCGACTGCGCACGATCGTGTCGATCGTCATGCCGCTGCTGCGGCCCGGGCTGATCGCAACCGCGATGTTCACCTTCATCTCGGCGTGGAACGAGTTCTTCTTCGCCCTGGTCCTGTTGCAGGACCCGCAGCTCAAGACGCTTCCGCTGGTACTCGCCCGCTTCGTCGGTGCCGAGGGCCAGGTGCAGTTCGGCCCGCTCGCCGCCGCCTCGGTACTGGCGACCGTGCCAAGTCTGGTGTTCTTCGCCTTCCTCCAGCGCCGGTTGACGTCCGGCCTGCTGAGCGGCGCAGTCAAAGGTTAGGAGAGGTATTGACGTCCTCCCCACCCCTGGGGTGGGGATTCCAACAACTACGTGGAGGTAGCGAGTTGAGGTTCACGCTTCGGCGAGACCCGACCGGGCGTCTCTCGGCGTGCGCTGACGGCCCGTCCGGCCGCGATGTTGATGGCCGCGTTCACGTCCGCGTTGGCCCGGTGCCCGCAGGCTGTGCATCGGAACACCGCTTGGCTCTCGCGGTTCTCCGCTGCACAATGCCCACAGACGCTGCAGGTCTGCGACGTATACGCAGGACTGACCCTTTCGACTCGCCCGAGCGCTTTGTGCTCAAGGCGACGTACCAGGCCACCCCAACCGCTGGAGAGAATGCCTCGGTTCAGTACGCGTTTGGCACGGCGCCGGTTCGGCAGGTACGAACCTGGTCGTTCGGGATCGGGTTTGGGTTTGGGCCGACGAGTCATCTGGGTGATACGCAGGTCCTCAACCCGGATCACGTCGAACCGACGGGCAAGGTCGGTGCTGGTCTTCTCGACCCAGTCTTTGCGGCGGTCGCTGGCGCGGGCATGCATTTTGGCGATCTTGGTCGTCACCCGCTGACGGCGCTTGGAGCCGCGCCGACTGCGGTCAAGGCGGCGTTGCAGCTGCTTCAGCCGTACCTGCTCGGCCTCCGACAGCCCGGGGCAGGCCAGACGTTCCCCTGTACTCAACGCCGCCGACACGGTCACGCCGCGGTCCACACCGACTACCTCGCCGGTGCCAGGTGCCGGGATCGGCGACGGGATCGCGGCGAACGCGAGGTGCCAGCGACCGGCCCTGTCCTGAGTGATGCGGTACGACTTTGCCTTGGGTACCGCACGGGACAGTCGGAATCGCACCCAGCCCACCTTCGGCACGTTCACCGCGGCCCACTTCCGGCTCAGTTTCACGATCCGGGACGCCTGGGAGCCAACGATCCGGAACCCTTCGTGCAGCCCTACTTTGCGCCAGGTCGGTCGCCGGTAGGTCCTGGCGTAGTAGTGCCGAACAGCTTGGTTGAAGTCCCGGAGAGCCTGCTGCTGCACGGTCTGCGACCCGGCGCGCAGCCACCCGAAGACGGCGCGTACTTCTGTCAGTTGGCGTGCCTGCTCGACATAGCCCGGCGTCGGGCCCTTGTCGCGGGTCCACATGGACCACTGCTCCAGCGCCAGGTTCCACACATACCGTGCATGCTCGCAGTGCTGCAGCAAGCTCACTCGTTGCTCGGCAGTCGGGTACAGCCGGAACCGGGACATGGAATCCATCCAATCAGTCGGGACCGACAGTCCCTGATGGCCGAAGGGAGGGAGTCGCGGTTCGTCCCCGTCCGGAAGATGGGGGTATCTCCGCGACTGACTCGATGAAGAAGGTAATGACGGCACTATTCGCGGCGGGCGCACTGGTGGCGCTCGCGGCGTGTGGGGGCAACAGCAACGACAACAGCAGTTCGAGCAGCTCCAACGAGAAGGTGACGCTGAAGTTCCAGAGCCTCGCCTTCCAGAAGACCACGGTGACGGCGACGAAGAAGATCGTCGCCGACTGGAACGCGGCCAACCCGAACATCCAGGTCGAGTACGTCCAGGGCAGCTGGGACTCGGTCCACGATCAGCTGGTGACGCAGTTCCAGGGCGGTACGGCGCCGGACATCATCCACGACGAGTCCGCCGACATCACCGGTTTCATCAACCAGGGCTACCTCGCGGACCTCTCGCCGTACCTGAGCCAGGAGACCAAGGACGCCGTCTCCCAGGGCGTCTGGGACACCACCTCCAAGGACGGCAAGATCTACGGCGCGCCGACGCTGCTGCAGTCGTACGTCGTGTTCGGCAACACCGCGATGCTCAAGGCCGCCGGGATCACCGCGACCGGTGACTCGCTGAGCTGGGACGACCTGGCCGCGGACGCGAAGAAGCTGACCGCGGGCGGCAAGTACGGCCTCGGCTGGGGCCTGAAGAGCCCGACCGCGACGATGCTGAACCTCGGCCTGAACTTCGACGCGAAGTACTTCGACGGCAGCGGTACCGACGCGAAGGCGACCGTCGGCGAGGCGGAGCTCGAGGTCCCGAAGCGGATCCACGCGATGGCGTACGACGACAAGTCGATCGACCCGACCTCGCTGACCCAGGGCGGTACCGACGTACTGCCCGGGTTCTACGCCGGCAAGTACGGGATGATTGTCGCCGGCAACTACGTCGCGCAGCAGATCCTCGCCGAGGCGCCGAAGGCCTTCCAGTGGGAGGTGCTGCCGCCGCTGAAGGGCACCAGCACCAAGCAGGCCGCGAACCCGCAGACCCTGTCGGTGCCGGCCGAGGGCAAGCACGTCGAGCAGGCGGCGAAGTTCATCGACTACTTCATGAAGGCAGACAACCTGGCCGCGGTCGGCCAGGGCGACCAGCTGATCCCGAGCACGCAGGCGGCCCGGGACGCGATCCAGAAGGCGACCGGCGGGAAGAACGGCTGGCAGCAGACGCTTGCCTCCGGCACCGAACTCACCAAGGCGCCGTTCCAGAGCGTCGACAACTACCCGAAGTGGAAGGACCAGATCGCGACGCCGGCGTTCCAGGAGTTCCTGGCGAACAAGACCGATCTGCAGGCACTGGGCAAGAAGCTGAGCGACGGATGGGGTCAGGTCAACAACTGATGCCTCTTCTTGAAGAGAAAGCAGTAGGGGTCCTCGCCGGGGCCGCGGTCGGTGACGCGATCGGTGGCGCCGTCGAGGGCTGGACGCCGGAGGCGATCCGGGAACGGCACGGCGGCTGGGTGACCGGCATCGTCGGCCCGTGGTACGACGACTGGCGCACCGCGCGCCCGATCGCGCCGTACCACAAGGGCGACGGGCACATCACCGACGACACCTTGATGACGCATGCGCTGGTCGAGGTGTACGACGAACGCCGTACCCACCTGGACGCCTACGCGGTCGCGGAGTCGCTGGTGCCGAAGATGCTGAACGGGACCCGCTGGGTGCCGGAGCTCGAGGCGGACGCGTTGCTGCTGCAGCGGGTGTTCCTGGCCGAGAAGTGGCTGGTCGCCCGGCTGCACTACGGGCACGTCGACCCGCGCGAGGCCGGTGTCGGCAACATCGTGAACTGCGGCGCGGCGATGTACATGGCGCCGGTCGGGATCGCCAACGCGGGCGATCCCGAGGGCGCGTACGCCGAGGCGCTGGACGTCGCGGGTGCGCACCAGTCGAGCTACGGGCGGGAGGCGGCCGGCGTGTTCGCGGCCGCCGTCGCCGCCGCGATGGCGCCGGGGGCGACCCCGGCGTCCGCCGTCGGGACCGCGCTCGGGCTGGCCAAGGACGGCACTCGGAGGGCCGTCGAGGCGGTCGCCGAAGCGGCCCAGGGCATCACCGACTGGGAGCAGGCGATCCCGGTCCTGCGGACGGCGATCGAGCCGTTCGACACCGTCGGTCCGAACTACCGCGAGCTGTCGATGGACGCCCGGCGGCCGAGCCGGACGAAGGCGATCGAGGAACTGCCGGTGGCGCTCGGGTTCGTCCTCGTCTCCGAGGGAGACGTACGGCGGGCGGTCCTGGGCGGCACGAACTACGGACGGGACGCGGACTCGATCGCGTCGATGGCCGGTGCGATCACCGGGGCGCTGCAAGGTCTGGGCGGCGTGCCGCAGGACTGGGTGACGGAGATCGCCGCCGCGAGCAAGACCGAACTGCTGGAGCCCGGCCGGGTGATGGCGGCCGTCGCGCAGGACATTCGGACGGCCGATGCGGACCGGTGGGCCCGGCGGAACGCCGCGCTGGACGGCCTGACGCGATAACGACGTACTGACGATGTACTGGAGAAGTTGACGCGATGAGATTGACGTGGGTGCAGCCGGAGGACCTCCTGCCGCACCAGCTGGTCCAGGCACGGTCCGAGGGGATCGACGTCACGGACGTGCAGGCGCGCTGGATCGCCGCCGGCGGTACGACGGACGCACCGGTCTCCGGCGCCTCCGACGAGCCGGCGACGCCCGTACTGCGGGCGCTCGCCCGGGAACTGCTGGAGGTGCTCGACGCCAGAACAGGGGACTGGCGTGCGCCCACCGTTCCGGAGTTGCCGTTGCTCGGGGAGTCGAGCGACCTGGAGGCCCGCACGCTGAACGCGTGGCTCGGCCGGTGCGCCGGGAACCTGCTCGGCAAACCGGTCGAGAAGATCCCGCGCGCCGGCATCCGGGAGATCCTGGAGAGCTCGGGCCAGTGGCCGCTCACGCAGTACATCACCGCCGTCGGCGTACCGGATGAGATCCAGCAGCGGTGGCCGTGGAACCGGCGGTCGAAGCCGACCAGCCTCCGCGAGGTCATCGACGGGATGCCCGAGGACGACGACATCAACTTCGCGATCCTCGCGCTGCTGATGATGGAGCGCTTCGGGCCGGGCCTGAGCACCGAGGACGTGGCGCAGAGCTGGCTCGGCGACCTGCCGGCCGGCCGGGTGTTCACCGCCGAACGTGTTGCCTACCGCAACCTTCTCGAAGGCGTCGAGCCGGGTCGCGCGGCGGTGGTCGGCAACCCGTTCCGGGAGTGGATCGGCGCACAGATCCGGACCGACGCGTACGGCTGGGCGCACCCCGGCGACCGTACGGCGGCGGCGCGGCTGGCGCTCGTCGACGCCCGGCTCAGCCACACCGGTGCCGGGGTGGACGGCGCGCTGTGGGTGGCCGCGATGTCCGCGGCGGCCCTGGTGGTGGACGACCCGGTCGAGGCCGTGACTGCCGGCCTGGAGGCGGTGGACGCCTCGGGCGCGATCGCCCGCGCGGTCCGCTTCGGGCTGACGCTCGCCGACGCCGGTCTGGACGAGGCCCTCGACGCGTTGCATGCGGAGTACGGCGACCTGCACTGGGTACACGCGGTGAACAACACCGCACTCACCGCCTACGCCCTGACGGCTCCGGACTTCGGGACCGCGATCGGCCGCGCCGTGATGGGCGGCTGGGACACCGACTCGGCCGGTGCCACCGTGGGCGCGGTTTTTGGCGCCACGCGCGGGGTTCCGGCAGAGTGGACGGAACCACTGGACAACCGGGTGGCCACCAGCCTTCCCGGAATGAACCAGATCGCGATCGACGAGCTGGCGCGGCGGACTGTGGAGGTGGCCCGGGGTGGAGCCTGAAGTTGTAGTGGTAGGTAGTGCGAACGTCGACCTGGTCCTGCCGGTCCAGCGCATCCCGCGGCCGGGGGAGACGGTGCTCGCGGGGCTGATGACCCGCGGCCCGGGCGGCAAGGGTGCGAACCAGGCGGTCGCGGCCGCGCGCGCAGGCGCCCGTACAGCGATGGTGGTCGCGCTCGGCGACGACGAGGGCGGCGCGCTGCTCCGGGACGCGCTCGACGGCGTGGACCTTTCGCTGGCGACCACGAGCAAGGCCCCGACCGGTACGGCGATCATCACCGTCGAGGAGAGCGGCGAGAACTCGATCGTCGTCGCGCCCGGTGCGAACGGCGAGCTGACGCTGTCCGGTGCCGCGCTGGCCGCGATCGGTCAGGCGAAGGTCGTGCTCGCGCAGCTGGAGATCCCGTTCGGCACGGTCCAGGCGGCGGCCGCGGCGGCGCCGTACTTCATCCTGAACGCCGCGCCGGCCGCGGAGCTGTCCGACGAGCTGCTCGCCGAGGTCGACCTGCTGGTCGTGAACGAGACCGAGGCCGAGGCGATCGCCGGGCCGGACCGGTCCGCGCTGCTCCGCAAGGTCCCGGCCGCCGTGGTCACGCTGGGTGGTGCGGGCGCGGTGATCCTGACCCGGGGCGCCCCCGAGATCGCGGTGCACGGAGTACCAGTGGAGGTGGTCGACACCACCGCCGCGGGCGACACGTTCTGCGGGGTGCTGGCCGCGGCACTGGCTGCCGTGTCAGCTAACGACTCGGTCACGAGAAGCGACCTGACGAACGCGGTCCGACGCGCTAACGTTGCTGCTTCATTAAGTGTTCAGGCCGCGGGGGCTATTCCCTCGGTGCCTCACGGGGATGCAATCGACGCGCGTTATGCGGAGGTATACCTGTGAACCCGCTCGAACCGCGGCCGATCGATCTACCGACCCTGGTGGACCCGACGGCCGACGTGTCCTTCCTGGACGACGCCAAGATCATCGGCGCCCCGGAGGACCCGGCCGACCTGCCGCGGTGGCGCGCCACGCTCGCCGAGTGGAAGGCCGGCGCCCTCGAACGGACCCGGTACGACGGTTCGCACTACGCGGAGCCCGGTCGCGAGTGGACCCAGACGGCGTACTCGGTGGCGCTCGTCTGGCTCTGGGACGACCTGCTGTACGACGTCCGGACCGGGAAGTTCACGCCGTCGACGTTCGTCGAGCACGGGGTCGCGGAGTTCGGCGGGTACGACGCGATCGTGCTCTGGCACGCGTACCCGGTGATCGGGATCGACGACCGGAACCAGTTCGACTTCTACCGCGACGTTCCCGGCCTGCGGCAACTGGTCGACGACCTGCACGAGCTCGGCCTGCGCGTGTTCTTCGACTACAACCCGTGGGACGTCGGCACCCGCCGGGCGGCGCGCCCGGACGCGGACGAGTTCGCTTCACTGGTCAGCGACTACAACGTTGACGGCGTGTTCCTGGACACTCTGAAGGAGGGCGACCCGGCGTTCGCGCGGGCGATCCGGAAGGCGAACCCGGCGATCGCGCTGGAGGGCGAGTCACGGTTGCCGCTGGCAAGGATCGGCGACCACGCGCTGTCCTGGGCGCAGTGGTTCGCCGACACGCACGCGCCCGGCGTACTGCGCGCGCACCTGTTCGAGCGCCGGCACATGATGCACCACACCCGCCGCTGGAACCGCGACCACAGCGACGAGTTGCAGTCCGCGTGGGTGAACGGCGTCGGCATGCTGGTCTGGGAGTCGGTGTTCTCGGCCTGGGTCGGCTGGAACGCCCGGGACCGCGCGACGCTGCGCCGGATGGTCGCCGCGCAGCGCGCGTTCGCGCCGGTGCTGATCGACGGCGACTGGATCCAGCTCACCCCGGAGATCCCGGACAAGGCCCGCGCGCACGGCGTCTACGGGTCCCGGTTCGACCTCGCCGACATCACGTTCTGGACGTTGGTCAACCGCGACGAGGAGGACTTCGAGGGCGTCGTGCTGCGCTCCGAGGACCAGGTCGGGGACTGGTACGACGTGACCTCGGGCGTCCCGATCACCGCGGACGACGACGGCGTCCACCTCGTCGTACCGGGTCGTGGCGTGGCCGGGATCGTCCGGGTCGGTGCGACCGCGGGCGCGTCCTGCCGGGCGACCGCGCGGAAGCTGGGGACGTTGCCGCGGGCGCATGTCGCGGAGTCCGCGTTCCCGATGCGGCCGGCCTCGCTGGTCGACGTACCTTCGGTGTCCGGTGACGCGTCGATCGGTGCTGTGGTGGAGGTGCCCGCCGGCCCTCGGACGTTGACGGTGAAGCATCGGCGGCGCGAGACGGGGCTGTACGACACCGCGCCGTACGTCGAGGAGTGGAAGCCGCTGCCGCCCCGCCTGCACGATCTGCAGACCGTGACGCGCGAGGTCTCGCTGCCGGGCATCTCGGTGGCGGTTGCCGAGGTGACGAATGCTCAGTATCTGACCTTCCTGCAGGCGACCGGATACCAGCCGCTGGTGGCGAATCGGTTCCTGAAGCACTGGGCCGACGGTGCTCCGGTGCCGGGGACCGAGGACGAGCCGGTGACGTACGTCGAGCTGGCGGACGCGCGGGCCTACGCCGCCTGGCGTGGCGGTCGGCTGCCTACCGAGGACGAGTGGCAGGTCGCTGCGGCTCTCGAAGGTTTCGTACGGCGGGAGCCGTTGGTGTGGAACCTGACCGAGAGCGAGTACCGCGACGGCCGCAGCCGGTTCTGCATCCTCAAGGGCGGTTCGCACTACCGCGCCGAAGGCTCCGACTGGTACGCCGACGGCGGGCCGCAGGAGCCGGAGGTCAGCTTCAAGCTGGTGCTCACCGGCGGCGGGCTGGACCGGTCGGCGACCATCGGTTTCCGGTGCGCGGGATGAGACCTGCTGCCCTCGACGGTGTGAAGGTGCTGGAGGCCGCGACCCTGTTCGCGGGACCGCTGGCGGCGACCTTCCTCGGCGACTTCGGCGCCGACGTCACGAAGATCGAGCACCCGTCCCGGCCTGATGCCGCCCGTACGCACGGTGCGTCGAAGGACGGGGTCGGGCTGTGGTTCAAGACGCTCGGCCGGAACAAGCGGCTCGCGACGCTGGACCTCTCTCGCGGCCGGGACGTGTTCCTGTCGCTGGTTGCCCAGAACGACGTGCTGGTCGAGAACTTCCGGCCGGGGACGTTGGAGCGTTGGGGGCTCGGACCTGACGTACTGCTGGAGGCGAATCCGCGGCTGGTGATCGCGCGGGTGACCGCCTTCGGGCAGGTCGGGCCGTGGTCGCGGCGGCCCGGGTTCGGGTCGCTGGCCGAGGCGATGAGCGGGTTCGCGGCGGTCACCGGTGAGCCGGACGGGCCGCCGACGCTGCCGCCGTTCGGGCTCGCGGACGGGATCACCGCGCTCGCCACGGCGTACGCGGTCCTGGTCGCGTTGCGGGAGCGGGATCGCTCCGGGTCCGGGCAGGTGATCGACATGGCGATCATCGAGCCGATCCTGATGATGCTCGGCGGCGGCATCACGGCGTATCAGCAGACCGGGTACGTGCAGCCGCGGCTCGGGAACCGGTCGTCGAACAACGCGCCGCGGAACGTGTACAAGACCGCTGACGGGCGGTGGGTGGCGGTGTCGACGAGTTCGCAGAGCATCGCCGAGCGGGTCGTCACGCTGGTCGGGCGCGCGGACCTGGTCGCGCAGCCGTGGTTCGCGACCGGGCGGGAGCGCGCGCAGCACGCCGACGAGCTGGACGAGGCGGTCGGGTCGTGGATCGCGTCGCGTCCGTTGGATCTCGTGATGGAGGAGTTCGAGAAGGCCGAGGCCGCGGTCGGGCCGGTGCACGACATCCGCGGCATCGTGGGCGATCCGCAGTACGCCGCCCTCGGCACGATCGTCAGCGTGGACGACGACGAGCTCGGCGGTCCGGTGGAGATGCAGAACGTGCTGTTCCGGCTGTCCGAGTCGCCGGGGGAGATCAAGTGGGCCGGACGCCCGCACGGCGCGAACACCGACGAGGTGCTCGCCGAGATCGGCGTCACGCCCGACCAACTGGCGGCCTTGCGCGCGGCCGGCGTGGTGTGACGTGCTGACCGCACTGTACGTTCCGGCGAACCGGCCGGACCGGTTCGCGAAGGCCGTTGCCGCGGGCCCCGATCTGGTGGTGTTCGACCTGGAGGACGCGGTACCGGTCGCCGACAAGGCGGACGCCCGCGGCTGGGCCGTGGCCTGGGTGGCGGCGAACGCCTCGCGGCCGGTGGAGGTCCGGGTGAACGCCTTGCACTCGCCGTGGATCGCGGACGACCTGGCCGCGATCTCCGCCGTACCGTCGGTGCGGTTGCGGGTGCCGAAGGTGGAGAGCGCCGCGGACGTGCACGCCGTTCTGGAAAAGGTGCCGTCGGCAAGGATCACCGCGCTGATCGAGTCGCCGCTGGGCGTCGAGCGAGCGTTCGAGATCGCCACCGCGAGCCCGCGGGTGGTCGCGGTCGCACTGGGCGAGGCCGACCTCTCCAGCGCCCTGGGAGTCGACGGTCCCGCCGGGCTCGCCTGGTCCCGCGCCCGCCTCGTCTCCGCCTCCCGAGCGGCTGGCCTAGGCGCCCCCATGATGTCGGTGTACCCGAACGTCAACGACTTGGACGGTCTGCATCGCACGTCGTTGGAAGGCCGAGCGCTCGGATTCGTCGGCCGTACGGCCATCCACCCTAGGCAGCTCGGGCCGATCGTGGAAGCGTTCACCCCCACCCCCGCGCAGGTAGCTGCCGCGCAGGAGCTGCTGGAAGCGGTCGAGAAGGCCGACGTGGCGAACGGCGGCGTACTGGTGCTGCCGGACGGCCGCATGGTCGACCCGGCGATGATCGGGCGCGCCCGCGAGGTCACCACCCTGATGCGGGAGATCGTGGCCAAGCAGAGCTAAGGTCTTAGGCATGCTGCCGCGCAGTGTTGATGCCGTGGTGATCGGTTCGGGGCCGAACGGGCTGGTGAGCGCGATCGCGCTCGCCGACGCGGGCTGGGACGTGCTGGTGCTGGAGGCCGCCGACACGTTCGGCGGTGCCGTGCGGTCGACCGAGGACGGCGGCTGGATCAGCGATCGTTTCAGTTCGAACTACCCGCTCGGGGTCGCGTCGCCGGTGATCCGCGCGCTCGAGCTGGAGAAGTTCGGACTGAAGTGGTCCCACGCGCCGCTCCCGCTCGTACATCTGCTCGACGAGGACGGCGCCGCCGCGGCGATCCACCCGGATCCGGAGGACACCGCGAAGTCGCTCGGCGCGGAACATCCCGGCGACGGTGACGCGTGGCTGCGGCTGTACCAGCAGTACGTGTCGGTCCGCGAGCCGCTGCTGAACGCGCTGCTCACCACCTGGCCGCCGGTCGGTCCGGGGCTGAAGCTGGCCCGGAAGCTCGGGTCCGCGGGGGAACTGCTGCGGTTCGCGCGGTTCATGGCGATGCCGATGCACCGGATGGGCCAGGAGTTGTTCGACGGGAGGCACGGTCCTGCGATCATCGCCGGGAACGCCCTGCACGCGGACGCACCGTTGTCGGGCAGCGTCAGCGGCACGATGGGCTGGCTGCTCGCGATGCTGGCGCAGGACGTCGGGTACCCGGTCGCGACCGGCGGCTCGTCCGCGTTCTCGGGCGCGCTCGTACGACGGGCCGAACGGGCCGGGGCGCTCCTGGTCCCGGGCATGCCGGTCACCGGCGTTGACGTCGCCGGTGGTCGCGTTACCGGCGTACGGACGGCATCCGGCGAGGTGGTGACGGTCGGGCGGGCGGTGATCGCGGACACCTCGGCGCCGGTGCTGTACGGCGAGTTGTTGCCGGAGGCCCTCGTTCCGGGCGGGCTGCGGCGGGACCTGGACGAGCGGTTCGAGTGGGACTACCCGACCGTCAAGCTGAACTTCCGGCTCAGCGGGCCGATCCCGTGGACGGCGGCCGAGGCACGCTCGGCGGGCGTCGTCCATCTCGGTGGTACGGCGGACGACCTGGTGCACCTGTCCGCGGACCTGGACACCGGGCGGGTGCCGTCGCAGCCGTTCCTGCTGATCGGGCAGACCACGAAGGCGGATCCGTCGCGGTCGCCGGCGGGGACCGAGGCGGTGTGGGCGTACGCGCACCTGCCGCGCGGGATCGCGGACGACGCGTCGGCGGAGAAGCTGGCCGGGCGGATGGAGCGCGCGATCGAGCGGTTCGCGCCGGGGTTCGGCGACCTGGTCGTCGGGCGGGACCTGCAGCGGCCGTCCGGTTTGGAGTCCGGGAACACCGCGCTCGGGTTCGGCGCGCTCGGCGGCGGGACGATGCAGTTGCACCAGCAGTTGGTGTTCCGGCCGACGATCGGGCTGGGCAGTGCGCGGACCTTCGTCGACGGGCTGTACCTCGGCAGCTCCGCGATCCACCCCGGCGGCGGCGTCCACGGTGCCTGCGGCCACCTGGCCGCCCGGACCGCCCTCCGCGACGCTTCCCTTCTCGGCCCGCTCACCCGCAAACTCCCCACCGCTGCCCTTCGGCACCTGCAGCGGTGAAGCTCGACGAGGCGGCCTGCAGGGCACGGGTGGCGGCCGCCCGGGTCGGCCGGCTGGCGACCGTCGGCGCGGACCTGCGGCCGCATCTCGTCCCGGTGACGTACGCCGTCCACGGTGACTCGTTGTTCGTCGCGGTCGACCAGAAGCCGAAGACGACGACCGCGCTGAAGCGGCTGCGGAACATCGCCGCGCACCCGGAGGTCGCGCTGCTGGTGGACGAGTACGACGAGGACTGGACGCACCTGTGGTGGGTCCGCGTGGACGGCTCGGCTCGGGTGATGCCGGAGGACCCGGCGGCGGTGGAGCTGCTGGTGGCGAAGTACCCGCAGTACGAGTCCGACCCGCCGCGAGGCCCGGTGATCGCGATCACGGCCGCCGGGTGGTCCGGGTGGTCGTTCAAGTGAGGACAGAGCGACAGGAGATGTCGGCCCGGAGCGGCGATGCGCACGCTCAGCCGATCGGCGGAGTGGTGCTGATCGACGTACATGTCCTGTCGCTGTGCACGCTAGGCTCGGCGGGGTGAACGTGGAGGGGGTATTGCGGGAGCTCGCGCCGCAGGTGCTGGGGTTCCTGGCGCGGCGGCACGGGCAGTTCGACCTGTGTGAGGACGCCGTACAGGAGGCGTTGCTGGCGGCGGCGACGCAGTGGCCGGTGGACGGCGTACCGGGGAACCCGCGGGGCTGGTTGATCACGGTCGCGACCCGGCGGCTGACGGACGTGTTCCGGAGCGAGAGCGCGCGGCGGCGGCGTGAGGACAACCTGGCCGCGATGGCCGGGCCGGAGGAGCTGGTTGCCCCGGGCGCCGATGTGGACGAGGCGCCGGACTCCGACGACACGTTGACGCTGCTGTTCCTGTGCTGCCATCCCGCGGTCACGCCCGCCTCCCAGGTGGCGTTGACGTTGCGCGCGGTCGGCGGTCTGACGACCGCGGAGATCGCCCGGGCGTTCATGGTTCCGGAGGCAACGATGGCGCCGCGGATCAGCCGCGCGAAGAAGAGCATCAAGGCGGCGGGCAGCCGGTTCGAGATGCCGCCGGCCGCGGAGCAGGCCGAGCGGCTGCGCGTAGTGCTGCAAGTGCTGTACCTGATCTTCAACGAGGGGTACACGGCCAGCTCGGGGGAGGAGCTGCAGCGCGTCGAGCTGACTGCGGAGGCGATCCGGCTGGCGCGGATGCTGCGTACGGCGCTGCCCGGCGACGGCGAGGTGGCGGGCCTGCTCGCGCTGATGCTGCTCACCGACTCCCGCCGCGCCGCGCGGACCACGACCGACGGCGGCCTGATCCCGATCGACGAGCAGGACCGCTCGCGCTGGGACCGCGCGCAGATCACCGAAGGCGCCGACCTGATCCTGCACACGCTCCAGCAGGGCACCGTCGGGCCGTACCAGCTGCAGGCCGCGATCGCCGCCGTCCATGCAGAGGCGCCGAGCGCGGACGCGACCGACTGGCAGCAGATCCACGCGCTGTACCTCGTACTGGAGAAGTTCGCGCCGAACCCGATGGTCACGCTCAACCGCGCGATCGCCCTCGCCCAGGTGGACGGCCCGCAGGCGGGACTCGACCTGCTCGCGACCATCGCGGACGACAAGAACATCACCGAGACGCACCGCCTGGACGCCGCCCGCGCCCACCTCTACGAACGCCTCGGCGACCTGCCCAAGGCCCACACCCACTACCTCGCCGCCGCCCGCCGCACCACCAGCCTCCCCGAACAGCGCTACCTCCAGGCAAAGGCCGACGCGATCACGGGATGAGCCGGTAGAACGCGAACATCGGGGTGCGGAACGGGAGCACCTGCGTCTCGGTGAAACCGGCCTCCGCGGCGAAGCCACGCAGCAGGTCCGGGCGCATCACCGCCCCGACCGCGGCCGACTCCGGATCTCCCATCGCCCCGGGCAGGCAGGACAGCAGGCTCCAGCCGTAGTGGTACTGCTCCAGCTCGGAGGCCGGTGCGGTGAACCTGTCCTCGACGTACTCGTCGACGACGAGCACCGAACCGTCGGCGGCCAGCATGCCGCGGGCGGTCCGCAGGGCCTCGACCGGCTGGGACATGTCGTGCAGAGCTTCGAGGACGGTCACCAGGTCGAACTGGCCCGCCCGCTGCCCGGAGGCGTCGGCGACGGCGAAGGTGACCCGGTCGGTCAGGCCCCGTTCGGCAGCGTGCCGGCGCGCGGCGGCGATCGCGTCCTCGTCGAGGTCGACGCCGTGCACGGTGACGTTCGGATAGGCCTCGGCGATCGCGATCGACGACCAGCCGGTACCGCAGGCGACATCGGCGACCCGGGCCGGCGGATCGGCTCGAAGGCGTTCGTCGACCTCGGGGATCCCCGGCAACCACTCCCTGCCGAGCCGGTTCAGGTACGTCGCCCGGTTGAACTCGGCCCGCCCTTCCGGCTCCCACGGTTGCGGGGGTGGTGCGTCGCCGGTGCGGTACGCCTGGACCAGGTCCGGCAGCGTCCGGATCGCTCGCGCGAGCTCGACGCCCTTGTACGCCTGGTAGTTGACGTCGTCGCCGTCCACGAGGACCGGGACGTGGTCAGCCGGTAGGTGGTATCGCCGTACGGCCGGCGCGGCGTCGACGTCGTCGACCTCGATCAGCCCGCTGACGGCCTGCTGCTCGAGCCATTCGCGGGCGTACCGCTCGTTGATCCGGGTGCGTTCGGCCAGCTCGGCCGACGTTGCCGGACCCTGCCCGGCGAGCGACCGGTACAGGCCGAGTCGCTCGCCGAGGTAGACCGACGCGAGTTCGAGCGCCGCGGCGGCGTCCCGGAAGAGACGTTCGGCCAGGGCGTTGGTTCGATCCATGCTGCTGATGCTACGAGGTGGTGATCCGGCGGCCGGTTTCGTGGGACTTGATCGCGGCGTGGGCCAGTTGGAGGGCGCGGCGGCCGGCTCGGGCGTGGATCGGAGGTGGGGCGCCGGTGTTGAGGGCGGTCAGGAGGGCGTCGACGTGGCGGTCGAAGGTGCCCGCGAAGGTGCGGGACTCGTCGTCGAAGTACGTCGAGTGCCAGCGTCGCTCGACCGGGTCGCCGGGCTTGCTGAAGCTGAGCGACCGGACCGTGTCGTGGATGACCAGGCGCCCCTCGGTGCCGTTGATCTCGAGGTGGTGCGTGTCCGGGTACGCGTACGACGAGTCGTAGCTGCCGAGCATCGTGCCGACGGCGCGGTTCGCGAAGTCGAGCGCGAGCGCGACCGTGCTGAACGCGCCGTACGTCTTGTCGGCCAGGTGCGCGGACACCGCGGAGATCGGGCCGGCCAGGTGCTCGAGCATGTCGAAGCCGTGGCACTGGGTCTCGATCAGGTTCGCGTGCGGGGAGCCGCCACGGTTCGCCTCGCCGCCGAAGCGCCAGGTGGCGAACACCAGGTCGCCGAGTTCGCCGGCGTCGATCAGCGCCTTGGCGCGTTGCACGGGCTCGGCGTACCGGTGGTTGAAGTTGATCGCGAAGAAGTTGCCCTCAGCATCATTGATCAGGGTGTCGGCCTGTCGCAGGTCGAAGACGAGCGGCTTCTCCACGAGCAGTGGGATGCCTGTGCGGACGAGCTTCAGCGTGACGTCGAAGTGCTCCTCGTTCGGCAGGCAGACCGTGATCAGCTCGGGGCGCTCGCGCGCCAGCATCAGGTCGAGATCGGTGTACGGCGTGGCGCCGTACCGCTCGGCCCGCGCCCGGGTGCGCTCTGCGGTCCGCCCGACGACGGCGACCAGTTCGGTGTCCTCGCGGCGGGCGAAGATCCGGGCGTGGTGCTCGCCCCAGCCGCCGGCGCCGACGACCGCGACCCTCACGACGCGCCCTCCTGGGTGATGACGACCTTGCCGGTCTCGCCGGCCAGGAACAACCGGAACGCCTCCGCGATCTCGGACACCGGGAAGCGGTGGCTGATCACCCGCGAGATCAGGTTCTGGTGCTCCGCGAGCAGCGCGAGGTTGCCGGGCATCTCGTCGTACCGGAAGTACTCGCTGCCGAGGACCGCGTGCTCGGGGCTGATCAGGTCGTCGGACACGTTCAGGGTGACGCCCTCGCCGTGGCCGACGCAGATCAGCGCGCCGCGTCTGCCGATGATGTCGAGCGCCGCCCGCCGCGCGGACTCCTTGCCGGAGGCATCGAACGCGACGTCCGGATTCCCCGCCGCCCGCAGGTCGCCGGCCGGCAGCGGGATCGCGCCGAACGTCTCGGCGAAGTCCAGCCGCCACTGCGACACGTCGGAGATGTAGACCGGTACGTCGGCGCCGTACTTGAGCTTGCTCATCACGGTCAACCCGAGCCCGATCGGCCCGGCGCCGGCGATGTAGACGCTCTCGACGTCCTGCCGGACCAGCGCGGCGCGGCCGAGGGCGTGGCTGCTGGTCCCCATCACGTCGAGCAGCATGGTGGCGTTGCCGATCTCGACGTCGTCGGTGATCGGGAAGAAGTTGGACTCGTGGACCAGCTCATACGGACCGTAGCCGCCGTCGTGGGTGAAGCCCATGTCGGCGCGTTTCGCGAAGCACTGGTTGGTGGCGCCGTACCGGCAGCTCCGGCATTCGCCGCAGTAGTCCATCAGGAACACGGCGCCGCGGGTGCCGACGGCGGTGCTGGTTCCGTCGCCGGCCTGCAGAACCGTCCCGGCGGCCTCGTGGCCGGGGACGACGGACGAGCCGTCGAAGTACTGGTGGCGGTCGGTGCCGCAGAGGGCGTTGGCCTGCACGGACAGCAGCAGTTGGCCGGGACCGGGATCAGGGTAGTCGTGAGCCGCGAACTCGATGTTTCCGGCTCCGGTGAACGTCGGGGCGAGAGCGGTGCGCGTCATGGTGCCGGAATTTACTACGTAGCAAATCCAGGCCACAAGAGGTCGGTCACGGCTGGTTCGTCAGCGGGTCGAGCTCTCCCGGATCCGGAGTTCGTACCCGGCCATCCGGTGCTGCGGGACGTGTTGCTCGTCGACCTGCTCCGCGAGCAGATCCAGCGCGCTCGCCGCGATGTCGCCGAGCAGCGGCGCGACCGTGCTCAGCGTCGGCGTCGACAGGCTCGACTCGACGATGTCGTCGAACCCGATCACCGACACGTCCTTCGGTACGTCGACCCCGCGGCGGTGCAGCGCCTGCAGTACGCCGAGCGCGGCCGAGTCGTTCATCGCGAAGATCCCGTCCGGCCGGAGGGTCTCGAAGGTACGGGCGATGGCCGCGGCCGCCGCGGTGGTCGTCCAGTCGCACGCGACGAGCAGCTCGGGCTCGAGCGCCGTACCGTGCTTCTTGAGTGCGGCCTGGTACCCCTGACGGCGCAGTTGGTACGACCTCTTCGGCCCGCGGTTCGCGCCGAGCAGGAGGATCCGCCGGCGGCCGGTGCCGAGCAGGTGTGTGACCGCGGCCTGGGCCGCCTCACGGTTCTTGATGCCGACGTGGTCGATCGTGCTGCCGGGCTCGCGGTCGCCGATCAGGACGACCGGATGCGCGCCGCGCTGGTCGTCCCGGCCGAGCGAGACCGCGCTCATGATCACACCGTCGGTGAGGACGTCGCCGCCACCGCGGAGCAGCTCGAGCTCGGTGTCCCGGTCGCCGCCGGTGGTCTCGACGAGGACCGTCGTACCGCGGTCCCGGGCGGCGCCGACGACCGCCTCGGCGAGGTCGGCGAAGTACCGCTCGCGGAAGCTCGGCACGGCCAGCGTCACGGTGCCGGTGCGGCCGGTGCGGAGCCGGCGGGCGGCGGTGTTCGGGCGGTACCCGAGCGCGTCCAGGCTCGCCTGGACGCGCGCACGGGTGGCGGGGGAGACGTGGACGTAGTTGTTCACCACGTTCGAGACGGTGCGCTGCGAGACGCCCGCGTGCCGCGCCACGTCGGACATGCTGACCGCCATTGCGTCAGGTTATCCCACCGGCGAGGCGTGACCTGAGTTGTAACTTCGGTTTACAGTAGCGGCATGAGCGTTCAGGAAAGGACCCGGCGGGACGCGATCGGGGTCGGTGTCGCGCTGCTGAACCGGCTGGCCCGATGGCGGGCGATCGATCGGCTGGGGCTGCGGAAACCGGCCGAGCGGGCGGTGTTCGAGGCCACCAAGACCGGATTCCGGACGGCCGGCGCGTTGTCCCGCCGGTTCACCGCGGCATCCAAGGCGGCGTCCCCGGCGCGGCTGCCCGCGGCGCGCGGGACCGGGCGGTTCGACCTGACGCCGACCGAGGATCAGCAGCTGATGGTCGAGGTGGTCCGCGAGTTCGCCGCCGACGTACTGCGGCCCGCCGCCGCCGCGGCCGACACGGCGTGTACGACGGACGCGAAGATCCTCGACGCGTCCGCCGAGCTCGGGCTGAGCCTGATCGAGGTACCAGAGGAGCTCGGCGGGATCGTCACCGAGCGCTCCACGATGACCGGCGTACTCGTGGCCGAGGCGCTCGCGCACGGCGACCTGGGCCAGGCTGTCGCGTGCCTGGCGCCGTCCGCGGTCAGTACGGCGATCTCGCTGTGGGGCGACGAGACGCAGCAGGCGACGTACCTGCCGTCCTTCACCGGCTCCTCCGTACCGCCGGCCGCGCTGGCGCTGCTCGAACCGCGGGCGCTGTTCGACCCGTTCGAGCTGCGGACGCGGTACACCGGCGGGCTGCTGAACGGCGTGAAGTCGCTGGTACCGCGGGCCGCCGAGGCGGAGCTGTTCGTGATCGGCGCGCAGACCGACGCGGGGCCGCGGCTGTTCGTGGTCGAGCCGGACCACCCGGGCGTGACGATCGAGGCCGAGCCGTCGATGGGGCTCCGGGCGGCGTCGCTGTCGCGGGTGATCCTGACCGACGTACCGGCGGTGCCGCTCGGGACCTCAGACGACTATCGCGAGTGCGTGCGGTTGTCGCGGCTCGGGTGGTGCGCGTTGGCCTTGGGTACGGCGCGGGCCGTGCTGGACTACGTGACGCCGTACGTGAACGAGCGTGAGGCTTTCGGTGAGCCGATCAGTCATCGGCAGTCGGTCGCGTTCATGGTGGCGAACATCGGGATCGAGCTCGAGGGCATGAAGCTGGTGACGTACCGGGCCGGATCGCGTGCGACGCAAGGGCTTTCGTTCGACCGGGAGGTGGCGCTGGCGCGGCACCTGTGTGCGGAGAAGGGCATGCAGATCGGGACCGACGGCGTACAGCTGCTCGGCGGGCACGGGTTCGTGAAGGAGCATCCGGTCGAACGCTGGTACCGCGACCTGCGGGCCATCGGCATCATGGAAGGCGCGGTGCTGGTCTGATGATCAACCTCGAGACTCCTCGCAAGTTCAAGGCGTTCGTCAACCAGGCGCACCAGGTCGCGGCCGAGATGCTGCGGCCGAACTCGCGGCGCTACGACCTGGCCGAGCACGAGTACCCGGTCGAGCTGGACATGCTGGCCGCGATGGTCGACGGACTGGGGGCCTCAGGCACCGGTTCCGGCGCGGGTGCGGGCGGAGTACGGCGTACCGCCGCGTCGGAGGACGGGGTGGTGAACGGGTCGAACCTGTCGTCGGTGCTGTCGATCATGGAGATGTGCTGGGGCGACGTCGGACTGCTGCTGTCGATGCCCCGCCAGGGCCTCGGGAATTCGGCGATCGCGTCGGTCGCGTCCGACGAACAGCTGAAACGCTTCGACGGCGTCTGGGCGGCGATGGCGATCACCGAACCTGACTGCGGATCGGACTCTGCCAGCATCCGTACCACCGCCCGCCTGGACGGCGACGCGTACGTGTTGGACGGCGAGAAGATCTTCGTCACCGCCGGCGGCCGCTGCGACGCGGTCGTCGTCTGGGCCACCCTGGACAAGTCCCTCGGCCGGGCCGCGATCAAGTCGTTCGTGGTCATGAAGGACACGCCCGGCATGACCGTCGAACGCCTCGAACACAAGCTCGGCATCCGCGCCTCCGACACCGCCACGATCCGCTTCGACAACTGCCGCGTCCCCGCCGCCAACCTGCTCGGCACCGCCGACATCGACAAGGGTTTCGCCGGCGTCATGCAGACCTTCGACAACACCCGCCCCCTGGTCGCCGCGATGGCCGTAGGCTGCGCCCGCGCCGCCCTCGAACTCACCCGCGACCTCCTCGCCGAGGCCGGCGTACACGTCGACTACGACCGCCCCGCCGCCCGCCAGTCCCACGCGGCCGCGACCTACCTGGCCATGGAAGCCGACTGGGAAGCCGCCTACCTCCTCACCCTCCAGGCCGCCTGGATGGCCGACAACTCCCAACCCAACTCCCTCCAAGCCTCCATGGCCAAAGCCAAAGCCGGCCGGACCGCCAACGACATAACCCTCCGCTGCGTAGCCCTCACCAACACCCTCGGCTACTCCGAACACCACCTCCTGGAAAAGTGGTCCCGCGACAGCAAAATCCTCGACATCTTCGAGGGAACCCAACAAATCCAGCAGTTGATCGTCGCCCGCCGCCTCCTCGGCAAAACCTCGGCGGAACTCAAATAGCCTTACCCACAAGCGAATACAGGACAACCTCAGAGCAGTCCTGGGCCAGCTCAGGGCGTCCTGCACCGTACGGCGGTCCTCGGTGGGACCGCCGTACGGACGAGGGTGATCAGTAGTGGAAGGTCTGGATCTGGCTGCCGTCTCCGGCGTAGGTCCAGCCTGTTCGGGTTGTCGGGTCGAGTTGGATGCCTTCGCCGGCAAGGGACGACATGGTGTCCAGCAGGTGCAGGTTGGTGAAGTCGAAGCCGCCGATGGTGTTGATCACCGTGCCGCTGGTGAGGTCGACGACGACGAGTTGGCTGGTGGCGTTGTTGTCCTCCTGGATGTTTCCGCCGTAGTGCTGCCGTCCAACGGGCGAGCCGAAGGCGACGATCGCGAGGTTGTTCGGTCCGTCGACGGCCATCGCCAGCGGGAACTGTTTGCGGATCGCCGTCGCCGGCTTGGCCGTCGACGTGGCGAGGTCGGTCTGCTGGATGGTGGCGTCGCCGGCGAAGTTGACGCTCACCGACCGGTATCCGAGTTGGCCGAGGGCGCCGTTGTCGTTGTCGGTCAGGGCGTTGACGCACCTGGGTGTCGATCGGACCGAGGCGGTCGCGGCGTCGAGGTCGATGGTGGACAGATAGCCGGATCCGGTGAAGCAGATCAGGCGCCCGGAGACGGTGGAGGCGTAGACCGTGCCGGTCGACTCGTCGACGGTGAGGAGCTGGAGCTGCCCGGCGATGGATCGTCCGGCGTCGGCGTTGATCGGTTGTCCGATGGAGCCGTCGGTGAGGTCGACGGAGACGACCAGGTCGGCTCCGGTCGGGGCGTGCAGCAGGAGTGCTGCGCGATGGCGTCGGTGATCGACTCGGCCCGCGACGAATCTGCCCGGCAGTTCGACCGTGGCGAGGTGGGTGCCGGCGCTCGGTGCGTACGTCTGGACGGTGTCCGCGTTGTCGGATCGGCCGATGACGACGGCACGGTCGGCGTCGGTGTCGACCCCGATGACGTCGTACTGGTGGGACGGGTCGGTGTCCGTGGCGAGGATCGGGCCATAGGTACCGGTGTTGGTCTGGTAGGAGCGCAGGCTCATTGCCCAGTTGGCGTCGCGGGTGACGACGACGGATGGTCCGTTGCCGGTCGCGGCGAACGCGTCGACGTAGGAGTCGTCGGGTGCTGGGCCGTTCTGGTAGACGAGCATCGAGCTGGCGGAGGCCTGACCGAGCACGTTTCCGGTAGGTCCGGTTGCCAGGACACGGAGGCTGTAGAGGTTCGATCCGACGAGCTTGAGCGTCTTGACGGACAGATCCGCCGTACCCGTTGTCCCTGAGACCGGCTGGTAGACGACCGAACCGGTGTCGACGCCGTCGGCGTCGCGCTGGGTTCCGTTGTGGTTGATGAAGGTGTTGATCGAGTTGAAGAGGTTCGGTGCCGGCGCGGCGATCTCGACGACTGCGCCGGTGGCGCCGGCGACCGTGCTGACGTCGTACCCGACGGTGAAGTCCGGGGCGGCGTCGGTGGCGACGAGCAGATGACCCGCTGGCGTGTCGGTGGCGCTCAGGGTCGGCGCTTGCGGACGGCCGGCGATGCCTGCTCCGTCGACTCGGACCGAGGCGAAGTCGCCGTACACGTCAGAGCTGGTCGGCGAACCGTCGGTGGACTTCTGGGCATAGCCGATGCCGTAGACGCCGCCTCCGGTGAAGGCCGATGCCGGGATGGTGACGATTCCGTGGTCGCTGGTGAGTGGTACTCGGTAGGCAGGGCTGAAGAGCGGGCTGAGCACCGGGTTCCAGTGGCCGACATGCGATACGAGAAGTGCGGGGTCCTTGAGCGCTGTGGCTCGTACGCCGCGCAGGTCGTACGTCACCTCGACGTCGTGGCCCGCCTTGACGACGGGTGCGACCACCGGGGCCGGGGCTTCGGTGAAGGTGCCGTCGGTCGGGCCGAAGGTCAGGGAGCGTGTCGTCGACACGACAGCCTTGTCGCCCGACAGGACGGTGAACGTGTAGTCGAGCGTGCGGTTGCCCGTGGCGGCGACTGGCAGCCCGGCGTCGGCGAGCATGACCGACGGCAGCAGCCGGATCGACGGCGTGTCCGACATGTGGTCGTGCCCGTTGATGGTCAGCCGGTAGGTGACGTTCTTGCGCTTCGACATGCCGAGGACGTCGGCGGCGATGGTGACGGGGCCGATGAGTCCCATCCCGTTGCCGCCGCCGGGCAGCGTCGGGCCGGTGGGGTGGGCGCCGGAGAGATCGATCAGCTGCTGGTCGGTGTCCTCGGTGAACCTGGCGCCGAGTCTGCCGTTCGCGACCCGGTGCGCGACCGAGACGCGGACGATCTCCGGCTTGCCGGCGGGGGTCACCGATTCCACGGCCGCGGTGAGGTCGAGCTGATTGCCGACCTGGAGGGGGCGGTCGTTCTGCTCGGGGGTCGCAACTGGCCTGCCGGTCGCGATCAGCCGGTCTCGGACCTGGGCGGGCGTCATGGTCTGTCCGGCCAGCTTCACGGTCTGCAGGAGGACAGCGGCTGCTGCGGCGACCTCTGGAGCGGACGCTGAAGTACCGCCGCTGAGCGTCGGAACGACCGCGTGCGCATCACCACCAAGCCGGTGCGAGTAGACGACGATGCCGTCGCTGGGCGCCGAGACATTGATCCGTTGCCCGAACCCGGAGGAGAACGCGCCGGATCCGTTGAACCGTGTCGTGGCGTACGTCGCGACGCCCGCCGCGGGGTCGGCCGACCGTGGGGACACGGTCAGCGTGTCGTCGAGCGTGGTGCCACCGACCGCGATCGCGCCGCTGTCCAGGACCCGCGACGGGGTCGTCGACAGTTGGTCGTCGCCGATCGACGTGGCATCCGCGGCCGACGAGGCCAGATCGGTCGGGGTACTGCCGCCGTCCGGTCCGATCGCGGCAGGGGTGTAGAGCCGGGTTCCGTCGTTGCTCGAGATACAGACGACGATGTTGTACTTCGAGACGATCGTACGAACCACCGACTGGATCACCGGATCGTCTTCGAGGTAACGGCCGGGGAAGCCGAAGCTGTCCGTGCCAAAGCCCAGGCTCGCGGTGATGACTGTCGGCCGCGGGGTCTGCTGAGCCGCTGCGAGCAGTGCGACGGTGACCTGGTCGATCGTCGGTGTCTGCGGCACGACGAGCCGGTAGTCGGCGCCCGGAGCGATGCCGAGCAGGTCGGTGGCGCCCGTCCCGAGTGCCTCGGACCGCTGCTGGTCGTGCGGCAGCGGTGCCATCACGCCGAAGTCCAGCAGCACCTCGCCCAGACCCGGGTCCTGGTTCCGCGTCGAGCCCAATGGGTCGAGTGTGCCGTCGGGGCCGGCGGTGTACGTCGGGATGAGCGGCATCGCCGGGAGGTCGAGGTAGCGCTGGCCGTCCTTGACGACGGTGGTCGGGCCGTACTGCTTGACGTACGGATCCGTCATCGAGGCGTCGGTGAGGTCGCCGATGGAGACGTTGGTGATCGTCTGGCCCGCACCGGGGAGCTGGCCCCAGCGGTCCTTGATCAGCCGGTAGGCGCCCATCGCGTTGACCCCACCGGCGTTGAGGAAGCTCTGCAGCGAGCTGGTCAGGCCGAAGTTCGACGGCAGCCCGGGCGCGCTCGCGGCCGACGTGGCCGGCGTACTCGCGGTGGCCGGCGAGCCGGTACCTGCTGCCAACGGCTCTCCGCCTGTCGACATCCCGGTGACGAAAGCGTTCGGTTCGGCGTACGAAGCGCCCGCCTTCCGGAGGGTCGCGGCAGCCGTGGCACTGGTGCCTTTCGGTACGTCGATGACGACCGCGGACGCGAGCGGCGAATCGGAGGAAACTGCCGCGGCTCGACCACCCTTGAGCATCGCGCGCGCCGTGCCGGCCCGAACAGCCCGCAGCGCGGCGGTCAGCTTGGGCTTGCCCGCCTGAATCCGAGCGCCACGCCCGGATACGGGGGAGCCGAGGACGGCGATGACCGAGCCGGGGTCGGAGGCCGGACTCTGCACGGAGAACACCTCGCGCAGCGCAGTGTCGGTCAGCGAACGCTCAGTGCCGAGCGCCGTGTGCGCGGCCGCGGGCAGGGAACGCGTCGCCAGCACCTTGCCGTTGGCGGCGAGGTGGCGCGCGGTGCCGTCCGCGGACTCGGTCACAGTGCTGCCATCGCCCAGGGGAAGGGTGCGGACAACCGCGGCGGGGGCCGGATCGGACGCGGCCGGCGTCGGTGTGGCGTCGGCCGCGGCGCTGATCGATCCGGCAACCAGGATTGTCGCTGTGGTGACGGCGATGCCGGCCGCGACGGCGGTCCGCGGCCAGGCCCGGCCGGGCCGGGGTGGGGCAGGGGTACGAGCCATGATGTCCCTTTCAATGGCGGTGCGAGGGATGCGGTGCGCCCGTGGCGTGTGCTGGAGAACCTGTCATCTGCGCCTCATTTGACGCAAGATAGCCAGATGACGAATAGTCGCCAGGTGGCGTATAAGCGCCACGTGTCTCCGTTGGACGCGATCGGCATCGAGGACGGGTCGGTCTACGAACTGCTGGTCGCGCATCCGCGCAGTACGAGCGGTGAGCTCGTCGAGCGCGCCGGCCTCGGAGCCGGCCACGTCGGCGCCGCGCTGTCGCGGCTGTGTTCGGCGGGCCTTGCGCACCGGGTACCGGGCCAGCCGGCGCGGTACACCGCGAGTGCCCCCAACGTCGTGATCGAGCCGCTCGTCGACGATCGCGAGCGCGACGTCCGGGCGGCGCGGTCCGAGCTGGAGCGGCTGACGACGTTGTACCGCGACGCGACCCGGGTGGCGCATCCGGCCGAGCTGATCGAGGTCGTCACCGGTACGGAGAACATCCACGCCCGAGTGCGGCGGGTTCAGCACGAGGCCCGCGAAGAGATCCTGGGGTTCGACCGGGCGCCGTACCTCAAACCGCCCGGCGAGAACCTCCCGTCGGAGGAACAACGTCTCCGGGACGGCGTTCGCTACCGGGTGATCTACGACCGGGACGCCGTCGCGATCCCCGGCCGCCTCGAGGGCGACATCCTTCCGGCGGTCACCCGTGGCGAGCAGGCCAGGGTTCGTGAGGAACTGCCGATGAAGCTGTTCCTGGGCGACCGTCGCGTCGCGGTCATCCCGATCTCCTCGGCCCACGGCACGGCCGACGCCGCGTACGTCGTCCACCCCTGCGCACTGCTGGACGCCCTCCTCGCGCTCTTCGAGGCCGAATGGGAGCGTGCCGTCCCGATCACCCGGGCCGGGCCGGAGACGATGCCGGACGGCGACCCGATCCCGCCGTACGCCGCCGATCTGCTGCCGCTGCTCGCGGCGGGTCAGACCGACGAACGGATCGCGCGGTCGCTCGGGCTGAGCCAGCGCACCACACAACGGCGGGTGCAGCGATTGATGACCGAGCTCGGCGCAAGCACCCGCTTCCAAGCCGGCATGGCGGCCGGTGCCCGGGGGTGGCTCTGACGGCCTGGTCTGCCGCCGGGCAACGACCTGCCCACGATGTAGCGGTTGCCTTCATGATCCCGGGAAGATCCGGGGGCCTTGTCAGACTCTGGGTGCCTGCCGGCCGGCGGGCAGTTTTGAGAGCGGGGATCATGCGTGCGATGAGGAAGCTGGTATCGGTTGCCGGGGCGGCCGGCGTGGCGGCGGGGTTGTTGACCGTGGCAACACCGGCGAGTGCTGTGGTGGGGGTTCCCGGGGCGGTCTGCACGCTGCGGACGCTGGGGATCAGCCCGGGCAAGCAGATCGTCCGGCGTGAGTACTACACGAACGCCGGCAAGGCGACGCTGTCGACGGTCGGTTACAACCCTGGCCGGATGACGTTCGTACCGAGGGCACTGGTGAACGAGCCGGGCGCGGGCGGTGCGCCGTACGTCAACGACCACTACTTGGCCAACTATACGAACGGGTACCTGTACCGCGTTCTGGCGGTTGGTCAGACGAGCTACAACGATGTCCAGGTCTCGGCGAAGGCGGTGGCTTCGGGGTGGGGGAGTATCCGGTCGCTGAACTTCAGCCCCTCTGGTACGGCGGGCGGGAACTACCTGTACGGCCTCGCGGACAACGGTGGCTTCTACCGCTACGTGTACGGCGACACCACGGCTCCGCACTCCCGGGCGACGATCGGTTCGTCGGGCTGGCTGGGTGTGAAGACCCTCGACTACGACCGGACCGTGACCATCCCGGGTACGTCGCGGAAGGCCGACGTGTTCCTCGCGACCAGCTCCGACGGTCGTCTGATGGAGTACACGATCCCGCTCGACACTCCGTCCAAGTGGACGCGCCGTGATCTGAAGACCTCGGGCTGGAACGTCTTCAAGTCGCTGCAGACCGAGGACTGCTACGTCAACGGTGCCGCGTCCGGGCGCATCCTGATCGGCGTCACGCCGGCCGGGTCCGCGTACCTGTACCACGACCGCAATGCACGAGACGGATCGGCCGCGGATCTGGTTGCCTACGGCAATTTCGCCACCGGCTGGACGGAGAAGTTCTCCGGCTGACCGCGCTACCGGGACTGGATGCAGCCTAGGGGCCGGTGTCAGGATGCCGGCGGCGAGGCCGTGCGCGGGAGCCGGTGCTGGTCGCGGACGGTGCCGGGGTGACGGGATGAATCGTCGGTGCGTAACATACCTGCCGGTACGAGCGTCTGGTCTTTACGGTCCTGACACACGATGAAAACATCATGTCCTTACTTTTCTGGTCAGCTATCCGTTGCCCAGTGAGGAGTAAGGTATGGCGCAGACCAGACGGCAGTTCCTGCAGCAGGTCGGTATTACCGGTGGGGCGGGTGTCCTGTACTCGACGATGTCGGCGCTCGGCCTCACGAGCGTGGCCGACACTCCCGCGTACGCCGCCCCGGCGCGGGTGGAGCTGAACGGCCGGAACAAGCACGTCGTCATCCTCGGCGCGGGCATTGCCGGGCTGACATCGGCGTACGAACTGCTGAAGGCCGGGTACAAGGTCACGCTGCTGGAGGCCAGGAACCGTCCCGGTGGCCGCAACTGGACGGTGCGCGGCGGCACCGTGGAGACCGATCTCGCCGGCAACACGCAGCGCGCGGCGTTCTCGCCGGGTCAGTACATGAACGCGGGTCCGGGGCGGCTGCCGCAGCATCACGTGACGCTCGAGTACTGCCGCGAGCTGGGGGTCGCGATCGAGCCGTTCGTCAACCAGAACGCCGACGCCTACCTGTACCGCGAAGGCTCCACCGCCCTGTCGAACAAGCCGATCCGGCATCGCACCGCCAAGGCGGACGTCTACGGGTACGTCGCCGAGCTGCTGGCGACCGCCACCGATCAGGGTGCCCTCGACGCGCTGCTGACGGCCGCCGACAAGGAGGCGCTGATCGGCTTCCTCGGCGGTTTCGGCTCGATCGGGAACAAGGCGTCCGGCTTCGCCTACACCGGCAGCGATGGTCGTCGCGGTTACACGGTCGAGCCGGGTGCGGGGTTGGAGGCCGGTACGACGGCCGCGCCGTACGCGCTGAGCGACGTGTTCGCCAGCGGTGTCGGCAACTACTTCTCGTTCGAGTTCGGCTGGGACCAGGCGATGATGATGTTCCAGCCGGTCGGCGGGATGGACCGGATCCCGTACGCGTTCGAGAACGCGATCGGCAAGGACAAGATCCGGTACGGCGCCGAGGTGACCGGTCTGCGCAACACGGCGTCCGGTGTGGAGATCACCTACACGAGCGGCTCGCGGACCCGCGTACTCACTGCGGACTACGCGATCTGCACGCTGCCACCGCACCTGGCCGCGAAGGTCCCGTCCAACTTGCCGGCGCCGATCACCGAGGCGTTGCGGTACGCACGTCCGACGAACGCGGGCAAGATCGGCATCGAGTACGGGCGCCGCTGGTGGGAGGAGGACCACAAGATCTACGGCGGCATCACCAACAGCTCGCTCGACACCGTCAACACCTGGTACCCGTCGTACAACTTCCATGGCGAACGCGGCACCCTGATCGGCTACTACAACACCGGAACGAACGCGAACACGTACGGCGCGCTGACGCCGCCGGCCCGGTTGGCGCGCGCGTTGTCGCAGGGTGCGAAGATGCACGGTGACGTCTACACCAAGGACGTCAAAGCCTCGTTCTCGGTCAACTGGATGGGCACGAAGTACTCCGAGGCGTCCTGGGTCAGCTGGCCGTCGCAGACCGACGGAATCTACGCGCGGCTGCTCGATGCCACCGGCAACATCTACTTCGCCGGTGACCACCTGTCCCACGTGATCGCCTGGCAGCACGGCGCGATCACGTCCGCTCGCGCGACGGTGACCGCGCTGCACAGCCGAGTGGCGGCGGGCCGATGAGGACGCGCCTGATCGCCGGGGCCGTCGCGCTCGTCCTGTCCTTCGGGGCAGGCACCGCGACGGCCGCCGGATGGTGGGACAAGCCGAAGCCGCCGAAGCCGGGCACGGTCGTGCCGGCACTCCCGGCCGGCCAGTCCAACCCGATGATCGCCACCGGTGTCGGCATCGGCGCCAACACGCCGGTCTACAAGACGAGCGGCATCGGGCCGTCGGATTTCAACACCGGCGCGCCGGCCGGCAGCGAGGCGTCGTACATCGACACCGCCGTCTTCCCGGGCGGCGCGCTGCCGGCCGGCGTCACGATCACCGAGGCCCAAGGAATCAACGTCCTCCGGCGGATCGGCGAGAACCTGGCCGCGGCCGGACTCTCGTACACCGACGTCTACACGATGCGCGTCTTCCTCCAGAACCCGGCCGGCGCCGCCACCGCCGACTTCGCCGGCTGGAACCGCGCGTACCGCCAGTACTTCGCCAACACCGACCTGACCACCGGCGCCTATGTCCCCGTCCCGCTGGGTACGGCGGCGCCCGCCAAGCCCTTTGTGGTCAACAAATCCCGCCCGTCCCGCTTCGCCCTCGAAATCGAGAACCTCCCGGTCACCGGCTGGCTCGTCGAAGTCGAGGTCGACGCGGCCTATCCGGCCAAATAGCGGATCTGCTCTGACTCGTCACTCGGCGGCGATCTCCCAGCCGTTCGCCGCCGAGTGGCAGATCAGGTCCAGGATCCTCCCGCGGGTACCACGGACTCGGTTTCGCCTCGGCAGGCGGCGAGGAACGACGTGGCCTGGTTGGCGAAGCCGTCCGCCAGGTGCGGTGGCTACCCGGAGCGGTTCCAGATCGGTGCCGACCTTCTCTCCGTAGATCGCGACCCCCAACGAGTCCGCCGTCGCGTGCGGCGAATACGACACGTCGACGGCCAGCGAAGCACCGTTGCTGAACCTGATCAGCGCGTTCGCCAGGTCCTCGACATCGTTGCCACCGGCACCCGCATCCGCAGCGCGGTAGCGGTCTTGGCCCCAGATGTCGTTCCGGGCGCCCAACCGGTCGTAGGTGTTGGCGCTGACGGTGACCACCTCGGGTACCACGCGAGGTCGATCATATGTACGCCGAAGTCCATCACCGGGCCGCCGCCGGACAGCGCCCTGGAGACGAACCAGCCGCCCGGGTTGGCCAGTCGCTACAGGCAGCTCGCCTTCGCGTAGTAGATCGGCCCGAGCATCCCGGCTTCCAGGTGGAAGTTGGTCGCGTGCTGGCGGACCATTCCGACCTGCACGACGCGGTCGGACGTGTCTGCGGCACGTTGA
The DNA here is from genome assembly GCF_042730855.1 of Kribbella sp. NPDC059898. Classification (NCBI taxonomy): domain Bacteria; kingdom Bacillati; phylum Actinomycetota; class Actinomycetes; order Propionibacteriales; family Kribbellaceae; genus Kribbella; species Kribbella sp. NPDC059898. The sequence continues at coordinate 128,433 of NZ_JBHWKR010000013.1, forward strand.
CGCGACACCCTGACGTCCTCTCGTACGTCGTGAGCTTCGTAGCCGTCTGGGCATGGGCTATGACCTGACAAAGCTGCGGTGCGCGTCGCGCTGTCTGGCAGATGATGACTGTTGCGGAAGCGAAGTCGCTGGCCTGCCGGGTGCTAGCTGACGAGCTGCCCCGGCGCTGGGCGCACACTCAGGGTGTAGCCGGCCGCGCTCGGACTCTGGCGCCCATCCTCGGCGATCGGTCCGAACTCATCGAGGTGGCTGGCTACATGCACCTGCGCGATGTGGTCGGCGCCGACGCTGTGGTGTGCCAGCTCGTCGCACACCACTCGGGAGCCGCGGTCGAGGCGGACGAGCGGGGCATCGACGCACTCGGACGGGAGTTCGCAGTACCTGAGCCGGGTCTGCTGCACGCGCTGACGTACTGCGACTTGACCGCGGACGTGAACGGGCGCCCGGTGAGTGTGGAGGAACGCCTCGGGGAGATCCTGACTCGATATCCGCGCGGGCACGTGGTGCACCGCTCGGTCGTCCGTTCAAGCCCCGCGCTGCGCTCGGCCGTCGTCGACGTTCAGCAACGGCTTTCTGCTTAGCCCAGCTCGTAGTCAGATCGGGTCATCAAACGCGCAGCCTTGGTGCTGTGTACGGCCTGCTGGTGGGACTCTTGAGCGGTGAGGACGGTGCGGCCCGATGAGGCGCTTGCGTTGTGGGACGGGTTCCCGGTTGACCGGCAGCCGCGGCCGATCGTGTTGATGGGGTTCGCGATCGGCCCGGGCGGGGGCCCGACGGTTGAGGACAAGACCGTTGTCTTGCGGAATGCGCCGGTGGTGTCGGACGTCGACATGCCGTCGTGGCTGCTGGAGGCCCTGCAGCCGGCGTATCCGGAGCAGCAGCAGTCCGATCCTGTCCAGGTGCGGTCGGTTCGGCGCGTGTACCCGGAGTTCCGCACGGATCGCGGGCACCGGCCGCTTCCGGCGTACCGCGTCGAGTTCAAGGGAACAATGTTCCGGCCAGGGCATGCACCTAATCCGAAGCTCGAGGGGAGGGGATACCCGGCGATGCTCGCGCTGGACCCGCGGGTGGAGGCAACCACGTGGTGGCCGCCTGGCCTTGATTCCTCGTATCGCGGCGGGTTGCGTCACCTTCCGCCCGCTGTACTGGTCGATGGCGAACGAACGATCAGGGCGATGGTGACCGGTTCGCCGCCGGCCTATACCGACGTCCGGGTGTCCGCCGTACTCGAGTCCCGCACCGCCGTACTGCTCGTGATCGATCATGCGCCGCATCCGGGTGTAGAGGTGATTCCCCTGGCCGCAGTCGGACGGCTGGTCATCGCCAGCCTCTCCACGCCGCTGGGCGCACGGGTCCTGCTTCAGGCGGACGGCATTCCCATCGAGGTACTGCCCGGCTAATCGAGACCAGAGGTAGCAGACAGGACCCACCGTTGTAACGCCATGGCAGCGCCTCCCCCTGGTCGGTCCGCGTCCAGTTAGTCGAAGTAGAACGTTGCGCCGGGCTCGAGGTAGTGGTCGATGCGGCGGCGCATGGTCGAGTTCATCTGGAGGTCGTTGAGTTCGGATGGTGGGATCCAGGTGTAGATGCCGAGGACGTCGAGGATCTCGCAGTCGATGCCGGTCTCTTCCTTGGTTTCGCGTACGCCGGCTTGCGACATCGATTCGCCGAGGTCGATCGCCCCACCGGGAAGCGCCCAGTTGCCGTTGTCGGAGCGTTCGATCATCAGGATCTCGCCCGCCTCGTTCTCGATCACGACGTTCACCGACGGGACCATACTGTTCGCGGCCGGCGCGCCAGGATCGTCGTAGTAGTCGATTCGCCGGGCCATCACGTCTCCGTCATCGGGGTCGCGTCGTCCCACACGCGTTCGAAGCTCTGCAGATAGTGCTGCGCAAGTTCACCGCCGGAGATCTTACGGAGTGCCACGGCGGCGCCTGCGCTGCTGGTAGGCCGTACACGTGGGTGTTGACGAACAACCGATCGTCGCGGGCGCCCGCTTTAGCCTTCTTCCGGAGCATTCGCTGAAGACCGCTGGCCTCGGCCAGGGAACAAGCCGGCGTAGAACGAGGATGCCGATCTCGGCGCTGGCGGACTCGAACAGTTGACGCCACTCGTCAGCCGGAGCGTCGGCGCGGTGTGGATAGACGCGGACGAGTTCGCTCTCGGACAGCGCCGCGGCGCAGTCTCGCATCAGGGCGTCCGGCCAGAGGTACGACTCGTCCCGGCCGAGTCGCATCGTCAGGCGATGCCGGTTGCGGGGGAACGGGACGATATCGCCCGTGACCCATCGCTCGAGGACTTGACGTTGACTTCCAGCTCCTCTGCGAGTGCATGATGGGTCAGGCCTTGCTCCACCATCGCTGCTCGCAGTCGTTCGTTAGGCACAGGATCTAACCTAAGACATTTGAGGACTTCTCGAGCCCGCCTCCTCGGCGAGACCTCGGCGGAGCTCAAATGGCCTTACCCACCAGGAAATACAACCCGCCGGACGGGAGCATGCGATCGACCTGCAACAAGCGGCGTACGACGCGCAGTTGGCTGCCGGCTTGCCTGTCGGTGACCTGGGGCGCGAGGTTCTCGGTCGCGCTGAGGGGACGGTTCAGGTCGCGGCCTGTGCGTCGTACATCCACACGCTCCAGAGAAGCGGTTGGTTCGCAGACGCGTTCTCCGGACGCAGCGAACCCGTCGCAGTGGTAGCGGGACGAGGCCGAAGCTCCGCCGATGCTGCTCTGCGAAGGGTGACGATCGGCAGCGACGATCGCCGGTCTCCCCGCCTGTGCGAGCACGGTTGCCTGCACGAGCTGGCTCACATTGTGACGCCGGACCACGGACCAGACGGGCAGTTACGCGAACCCGGGTCGGCGGAGGATGGGAGTAGCAGGGGCCATCACCATGCCTGGCGAGCAAACTTCGTGTTCATCGTACGAATGGTTCTTGGCCGCCAGGCCGCAGCACGCCTGAGGCACGAGTTCAACCAGTGGGGACTGCCAACACACTAGCCCGCCGGCCATCAGGCTGTCTGGACGACCATCGACCACCTGCCTCATGGTTCAGTCCAAACCGCCAGCCCCTGATTCGCTGTGTAGACGACGATCGTGTTGTCCGCGAGTCCAGTGGATTCGAGTACGTCGAGGATCCGGCGTACCTCGCCGGCAGCGCGGGGGAGTGCCGCGAGTAGTACGGCATGCTTACGCGCGGACGGATAATGGATTGCCTCAAGCGCACTACTCACGTTGGCTGGGCAGCATGGTTGAACTGCGTACTGATCGCCTCGTGCTCCGTCGATGGCAAGAATCCGACCTCGAGCCATGAATGCCGATCCCGAGGTCCGGGAGCACCTGGGCGACCTGCTGACCCGCGAACAGAGCGATGCCTCTGTCGCGCGGTTCCAGGCCGAGTTCGACCAGCGCGGGTACGGATGGTGGGCAGTTCAGGTGCAGGCCACCGGCGAGTTCATCGGGTTCGCGGGCTTGGATCCGGTGGATGACGGCCTGCCGTTCACAGGCGTGGAGATCGGCTAGCGGCTCGCCCGCTCGGCCTGGGGCCACGGTTACGCCACTGAGGCCGCCCGGGCCGGCTTGGCCTTCGGCTTCGACACGCTCGAACTCCCCGAGATCCTCGCCGTGACGACTGCCGGCAACCTTCGCTCCCAAGCTGTGATGCACCGGATCGGCATGACCCGAGACCCGGCCGACGACTTCGACGACCCTACCGAACCCGACGGGCCGCTGCGTCCCAACGTGCTGTACCGAATCGCCCGTGGCGCCAGCGCCTGACGCTCTGGTTTCACGTTCAGGCAGGGGTGCATCGACCCCCCCGGTCAATCGTTCCGGTTGTTTGGCAGCTGGATATCGGCGGCGGCCATACCGCGACGGTCAGGCGCGGGCTCGTTCGACGCGGACCAGAAGGCAGGCCGGCTGCACCATGAAGCGCAGTTCCGACGCCTCGGTCAGTACGTCGCCGTCGACCTCGCAAAGCTGCGGCGGGTCGACCCGGACGGTGAGTTCGCGACCTCGGTCGCGTTGGAGTGACGGTCCGTCGCCTCGATCCAGCAGGACCCGTGAGGCCACCCCGATCCAGTCGGTGAGGCTCTCGGCGCTGACCGTCGCCACGTCCAGCAGCGCGTCGTCGAGCTCGGCATCCGGCAACAGCGCCATCCCGCCGGTGAGTTCGCCGCAGTTTCCGACCACGACGGTGCGGGCCGGGCCGCCGGGTGCGGCGCGCCCGTCCACGACGAGCTCGAGCGCGAACGGGTCGTCGGCCAGATGTTTCCCGCCGCTGGCGACGTACGCCGCCCAGCCGGCCTTCTCCTTTGCTCCGTCCGGCGCGTCGTTCATGATTTCGGCGTCGAAGCCGACTCCGGCCATCACGGCGAAGCAGTGGACGTTGTCAGCACCGGCCTGCACGTTCCCGGTGCGCTGTTCGCCGTCGGGATCGACGACCATCCAGCCGACGTCGATCTGGCGGTCTCGTCCGGTGAAGGCCGTGGCGGCCGCCGCGGCGAGGGAGTCGATCGGGAGGCCGAGATTGCGCGCCAGCAGATTCCCGGTGCCGCCTGGTAGCAGACCGAGTGCGACGCCGGTGCCGACGAGTTCCTGCGCCACCGCCCGGACGGTCCCGTCCCCGCCGAGCGCGCACACCAGCCTGGCGCCGTTGCGCACCGCGTCACGCGTCTGACCGAAGCCGGGATCGTCCTCGGTCGTCTCGACCAGCATCGGTGCGTCGACGCCTGCCGCAGCGGCCGCGTCCTGGAGTACCTCACGTACCTCATCGAGATCGACCTTCGTCGGGTTGACGACAACGACGATCTCAGGAGCCTTGGCCTTCACCAGCGAACTGTCGCACAACACCCGCGACACTCACCAGGCTCACGTGGACATGCGTGCACGGTTGTGGATCGGAGGGGTGACAGGCCGAAGATTTCCGGATTTCGACCCATCCGGCCGCGAGTGGGCAGCGAACACCCGTCGGGCGCTGATGTGATCCAGATCACATCATCTGCGACAGGGTCGCAGGTGGCGGGTGTTGCCGGCGCCTTCCGCGTGGGAAGGGACAGACATGAGTGACGCAACACGCCGGGGCTTCCTGGTGTTCGCCGGAGCGGGGACCGCGGCGGCGGTCGGCGTCGTGGCGGGGCCGAAGATCTTCGGTGAGCGGTCCGCCGGGGCCGTGGGTGGGGACGAACTGCGGGCGGCAGACCTGGCGAGTGCCGAGTCGTTCGTCGTTCACGTGAAGGACGTGCGCAAGGGGGAGATGGCGATCCTGGTCGGGGACCGCGAGGTCGTCCTCACCGATCGCGAGCTGGCCGCGCGGCTGGCCGGCGTGACCACCGCCTGATCCGAGCAATTTCACTCAGCTCTACTGGAGGAACAGTCATGTCTTCGCATCGCGAAGCACCGGAGATCTCGAAGGACCCGGTCGCGGACAACACCGATGTCTACGCGTTCGTCAGCCCGGACCAGCCGGACACGGTGACCCTGATCGCCAACTTCATCCCGTTCCAGAACCCGTACGGGGGACCGAACTTCTACGAGTTCGGTGACGACGTCCTGTACCAGATCCACATCTCCAACAGCGGTACCGGCCGGGCCGACATCAGCTACCAGTTCCGGTTCCACGCCAAGATCCGGAACGACAAGACGTTCCTGTACAACACCGGACCGATCAGTTCCATCACGGACACGACGTGGAACCGGCCGCAGTACTACACAGTCACCAGGGTCGAGGACGGTCGCTCCCGGGTCCTCGCACGCAACCTGCTCGCCCCGCCGGTGAACGTGGGGATCCGCAGTACGCCGAACTACGCGAAGCTCGCGGGTGAGGCAATCCACACCATCGGCACGCACCGCAAGGTCTTCGCCGGCCAGCGTGCCGACGGGTTCTTCGCCGACCTCGGCAGCATCTTCGACCTCGGGACGCTGCGGCCCTTCCAGATGGCGCACCTGATTCCGTCGGCCGCCGCGATGGGAGTCAACGGTCTGCAGGGATCGAACGTGCACACCATCGCGCTGCAGGTCCCGATCGCGGACCTGACCCGCGACGGCCGGAAGCCTACTGACGTCATGGACCCGAAGGCCGTGATCGGGGTCTACGCGTCGGCGAGCCGGCAGGCGTCGAAGATCCTGGACGACGTGCTGGGCATCGCGATCTGGAACGGTCCGCACAAGCAGGTGTCGCGGCTCGGAAACCCTTTGTTCAACGAGGTCATCGTGCCGATGGCCGAGAAGGACAAGTGGAACAGTCAAGCCCCGCACGACGACAAGCGGTTCGCCGAGTACGTGACGAAGCCCGAGCTGGCCGGGTTGCTGCCGGTGCTGTACCCGGGCGTTTTCCCGCACCTGGCGGCGTACAAGAAGCCTCGCGCGGATCTGGCGGCGATCCTGCTGACCGGGATCCCGAAGGGCGTCGTTCCGGGATTCCAGAACTACACAGGTCCGGTCCAGTCCGATCTGCTCCGGCTCAACGTCGCGGTCCCGCCGGCGAAGTCGCCCGATCCGCTCGGTCTGGTGGCGGGCGACGCGGCCGGGTTCCCCAACGGACGGAGAGTCTTCGACGATGTCGTGACCGTGGAGTTGCGGGCTGTCGCCGGCTTGACCATTCCGTTGGTCGATCCGTCGTTCAAGCCTGACGCGGCGACCTCCGCGATCCAGGACGGTACGTCGAACACGAACTCGGCGTACCTCACGGCGTTCCCGTACCTCGGGACGCCGGCGGGCGGGTACCAGTCCAAGCCCGGAACGCCGGCCGTGTGATGGCCGGCGAGGAGAACCCGCACGCGGGTAAGGGATCGTCGGTCCTGCTCGACATCGGCGGCGACATCGGGGCGCTCGTCATCACGATGCCGGCGGAACTCGACGGCGAGGAGATCGAACTCCGCCCGACCGGGCAACCGGCCGTCGCGGTCAGTCATGCGGCGTACCACACCCACGGTCACGGGCATGGGCATGAAGGCGCACTGCCACATGTCGCGGTGGTGCCGAGGCCGTCGCCTGCGGGAGCTGTTGTGCACTCGGCCGTCTTCTTCGAAGTCCCAGAAGGCAGCTACGAGTTGTACGTCCGTCCCGACGGGCCAGTGCAACTGAGGGCGGATGTCGCCGGAGGCGCGGTCACGGAAGCCGTCTGGCCGCGGTAGGCCGCCTCCAGATACCGACCGCCGGAAGCCCGGGACACTTCCGGCGGTCTCAGCTCTCCGTGGCCCCTTGATCGTTCAAAACGCGGCGACACGAGTAACTCGTCCTGCAGCGGGGCACGTTGGTGAGTGTAGGGGCCGAACTACGGGGACCAGGGGTGATCGTGACGTCAGCTGCAGGCTCCGAATCTGGAAGTCCGGACGAGTTCCAGCCCGCTGGTGGCAAGCTCGAGCGTGGGCTCATCTGGGTGTTCATCGTCGTGCCTACTCTCGCTCTGGTGCCCGGGGTCCTCTTCGCCTGGGGAGGCTGGATCGGCTGGCACGACATCGTCCTCCTGGTCGCGTTCTACGTCCTCACCACGACCGGTATCGGGGTCGGCTACCACCGAGGCTTCACGCACGGCGCCTTCAAGTGCAAGCGTGGACTCAAGATCGGCCTCGCGATCGCGGGCAGCATGGCGCTCGAAGGGCCGGTGATCCGCTGGGTGGCCGACCACCGGAAACACCACAAGTTCGCCGACCGAGACGGCGATCCGCATTCGCCGTGGCGTTACGGCACTACGGCGTGGGCGGTGACCAAGGGGTTCGTCTTCGCGCATGTCGGGTGGGTGCTGTGGGGCCAGGATCGTGCCGACCCGGCGCACTACGCGCCAGACCTCGTCAACGACCGCGACATGGCGGCGATTTCGAAGTGCTTCCGCCAGTTCGCCGCGATCTCGCTGCTGGCACCTGCGCTGATCGGTGCACTGTGGGACAGGTCGTGGCACGGCGCCGCTACCGGATTCTTCTGGGGCACCCTGGTCCGCGTCGCGCTGATGCACCATGTCACGTTCTCGATCAACTCCATCTGCCATGTGACCGGACGGAGACCGTTCGAGGCCCGTGACAGGTCCGGCAACGTCTGGTGGCTGGCAATCCTGAGCCAGGGCGAGTCCTGGCACAACCTCCACCACGCCGACCCCACCTGCGCACGCCACGGTGTCCTCCGGGGACAGATCGACATCAACGCCTGGCTGATCAAGCGATTCGAGCGCCTCGGCTGGGCGTACGACGTCAGATGGCCGGACCGGCAGCGCCTCGAGCGGAAGCGCGTCACGGTCGTGTGACTGATGACCAAGGTATTCGATCGAGCCGGCTTCGCGTGGTCAGGCGATGCTGTACTTGATCAGCTGACGTTCGACCAGATGCAGGCCGTCCTGCCCGGGGAGGGTGTCGATCTTGGCGTCGATCCTGCGTGCCTGGGCGAGACCGTCGGGGCCTCCGAACAGGTACGTGAGCAGGTGGCGTACGTCGTCCTCTGGCATGACTCCGGAGCCGACGATTCTCCAGCCGTTCCGGAGGGCGAACCGGGTGATGCGCTGGGCTCGTGGGTTGCCCTTGAGCCGGCGGCGCGCCTGGCTGTTGTAGAACGCGATGTGACGGGTCTCCTGCTTGGCGATGCGGCGCAGGATCTCGGTCAGCAGCGGGTTGTCCTCGACGGCGATGAACCGCGAGTAGCCGGCGTGGGTGCACCACTCGTTGATCGCGCCCCACGTCATGTGGGTGGCGATGAAGTCCGGTCCGAGAATGTTCGCGAGGAGCGATTGGACGATCGGTGACACCCGGTCCCGCCGGCCGAGGCGCTTGCGGAGCGCGCGCGTGTGCTCAGGCCCGGTCGGTACGTCGTGCACGTCGAGGACCGCGTCCAGTGCCTCGCCGTGCCAGTACTCCTCGTAGTTCCACATCGTGAGGAACGTGGTCACTTCGGGATCTGCGTGCGACGGGGTGACCAGAAGGTCTCGCAGGTAACAGACCGTGTGCGTCTCGACATCGCTCATGTACCGCAGGGCACCGCAGCGCCCCGGAGGACAGCCGCTGGGTGCGGAACTGGCCGAGGTCGAGGTCATCCCATCGCAGTCGTCGTGCTGTGGTTGCGTACGTTGCGACATCGAAGCTCATACAGGGTGTTCGGCGCCACCTCCCGGATGGATGGGAGCTCGCCAGGCCGATCGAGTGCGCAACCCGTGATTGGTCGATGAGCCAGATTGGAGCCTGGCCAGGGAGGCGCCACGTGATCGGTCACGGTTCGTCCGCTGCCGGGTGAGTCGATCGGGGAACGTGTCGTGCAGGGACCGATGCCATCGGCGTCAGGTGTCGGTGGCATCGGTCCGGTCCATGCGACAGCAGCGGCCGATCAGGCGGCCGGCGGCATCAGCACGGAGTCGATCAGGTAGACAGTGGCGTTCGCGGTCTTCACGCCGCCGCAGATCACGTTGGCGCCGTTGACCTTGAGGGCGTCGCCGGAGCCGGTGACCGTGACGTCCTGCTTCTCGACGGTCGGGTGCGTGCCGACCACGGCGGTCGGGTCCAGTTGGCCGGCGACCACGTGGTAGGTGAGGATCTTGGTGAGCAGGGCGCTGTTGGTTTTCAGCGTGTTGACGGTCGCGGCGGGGATCTTGGCGAAGGCCGTGTCGACCGGGGCGAAGACGGTGAATTCGCCGCCGTTGAGGGTGGAGACGAGGTTGACCTTCGGGTTGAGCTTGCCGGAGACGGCGGCGACCAGGGTCTTGAGCAGCGGGTTGCCGGACGCTGCGGTGGCCAGCGGTGCCGCGGCCATGCCGTCGATCGAGCCGGCGCCGGCGGGGTTGGCTTTGGCGTACGCCGCGCAGCCGGGGCCGACCATTCCGCCGGAGGCGGCGCTCGCCGACGGGGAGGTGCTGGGAGTCTCCGCGGGTGCGGACGAGGACGAGGTGCTGGTGGAGGGCGAGCTGCTCGAGTTGTTGCTGCTGCCGCAGGCGGCGCTGGCGAGAACGAGCGCCAGTGTGGTCGCGGCGAAGCCCGCGCGGACGATCTTTCGGGACATGACGATCTCTTTCCTGAGGAGGGACGCGAGCGGCTTCGCTCACACCTGACAGCTACGATTCGGCGCCGGCGCGGATCCGGATGGGTGCTGTCGGCAAGATTCCTTGCTGCCGCGGATCCGACCGATCCGCGGCGTACCCGGCGTCGAACACCTGACATGAGCGAGAAGGCGATACGACGTGCTGCCGGAGGTCTCGGTGGGTTGATCGCGGCGGGAGCCGCCCTCGGCCTCGGGTGCCTCGCCGCCGACCTGTCCGGCGGGCCGTGGCCGGTCGACGCGGTCGGCGTCCAGGTGATCGACTGGTCTCCAGGTCCGGTGAAGGACTGGGCCGTGCGTGAGCTCGGGACGGCCGATCGGACGCTGTTGCGGATCGGCATCTCGGTCACGCTCGTACTCGTCGCCACGGTCGCCGGGGTGCTCGGGAGCAGCGCACGTCCCCGGGTACGGCGGGGGACGGTCGGGATCGCGGCGCTGTTAGGTGCCGTCGGCATCGTTTTCGCGGTGACGAGTCGCTCGGCGACCGCCAGTGTGGTGCTGCGGCTCGTTCCGGCGTCGGTGAGCTTCGTGGTCGCCGTCGCCGGCATGTACTTGGTCGTTCGTGCCCTGAATCCCGCAGTCCCCGTGCCCTCTGGTGGTGAGCAGGAGCGACCGGCAGGGTTCGATCGGCGCCGATTCTTGCTGACAGTGTCGGCGCTCGCCGTGGCTGGGGCCGGCGGCGCCGGAGTGTCGAGTCTGGTGTCGGCGGGGACCGGTGAGGCGGCCAGAGCGAAGTTCCGGGTGCCGCGTCCGACGGATCGGGCTCCTGCGATTCCGGCGGGCGCACAGGTGGAGGTACCTGGGGTGGCTCGTTTCGTGACGCCGAACCCGAAGTTCTATCGGGTGGACACACTGCTGGAGGTCCCGCGGATCAATCCCGACCAGTGGGAGCTGCGGGTGCACGGCATGGTGGACAAGGAGCTGCGGCTGTCGCTCGGCGACTTGGTGAACCGGCGGTTGATCGAGCGGGACATCACGCTGACCTGCGTGTCGAACGAGGTCGGCGGCCCGTACGTCGGCACCGCACGCTGGATCGGCGTATCGATCGCCGACCTGCTCGCGGAATCCGGTGTCCGGAGCGGTGCCGACGCCGTGCGGTCCACGAGCGTCGACGGTCTGACGATCGGTACGCCGCTGAGCGCACTCACCGATGGGCGGGACGCGATGCTGGCGGTGGCGATGAACGGGGAGCCGCTGCCCTTCGAGCACGGGTTTCCGGTCCGGATGGTGGTTCCGGGCCTGTACGGGTACGTGTCGGCGACCAAGTGGATCGTGGACTTCGAGGTCACCAGGTTCCAGGACTTCACGGCGTACTGGACAGATCGCGGGTGGGCCGTGGAGGCGCCGATCAAGACGGCCTCGCGGATCGACGTACCGAAGGGTTTCGCGACACTGAAGGCCGGTCCGGCCGTCGCCGCCGGCGTTGCCTGGGCCCAACGGCGCGGCATCCGGAAGGTGGAGGTCCAGGTCGACGACGGTCCATGGCAACAGGCGCAGTTGGCGGCGCAGGACACCATCGACACCTGGCGCCAGTGGACCTTCCACTGGAACGCCACCCCCGGCACACACAAACTCACCGTGCGCGCGACAGACGCGACCGGCCGGCTGCAAACGGCCGACCAGGCACCACCACGCCCGAACGGCTCAAGCGGCCTGCACAACGTCGTCTTCATGGTCGAGTAACCCCAACCGGCACGCTGAAACGTCACCCGGCAGGCGCCGTACGCCGACGCCCCGGCGCCGATCATGACGCGACGGTCCAACGATCTCAGCCGTCGACTGTGGAGAACGTTTCGACTGTTCGATGTGCGAGTAGTGGTAGGGCCTCGCCGAGGACTCGCTGCTGGAAGGCTTCGGTGGCGCGGTGGTCCTGGTAGCCGGAGGCGTCGGTGTAGTGCTCGTAGAGGACGAAGGTGTTCGGGTCGGTGTCGCTGATCTGCGCCTGGAACCGCACCATCTTGGGCTCGGCGCGGTTGCCGGGGGTGAGTTCGGCGAGGATCGCGCGGATCCGGTCTGCTTCGCCCGGCTTGGCCGTCCAGGTTGCGATGACTACGTGTCCCATGGAGTTCCTCTCCTCAGATGGTGAACCCGATGGCGCGCAGTTGCGCGCGCCCGTCAGGTGTGATGTCGGCCGGCGACCAGGCGGGTGTCCACTGCCACTCGATGCGAACGTCGTCGGCCAGACCGTGGGTCGTGAGCTCGGTGTGGATCTGGTCGGTCATGACGCCGGTCAGGGGGCAGGCCGCCGAGGTCAAGGTCATGGTGAGGGCAACGGTGCGGTCGTCGAGCTGGATGGCCCGGACGAAGCCCAGATCGACGACGTTGACGCCGAGGTCGGGGTCGATGACCTCGAACAGCCGCTCCCGGATGTACGCCGTGGCCTCGTCGTCGATCGAGTTGGGACCGGCCGTGTCGTGCGCGGGTTGCCCGGCAGGTTGGGGCATTGCCCGGTTGGTGGCTTGGTTGATCCCGTCCGGGGTGAGCTCGACCAGGACGTCACTCGTGCAGCTGGTGATCCAGTCGGCGGTGCCGTGTGCCTTCCGCCGGACGCGGACGATGTCTTCGCCGGCCTCGATTCGCACGGAGGTGACGGTGAGGCGCCGCGGATCGAGGCCGTGCTGCCTGGCCCGGCCGACGGCCTGGTCGATCAGGCGGGCGACAGGCTCGCAGGTTCGCCCGGGCCCGTAGCGCAGTCTCGCGACCGCGGTGACGGAGTCGACGCCTTGAACGCGCCGGACTGCCTCGCGCGCTTCGTCCGGGTCGACACGGAGCTGGGTCTGGTCCACGGTAATGGTGGTCATGACGCCTCCGCGCGCGCAGTGGGTCGGCGTGGTGCGAGCCGGTTGAGTGGCACCGACTCGTCCAGGAGGACGTCCTTGGTCGCGGTGTGCTCGGAGAAGAGCAGCCGCCGAGCTACCAGCACGTCCTTCGGACGGTTGAGTGCGATCACCTTGGTGATCCTGGAATCGCGGAGGGAGAAGGCGGAGAAGGACAGATCGTCCATGCTTCCACGTACCACGAGTTCGTCGCCGGGCTCAGCTCGGCCGACCTGCTGCAGGGTGTGATCGTACTGGTCGGACCAGAACCAGTGCGGCTCCCGGAACGGCTCCGCTGTTCCGAGCATGTTCTTGGCGGCCGAGATTCCGTGGTGCATCGCGGTGTCGTGATGCTCGACCCGCAGCCGCCTGCCGTAGTACGGGTGGTAGATGGACGCAACGTCACCGGCCGCGTAGACAGCAGGGTCGCTGGTCCTCGAGTACTCGTCGGTGACGACGCCGCCGTCGACGTCGAGCCCCGCGGCGCCTGCGAGCTCGGTGTTCGGTACCGTGCCGGCACCGATCAGCACGAGGTCCGCCTCGACGACTCCTCGGGTGGTGTGCACGACGGCGTGCGAGGGGGTTTCTGTCACTTGCTGTACGACGCTGCGCAGCAAGAGCTGGACGCCGGCGGCACGATGCACATCGGTCATCACCTCACCGAGCGCCGGTCCGAGCGCGGCTTCCAGCAGGGACGCCGTACGTTCGACGATGGTCACTCGCTTGCCCAGGCCAACGGCTGAGGCGGCAACCTCACATCCGATGAATCCACCACCGAGGATGACGATCTTCTGGGCTACGGCGAGGCGCTGCCGGAGCAGAGAAGCATCCGCGAGCGAGCGCAACGTGAGGACGTGTTCGCCCTCGACACCAGGCAGTGCACGGGCCCGGACCCCAGTGGCCAGGAGCAGCCGCGAGTACGACAGGGATTCGCCGGTGGACAGCTCTACGGTCCGTGCCCGTGGGTCGAGAGCGGTCGCTCTCACTTTGAGCATGGTCGTGACGTCGTTGTCGGCGTACCACGACTCGGGCTTGAGGTAGGTCGGCTCGGGTTGTACTGGTTGTGCGAGCACCTGCTTGGACAGTGGCGGTCGCTCGTAGGGGAGTACCGGATCGTCGCTGATCATGACCAGTTCGCCGTCGAAGCCGTGCGAGCGGAGACCCGGGGGGGGGGGGGGCGCCGCGCCACCACCACCGACCCTTTAGTACCCCGGCCGGGGGGACCCACCACCCCACGGATGATTACGGCGTCGCCCACCACCCAGGGGGTG
>NZ_JBHWKR010000013.1:142539-284823 GCF_042730855.1 Kribbella sp. NPDC059898
TGGTAATGGGGGGGTGGCTGGTTGGGTTGTACCGTACCGCCGTTTATCATCACCCTTGGGCGGTCGACGCGGTGCGCGCGGCGACCCGGGGCGGCTGTGCCCCCCGCGACTCCTCCACCGACGATGACGTACCGCTGCCTGGTCATCCCACGTCCACTCTGATGATGCCGTCGTCGCCGACCTCGCAGGGGTAGCGGCTCAGGCTGCAGTCGTCCGGGTTGACCCCCTGACCGCTGGCGGCGTCGAACTGCCACATGTGTCGCACGCAGGTCAGAGTCGCACCGTCGAAGTCACCCTCGTCGAGTGCCCAGGCCTGGTGCGGGCAGCGATTCTGGTAGGCCCTGACGTCGCCGTCGACGTTCATCAGGAGCACCTTGGTTCCGTTCACGTCGACCGGGGCCATATCGCCTTCCCACAGGTCGTCGATGTGGATCGTCTCGTGCATTGTCTGCATCGCCGCCGCCGGGTTCATGACGTCCCCCCTGAGGGGGCACCGAGGACTGTGGACAGGAACGCCTGACGCGCAGCCTGTGCCTGGCCGGCGACCTCGTGCGCGGCACGTGGAGCCTCGGGCAACGTCGCCAGGAGCGTGCCGAGGCCTGCCGCGGCTTCGTCGGCAGCCGGACTCCACTTCCGGATCCACCTCTCGATCGCCGGCCCGGAGCCGGCCCGACTGCCGATCGCGAAGTGGGCGGCTGCCGCGCTCCACCTGTTCCGCCGCTGATTGTCCGCGTCGAGGAAGCTCTGCAGCAGCCAGGTCACGTTGTCACCGTTGTCAAGGGCAACTTCTCCGAACTGCCTGGTGAGAACGTCGTCCAGGGTCGGTAGCAGGACCAGGTTGAGCGCGGTGAACGACTCGCCCCAGTCGTAGGTGGCGAGGATCGACTCGACGGCCTTGCGAGTGGGTTGCCAGGCCTCGTGCTCGAGCCAGTGCCGTCGTTCCTGATCGGTGCCGATCGCGGACTCCGGATGTGCCAGTTGCAGTTCGCGGGTGCGGTAGGCGATGGTCGTCACCCGTCGAAGGAAGTCCGCGGTCGACAGCCCGGCCGGATTGGTGAGGTACGACGTCGGCGCCAGATAGCCGATGTACGCCTCGACCTGCTGGAAGCCGTGCACCGGATAGCGCGACGGTGTGTACAGGGTGCCGAGGGTCGCCAGCCAGCCCGGCGAGAGGGAGCGGTCGGCGCCCAGTTCGGCGTACTCCTCGAGCACACCGTGGATCTTCGTCTCGGCCTCCGCCTGCTCGTTCACGTACATCCGGTAGGTGAGGCTGTCCGGCTCGCGGAACTGTTCCCAGTCGTCGGCCTGCAACGGCGACTGGTCGCGATAGGTGAGGAACCACAGGTTGGCCGGCGACGAGGGGTTCTGCTCGAATGCCGAGGGGCGGTTCTGGCGCATCGTCCAGTTCTGCCCGTGGGTGACGATCTCGTACTCGCTGGGCATCTTCCGGACCTCGCCGAACGCGCTGAAGGTCCGGCGCGGCCGCGGCGTGCGTGCTGTCGTTTCGTTCATCGGACCGTTCCTCCTCGTCCGCTGGTGATCTTCTCCCAGACGATCTCGTCGCTGCTGTTGACCACGCGCCCGGCGAACGACGACATCATCGTGCCGAACGACCGGAGCTCGTAGTCGTGACCGAGGTGCTCCCGAAGCGTCTGCTCGGTGACGCGGACCCGCTCCTCGCCTTGGACCCGGACGTACGAACCACGGTCGATGACCTCGATGTCCTGGCCGGGATTGTCGGCGCGGATCGCGGCGACCACGTCGTCGATCTGGTCGCCCATCCGGAGCACTGGGCCGACTGGGTTCTTCATGGCGTTTCCTCCGGTACGTCGTACTCGACGGCGATGTGGTCGAGCGGCGCGATGCCGGCTTCGGCGACGGTCAGGCCGGCGGGCAGCCGGCGGCCGTTGTGGATGACGACCTTCGGGTAGGGCAGCGCCCGGACCCGTTTGCCTTCGACGTGATGGGCGACCGCGGCGGCCACCTCGGTCATGGTGTTGGCGCTGGTGACCGGGACGAGGATCTGGACGAAGTCCGTGGCGAACACCGCGTTCAGTGGTACCAGCTCGGGCGCGCGGTCCTCGGTGGCCGGCGCGGTCATGATCCGGCTCCGACGAGGCCCGTGGCCGGACGGCCGACGTAGTCACGGGTCCAGGCCTTGTAGTCCGGATCGTCACCCATGGCCTCGGGCGTCATGCCCATGTAGGTGAGGATGCCGCCGACGTCCATGGGCTGGATCTGGCCGGCCAGGAACCGGTCGACGAGCGTTTCGTGGTTGATGTTGTCGCGGTCCTTCCAGAAGATCTGGCGGCACGCGTTGGTACAGAAGTGGTACTTGTGGCCGTCGTAGTCGAGCTGCCAGCTCCGCACCCGCCACTTGCCGTCACGGGACTGCGTCGCATTGCAGGCCGGCAGGTGGCAGGTGCTGCACAGCCACGGCAGGGTCTCCGGCAAGGTGGCCTCGACGTGATCGGCGTTGACCTGGTCGATGATCACGTCCCACTTGTCGCCGTACACGGTCTCCCAGTTCGGATACTTTTCCTGCAGCCACTCACGTTCGTCCTTGGAGACGCCCGCCTTCGGACGCCACCAGAGAGTCGGCCGCCAGTACCACAGACCCATGTGCAGGCCGTGGTGCCAGGTGTCGAGGCCGCGCATGAACTCGTCCCAGAACCACGGCTTCTTCAGGCCGTAGTCCTCGATCGTGCGGATGAACTGGTCGATGACCCATTCCTCCATGAACTCCCGGTAGGACTGCTTGCGATGCTCGAGTGGCGTGTAGTAGTCCATCGCCGGGCCGGTGAGTGCGGCGAACGCCCGGGCCGAGCCCCAGAAACTCTTGTCGATGATCCACTGCGCACGGACCGGATCGTGCTCGACGAGGATCTCCATCGTCGGGCCACCCTGCTGCGAGTGCCGGGCCTCGTCGGTCTGGATGGAGGAGATCATGTTCGCGAAGTTCACGTCGCCGGACTCCAGCGCGTCCGCCGACAGCGCGACGAACTGCAGATTGGTGAATCCGGTCTCGAACGTGAACGGCAACTCGATCGCCAGGTCGACGACGTTGGGCGCGATCATCATCCCGTCGAAGAGGTTGCGCAGGCTGATCGGTACCCAGTCGTTGGTGTGGAACGTCTTCTGCGTCCAGTCGTACTGTGGGTCCTTGGCGATGAACTCGTGTCCGAAGAACGTGGTGATCTGGGCGTGCCGCATCTCGTCGAGCTGACCGAAGGTCGCCATGTTCCGCCAGGCGCCGTTCAGCCCGAACCGGGCCATCTTCAACTCCGCCAGCACGGCCGCGTACTCCACCAGGGCGACGCCGCCGAAATGCATCTTGGTCGCTGACTTCCAGCCCTCGTCCAGGTGCTCGAAGGTTCCGGAGCGTTGGAGTGCGGCCTTGACCGCGTACGCGGCCGATTCCTTCTCCCGCTGGGTGGCGACGTACTCGGGGTAGGTCACCTTGTACGACTCTTCCCAGCCGAGCCAGGCGTCCCGGGGAACCTTTCCGGTGCCGGAGTGCCATTCGGGGTAGACGGCCTCGTCGTCGACGTACGTGGGGGTCCAGTCGACGTCTCGGACGAATCCCTGCCATTCTTCCCGTTTCAGCAATGTCATGGTGTTCTCCTAGTCGACTTCGAGGTGGCCGAGCTGGCGGCTGATCGCGCCGTTGTTCCAGTAGGCGGTGACCGACGCGATGAGGCCGTCTTCGCCGATCCGGAAGATGAACAGGTGCGGCTCGTCGTACGTCTTGCCCTGGGGGAGTACGTATCCCCACGGCGACCGCTGCGTACCGCTGATGCCGATCTGGGCGACGACGTCACCGTCGTCGTTCGCGGTGACCGAGTGCACGACGTTGGTGAGGTCGGGGAACGAGTTGATCAGGCCGGCCCAGATCGCCTTGCCGACCGTTCCGACCTTTCCGTCGCCACGCAGCACACGTTGCTTGCCCCACAGCTCGAACGGCGGGTAGGAGAAGTCCGCGTTGATCGAGCACAGCTCTGCCATGCCCTGCACGTCGTGCCCGCGGTACCGGTCGAAGAACTCCTCGACCAGCGCGGTGTTCTGTTTCGCAGTCATCATCTCCGCCCTCCTCAGACGATCGCTACCTGGTCGAACCGCTTGACGGCGAGCCGGCGGTACAACTGCTGCTGGCACCAATAGACGTCGAGCGCGGTGATCCGGTCGCCGGTCAGCTGGAACCGCCAGCCTTCGTCCAGGTCAAGGTGCTTCTCCTGATTGATCGCGCCGGCATACTCGGCAGCCTGCGTGCCTTCGGCCTTGAGCTGGGCGGTGACGACGTCGCCGGTGATCAGAACGCGCTTCACGGTCACGAGCAGGTCCGGGAACGCGGTGGCGATGTCGCCGAGCGCCTCGAGTACGAGCTCGGGTCCGGTACCGCTGCGTCCGAGCCCGTGGAAAGTCACCTTCGCGTCAGGCGCCAGTTCCGCGGCTGCGGCTGCCGCATCCCGTCGGGCGAATGCTGAAAGGAAGCGGTGCGCGGCGGTGGATCCGGAGAGTGCCTTGTCAGTGCTCACGTCACGCCGCCTTCGCTGTCGTGCCACGGAGGGCCCTGACGACGGCGGCCGCAACTGCCTCGGTCGAGCCCGGGTTCTGACCGGTGATGAGGTTGCGGTCGACCACGACGTGGCTGGCCCAGGCTGCTGGTCCGTCATCGAAGACAGCGCCGGCGTTCTTGAGGGCGGTATCGACGTACCACGGCAAGCCGAGCCGGCCGGGTTCGGTCTGGTTCTCCTCCTCGTCGGTGAAACACGTCATCCGATACCCGTCGAACAGCCACTGCCCGTCTGGGCGCTCCGGTGCCGACAGCAACAGTGCGGGCCCGTGACACAGCGCGGCGATCGGTGCTTGCTTGCCTTGCAGCGTGGTCAGCAGCCGGGCGACATCCGGGTCGTCAGCCAGGTCGACCATCGGCCCGTGGCCACCGGGAGCAAAGACCGCGTCGAACGCGGCGAGCTGCTCGTCGCTGAGTGAGCTGAGATCGAGAGGACGCCGGAATCCCTCGATCGACTGCAGCCGGTTGTGTCGCTCGGCGGCGAGAGCTTCGCTGTCCTGGCGCTGCGCGTCGACCGCCGCCTGTGCTTCCGCTCGGTTCACGGTGGGGGAGAAGCCGTCCGACGAGACGACGTCGACCAGCGGCCGGTCCTCCCGCCAGGCGATCTTCGCCGCCCGGCTGACCGCCGCGTGGGCCGCTGCGGGATCCAGGCCGCCGGCCTGCAGGATCGCGGCGATGCGGCGGGCCGCTGCGAGCCCGAGCTCCGTGTTCTGGTGGAGGGTGAACCGGATGTCGTCGGGGTCGTTGGCGAACGTGCGTACGACCGAGTCCAGATAGTCCTTGTCCTCGTCGGGGTAGTGGAAGTACCAGCGCAGACCGTACGGATCGGCGGTCGGCGGCCTGCCGTCAGGCGTGACGACGGCCACGTCGAAACCGGCCGCGACGAAGCGGTCGTACGGCTTCACGGCCTCCTCGGCGAAGTAGCCGGTGGGATGGGCGCTGCCGTCCGCCAGCGTGATCTCGGATGCGCTCGAGACCAGATACGCGATGCGTGTCATCGTGCCGCCTCTCAGATGTTCGGGACGGGTGGGTCTGGGAAGTAGGAAACCCGAGTGCGGCGGGACGTGGTGAAGAGTTCCTGCACGATGTGTGCCCATTCCGCGCCGGTTCCCGCGGCGATGCCGCACTCCGGCGAGCTTGTGCCGGAAACCGACGGGATTCAGCCCGAACCCGCGCCGGGACGCCGAGGTGCGAGGGACCCTGCCAGGGAGCCGACATCACGTACCAGAAGGGGTTCTCGACCATGACAAGTGTCCTGTTCGCCGTCACCGGTTCCAGCTACTGGACTCTGCGGGACGGCACCAGGCATCCCTGCGGCTACTGGCCAGAGGAACTGGCGGTACCGCACGAAGTGTTCACGCAGGCCGGCTTCGAGGTCGTCGTCGCGACACCTGGTGGTGTGGCACCGGCCCCGGACGAGGCGGGATTCTCCGCGGAGATGAACGGCGGCTCGGTCGAGCCCGGGCAACGGTTCCGCGCCTACCTGGACAGCATCGACATCGAGCCGATCGATCTCGATCGCACCGCCGCCGCGGACTACGATCTGGTCTTCGTGCCCGGCGGGCACGGGCCGATGGAGGATCTGGCCGTCTCGAAGACCTTCGGCGAGTTGGTTGCCGAGTTCACCAATCTGGGCAAGCCGGTGGCGGCGGTCTGCCACGGTCCGGCGGCCCTGCTGGCTGCCGAAGGCCCTGACGGGTGGCTGTTCCGCGGCCGCCGGCTGACCGGCTTCACGAACGTCGAGGAGACTCAGGTCGGGTTGGCCGACCAGGCCCCGTGGCTGCTGGAGGATCGCATGGGTGAACTCGGCGGGCGGTTCGAGGCCGGCGAGACGCCGTGGGCGCCGTACGTGATCCAGGACGGCAATCT
The DNA here is from genome assembly GCF_042730855.1 of Kribbella sp. NPDC059898. NCBI lineage: Bacteria > Bacillati > Actinomycetota > Actinomycetes > Propionibacteriales > Kribbellaceae > Kribbella > Kribbella sp. NPDC059898. Next base: position 148,982 of record NZ_JBHWKR010000013.1, read on the forward strand.
GTATACCGGGCAGAACCCGGCATCGTCCCGGCCGTTGGCCGAGGCGCTGGTGGCTGCCGTCAGCTCGCCCCGTCCCTGAGCGCGTCGAGCTGCACGCCCAGGGTCTCGGCATCGACATAGGCCCTGGGCGTCGTGCCGAACCGTGTACGGAACTCCTTGATGAAGTGTGACGTACTGGAGTAGCCGACGGCCCGTGACACGTCCGTCACGCTCAACCGCCCGTCCAGCAACAGTTGCCGGGCTTGGTCCAGCCGCAGCTCCTTGAGGAACTGGTACGGCGAACGATCGGTGATCTCCCGGAACAGGTGTGAGAACGACGACGGACTCAGACAGACCTGTTCGGCCATGTCGTTCACGGTGATCTGCTCGGCGTAGTGCTTCCTCATGTACGTCAGCGCCGCCGAGACCGGGTTCTGCCCGGACTGCTTGGCCGCGATCTGAAGCATCCGTGCGTACTGCTCGCGTTGCAGCACGCGGTACACGATTTCCTGCAGGTACATCGGGGTCAGCACGCGACGGTCGGCGCCGGTACCGAGGCTCTGCAGGAACCGCAGGACGGCACTCATCATCTCCGGATCGAGGGCCGAGACCATGCCCTTGTCCTGGTGGATGCGGGCGACGCGCTCCGGCGGGAAGGCCACCACGGAGCGGTGCTCGAGCATGTCCGCGGAGACTTTCTTGACCACGGCCGGATCGATCTGCAGGACGAAGGACAGGAACGGCTTGCGGGCAGTCGCCTCCAGAATCTGTGCCTGGAAGTGCAGGTGGCTGCTCAGGATCAGATAGTTGAACGGGTCGTACATATAGGTCTTGCCGTCGATGATCACCGCCTTGCGTCCCTGCGCGACGATGCCCAGCGACAGCGACTGGATCTCTTCCCACTGCGGCTGTGTCGGCTCGACGAACCGGTAGATCGTGAGCCCTGGCCAGCCGGCGTCGTTGCCGCCGAGCTTCGGTGCCCTGGCGGCGAGTTCGGCGATCAGGTCACCGGTGGTCACCAGATGTTCCATGTGAGACATCGACATGGTCATGCTGAGTCTCCCTTCCTGCCCGGCTGGCGTGGCTCGAGGGGCGTTCCGAGTGTACGTGACCCCGGTCACAGCGGACAGCTGACGTATTGTGCGGTGAGGTACTCGTCGAGGCCTTCGGAGCCGCCCTCGCGGCCCATGCCGGAACTCTTCACGCCGCCGAACGGCGCGGCCGCGTTGGAAATGACGCCGGAGTTGATGCCGACCATGCCGACCTCGAGACGCGCCGCGACCGCCTCGCCGGCCTCCTTCGTCGGCGCGCAGACGTAGCCGGCCAAGCCGTACTCGGTGTCGTTGGCACGCCGAACCGCGTCGTCGACCGACGCGAACCCGCTGATCGGCGCGACCGGGGCGAAGATCTCCTCGGCGAGAATCTCGCTACCTGGCGTCACGCCGCTGAGCACGGTCGGTTCGAGGTAGTTGCCTTTGCCATCTATCCGCCTCCCACCTGCCAGCAGACTGGCACCGCGCGCCACGGCGTCGTCGATCAGCCGAAGAGAACGCTCGACGGCCGTCGAGGTGATCAGCGGACCGATCGTCGTCGCCGGATCGGCGCCCGGACCGACGACCAGTTGGCGGCTGCGGCGAGCGAGTTCTTCGCCGAACTCCGCGATCAACGATTCGTGGACCAGGAACCGATTGGCAGCGGTGCAGGCCTGTCCCATGTTCCGGTATTTCGCGGTCATGGCCGCGTCCACAGCCGCCGTCACGTCGGCGCCCGGCAGGACGACGAACGGAGCGTTTCCACCGAGCTCCATCGACGTACGCACCACCTGGCCGGCCGCCCGCCGCAGCAGGGTACGGCCGACGGCCGTCGAGCCGGTGAAGCTGACCTTGCGGAGCCGCGAGTCCGCGAAGACTGCTTCGCTGACCGCGCCCGGGTCCGAGGTCGTCAGCAGATTCACCACTCCGGGCGGGCACCCCGCGTCGGCGAGGACGTCGAGCATCAACATCGCGGTGAGCGGCGTGAGCTCGGCCGGCTTGAGCACCGCCGTACAGCCGGCGGCCAGGGCGGGCGCGATCTTCCTGGTCACCATCGCCAGCGGAAAGTTCCAGGGTGTGACGAGGTAGCACAGGCCGACCGGCCGACGACGTACCTCGAGTGACTGTCTGCCCTCGGGCCAGGCGCCGGTGCGCCCGTTGCTTCGCACCGCCTCCTCGGAGTACCACCGAAGGAACTCGGCGCCGTACTCGACCTCGGAACGAGCCTCGTGCAGGGGCTTCCCCATCTCGCTGGTGATCGTCGCCGCGAACTCGTCACGCCGATCGCGCACGGCGTCGAACGCTCGACGTAACACATCGGAGCGTTCCCGCGCCGCGGACGCCGCCCACGCCGGCGCCGCGGCAGCAGCCGCGTCAAGAGCCCGCTGCGCGTCGGCGGCACCGGCGTCGGCCACTTCCGCGACGACATCTCCGGTAGCAGGATCGTGGACAGCGAAACGGCCGCCGCTCCGCGCATCCTCCCAGCGGCCGCCGATGTGTACGCCGGTACGCCCGGCGTCGATGAGTGCGGTCGAGGCGTTAGCCATCGCTTCCTCCTAGGAGCGCGCGCGGTCGCTCACGACCGTCAGGTGAGCAGCGAGGCTAGGCGGTCACCGCCCCCACCCACCAGCATGTCGCCGGAAGTCCGTTGCATCGGACACCGATCGCCCAGGATCCCGACATCACCCGGCCGCCCAGCTGTTCCTGTCCGTGAAGACCGTTGAGGGCAACCTCAGCCGCATCTATCGCAAGCTCTCGGTGCAGTCCGGGGATAGGTGCCGGTGCAGCGTGAAGCGTTTGCCTTCATTCGGAGTGGTTGCTCTCGGCCCGTTGTTAGGTTCCGGGACATGAGACTGAAGAGCAAGGTTCGGGCGGGGATCGCGGCGCTGGCACTCGGGGTGCTGGGGACCGCGGTGGCGGCGGTGCCGGCGCACGCGGGTTCCGAGATGACCGGGTATTTCCCGTGGATCAAGGGCTGTACCAGCGACCAGCAGCAGATCTACTCGACCGGCGTCTGGGACAAGTACGGGCGGTACGTCGGCCAGGCCCGCGTCTACTGGTCCGCGCGCTGCGTGACCAACTGGGTCCAGGTCGCGCCGAGCAACCCGAACGGCATGGGGATCTACGCGAGCATCAGCAACCAGTACGGGCGGTACGGCCAGTCCGCGAAGGACAACACCGTCGGCACCGGCGCGATGCTGTACTCGCCGGCCTCGGCACCGTGCCTGACGATGGAAATTCTCGTCAGCGCCGGCCCCTGGAGCGACACCTACAACGACCCGGCCCCGAAGTTCACGGTGTGCTGACGCGCTGACAACCGAACACCACAACAACACCGCGACCGGCTCTCCGGTCGCGGTGTTCTGCTGTGCCCAGCCGCGAACCAGACTCAGGCCGGTGGGCGCACCTCGCCGGTGAGGGCGAGCCCGCGAGCGCGCTCGACCGCGTCGACGTCAGCCTCGGCGGCGACGCCGTACGAACGGAAGAGCAGCGCGAGCGCCGGGATCTCGTGGCGGCCGGCGGTGAAGGAACGCTCGGCCACCCGGTAGGTGAGCTGGGCGCGCGGGGCCATCCCGCGGTGGAGCTGGTCGAGTCGATCGGCCAGCAGAACCAGTGCTGGACCCGGATCGCGGTCGAGCGACTGCAGAACGTGATCGCGTTCGTCGGCGGTAACGGTCATGACGGCGCCGTCCTCTCTTACCCATTGACGAGGCATATTGCATCGAATATACAAGATGCAAGAACGGTGTGGGGCAGTTCACACCGTCGGGCCTCGCCCGGCGAGGCCGCATTCCACCAAGGCAAGGAGTGATCGCATGCGCGTAGGCATCGACGGCCGCAAGATCCCCGGCTCGAAGGCCAACGGACCGCTCGCCGGCCTGGACCACGCCAAGGACCTCGGCGTCTCCGGCATCTTCTTCCGCACCGTCCTGGACATGTCGCCGACGCTCGACCCCGGTGAGCTCCGCGACATCCGGCAGCGGGCCGACGAGCTCGGGCTGTACCTGGAGTCCGGTCTCGGCAAGGTCAACCCGTACGCGATGGCCGAGGCGCCCGAGCTGCGGCAGATCGGCGGCGGTGACACGCTGCTCGGTTTCCGGCGCATGATGACAGCGTGTGCCGAGATCGGCTGCCTGGAGCTGTGGGCGGGTACGGCGAACTACAAGCCGTACCCCGGCCGGCTGGCCTATGACCGGTTCCGCACCGACGTCAGCTGGGAGGACCAGCTCGTCGCCACCGAGCAGTACCTCCGCACCCTCGCCCCGATCGCCCGCGATCTCGGGATCCACATCAACCTGGAGACGCATGAGGAGATCACGACCTTCGAGCTCGTCCGGCTGGTCGAGGCGGTCGGACCGGACGCGATCGGCATCGTCTTCGACACCTCGAACCCGATGCAGCGGGCCGAACACCCGGTGCGAGCGGCCGAGCGGGTCGCGCCGTACGTCCGGCAGACGCACTTCAAGGACGCCGCGCTGGCCGTCGACGCGGACGGCGTGCTGTACCAGGAACGTCCGCTCGGCCAGGGACTGATCGACTTCGAGGCGATCCTGCGGATCCTCGCCGTCCGGACGCCGGAACTCACGCTGTCGATCGAGAACGCGCAGCCGTGGGACGAGGTGGCGGTCACCTACCCGACGTTCCGCGCGGACCAGATCCCGAGCCGGACCCAGACCGTCGTCGAGGTGTTCGACGACGCCTGGCAGGCGGCCCATCCGGATCTGTCGGTGAGCGAACTGGCGGCGTACCTCGGGCTGGCCCAGGACGGCGGCCGCCGGATCGCGGCCGGTGACCTGGCGTCGATCGAGGACTGCACGCCGACGACGTTCGGATTCACCGACGCGGTCGACGCGGCCCGGTCGAGCATCAAGTACCTGCACGCGCTGGTCGACAGCCTCGGACTGGCGACGTGAACGCCCCGCGGCTCGGCGCCTACGCGCTCAGCCTCGCCGACGAGGACCTCACCCCGGTGGAGGTTCTCCGGCTCGCGCACGATGCTGGGCTGGGCGCGGTCCTGTTCCCGACGGCATTCTCGCTGAGCCCTGACCTGGACGAGGCCGAGTTGGCCGAGGTTCGCGACCACGGTACGGACCTCGGCGTCGAGGTCGTGGCCGGCTTCCCGAACCTGCATCCGCACCGGCTCGACGACTCGGTGGCGCTGCTGCGGGCCGGGGACGGTGACGCGCTACGTGGGTTCGCCCGGCTCGCCGCGGCCACCGACGCGTTCGGGGTTGCCGACGTACCGGTGATCATCGGCCTGATCGAGGACCGGTACGCGCGCCTCGTCCCGTGGCACCGGCAGCTCGACGCCTTCGTCGCTCTGACCGGCGTGCTGCGGCCGATCCTCGCGGACCACAACCTGCGGCTCGCGGTGAAGACCCACGAGGAGATCTCGACGTACGACGTGGTCCGGCTGGTCGAACGCTGCGGCGAGGACCTGATCACGGTCGGGTTCGACCCGGTGAACGTGCTGGTCAACCTCGAGGACCCGGTGGCGGCCGCCGCCCGGGTCGCGCCGTACACGCGGCACGTGTACGTCGACGACGCGCTGTTCGCCGCGGCCGCCGGGGGAGCGGACCGGCTGCTCTGCCCGGTCGGTGACGGCCTGGTCGACTGGCCGGTCGTGACGGACCTGATCCCGCCGGCCGGCCGTACCGTCCGGTACTGGATCGAGCTGCATCGCGGCCAGTTCCAGGTACACCCCTTCGACCCTGAGTGGATGACCAACCACCCCGATCTGTCCGTCGCCGAGTACGCCACGACCGTACGAGCGATGTCCGCGACGCCCGACCAACAGGCGCTGCGTGTACTCCAGGCGAGCCAGGCTCGCCCCACCAGCCGACTGGGCCGCGCCCTCGAGGCGTGCGAGCGGCTCGGCCTCCGCGAGGCCGCGACCGCTCCCGCCTGACACCCGTTCCGGTCCACAGCATCAGTACGAGGAGGACCAGCATCATGACCCACCCGACATCCCCTGCAGGGGGTCACCTCTCGCGCCGCGGCTTCATCCTGAGCGCCGCCGCGGCAGCCATCGCCCCCGCCCTCGCGGGATGCTCGAACTCGGGCAGTGCGACGGCCGGTGCCGCCGTACCCACCGGGCCGGGCCCCGGCCACTACAAGCTCGACCTCGGCGGGTACCGCGGGCCGGAGCTGCCCAGCAAGCAGATCACGGTGCGCTTCATGCGGCAGGACTACCCGCCGCAGGTCAACGCGTTCCTGCAGAGCCTCTACGCGAAGTTCTCGGCCGCGTACCCGAACATCACCGTGAAGGAAGAGATCGTCCCGTACGGCGACCTGGTCACCAAGCTCCAGGTGTACGTCGCCGCGAACAACGCGCCGGACCTGATGATGGGCCGCAACGACTTCACCGTGGCGTACTCGGTGGGTCAGATCGCGCTGCCGCTCGAGGCCTACCTGACCGACGCGTTCGTCAAGGACATCAGCGCGCCGCTTCGCGAGGCCGGCTCGAACAACGGCCATCTGTACTGCCTGCCGTGGGACAACAACACCGAGGTCCTGTACTTCAACCGCGACATCTTCGAGCGGGCCGGTGTCGCGCCGCCGCCGGAGCCGGAGGACCCGGCCGGTGGCTGGACGATGGAGCAGCTGTTCGACGCGATGCACGCGCTGCGGAACAACCTGCGGAAGAAGGGCGACACCAAGACCTGGCCGCTCGCGGCATCCACCGCGGGCAACGGCGGTCCGGGCTCCAACTACACGCAGCACGAGAGCTTCTGGATCCGCACGATGGGGGACCGGTCCGCCGCGAAGGACAGCTCGGCGTACCGCACCTGGGCAGGCGTCAGTGAGGACGGCCTCACCAGCACCGGGTACCTGGACACCCCCGAGTCCATCCAAGGGATGACGTACTACCAGCAGACCTTCAAGGACGGGCTCACTCCGGTGGGTGCCGTGCCCGACCAGCTGACGGCCGGTACGGCGGCCCTCTCGCTCGACTCGTTCAGTGTGGCGAACTACTACGGGAGGCCGGAGAACAAGCCGAGCTTCTCGTGGGGCGTGACACCGTGGCCGCGGGGCAAGGCGTTGTTCGGCTGCAGCAGCTCGGACTCGCCGATCGTCTGGGCGAAGACCGCCAACCCCGAGGCGGCCGTTGCCCTCGGCGCCTATCTGACGAACGACGCGAACCGGGTGCAGTTCCACCGGCTGTGGGGGTCGATCCCGGCCCGGGCGTCGCTGATCGGCCAGATGACGGAGTACCAGCATCCGATCCAGAAACTCGCGGTGAAGCTGAGCGAGCAGAACTCGCCGGCGCCGCGGACGGTCGGCTGGTTCGACTACTTCAACACGATGAACCCGACGGTCAAGGACATCGCGCTCGGTGCCGATCCGGCGCAGGCGCTGCACGCGGCCGCGCAGAAGATCGACCAGAACCTCAAGAAGTACAAGTAGCCGACCACGTCAGGTAGGGACGTCATGGCCGTTCATCTCATCGCGTCGCCACTGCGGCTGCGTCGCCGCGACAACCGGTTCGCGTACTGGATCATCCTCCCGGCGGTCGCCGGCCTGGTGCTCTTCCAGTACTACCCGGTGCTGCAGGCGCTGGCCGGCAGCTTCCAGTCGTTCAACCCGTTCACCCACGCGGCCGGCGGATTCGTCGGCCTGGACAACTACCACGCACTGCTGGCCGATCCGCAGTTCCGGCGCGCGGTCCTGAACTCGCTGCTCTACATCGCGGCGATGATCGTGGTCGAGGTTCCGCTGGGCATGCTGCTCGCCCAGCTGATCAACCGCCGGATCGCCGGTTCGGCCGTCCTGCGGACCACCGTGATCGCGGCGCTGGCCGCGTCGGAGACCGTCGCCATCCTGATCTGGAACCAGATGTTCAGCCCGAACAGCGGCGTACTCAACGCGCTGCTGAACGCCGTCGGACTGCCGTCCCAGCCGTTCACCACCAGTCCGCACCAGGCGCTCCTCAGCCTGGTGGCGATCTCCGTCTGGAAGGACCTGGGCCTGCCGACGCTGATCTTCCTCGCCGGGCTCCAATCGGTTCCCACCGAGGTCTACGAGGCGGCCAGCCTCGACGGTGCCAGCGAGCGCCGGACCTTTCTCAGTATCACCGTTCCCCTGCTGCGCCGCAGTACCGCGGTGGCCGTCTTCATGGCCACGGTCACCGGGTCCCGGGTGTTCACCTCGATCCTCCTGATCACCCAGGGCGGACCGAACGACAGCACCCGGAACCTCATCTACTACTCGTACCAGCAGGGCTTCCAGTACTCCGCCTACGGCACCGCGTACGCGGCCACGATCTGCATGCTCGTGCTGCTCGGTCTGGTCACCGCGGCCCAGCTGTTCTTCCTGCGAGAGAAGGACTCGGCATGACCCACGACAAGCTCACAGTCCTCGCCGTCCGGCACCAGACCATCGGCCGTACGTCGGCCGAGCCTCGGACCCCGCTCGCGCTCGCCGCGATCGGGCGGCGCCTGCGCACAACCCTCGTGGTCGCCGTGGTGGTCCTGCTGATCGGGTTCCCGCTGCTCTGGATGACACTCTCGGCGTTCAAGTCGACCGGCGACATCGTGAAGGACTCGTACCCGTTGAGCTGGCGCACCTTCGTGCCGGCACCCTTCACCCTGCACAACTTCACGAACCTGTTCGGCTCCCTCGGCTTCGGCCGGAACCTGCTGAACACCGTGATCGCCTCGGCCGGTCAGATCCTCGGCGCGATGGTCGTGTCGACGCTGGCCGGGTACGGGTTCGCTCGCGTCCGGTCCCGGCTCGGCACCGCGGTGTTCGGGCTGTGCATGCTCGGCGCGTTCATCCCGGTCGAAGCGGTCATCGTGCCGCTGTACAAGACGGTGCAGGGCCTCGGGCTGCTGTCGACGTACCCGGTCCTGTTCCTGCCGTTCGTCGCGAACCCGTTCGGCATCTTCCTGATGCGGCAGAGCTTCCGCGACATCCCCGAGGAGCTGTACGACGCCGCGGCGGTCGACGGCGCCGGTCCGGCCAGGACGTTCCTGCGGCTCGCCGTACCGAACGTGAAACCGGCGCTCGCCACGTTGGCGCTGGTGCAGTTCATCTGGTCGTGGAGCAACTACTTCTGGCCGTTGGTGGCGAACCAGGACCCGAACAAACAGGTCGCGCAGGTCGCCATGGCGAGCCTGCAGACCGCGGCGAACTATCAGCCGATGTACGGCGAGATGTTCGCCGCGGCGACCGTGATCACCGTCCCGGTCGTGGCGCTGTCGGTCGTCATGCAGCGCTACTACATCCAGGGCCTGCTCTCGTCGGGACTGAAATGACCGTGGGCTACCGGGCCGCGCGGGTGCTCACCGGCCGCGACGGCCAGGTGCTCCGCGACGGCGAGGTGCTCGTGTCCGGCGAGCGGATCGAGGCGGTGCGACCGGGGACGACGGATCCGCCGTACCCGGTCGTCGACTTCGGCGACGCGACGATCGTGCCGGGGATCATCGACGCGCACGTGCACCTCACGATGCCGGCCGACGGTCGCGACTACGCCGCCATGCACCGCGACCCGGACGAGCTGCTGGCGCTGGTCGCGGCGGCCAACCTGCGCCGGCTGGCCGCGGCCGGCATCACCACGGTGCGGGACAACGGCGGCCGGAACACGGTGATGTTCGCGGTCCGGGACGGCGTCCGGCGGGGCTACCTCGCCGGTCCCCGGCTGCTGCTCGCGGGCCGGCCGATCACGCCCAGCCTCGGGCATTTCCACTTCTGCCACGGGGAGGCCGACGGCGCGGACGCGATCCGGGCAGCGGTCCGCCGGCTCGTCGCGCAGGGCGCCGACCACATCAAGCTGATGGCATCGGGTGGCGGTACGCCTGGCAGCCGGCCGGACCGGGTCACGTACACGGTCGCGGAGCTGCGGGTCGCGGTCGACGCGGCCCACGCTCTCGGCGTACCGACGACCGCGCACTGCCGGTCGACCCAGTCGATCCGGAACGCGGTCGAGGCCGGCGTGGACTGTGTCGAGCACGCGGACTTCCTCGCCGACGGCCGCGGCGGCGCGATCGACTACGACCTCGCGCTGGTCGAGCAGATGCTGTCTGCCGGGGTCTTCGTCAGCATGACCCTGCAGGCCGGTGGCGCCGAGCGGATGCAGCGGTTCCGGACCGCCGACGGCCCGTTGCCGCCAGCGGAGCAGGCCGAGTACGACGGACTGCGCCGGTACTTCGACGCGAAGCTGGACGTCGTACGGCGGCTGCTCGCCGACGGGTACGCCGGGCGGATGGCGATCAGCAGCGATGCCGGCCCGGGGGACACCGAGTTCGCGCGGACCGACCTGTGGCTGCGGCTGGCCGCCGAGGCGGGGATGCCGGCCGTGGCCGCGATCGAGGCGTTCACCCGGATACCCGCGGAGCTTCTCGGCCTGGACGACGCCGTCGGCACCCTGGCGGCCGGGAAGGTGGCGGATCTGGTCGTCGTGGCCGGCGATCCGCTGCTCGATCCGGACGCGATCTGCCACCCGGTCGCGGTCCTGCGGAGCGGCCGCCGGGCGGACTCGCCCCGCGACGGGACGCCGGGAGTACCGCTTCGCCGTGTAGAAAGAGACCTGTGCGCATCGGACCGGACCCGGCCGGAACGGTCGCGACATGTATGACCGGAGGTGTGTTGACCGTGCAGCCCATCGGCGGGATCGATCGTTCCTTGCCCCAGCTGATCTACCAGCAGTTGCGGGAGGAGATCATCAACGGCCGGATCCTTCCCGGCACCAAACTGCGCGAGACCTTGCTGGCGGACAGCCTGAAGGTCTCGCGGATCCCCCTGCGCGAGGCCATCCCGATGCTGGAGGCGGAGGGCTTCGTGACGAGCCAGCCGCGGCGCGGCGCGGTGGTGAACCAGCTGACCCGGCGCGACGTCGACGAGCTGTACGCCGTACGCGGCGCCCTCGAGCCGCTGGCCGCCGAGCTGGCGGCCGTCCGGGTCGGGGCCGACGGGACCCAGTTGCTGCGCGAGTTGCGGGCCGCGATCGACCGGGAGCGGACCGCGGTGGCGACCGGGGACGACGCGGACATCGCGACCGAGAGCTCGGACGTCCACCTGTCGGTCGTACTGCTGGCCGACAACAACCTGCTCACCCGGATGATGCGGCAGATCAGTGGTCGCGCGCGCTGGCTCACCAGGCTCACCTCGCCGCGGGACTCGCACTCGGCGCTCGACGACCACGAACTGCTGTTCGCGGCCATCGAGCGGGGCGACGGGGCCGAGGCCCGGCGGATCTCGGCCGACCACATCGCGAGCGGGCGCCGCAACTCGCTGGAGATGATCGGCGACATGCTGCCCGACCAGGCCTAGTTGGCGCTGCCGGCCAGCTCCTGGAGCAGCTTGGGCAACCGGATCGCCAGCAGTTTGGCCAGTTCGCCTTTGATCTCGGCGACCTCCGCCGCGTCGTCGTGCGCGATCCGGCGCCGGATCGCGTCGACGATCTGCCGGCCGTCGAGTCCGGTCGCGCTGATCAGGAAGACGTGGCCGTAGCGAGCCTCGTACGCGATGTTCGCCTGTTCCAGCTCGGCCAGCAGTTGCTCGTCGGTGCCGACTCCGCCGGACTCGCTCTTCGACCAGCGCGCCTCGGCGTGTTGGCCGCGGATCGGGGCACCGAGCCGGAGCAGGCCCTCGTGCGCCGCCACCACCTCGGCCGCCGTCAGCTGCGCCGCGCCGCGCTGCGCGGTCTCGACCAGGGTGGCGAGGTCCGGGTACGGCCGCGCGGCGGCCACGTCGTCCGCCCAGCGCCGTACCGGCAGATGGCAGGACGCGATCAGGTGAGTGGTCAGCTCGTCGTCCGGCAGTTTGTTGAAGCTGGTGAGTCCGCGCTCGGCTGTCATGTTCTCCTCCTCCGTGGGACAGCTGGATCTTCTGCGGCCCGGGATCCCGGAGTCAATGGCCGAACCTCAAATATATCTGTCATAAGGAAGATGTTTTCCGTATACCGGAATTATGAAAGAAGGTGCCGATGACAACCACTGTGGTCGCCAACGCCCAACTCCTCGAACGCGCGGGGCTCGCCGACCTGACCGTCACCGACGGCGTGATCACCCAGGTCGCCCCGGCAACAGGCACCCGGCGAACCGGTACCGTCGTCGACGCGGCCGGAGGTCTGGTCTGTCCGTCGTTCGTGGACGCACACTTCCATCCCGACAAGGCGTTGACCTTCCCCCGGCTCGGTCCGGTCGGCAACACCTCGATGACGGAGTCGATGGCCCGCGGCGCCGCCGTCAAGAGCGAGTTCACCCACGACGACGTCGTACGGCGTGCCGGCCTCGCGATCGAAGCCGCCGTCGGCAACGGTGTCGGCGCGGTGCGGGCCCAGGTCGACGTCGACAGCTCGGTCGGCCTCACGGGCCTGGAGGCGCTGCTCGAGGTACGGGCCGCCTACAGCGCGCAGATCGACATCCAGTTGGTGGCGTTCCCGCAGGAAGGCATCGTCCGCGACCCGGGCGCGGTTCCGTTGCTGCGCAAGGCGCTCGAGCTCGGCGCCGACCTGATCGGCGGCGGCCCCGACAACGAGGGCGACCCGGCGGCGTACCGGGCGCACCTGGACACGGTCTTCGGCTTGGCGACAGAGTTCGGCGTCGACGTCGACATCCACGCCGACATGTCCGAAGTACCGTCGCAGCGGGCGCTCGAACTCGTCGCCGAGCAGACGATCGCGCGGGGCCTGCACGGCCGGGTGAACGCGGTGCACTGCTGCGCGCTGGCGGCGTACCCGCAAGAGCATGCCGCCGAGGTGATCGCCCTGGTCGCCGAGGCCGGGATGCAGATCTGCATCTGCCCGATCGGCAACCTCCAACTCGTCGGCGAGGGTACGACGCCACGCGGGCGGGGCGCGTCCCGGCCCAAGGAGCTACTGGCCGCCGGCGTCAACGTGGCAGCCGGTACGGACAACCTGCACGACATGTGGTTCCGGTTCGGCAACCTCGATCCGGTCGAGACCTGCCTGATCACCTGCCTGTCCGCCGCGCTCCGCACCGACGCGGAGGTCCACGAGGGCTTCGCGATGGTGACGACCCGCGCCGCGCAGTACCTAGGCCTGACGAAGTACGGCGTACAGGAGGGTGACTACGCGGACCTGGTGGTCTTTTCCCACTCCAACCTGAACGACGTGATCCGCGGCCTTCCCGGCACCCGCCGCACCTTCAAACGCGGCACATTGGTCGCCACACGCACGACGACCGTCACCTAGGGGATCGCGCGGGGGTAGGTGGACAGGTTCGGGTTGTAGCGCACGTTGCCGGGTGGTGCGGCGGCGGGTCAGTTCGGGTCGTCGGCAGGCGTGATGTCGACGAAGGTTCGGGCGACGACCGTGCCGCCCGGGTCGGTGATCCACAGGTGCAGGCGGCCGGGGTGTGTCCTCGTGACCTCGATCGGCTCGGTGACCGTGAACGGTTTGGCGTCGATGGGTGCCGATCCTGACGACCAGTGCAAGGTGCCGAGCAACGGCTCCGGCCCGTGGTGCGAGACGCGGACCGGGATCGACGCTGATTCGCCCGCGAGTACAAGGTCGCGGCCGGGCGCCTCGGGAGTGACGTCGACGATCAGCACGGTGTCGGCGTGGACGTCGGACGGAACCACGCCGCCGAGGTCCTTCGGCCGGCGGTCGTAGGTGTAGATGCCGACGGTTTCGTGCTCGATGTCGTACAGCTCGGTGTAGATGTACCCGGCGTTCCGAGGATGCCGGCGAAGCTCCTGCGTCTGCCAGCGCAGGTGCCACCCGCGCTCCACGCTCGTCGACCCGCCGCCGTACTCGCCGTTCAGCCTCATCTTGCCGGTCCCGTCGAACCCGGGTGCCGCGATCGCCTTCTCCGCCACGAACTCCGGACCGAGCCGGACCGGGAACCTGCCGTCCGAGGTGTTGATCACGCGGTCCGCGATCGCGGCCCACGAGCCGACGTTCTCGTCGTAGTAGTGCCAGTCGACCAGATCGGTCTCGACGTGCGCCCAGCCCGAGTTGTCGACAATCGGACGACTCGGATCCGCCGCCTTGATGATCCGGTACGCCCGCCGTACGGCGTCCTGCTTCGCCGGGTCGCCGGGCACGTCCCAGTCCAGGCCCCATTCCTCGTTGTACGCGCCCCAGATCACGATGCTCGGGTGGTTGCCGTCGCGCGCGACCATCCCGGCGGCGACGTCCTCGAAGGAGGCGACGGCATCGGCCCGGAACCGGCCGGTCGACGGTGGCTCGGCCCACACGAGCATGCCGAGCCGGTCGGCCCAGTACAGCCAGCGCGGGTCTTCGAGCTTGATGTGCTTGCGGACCAGGTTGAACCCGGCCGCCCGCGCCAGCTCCAGGTCTCGCCGGAGCGCCTCGTCGCTCGGCGCCGTGTGCCCGCCGGTCGGCCAGAACCCCTGGTCGAGAACACCCCGGACGTACGTCGGGACGCCGTTCAGCACGAGGTTGCCGCTGTGCCACTCGATCGTCCGCAACCCGGTGTACCCGCGGACGGTGTCCGCGCCGGCGGTCACGATCACGTCGTACAAATGTGGATTGTCAACAGTCCACAATCGGGGCTCGGCGATCGGCAGCGTCACCGTCCCCGGCCACTCGTCGTACTCGCGGATCAGCACGCCCGGGATCTCGATGCGCACCGGCGACGGACCGGTCATCGTGACCTCGATGCTGTCCGCGGTCGGACGAAGCTCGAGTTGCGAGATGTACTCGGCCGGCCGTGGTTCGAGCCAGATGGTCTGCCAGATCCCGCTCGACGGCGTGAACGCGCAGCCGTCGTAGTCGTCGGGCGGTGTACTGCGTTGTTTTCCGTGCGGGATGAACCGCTTGTCGGTCGGTGCGTCCACCTGGACGACGAGCTCGCCGACGCCGTCGTCCAGCAGGTCGGTGATGTCGGCCTCGAACGGCAGGTACCCGCCGGTGTGCTCGACCGCCAGAACGCCGTTGATCCACACGGTGGCGTGGTGGTGCACCGCTCCGAAGTGCAGGACGGTCCGCTCGCTCGCCCAGTCCGCGGGCCGCTCGATCCGTCGCCGGTACCAGGCCCTCGGCAGCCAGTGCGCGACCACGCCGGAGTCAGGATGCTCCCACGGGAACGGTACGACGATGCTCTCGCCGTACTGCCCGGGTTCGCGGGCGAAGTCCCACTCACCGTTGAGGTTCAGCCAACGGTCCGACCGGTCGAAGTGCGGCCGGGGATATTCCGGACGTGCGGTGTTCTCCATGAATCAGCCTTTCAAGCTGCCGGCCATGACGCCTTTGATCAGGTGACGTTGCAGGACGACGAAGACGATCAGGACCGGGATCGCCGCCACGGTGCTTGCCGCGAGCAACTGACCCCAGACGCTGGTCCAGTCCGCGCCGAGCTGACCCGAGCGGATGTTCTGCGCGAGCGCCGAGAGCATCACCTGCAGCGTCTGGTGCTGCTCGTCGTTCACCGCGACCACCGGCCAGACGAAGTCGTTGTAGATGTTGATGAAGGTCAGTACGCCGAGCGCCGCCAGCCCCGGCCGGATCACCGGTACGACGATGCTCGCGAAGATCCGCAGTTCGTTCGCGCCGTCGACCCGGGCCGCGTCGAGCAGCTCGTCCGGGATCGCCAGGATCACCTGCCGCATCCAGAACACACCGAACGCGTCGATCGCGCCCGGCAGGATCAACGCCTGGAACGTACTCACCCAACCGAGCTGGCTCATCTCCAGCAGCAACGGGATCAGCAGTACGAGCGTCGGCAGCATCAACGTGGTCAGCACGGTCGCGAACAGCAGCCGCTTGCCCGGGAACACGTACTTCGCGAACGCGAACCCCGCCATCGGGCAGAAGATCATCGTCAGCGCCCCCTTGACGAGGACGACGATCGCGGTGTTCCGGAAACCGGTGCCGATCGGGATCGTGTCGAGCATCGACCGGAAGTTCGTCAGCGTCAGCCGGCCCGGGGCGAAGTTGAACGGGTTCGAGATGATGTCCGCGCCGGGCTTCAGCGACGAGACCATCATCCACAGCAGCGGCGCGAGACTGATGACGCCGGCCACGGTGAGCAGGCAGTAGCGTCCGAAGGCTCCGAGTTTCATGAGTCCTCCCTCGAGCGCAGCAACCGGATCGAGGCGAGCGACAGCCCCAGCACCATCACCACGAGCAGCATCGAGTTCGCGGCCCCGAGTCCGAGGTCGGAGTTGGTGATGTGCTTGTAGAGGTACAGCCCGGCGGTCCTGGTCGCGTTGAACGGTCCGCCGCCGGTCACGACGTACGGCTCGGCGAACAACTGGAAGACGGTCAGCGTGCCGATCACGACGACGAAGCTCAGCGTGCGCGTCACCAGCGGCACGGTGATCGACCAGAACTGGTGCCACGCGCCGGCGCCGTCGATCGTCGCCGCCTCGTAGACATCCGAGGGGATTGTCGACAATCCGGCGAGCAGCAGGATGACGGCGTACCCGGTCGTTCGCCAGAGCACGAGCAGCGCGACCGTCACCTTGGCGCCGGCGGCGGTCGTCAGCCAGCCGATTGCAGGCAATCCGATTGTCGACAATCCGTGGTTGACGGCGCCGAAGTCCTTGTCGAACAAGATGATCCAGACCTGCGCCATCGCCACCAGTGGAGTCACGAACGGCGCGATCAGCGTGGCGCTGAACACCCCGCGGAACCTTGCCTTGCGCAACGCCACCGCAATCACCAGCGCCAGCAGGACCTGCGCCGGTACGACAAGCAACCAGAGCACGCCGGAGGTCGCCATCGACTGCCAGAAGTCCGGGCTGGTCAGCAGGTACCGGTAGTTCGCGAACCCGATGACCTTCAGCGCGCCCGCGCCGTGCCAGTTGGTGAAGCTCAGCTGGAGCGCGAAGAAGATCGGATACGCGCTGAACCCGGCGAAGACGAGGATGAACGGCGCGACGAACAGGTACGGCGCGACCGGGACCCGGCGTCGTCGTACCCGCTGAGCGGTGCGCCGGGTCGTAGCCACTTCGGTGAGCGCCGCCATTCAGCTAGGCCCCATTAGGTTCTTCTGGATCTGCGACGCGGACGTCTTCAGCACCTCGTCGGGACTCATCTGCCCGGCCAGCAACTTCTGCACGTTCACGCCGAAGTAGTCGACGGCCTTCCCCCACCAGGTGGGAATCGTGTAGCCGCCCGGCACCTGCTTCCCGGCGTCGACGGCGACCTTCCACAGGTCCTGACCGCCGAGCGCCGCCAGTGGTTTGAACAGCGGTGCGTTCGGGTCGAGCGCGGGCAGGTACGACGGGATCGACGTGTTCAGGCCTCCCGGGTACACGTCGTTCGACCCGTAGACCGCGGTGTACCCCTCCTTGCTGAAGACCAGGTGCTCGTACAGTCGCCAGGCCAGCTCCGGGTTCTTCGCCTTGGCCGGGATGACGAACGACGAGCCACCCATCACCCCGGCTCGTGCACCGCCGGCCTGCCACGCGGGCAGCGCGGTCGCCCGCCACTTGCCCTTGCTTGCCTTCAGCAACTGCTCCGGCGCGAACACGAACCACTGCGCCCACGGTACGAACACCTGAGTGCCGTTGTCCTGTGTCTGCAGATCGGTCGGCTGGGTGTACTTCGCCAGCGTCCCCAGCTGCTCGGACCGGACCTTGTCCAGCCAGGTGAGCGCGTTGCGGTACGGGTCGGAGTCGATCGCAAGCTTGCCGTCGGCACCGACCATCGCCCCGCCCTGCTGGTTGGCGAACATGTCGACCCACAACTGCGCGAGGAACTGGTCGTTCTCGAGGTGAATCGGCTTCGCCGTGGGGAACTTCTCCCGGACGGTGCGAGCGGCGCCGAGCAGATTGTCGTACGTCGACAATCCGGCCGGGTCGACACCCGCCTGGGTGACGATGTCCTCGCGGTAGAACAGCAGACCCGGGTCGAGGTCCCACGGCACCGCGACGACCTTCCCGTCGACGGTCACCACACCGAGCTTGTACGGCGCGATGTCCGACTTGTACTGCTCGATCAGCTGACTGAGGTCGTACAGGTGCGGCGCCACACCGGTGAGCAGCGCGTCGTCGTAGAACGCGCCGTCCGGGACGCCGGCGCCGCTGATCAGGGTGGCCGGGAGCTTGGCGTTCACGTCGACCGCCACATGGTTGACCTTCACCTGCGGGTATTTCGCCGTGAACGACGCGATCGCCTTGTCGAACACCTTGTACAGGTCGCCCGTGCGATCCCAGATGGTGATCTCACCGGACGGTGGTTTGGTCGTGCCGGCACTCGGCAGCGACTTGCTGCCGGTCGTACCGCCCGGGGCGCAGGCGCCCAGACCGCCGGCCACCAGCGCGGCGCCGGCACCGCGGAACAGCGTGCGGCGGGACAGAGGAGCTAGGGGAGTGGTCATGTTGTGTTCCCTCATGACTTTGTGGAGCTTGCAACGTTGCAAGTGATGATGGAGACGCTAGGGTTGCAACGTTGCAAGTGTCAAGAGTTCATCGTCGGACGGAACGAGGTGCAGGGTGGCCGCCACACTCCGCGAGGTCGCCGAGCGGGCCGGTGTCTCGGTCCGCACGGTGTCGAACGTCGTCAACGACTTCAAGCAGGTCGCACCGGAGACGAGGGCCCGGGTCCAGCGCGCGCTGGACGAGCTCGGGTACCAGCCGAACGCGGTCGCCCGCACCCTCCGGAACGGCCGCTCCGGCCTGATCGCACTCGTCCTGCCCGAGCTCGACGTACCGTACTTCGCCGAGCTCACCCGGGCCGTGATCGAGCAGGCCGCGGCCGCCGGGTACACGGTCGTCGTCGACCAGACCGACGGCGATCCGGTCCGCGAGCGCGAACTGGTGATGCGCGGCAACCGGGCGGCGATGTTCGACGGGCTGATCTTCAACCCGCTCGCGCTCGGCGGCGCCGACCTGCGCGACCGGCCGTCCTCCACGCCGGTCGTCCTGCTCGGTGAACGTGTCGTCGAGGGCGGGCTCGACCACATCATGATCGACAACGTGGGCGCTGCCGAGCTCGCGACCCGGCACCTGATCGAGCTCGGCCGCCGGCGCATCGCGGCGATCGGCGACCAGTTCGACGAGACCCGGCAGACCGGTCAACTCCGTACGCAGGGCTACCTGTCCGCTCTCCACTCAGCCGGCCGGGAACCGATCCCGGAGTTGGTGCGCCCGACCGAGTTCTTCCACCGAGCGGACGGCGCGGCCGCGATGGCCGAGCTGCTCGCACTCCCGCAACCGCCCGACGCCGTCTTCTGCTACAACGACCTGCTCGCGCTCGGCGCCCTCCGTACCATCCTCAGCCGCGGCCTCCGCGTCCCCGACGACATCGCCCTGGTCGGATTCGACGACATCGAAGACGGCCGCTACAGCACCCCCAGCCTCACCACGATCAGCCCGGACAAGACCCAGATCGCCAAGAACGCCGTACGACTCCTCCTGAACCGTCTCGACGGCGACCACTCCGCCCCCACCGAGCTTTCCGCCGACTACGTCCTCGAAGTCCGCGAGAGCACCGCCGGCTGAGCCGGCTGTCGCGGCGGGCGCGGCTCGGTGCCCTGCCGGGCGCGGGTGCTCAGGGTTGGGGGGACCAGCCGGGGCCGCGGACGAGGTGGTTGAGGCGGGTGCGCCAGTTCGGTGCGCGGCGTACGTCGTGCCAGATGGCGGCGAACTCGTGTGTGGCGACGCGCAGTGGGTTGTGGGTGCGGATGTTCGTGGTCAGGCCGTAGACGACGCGTTCGCGTTCGGGTTCGAACGTGGTGAACAGGCGGTCCCAGACGATCAGGATGCCGCCGTAGTTGCGGTCCAGATAAATGGTGTTCGAGCCGTGGTGGACGCGGTGGTGGGACGGGGTGTTCAGGACGAGTTCGACGGGTCGCCAGAGCGTGCCGATCCGCTCGGTGTGGATGAAGAACTGGTAGACGAGGCTGATCGACTGCTGCAGCAGGATCATCCACGGCGGGAACCCGAGCACGGCCAGCGGCAGCCAGAACGGCAGCGACGTGAACGGCGTCCAGGGTTGCCGGAGCGCGGTCGACAGGTTGTAGAACTCGCTCGAGTGGTGCACGACGTGACTGGCCCAGAACACGCGGATGCGGTGGTGGCCGCGGTGGTACCAGTAGTAGGCGAGGTCGTCGGCGACGAACAGTGCGACCCAGGTCAGCGGATTGTCCGCGGGCAGGCGCAGCGGGGTGACCAGGTAGGCAGCGGCGTACACGGTGACGACCACCAGCTTCCAGCCGATGTTGATCACCACGTTGCCCAGGCCCATGGCCAGGCTGGTCCGCGAGTCACGCAGGTTGTACCCGAGTTCGTTGTCGTCGGGCAGCAGGTAGAACGAGGCGGCCTCCAGTGCCAGGCAGACCACGAACACCGGGATCGCGTGCAGGATCAGGTCGAACATCGTCCTCACTCCCTTGGGTTCACGGCGTCGACGAAGCGGCTGAGCAATCGGTGCGCGGTGCGCTGCGCGGCGGTCGCGTCGCGGGCGGCGATCACCGCGGCGAGCTTGCGGTGCTGCGCGGCCGCGGCGAACTCGGCGGCCAGCCCGAGGTCCGCGACGACCTGCCAGCCGACCTCGCCGAAGGCGGCCACCAGGGTGTTCAGCCCGAGCCGGTAAGCGACGTTGCCCGAGCCGGTGACCACCGCGGTCCAGAAGGCCAGGTCCCCGGCGAACACCTCGGCGCCACCCGGCGACGGATAGTCCGCGGCCGCCTGGGTGACCGCCGCCCGTTGCTCGTCGGTCGCGTTCACTGCACACAGCCGCGCGGCGTCGGCCGCCACGGACCGGCGCATCTCGGCGATGTCCCGCACCACCCGCAGCGGCGGGATCGCCCCGGACGCGGCCAGCGCCGACAGTACGTCGAGCCCGGCATGCGTACGCCAGTCCTGTACGGCGGTCTTGCCGCCGTGCGTGATCCGGATCAGCCCGGCCTGCTGGATCCGCTTCAGCGCCTCCCGGATCGCGTGCCGGTTGACCTGGAACGACTTGGCCAACTCACGCTCGGCCGGCAGCACCTCGCCGGGCGCGAGCCGCCCGGACAGGATCTCGTCGACCAACTGCCCGAACACGACATCCGACACCGCGGCCCTGACTACGGGCGTGACCTCCATGACGCCCCAGCATGCGGCTGTCTCCGTAACATGTCAACTGGTTGGACCAGTCGGCAGTTCCGCCGGCGCATAGTCGTACCGGCCCGGGAACCAGGGCGCGCCCGAGGTGACCCAGTAGAAGAAGCGGACCCGGCGGACGGCGAACCGCCACGCACCGTCGGGGTCGCGCACCATCGAGTCGGTGTAGCGACCGGCCGCGATCTGGGCGACGCCTTCGACGACGCAAGGCTGGTACAGCCAGGTCTGGCCGGTCGCGGTGTCGCTGTCGAGGTCGATCGTCTCGTTGGAGCTGAAGTGCCACCACGCGTCGAGCGGTCCTGCCAAGAGGTTCGGGAAGAAGGTACGGAGCGCCGCGCGGCCGCGGACCACCGACAGCCCGTCGAAGCAGCCGTCCTCGGTGAAGAGGCCGGCCAGCTCGTCCCACCGGCAGTCGTCCAGGAACTGGCAGTACCGGGCGCGTAGCTGGCCGATCGCGTGCAGATCCTCCAGCCGTTGAACGCGTTCCTCAACAGACATGTGCCGCGGTCGCCTCCCTGACCTCGTCGGCGGACACGCCCGGCGCCAGTTCGACGAGGGCGAAACAACCCCGGCGTACGTCGAGGACGGCGAGGTCGGTGACGACCCGGTCGACGACGCGGCGGCCGGTCAGCGGCAGTGTGCAGGACTCGACCAGCTTCGGGGCGCCCGTGCGGGTGCGGTGCTCCATCAGCACGATCACCCGGCGGGCGCCGCTGACCAGGTCCATCGCACCGCCCATCCCCTTGACCATCGAGCCGGGCACCATCCAGTTCGCGAGGTCGCCGTACCCGGAGACCTGCATGCCGCCGAGGACCGCGACGTCGACGTGGCCGCCGCGGATCATCGCGAAGCTGGTCGCCGAGTCGAAGTACGACGCACCCGCGACGACCGTGACCGTCTGCTTGCCCGCATCGATCAGGTCCGGGTCGACCTCGTCGTCGTACGGGAACGGGCCGAGGCCGAGGACGCCGTTCTCGGCCTGCAGGGTGACGCCCGCGCC
This sequence comes from Kribbella sp. NPDC059898, assembly GCF_042730855.1. NCBI lineage: Bacteria > Bacillati > Actinomycetota > Actinomycetes > Propionibacteriales > Kribbellaceae > Kribbella > Kribbella sp. NPDC059898. The sequence continues at coordinate 170,975 of NZ_JBHWKR010000013.1, forward strand.
GGGCGGCAGGTGCTCGGGGATCAGCGTCGGCAGCCCGATCCCGAGGTTCACGTACTCGCCGTCGTTCAGCTCCCGGGCCGCGCGGGCCGCCATCTCGGCACGGGACCACGGCATGTCAGGCCTCCGGTCGTGGTCGGGTGGTGCGCTTCTCGATGCTCTTGCGGGCCGCCTGTTCCGGCGTCAGCGGTACGACGCGCTGCACGAAGACACCCGGGAGATGGACCGCGTCCGGGGCGAGTGAACCCGTCTCGACGACCTGCTCGGCCTCGACGATCGTCAGCCGCCCGGCCGTCGCGGCGACCGGGTTGAAGTTCCGCGCGGCCGCGTGGAAGGCACAGTTGCCGGCCCGATCGGCCACCGCGGCCCGGACCAGCGCGACATCGGTGACGATCGCTTCCTCGAGGACCATCTCGCGACCCCGGATCGTCCGGACCTCCTTCGGCGGCGAGGCCACCGCGACCGTTCCGTCGGGGTGGTACCGCCAGGGCAGGCCGCCGTCGGCGACGAGCGTACCGACGCCGGTCGGGGTGAAGAACGCGCCGATTCCCGCACCGCCCGCCCGCAGCCGTTCGGCGAGGGTGCCCTGCGGGGTCAGCTCCACCTGCAGTTCGCCGGCCAGGTACTGCCGGGCGAACTCCTTGTTCTCCCCGACGTACGACGCGACGACCCGGCTGATCCGCCCCTGTTCGAGCAGCAGGCCGAGGCCGGCGCCGTCCACGCCGCAGTTGTTCGACACCACGGTCAGGTCCCGGGCGCCCTGCTCGAGCAGCGCCTCGATCAGGAACCACGGGATGCCGGCCAGCCCGAAGCCGCCCACGGCCAGGCTGCTGCCGTCCGGGATGTCCGCCACCGCGTCGGCCGGTGTCGCGACGACCTTGTCCACGGTCATTCGCCGGCCCCCAGCAGGTGCGCGATCACGGCCGGGTCGATCAGGTCCGGCCGTTCCGCGGCCGCCAGGTGCGCGGCGCCCGGCACGACCAGAAGATTGCCGTGGGCAACCGAGTTCGCGATCCGCTCCAGCTGCCAAGGGGGAGTGGCCGGGTCGTCGGCTCCGGCGACGGCGAGGGTGGGAGCGCTGATGCCGGCAAGGTCGGGCAGTAGATCCATGGTCGCGATCACCTCGCAGCACGACGCGTAACCCTCGGCCGGGGTGGACGCCACCATGGCCTCGGACCGATCGCGCAGCATCGGATCCGACTCCAGCCGTGCTGCGGTGAACCATCGACGTACGACGGCTTCCGCGACCGCCGCTGAGCCCTTCGCCCGGACGAGTTCGGCGCGCTCGGTCCACGCCGACGCGGGATCGAGCCGCGCGCCGGTGCACAGCACCACCAGCCGGTCGACGCGCTCCGGGTTGCGCGCGGCGAGCCGCATTCCGGTCATCCCGCCCAGCGACAGCCCGACGAAGTGCGCCCGCTCGACGCCGAGCCGATCGAGCAGTACGACGACGTCGTCGGCGAGGTCGTCGATGTCGTACGGACCGGGCGGGACCGGTGAGCGGCCGTGACCGCGGGTGTCGAAGCGGACCACCCGGAAGTGCTGCTCCCAGTCGGCGAGGTTGGCGTCCCACATCTCCCAGGTGGACCCCAGCGAGTTGGCCAGCACGACAGTCGGCGCATCTGGCCGGCCGCTGACGACGTGGGCGACGTCCGTCATCGGACGGCCTCGAAGATCGCGGCGATGCCCTGGCCGCCGCCGATGCAGAGCGTCTCTATCGCATAGCGCCCGCCGCGGCGGTGCAGTTCGTGTGACAGCGTGGCGAGGATCCGGGCGCCGGTCGCGCCGACCGGGTGGCCGAGCGAGATGCCGGAGCCGTTCGGGTTCAGGCGTTCGTCGGTGGGATCGAGCTTCCATTCCCGCAGGCACGCGAGTACCTGAGCCGCGAAGGCCTCGTTCAGTTCGATCAGGTCGAGCTCGTCGAGGGTGAGGTCCGCGCGGGCGAGCGCCGCGGCGACGGCCGGTACGGGTCCGATCCCCATCACCTCGGGGCCGACGCCGGCGACCGCCCAGGAGCGGAGCGCGACGAGCGGGCGGAGACCGCGGCGCTCGGCCTCCTCGCGCGTGGTCACCACGCAGACGGCGGCGCCGTCGTTCTGGCCGCTCGCGTTCCCCGCGGTCACGGTTGCCTCGGGATCTGCCTTCACCATCACCGGTCGCAGCCTCGCGAGACTCTCGAGCGTGGTGTCGGCCCGCGGGTGCTCGTCGGCGACCACGCCCGCGATCGGCACCAGTTCGCCGGCGAAGCGGCCCTCGGCCTGGGCGGCGATCGCGCGCTGGTGAGAACGAAGGGCGAACTCGTCCTGCTCCGCGCGGGAGATCCCGTACTCACGCCGTACGTTCTCGGCCGTCTCGAGCATCCCGCCGGGGACCGGGTGGTACTTCCCGCCGGCGGTCTCGCGGGCGCGGACCAGGCGGTCGTTCAGCTCGACGTTCCCGCGGACACCGGTCCGCAGCCCGAGTGCGTAGTGCTCGACCTGCGACATGGATTCGGTGCCCCCGGCAACAACCACGCGGGCGGCGCCGGTGGCGACCATGCCGGCGGCGTACAGCACGGCCTGCAGGCCCGAGCCGCAGCGGCGGTCCACCTGGACGCCGGGCACCGACGTACCGAGGCCGGCGTCGAGGGCGGCGATCCGGCCGATCGCGGGCGCCTCGCCGTTCGGGTAGCACTGACCGAGGATGACGTCGTCGACATCGCCTTCGCCGAGGCCGGTCCGCCGTACCAGCTCGGTGAGCGCGGCGGTCGCAAGGTCGGCCGCGGAGAGGGCTGCCAGCGCACCGCCGAAGCGGCCCACCGGGGTACGGATCGGCTCACAGATCACCACGTCGCTCATGCCCTCGACCGTAGGCCGGACAGACCGATATGGAGAAATACTCATTTACGCTCGATCAAGACTCTGAGAGTATGAATCGTGGAGCTGCGCCATCTGCGGTACTTCGTCGCCGTCGCCGAGGAACGGCACTTCGGCCGGGCGGCCGCCCGGCTGCATATCGCCCAGCCGCCCCTGTCCCAGCAGATCCGCCAGCTGGAGGCGGAGCTCGGCGTGCAGTTGCTGCGCCGGACGACGCGGCGGGTCGAGCTGACCGCCGCCGGTGAGGCCTACCTCGACCGCGCGCGGCAGATCGTCGCGGCCGTCTCGTCCGCGGCGGGGGAGGCGCAGCGGGTGGCGGCGGGACTGCAGGGCCGGCTGGTGATCGGATGCGTCGGGTCCGCGACCTACAGCCTGCTCCCGCAGCTCGTGCGGACCCTGCGCGAGGAGCTTCCGGACGTGGAGGTCTCGGTGCAGGGGGAGATGCTGGCCCCCGACCAGGCCGGCGCGCTGCTGGCCGGCCGGATCGATCTCGGCCTGCTCCGGCGGCCGGTCGACGAGGACGCGTTGCGGGTGCGGACGCTCCGCACCGACCGGTTGATCGTCGCGGTTCCCGACGGGCACCGGCTGGCCGGGCGGGCGCGCCTCCGGCTGCGGGACCTGGCGGGCGAGGACTTCGTGATCCACGCCGGCGGCGGCCGGTCGGTGATGCACGACGCGGTCCAGGCGCGCTGCCGGGAGGCCGGGTTCGAGCCGCGGGTCCGGCACGAGGTCGCGGAGACGTCGACGCTGGTCACCTTCGTCGCGGCGGGACTGGGCGTCGCCGTCGTACCCGAGCCGACGGCGGAGCTGATGGTCCCCGGAGTGGCCTACCGCCCGCTGACCGGCCGCGCCACGGTCGAACTCGCGGCCGCGACGCGCGCGGACGACGAGGCACCACACCTGCACCGCGCGCTCGCCGTACTGGCGAATCTGGTCTAGAAGAACCCGTCGCGAGGGGTGGCGTCGAGTTGCCGGGAGCCGCGGAGCAGTCGTAGGTCCGCGCTGATCGCGGCCGCGGCCTCCTGCATCAACGGGACGATCTTGGTCACGATCTGGTCGGTGCTCGTCCGCCCGACGGTCGTGGAGTAGGCCAGCGCCGCGAGGACGCCGCCGTCCGGTGCGTGCACCGGGACCGATGCGGACAGCAGGCCGTCCTCGAGCTCCGACTCGACCACGGCGTACCCGTCCTGCCTGACCTTGTGCAGGGCGTCGCGGAAGCCCGTCGCATCCGTGATCGTGTGCGCCGCCAGGCGTCGCAGCCCGCCCGCGATCACGGCGTCGACGACCGACGCGTCCGCCCACGCGGTCAGCACCCGGCCCATGGAGGTCGCGTGGGCCGGGACACGGCTGCCGACGTCGATCTGGATGCTGAGGATCCGCCGTACCTGGACGCGGGCGACGTACACGACGTCGGTCCCGTCGAGCTCCGCGAGCGACGCCGACTCCTGGGTCGCCTCGGCCAGCCGGAGCAGATGCGGCTGCGCGGTCTCGACGAACGTGTGCGTCGCCGCGTAGTGCTGGCCGATCGTGAGCACCCGCGGCGTCAGCGTCCACCGGCTGCCCGTGGCCGCGACGTACCCGAGCCGCTGCAGCGTGAGCAGGATCCGCCGTACGGCGGGCCGCGACAGTCCGGTCGCGGCCGCCACCTCGGCGAGCGTCGGGTTCGGCCGGTCGGCGTCGAACGCGAGCAGTACGGCGAACCCGCGCTCGATGCTCTGCACGTAGTCGCGCTCGTTTTCCTCCCCAGTCATGCGGTGCATCCTTCCAGAGAAAGTTGTTGAGCTCTTGACAGTCGACCGCGTTGACCCCAAGGTCTTGCTGTACGCCAAGCGTACGAAATGTACGCAGAGCGTACAATCTGAGGAGGTAACGCTGATGGACTCGCGAGAACTCCGGAACGCGTTCGGCCAGTTCGCCACCGGCGTGACCGTGGTGACCTGCACCAGTGCGGACGGCCGTCCGCACGGCGCCACCGTGAACGCCTTCACCGCCGTGTCGCTCGAGCCCGCGCTCGCGCAGGTCACGCTGACCCGCACGTCGAAGGCGTGCCAGTACCTCGACGGCAAGCCGTTCGCGATCAACGTGCTCGCCGACGACCAGCTCGACGTCGCCTGGCACTTCGCCGGGCGTCCCGCGCACCGCACCCCCGGCTGGGTCGACGGTCCGCTCGCTCCGCTGCTCCAGGGCGCGGCCACGACGATCTCGTGCCGGCCGTGGCGGACGTACGACGGCGGCGACCACCTGATCGTGATCGGTGAGGTGGCCGCGGTCGAGATCACCGCCCGGGACCCGCTGCTGTTCCACGGCGGCCGGTTCCGCTACCTCGGGCCGGTCGAGACCCACTGGTCGGGATCGCTCGACTGCCCGGACTTCGGCTGGTTCGACACCACCGCCGTCTTCACGCCACTGCTCGAAAGGAACCTTCGATGACCACTGTGGTCGAACAACAGACCAAGCGCCCGATGACGGGCGCGGAGTACCTGGACTCGATCCGAGACGACCGCGAGATCTGGATCTACGGCGAACGGGTCAAGGACGTCACCGAACACCCGGCGTTCCGCAACCCGGCCCGGATGACCGCCCGGCTGTACGACGCCCTGCACGACCCGGCGACGCACGACGAGATCACCGTACCGACCGACACCGGCAACGGCGGCTACACGCACCCGTTCTTCCGGACGCCGCACAGCTCCGCGGACCTGCAGAAGGACCGGGTCGCGATCGAGCACTGGGCCCGGCAGACCTGGGGCTGGATGGGCCGCAGCCCGGACTACAAGGCCAGCTTCCTCGGCACCCTCGGCGGGAACACCGACTTCTACCAGCCGTACGAGGAGAACGCGAAGCGCTGGTACAAGGAGTCGCAGGAGAAGGTCCTGTACTGGAACCACGCGATCATCAACCCGCCGGTCGACCGCAACCTGCCGCCGGACGAGGCGGGCGACATCTTCATGCGGGTCGAGAAGGAGACCGACGCGGGCGTGATCGTGTCCGGCGCGAAGGTCGTCGCGACCGGGTCCGCGATCACGAACTACAACTTCATCGCCCACTACGGGCTGCCGATCAAGAAGAAGGAGTACGCGCTGATCTGCACGGTCCCGATGGACGCGCCGGGCGTGAAGCTGATCTGCCGGCCGTCGTACACCATGCAGGCCGACGTGATGGGCAGCCCGTTCGACTACCCGCTGTCCAGCCGGATGGACGAGAACGACACCATCTTCGTCTTCGACAAGGTCTTGGTGCCGTGGGAGAACATCTTCCTGTACGGCGACGTGGACAAGATCAACGGGTTCTTCCCACAGTCCGGATTCATCCCGCGGTTCACGTTCCACGGCTGCATCCGGCTCTCGGTGAAGCTCGACTTCATCGCCGGACTGTTGCTCAAGGCCCTCGAATGCACGGGCAGCAAGGACTTCCGCGGCGTACAGACCCGGGTCGGTGAGGTGATCGGCTGGCGCAACCTGTTCCGCTGCATGGCCGACGCGATGGCGCTGAACCCGGACCCGGGCCCGAACGGGACGGTGCTGCCGAAGCTCGACTACGGCCTGATCTACCGCCAGTTCATGATCACCGGGTACCCGCGGGTCAAGGAGATCATCCAGCAGGACGTTGCCTCCGGCCTCATTTACCTCAACTCCAACGCGATCGACTTCAAGACTCCCGAGGTACGCCCGTACCTGGACCGCTTCGTCCGCGGCTCCAACGGGTACGACGCCGTCGAGCGGACCAAGCTGATGAAGGCGCTGTGGGACGCGGTCGGTACCGAGTTCGGCGGGCGGCACGAACTGTACGAACGGAACTACTCGGGCAACCACGAGAACGTCAAGGCGGAGATCCTGTTCGCCGCCGAGGCGCAGGGCGAGACCGCGGCGATGAAGGGCTTCGCCGAGACCATGCTCGCCGAGTACGACCTGGACGGCTGGACGGTGCCGGACCTGGTCAACCCGACCGACGTCAGCCGGATCCTCAACCGCTGAAGGAGCGCATGATGACAACTGTGCAGCACTCTCCCACCGCCGCGGGCTCCGGCGCGAACGCGAGCTCCAACTTCAAGGCGAAGCAACGCTCGGCTGCCGACGTCTCTCCGGAACGCGTGAGCGCCGTGGTCACGGCCGTTCTGCAAGGTATCCATTCTTCCATCCGGTCGCAGCAGGTGACCTATCCGGAGTTCCAGGCCGCGAAGGCGTGGCTGATGGAGGTCGGCGAGGTGGGCGAGTGGCCGCTGTTCATGGATGTCTTCGTGGAACACGTCGTCGAGGAGGTCGCGGCCACGACCCAACACGGCACCAAAGGAACAATTGAAGGCCCTTACTACCTTCCCGACCAGGTACGGCTTTCGTCGTCTTGCGAGCTGCCACATCGCGAAGACGAGAAGGGCACCCCGCTGGTGCTGTCCGGCCAGGTGCGTGACCTGGACGGCATGCCGCTGGCCGGTGCCGAGGTCGACATCTGGCACGCGGACGCCGACGGCTACTACTCGGGCTTCGCGCCGCACCTGCCGGACGGCAACCTGCGTGGCGTGGTGGTGACCGACGACCAGGGCCGCTTCGAGATCCGGACCGTGCAGCCGGCGCCGTACCAGATCCCGACCGACGGCCCGACCGGCCGGCTGATCGAGGCGGCCGGGTGGCACCCGTGGCGGCCCGCGCACCTGCACCTGATGGTGCGGGCCGACGGGCATCGCACGATCACCACCCAGCTGTACTTCGCCGGCGGCGACTGGCTCGACTCCGACGTCGCGGAGGCGACCAAACCCGAGCTGATCCTCGACCCGGCCGACGACGGGACCGGCGTCCGGCGGGTGGCGTACGACTTCGACCTCGAGCAGGGCTGATGGATCTCACCATCGACCGGCTGGAGACGGTCATCATCGACGTACCCCTCCGGCGGCCGCACCGGTTCGCCCGCGTCACGATGACCGCCCAGCCGGTACTCCTGGCCTTCGTCCACACCCGCGACGGTGTCGTCGGCGTGGGTGAGGGCGTGGTGCCCGGCGGGCCGTGGTGGGGAGGCGAGTCGGTCGAGTCGATGAAGGTCACCCTCGACACGTACGTCGCCCCGCTGCTGCCGGGCCGCCGGGTGTCGGAGATCGCCGCGATCTGGCAGGACGTCACCGATCACGTCAACGCGAACCTGTATGCGAAGTGCGCGGTCGAGGTCGCCCTGCACGACGCGTGGGCGCGGTCCCTCGGCGTACCGGTGCACGTCCTGCTGGGCGGCCTGGCGCGGACGTCGATCGACGTGACCTGGGCGCTCGGCGCGGATCCGGAGGAGGTCGTCGTCGAGGAGGCGCTGGCCAAACTCCGGTCGGGTCAGCACAAGACCTTCAAGCTGAAGATGGGCGCGCTCGACCCGGAACAGGACACCCGCCGGATCTGCGCGATCGCCGAGAAGCTGGCCGGGTCGGCCGGCGTCCGCGTGGATCTCAACGCCCGCTGGGACCTCACGACCGCGAAGACCTACCTGCCACGGCTCGCGGCGGCCGGGGTCGAACTGGTCGAGCAACCCGTTCCCGGCGACCAGGTCGAGGCCTTGGCCGAGCTCAACCGGCTGCTGCCGATCCCTGTCATGGCGGACGAATCTCTCCGTACGCCGGTCGACGCCCTCCGGCTCGTGGGGCTGCGAGCCGCCGACGTCTGGTCGATGAAGACCACCAAGGTCGGCGGACTGCGCAGGGCCCGGGACATCGTCGCGATCGCCGCGGCCGCCGGGATCCCGTGCCACGGCGGTACGTCGATCGAGACCGGGATCGGCACCGCCGCCTCACTCCAGCTGGCCTGCGCGGCACCCGGCGTGACCTGGGGCAGCGAGCTGTTCGGCCCCCTCCTGTTCGCCGAGGAGATCCTCCGCACGCCGCTGCGCTACGAGAACGGCGCACTCCAGCTCCCCGACGGGCCAGGCCTGGGCGTCGACCTGGATCTCGACGCCGTCGCCGCCCTCCGCCGTACGCACCTCACCCGGGAGGACTGATGCTGTTCCACGTCCGCATGGACGTCCACCTACCGCCCGACCTGCCGACGGAAACCCGCACCGACCTCATCGCCCGCGAGAAGGCGCGCGCGATCGAACTGCAGCAGCAGGGGGTCTGGCCGGAGCTGTGGCGCATCGTCGGCGAGTACGCCAACTTCAGCATCTTCGACGTCGCCTCCAACGACGACCTCCACACCCTCCTGTCCAGCCTGCCCCTGTTCCCGTACATGACCATCCACGTGACCCCGCTCGCCGATCACCCGTCGAAGCTCCGGACCTGACTCCGATCGAGTGCTGCGTGTCAGGGTTGGTCGTCAACGAGGGCGATCGCGCGTGCTTCGGGTACTCCGAGCATCAGGAGGCTCGTGATGGTTGCTGCTCGGGCGCCGCGGGCCCTGGTCGTCCGGTCGTTGTCCGCGATGGTGAACACGGTGCCGTAGGCAAGTTGGCTCAGGATGCCGGCCGGTAGGTGCTGCGCGAACACGTCGCTGTCCTGGCCCCGTTTCACGAGGGCCGCGAGGAGGTCGTCGAGTGGTCCGAGCAGGCTGTGGATCGCGTCGCCGTACTCGCCGCGGCGCAGCGCGAGCAGCACCCGGTACCGGTGCGCCACCGGCCAGACGCGGGCGATGAATTCGACCCAGGCCGCGTCCGCTGCTGCGTCGATGGCGTTGGCTTCGGCTTCGGTGAGTACGGCGGTCATCTCGGTGACGGCCCGTTCGGTCAGCGTCCGGATCAGGTCGAGGCGCGAGGGGAAATGGCCGTAGACCGTCCGGCGGACGACGCCGGCAGCGGCGGCGATGTCACCCATTCCGGCGTCGGGATTCTCCCCCAGTACGTCGAGGGCGACGTCGAGGATGCGATCGCGTGTCTCGTTCGTCGAACGTACGCGGGAGGACTCGGCGGGCACGGGACGATTCTTGCACACCGGTGTGCAATGACGTAGATTGCACACTGGTGTGCAGCGAAGAACTCCCAGGAGGAGAAGGCCATGACCCTCGTCCGCCCGTTCGCCGTCTCGATCCCGGAGGCGGAGGTCGACGACCTGAAGCAGCGACTGGCCAGGACCCGCTGGCCGGATCCGGAGACGGTGGGCGACTGGTCGCAAGGGGTTCGGGTGCAGAACGCCAGAGCCCTGGTCGAGTACTGGGAGCACGGCTACGACTGGCGGCGCTTCGAGTCCGAACTCAATCGGTTCCCCCAGTTCCTGACCGAGATCGACGGGCTGGACATCCACTTCCTGCACGTCAGGTCCAAGAATCCCGGCGCGATGCCGCTGCTCCTGACGCACGGATGGCCGGGCTCGATCGTCGAATTCCTGCAGCTGATCGGCCCGCTGACCGATCCGGTGGCGTACGGAGGTGACGCTGCCGACTCGTTCGACGTCGTCGTACCGTCGTTGCCCGGATTCGGGTTCTCCCAGAAGCCCACGGCGACCGGGTGGACCGTGTCGCGCATCGCCGGCGCTTGGGCGGAACTGATGCGGCGCCTCGGGTACACGAGGTGGGCTGCGCAAGGCGGCGATTGGGGTGCCGTCGTCACGACCGCCCTCGGGGCTATGCAACCCGAGGGGCTTGCCGGAATCCATCTGAACACCCAGTACGCCTTCCCCGCACAGATCCCCGACACGTTGTCGCCCGAACAGCACTACGCCGTGGAGACCCTCGCCCGCTACACCGGCGAGCTCGGTGGGTCGAATCACCTGCAGGGCACGAAGCCGGAGACTGTCGGGTTCGCCCTGGCGGATTCTCCGGTCGGCCAGGCAGCCTGGATCTACGAGAAGTTCCAGTCCAAGACCGACAACCAGGGGCTCGCCGAGGACACCCTCAGCATGGACGCCATGCTCGACGCGATCTCCCTTTACTGGTTCACCAACAGCGCGGCGTCGTCCGCCCGCATCTACTGGGAGAACAGGTCGGCCACTTTCGCCGGCCCGAAGCTGACGCTTCCGGTCGCGGTGACGGTCTTCCCGAGGGACATCCCTCGGCTGCCACGAAGCTGGATCGAAGACACCTACAGCAATCTGATCCACTACGGCGAGGCCGACAAGGGCGGGCACTTCGCGGCCCTGGAACAGCCCGAGATCCTGGTGGACGAAATACGCACGGGCCTACGCGCCCTCCGATCCTGACCCAACGCGCGAGTACGCCGGCCCGTCAGTCCGGGGGCAGTGCGCCGCGGTGGACGAAGTAGGTACGGGCGTTGTCGTCGAGCAGGTCGGGGCGCCGGCGGACCCACTGGTCGACGTACTGCATCGCGTCGAGCGCACCCTTGCCCGACTGGAGTTGGAGGCGCACGGTGAGCCTTCCGACGGTTCCCCGGATCGCGAGCGGCTCGAATCCGGCGATCTCCTGGGCGTCCGTGATGCCGCCGGGGTCGATGCCTGTGCGGCTCTTGAGGACGTCGGCGGCCCGTGGCCGGAAGTAGCTCGTGAGGCTGATCGAGGTCATCGCCTCGACCGGGAGGCGACGGCTGCGGACGAGCCTGCGGTACCGTACGCCGGCCTCGCTGAAGTACTGCCGCATCAGGATGGCCGAGAGCCCGAGGTACACCATGAACAGCCAGAGCAGGTTGAGTGCGAGGCTGATCGTCTGCAGCACACCGGGCGGGAAGTCGCCCTCGACGCGGTAACGCTCGGCGTGGGCGAGTACGAACGGGTCGTGGTGGATGATGCTCGGTACGGCGACGAGCAGGAACGGCGTACTGCACAGCAGTAAGGCCCAGCCCAGCGCCGGTGCGGGTCCGGCGACCGCGACCTCGTGCTGAGAATCCCCGTGATGACTCACGGAGCGCATTATCACTTGGTGGCAGGTCTCGCGATGCGCCCTATCGCGGCGACCAGGCATCGGCGGATCGATGCGCCGTGCTCGTCGGTGTCGTCGGTCGGGCGCCAGTCGTCGCACGGGACCAGGCCGGGATCGAGCAGCTCCTGGTCCGGGAAGAGCGCTGCGATCTGGTCGAGCGTCCGGAACCAGCCGGAGCCGATCGGGCCGTCCACGAGGGCTGCCTCGGCGATGCCGGCCATCCGGCGCAGGCTGTCCTGGTCCGGCGTGGCGAAGTGCGAGACGACGGTGTACGAGCCGGCCGGAAGCGCCTCGACGTATCCGCGCATCACGTCGACCGGCCGCCGGTCGTCGGGGTAGTGCGGGAGTGTCGCGGTGTGGATGAGCGCGATCGGCGCGGTCCAGTCGAAGAAGGTTCGTACCGCGTCGTCGTGGAGGACTGCTTTGGGGTCGAAGATGTCGGCGTCCACGACTCGTACCCGGTCGTCGGCCTCGAGCAGCGCCCGGCAATGGGCGAGGACGAGCGGATCGTTGTCGGCGTACAGGACCCTGGCCTCTGGGGCGAACTGATGGAGGATGGTCGACGCGCTGGCCGGGTTCGGGAACCCTGGACCGCAGTCGATGAACTGCGTGACGCGGCCGGGTCCGGCGAGGTGTTCGAGGGCGCGTCGGCGGAAGTCCGCGTTGGCCGCGACCAGTTCACTGAGACAGACCGCTTGCTCCAGCCGTGCCGCCTCGGCGCGGTCCGGGACGCGGTTGTCCTTGCCGCCTTGGAGGGCATCCCAGACACGGGCCAGGCTCGGTGCCTCCGGCGCTGGCCGTCTGTCGTCGTACTCGCTGCCCATCGGCTCACCATCCCATGCTGCGGGGTCCTGTACCTGGTAGACGGTCGAGTGCGGGCGGCATGACGCGAAACCGAGAAGAAATCCGCGGCCTTCGAACGAAAACATCATGTCCTGACTTTTCTGGTGGCGGCCCGGACGGCCGGTGTCGCGAACTGTCCGAGGCGTTCCAGGGGAGCGAAGGCCAGCCAGCAGATCGCGGTCGGTAGGAAGGTGATCCCCAGCATCGCGGTGTTGGCCGCATGGAAGCCCAGGAAGAACAGTGCCGCGAGCAACAACCACCGGCCTCGCAGCCAGAGGACGACCGGGGACAGGATCTCACCGGTGAAGCCGATCCACTGCATGATGTGCAGCAGCCACGGGTAGTTCAGCAGCCGCTCGCCGAGCGGGTTGGGACGCCGTACGATCGCCCACGTCAGCACCGCGCTGTCAGGCCAGGTGAACGCCCAATCCGCGCTGCGGATCTTGGCCAGCGCCGACAGTGCGTACGTCGCGACGACGGCGATCTGGACGCACCGCACGGCCCAGCCCGCGAGCTCGCTCGGCCGCAGGTCGCCGTACCGCGCTCTGCCGACCGTAGGGAGGACCCACAATGCCACGACCAGGGCGAGGTGGTCGTGGTCGACCTTGCCGTCGCTCATCCCGATCAGCACCCACCAGGTGAAGGCGGGCGCGACGATCCAGCCGGCCAGGCGGGGGAGCCGGTTCGTCGCGCCGACCAGGCAGGCCACGATCAGGACGCCGTACAGCGTGTTCGTGAGCGGGACGCTCGGCCGGGGGAGGTCGAGCAGCCGGGCCAGGAACAACGGCTGGTACAGCTCCGGGGAATGGCCCTTCGAGCGAGTGTCGTTGACGAAGACGTGCATGTCGAGGAGGACGAACAGATAGAGGATCGTCCGTAGCCAGGCGATCCGGGCGATCGCGACCGGCGGCAGGAACCAGCTCGTCATCGGACCTGCCAGACGGCGAGTACCTTCGACGCGGGGTGGCCGGAGACCCGGCCGCGCACCAGTGTGGTGGTATCGCGGACCAACTCCAGCCGGACGTACCTGGGCTTGTCCGGATGCTTGCGGGCCCAGTCGTCCGCGACCGACTGCAGGAGTGACGGATCGGCCACGATCGCGCTGGTGCGTGCCTCGATCTCGGCACGCCGCACTCCGGCGCCGTTGGTGTCCAGCGGAACGTCGACCGTCGTACCGGCGTCCGTCAGCGCCACGACCCGGATGGAGTCGATCGAGGTGTCGCCCGGGACCGACATCGCGTACTGCGACATCGGCCCGAACGGCCAGAGGTCATCAGTGCCGCGGACCGTACCGTGGATCAGCAACCCGACCCCGACGACAACGACGGCCAGCCGGACGAGGCATCCCGTTCTGCCCGCCCGTACCACCTCAACGCTCATTGCGTACCCCCTTGATCGCCCGAATTATCCACCCGCCGTCGTGGTGAGGGCCGCTCGAGTGTCCGGCGCGCCGGGGGTCAGACGTTGTCGCCGAAGAGTTCGTCGATGCGCCGGGCCCAGTCTGGGTACTTCCGCATCTTCCGTGCGGCGATCTCGTAGACGGCCTGGCCGAGCTCCTGGTCGCTGTCGTCGGTGAAGCGGACGGCGCTCATCTTCTCGAGCTTGTCCAGGATCAGGTCGTCGCCGCTGAGATGCACCGGGTCGTGCATGTACCGCTCCAGCGCGTCCAGGTCCGGGATCGCCGCCAGGTACGAGTGTGTGAACCCGTCGGCCGGGTTGCCGAAGTCTTTGCCGACGGCACCGAACGCGACGCTGTCGAGGGACGCCGTACGGCGCATCACCGCCAGCACCTCCTCCTGCTCCGCGACGGTCACGCCGTCCTTGAACCGGATCCGCAACAGGTTGACGATCATCGATCCTCCTCGTGATTGCACTGGCCAGTGCAGTTTACCGTACGACATGGTGCTGTGGGCTACCCTGATCAGGTGACGGTCAACCGGGGCAGGATCGACAAGCGCCAGGCGATCCTGGACGCGGCGTTCACGGTCTTCGCCCGGGACGGGTACCGGCAGGCGAGTGTGGACTCGGTCGCGGCCACCGCCGGGGTCGCGAAGCACACGATCTACAACCACTTCGGCGACAAGGAGTCGCTGTTCCGTGCGGCGGTCGCCGCGCTGGCCGATGACGCGCTCGCCCGCAACCTGGCGGCCGTCGACGCGCTCCGCCCGGACCGGGACCCGGCCGAGGTGCTGACCGAGGTCGGACGGAAGCTCGCCGACTGCTACTGCGACGAGAAGTCGTGGGCCTTGCGCCGGCTGCTGCACGCCGAGCTGGGGAGTATGCCGGAGTTGCAGGACATCGTCCGCGACCGCGCGACCGACAAGGTGAACGACGCCCTCGCCGACCGCCTCGCCCGCCTCGCCTTGGCCGGCAAGCTGAAGCTCGGCGATCCGGTCGTCGCCGCCGAACAGTTCGGCGCCCTGCTGACCGCACCGTTGGAGACCCGATCCCGCCTCGGCACACGCAAGCTGAGCAGGGCCGAGCTCACCGAGGTCACGGACAACGCCGTACACACGTTCCTGCTCGCATTCGGACCAGACTGACTACTTCACCTTCTGTCGCCGTCCGGGTGTACTTGTCGTGAGCAAGGGGGACGAAGGTGGACATCGAGTACTCCGAAGTCGTGCGGCCGGATGACACCGAGAAGGCGCGGTCGACGATCACGGTCGGGTTCTTTCCGGACGACCGCCGGCCGTGGGCTGTCGACTTCGCCGGCCGATGCCCGCGCTGCGACCACCCCCAGCCGGAGAGCCGGCACTGGGTCGTTGCGGTCGCCGGTGCCAGCAAGTTCAACCAGGCCCAGCGGGCAAAGGCCGAGGCCGAGTTCGCCGAGCTCGACATCGACCTGTCGAGCGGTGACGAGTCGTTCGACCTACGGTGCGGATGCGACAAGGCGCACACGCACCGGCCGCACGGGAAGTCGGGGTGCGGTGCGGCCTACCGCGTCCGGGTGGTGTGGGCGCCGTGACGCCGGGCGGACTGCAGCCACCGGACGGCGTACCGGACCCGAACGATCTGGCGATCGACCAGCAATGGGCAACCTTGTTCTCGGACCAGCTCGCGTCCGTGCGCAAGAGCGCGGAGAACTGGCGGACCGGGCTGGCCGCGCTCCTCGGTCTGGTGTCGATCTTCTCGGTCGTCGGGGCGCCCAAGGCAACAAAGGACCTCGACCCGCTGGCCGCGCAGCTGACCGGGCTCGGCGTGCTGTGCGCCGCGCTGTTCGCGGTCCTTGGCGCGGTCGCGGCTTTGCGGGCGGCCTACGGCGTACCGAAGACGATCACGCGTGCGGTGTTCCGCGAATCGGGTGGCAGAGCCGGCCTCGACTTTCAGCAAGCGGACAAGGCCCGTCGTGACCTGCGGTGGGCGAAGGCGCTGACCTACCTGACCTTGGCGTTCCTGGGCGCCAGCTTCGCGCTCGCCTGGTACGGGCCGTCGAAGGCGAGGAACCAGGTCCGGGTGACCGAGACGTCGAAGGTGGTCGTCTGCGGGACGCTGGTCCGGTCCGGCGACGGAGAGATTCAGATCGACTCGACCACGGCCGGTACGACGGTGCTCAAGCTGTCCGACGTGGTGAAGCTGGAGACCGTGGAGTCGTGCGATGCCGGCTGACGACTTCCTGATGGAGGAGCACCTCGACGCGGCCGTGGGCAACATCCTGCAGGCCGTGATCTCGCCGGCCGAGTTGCACGAACGCCTGCGGCCGCCGCGGACCCGGATCGTGAAGTCGAAGGGCACGGACTACAAGACCTTCACGGTCCGGACCGGCGACAAGGCGGTGATCCGGATGGGCGGCGCGACGTACCGGGTGCTGAACGCGCTCACCTCGACCGCGGCCACGTACTTCGTCGCGGACGAGCACGGCCGGCGGCCGTCGACGTACTGGCCGGCTGCCCGGGACCGGCTGGCGGCGGCCATCGACAGCTACGCCTCGCCGCTGCGCTCGCCGTCGGTCCGCCCGATCGACATCTCGCCGCGGCAGGTCACGGCGGCGACGTCCTTCGCGCAGTACGCGTACCGGTTCATCATCTGCCACGAGCTGGCACACGTCGCGCTCGAGCACACCTTCGGCGCGGGAGCGGACCCGGACGACGTCGACTCGCTGCGGGCGTCGCAGGACGAGGAACTCAGCGCCGACGCGTTCGCGCTGCGGCTCCAGCTCGGCTCGCTGCCGCACCCGGACCTGATCGTCACGGCGCTGTCGGCGCCGGTCTACTTCATCTTCCTGCTCCGAGCGTTCGACGACTTCCGCCTTGCGCTCCTCAGTCAGCTGGTCGATCACGAGCAATGGGCGATCGAGTACTCGCACCCGCCGTACCTGCATCGCATCCTCAACCTGATGCGCGAAGCCACCGCCTCGGTCAGCGACGACGCGGGCGAGGGGCTCGCCGCCGTCCAGGGCGCGCTGGAGGAACTGGTCCAGAACGTCTGGTCGGCGGCCCTCGAGTCCCGGGACAAGGTCGCCGCCAAGGCCACCGAACTCCTCGCCGATCCGAAGCCCGCCGATGCCCCCAAGCTGACGAAACTCCTTGCCAAGAGCCCGATCGGCGTCCTCCAGGCCCTGGACGCCAACCAGCAGTGGCGCCAGCCCACCTGGCCGTTCCACACCACGGTCCCCACCGAACTGACAACCTTCCTGAAACTCTCCCGCTCCGACCGCGCCCGCTCGATCGCCTGACCCCGGCCACGACCAGGGACGGGCAGGGGAGTGGGTACGGCTTGACGGCCGGGCCTTCCGGATCCGGAGGAGCTATCCGCACTCGTCCTGCACGAGTACCCATCCCGCGCGCTGATCCCGGCGGACGAGTAGCACCTGAGTACGGGACCTTCGACCCTGCACGTACCGCCCTCCGCACCGGTGGAATGAGTGCAAGGGAAGGCGAGGAGGTGCCATGGACAGGGAGTACGTCGTACGGCTGGACGACGAGGCGAAGGCGGCGCTTGATCCGTCGCAGGTCGGTCTGAAGGTGTCCCGGCTGGCGGAACTGGCGCAGCGGGGGATCCGGGTGCCGGAGGGTTTCGCGGT
Source organism: Kribbella sp. NPDC059898 (assembly GCF_042730855.1). Lineage (NCBI taxonomy): Bacteria > Bacillati > Actinomycetota > Actinomycetes > Propionibacteriales > Kribbellaceae > Kribbella > Kribbella sp. NPDC059898. Next base: position 188,461 of record NZ_JBHWKR010000013.1, read on the forward strand.
GACCGCGTCGGCGTACGAGGCCTTCGTCGTCGACGCTCGGCTGGGACCGACGATCGCGCGGGCGCTCCGGCGGTTCCGCGCGGGGCGCGACTTGGCCGTGGCCGCGGCCGAGATCCGCACGGCGTTCCGCGATGCCGCGCTGCCGTCGGAGGTGGTGGACGAGATCGTCGCGGCGTACCAGCAGCTCGGCGGGGACGGTACGGACGTTGCCGTGCGGTGTAGCCCGACGTCGGCCGACGCGACGTCGGACGAGGTGTTCCTGCACCTCCGGAGCGCGCAGGACATCCTCGCGGCTTGCCGGCGGTGCTTCGCCTCGCTCTACAACACTGTTGCTGTCGGCAACCGTGAGGCGTCGGGGATCGATCAGCTCCGGATCGCGATGCCGGTGGTCGTGCAGCGGATGGTGCGCTCCGACCCGGGCAGGTCCGGTACGGCGCTTACCGACGATGAGCTTCACGAGCTGGCCCGCTGGTCGGCCGCGGCGGACGGGCACTTCCGCCAGCCGACCACGCTCGACAAGGCGAAGGACGGCCACACCGGCGAGCTGTACGTCCTCGAGGTCCGCCCGGACGTGCGCCCTCAGTCAGTGGACGACGGCGATCGGGCAGTGGGTGTGGTGGAGGACGTTCTGGCCGACGGATCCGAGGAGGAGTCCGGTGAATCCGCCGTGGCCGCGGGTGCCGACGACCACCAGGTCGGCGGACTCGGAGTGTCGTACGAGAGCGTGGCCTGCCGACCCCGTCGGTAGGTCGCTGGCCCACGGTACGTCGGGGTGGTCCGCTGCGGCGCCGGCCACCGACTCGGCGACCAGGAGCTGCGCCTCCTCCCGGACCGTGTCCTCGTCGAACTCGAGCATCGACTCGCCGTCGCGGTAGGTGAGGTACGGCGAAGTCCACGCGTGGACGGCGACCACTCGGGCGTGCAGGGATTCGGCCTGGTCGAACGCGAAGTCGATGGCGCGAGCGGAGTACTTGGAGCCGTCGACGCCGACGACCACCGTGGGCTCCACCTGCGTCTGTGGCTGGTAGTCGTGGGGGACTACCACGACGGGGCAGGTCGCGTGGGTGGTGACCTGGACGGCGACCGAGCCGATCAGCAGTCCGCTCCAGCCGCCGAGTCCGCGGGAGCCGAGGATCACGAGCCGGGCGTCCTGGGCGGCTTCGACGAGGGTTTTCGCGGCGGCGCCGCCGATAAGGCTGGTCTCGACATTCAGGTCGGGGTGCTCCAGGCGGAGTTTCGCGGCGAGCTCGTCGAGCCGCTGCCGGCGGGCCGTGCGGACCGCTTCGAGCGGTACGACGTGCCCGGGCGACGGGCGGGTGGTGATGACGAGCTCGAACGCCTCGACGATCCGCAGCGGTGCCATTGCGCGGCCGGCCGTGGCGACGGCCCAGTCGAGCGCGGACACGCTGCCGGGCGATCCGTCGTACCCGATCACCATCGGTGCGGGATGTGTCGTCATGGTGGCCTCCAGCCTTCGTGGTCGAGACCTCACCGTCTTGCGGTGCGGGCGGCGCGGACAGTGGCATACGGCCCGGGACGAGGGGTCGTTCGGCATGTCCGAACGGGGTGCGAAGGGCTCTGACCGACGGCATCGGGACGTTCGACGATGAAGGTGCCGGATCGAACGGAAGGACGACATCATGACCACAACGCCGCATCGGCGGCAGCAGCACCTCGCGGCTCCGGCGATGGAGCCGGACGGTGATCGGCATCCGATCATCACCACGTCGGCCGGGCGAATGCTGGCCGTACTGCGGATCGCCTACGGGCTCACGTTCCTGTGGGCGTTCTTCGACAAGCTGTTCGGTCTCGGCTACTCGACCAAGTCGGGCAAGGCCTGGGTCGACGGCGCGGACGTGACGGCCGGGTTCCTGAAGGGATCGACCGGCCCGCTGTCCGGGTTCTACCACTCGCTGGCCGGCGACTGGTGGGTCAGCCCGCTGTTCATGATCGCGCTCGCAGGTCTTGGGCTGGCGTTGACGCTGGGCATCGGGATGCGAGTCGCGGCCGTCAGCGGCGTACTGCTGTACCTGCTGATGTGGTCCTCGAACCTGCCGCCGACCACGAACCCGGTGCTGGACGACCACATCCTCGGCGCGATCGCGGTCGTGGTCCTCGCACTGGTTGCTGCTGGCAACGTGTGGGGTCTCGGCACGTGGTGGAGCGGCCTGGACTTCGTCCGGAAGTACCCGTGGTTGCGATGACCAAGCCGGTGATCCACGTAGGGTTCGACGACTCGTGGCGTGACACCGGTGCACTGGAGTGGGCCTTGCAGGAGTCGTTGCTCCGGCAGGAGCCCCTCCAGGCGGTGCACGTGATCGACGACCGGATCCGGACCGTTGCGGGTGTTCCGCCGGACCTGGTCGACGACCAGGCGACTGAGCTCGTCAACACCGTGCAGGGCTACCTGGACGGGCGGCCGGGCGGAAGTGACCACGAGGCTGAGCTGATGGTCGGCCCGCCGGCCCGGACGCTCACCGAGGCCGCTGCCGAGAGCCGGATGCTGGTCGTCGGCCGCCGCGGGATGGGGACGTTCAAGCGGCTGCTGATCGGGTCGACGTCGGAGGCGGTCGTGTCCCGTACGACGGTTCCGGTGGTGATCGTGCCTGACCGCTGGACGCCGTCCGGCCACGCCGGACCGGTGGTGGTGGCGCTGGACCAGGGCGATGACAACGCCGCGGTGCTCGAGTTCGCGATCACCGCCGTGCGGGAGCGGAAGGTCCCGGTCCGGATCGTGTACGTCTTCGACCTGCCGGGCCTGTACGGCTGGCAGGCGGTGAACCTGGACGACGGCATGCGCGAGAAGGCCGAGCGCCACTTCGGGGACGTGGTCGGCGAATGGCAGCAGAAGTACCCGGACGTGGCCTTCGAGGTCGACGTCCGGCGTGGGCACCGGGTCGACGGTGTGCTGAACGGCGCCGCGAACGCCGACGCGCAGCTGCTGGTCGTCGGCGCCCACCACCATGCCCGCGTGGCGGCCGCCTTCCTCGGCACCGTGACGCGCGGCGTGTTGCACCACGCGACGTGCCCGCTGGCCGTCGTACCTGTGTGAGGGAGAACGATGAGTACCTGGAACCGGACCGGATCTGTCGTGGTCGAGGTCGACGGCAGCGCGGAGAACCTCCGCGTGGTGGACTACGCGTGCGCCGAGGCGCTGCGGGAAGGTGCCAAGCTGGTGCTGATCGCGCCGTACTCCGCCCACACTGCGTCCTCGCCGACGGCGCAGTCACCTGGTGAGTTGGCGGACGCCGCAGTGCGGGCCGCGGTGACGCACGTGCGCTACCGCGACGGGTACGCGACCGAGCTGGCCGCGGTCACCGAGGAGGGCTCCCGGCTCCGGGTACTCGCGCACGCCGCGCGGAAGGCACGAATGCTGGTGGTCGCCAGATCCCGCAGCCGCGGGCCGCAACGGTTGGCGCACACCCAGGCCAACCTGCGGCTGGCGGCGCGGGCCGGTTGCCCGGTGGTCGTCGTACCGCTGTCGTGGCGGCCGTCGTTGCTGGACCGGAAGGTTGCCGTCGGCATCGACGGTACGGCGTTGTCGGCCGAGGCGCTGGAGTTCGCGTTCGGCGAGGCCGCGGGACGCGACGGTGACCTGACCGTCGTCCACGCCGGGCTGCCGGCGGAACGGCCGTTCGCGGACGAGGACCCGGAGTGCTCGTGGATCAGCCGCGCCGACTACCTGCTGTCGGAGACGCTCGCGCCGTGGACGAGCCGGTTCCCGGACGTGAAGGTAACCCGGTTCCTGAGCAGTCGGCCGCCGGCGGCGGCGCTGGTCCACGAGAGCAGTTCGGTCGGCCTGATCGTGGTCGGTGCGCACACCGGCGTACTGCCGATCGACCCGGTGGCGCGGCGTTCGCTGGCCGCGATGACCTGTCCGGTCGCGGTCGTGCCGCATCAGCCGACCGACGACGAGCTGTCTACCGTGCGGCGGCGTGACGCGGTCGTTCACTGAGGGGAGTAGGGCGACGCCCGCGCTCGCCTGCGTGAACACCAACTCGACCTCTGAGCCTGCTGCCGAAGGTCCCGGGTGGGGTGGGACCGAGGTCCCTGGTGGGTGGGGGCGCGGCGGGGGATGCTGGGGTGGTGCCCGGTGCGGATCCGGGGCTGAAGGAGACGGTGATGGCGATCAAGGTGTTCCTGCTCGACGATCACGAGGTGGTGCGGCTGGGCCTGCACCAGCTGCTCGACGCGGAGCCGGACATCGAGGTGGTCGGCGACGCGGGGACGGCGGCGGAGGCGATCGCGCGGATTCCCGCCGTACGGCCGGACGTCGCCGTGCTGGACGTCCGGCTGCCCGACGGTGACGGGGTGACCGTGTGCCGCGAGGTCCGTTCGAGGATGGCGGAGCCGCCGGCGTGCCTAATGCTGACGTCGTTCTCCGACGACGAGGCGCTGTTCACCGCGATCATGGCCGGCGCGTCCGGATACCTGCTGAAGCAGATCAACGGCCACGCGCTGGTGGACGCCGTACGTCGGCTCGCGGCCGGGGAGTCGCTGCTCGACCCGAGCATGACCGCGAAGGTGCTGGAACGTCTCCGGCACCCGGCGGAGGTGGAGGACCCTCGGTACGCGTCGCTGACCGATCAGGAGCGGCGCATCCTCGCCGAGATCGCAGCCGGGAAGACCAACCGCCAGATCGCCCAGTCGCTGTACCTGGCCGAGAAGACCGTCAAGAACTACGTCTCCTCGCTGCTCCGCAAGCTCAACGTCGAACGCCGCACCGAGGCGGCCGTCTTCGCCATCGAACACGAGCGGAAGCAGCAACGCCGTTAGTGGAGGTCCTCGAGATCGAGGGCGACGGTGAACGGCTCGGTGCTGTTGAAGGTGCCGCCGACGACCTCGGCATCGAGATAGCCGAACTTCTCGGTCAGGTGGCATGCCAGTAGCGAGACGGGCTCCTGGATGTCGACGATCCAGTAGTGCGGAATCCCGGCGTCGGCGTACTCGGCTCGCTTGACCACGTTGTCCGTACGGCGTGATCCCGGTGAGACGATCTCGATCACGACAAGTACCTCTACCGCCCGGATCAGCCCGCCCTCGGCGCGAACACGCCGACGGGCAGAGCGCTGCACGACGATGACGTCGGGTCGCCGGGAGAAGCCGGGCTGGTCGGCCGGCGCCAGCTCAAGATCGATGTCCACATCGGTGATGACTTCGAAATCCTGAGTGAGTTGCGGCATCAACTGCAGAGCAATCCGCAGTCCGGCCATGTTGTGGTCCGGGCTCGGACTCGGCGACATCACAAGGTTGCCTTCCATGAGCTCGGAGCGGCCGCAGTCGTCCTCGCCGAGCGCGGCGTACTCACCAACGGTGAGCAGATGGGCCGGCGGCAACGGGACAGCTGTTGTCATCATCTCCTCCTCGTTTCCGGGACCCATTGTTCCACGTGCCGGTCATTTCGGTGTGGATCTGCTCGGCACGCCCGGTTGCCCAGGCTGATCAGCCGAGGAGTGACCCGCCGGCGGGCGGTGCCAGGTGCTGCGTTGGGTGGCTTCGATGGCGGCGCTGATGTCGGCCGCCCAGCGGCGGATCTTGTCCCAGTCGCGGACGTCGCCGGCCAGGTTGCCGCTGGCGAGCCGGCGGGCGAGGAAGCCGGTGATCACCTCGCCGGCCTGCAGCGGCCATGGTTGCCGGGACGTCCGGCCCATCACGCCGGCGGTCTCCCGCTCCAGCCGGCCGGCGAACGTGACCGCGGGGGTCGCGCCGATCTCGTGCGCGAGATGACGTACGGCGGGCGGCATCGCCTGGTCCTGATCCTTGTCCGGACCGACCGGCCCGCTGTGGAACAGCCAGACCTGACGCTGCCGGAGTTCGTCGACGTGGTGCCGCAGGAAGTGCACGGCTTCGTGACGCCACCGCCTGATGTAGATCGCACTGCCCAGGACCACAGCGTCGTACGGCGTAATGTCCTTGACGCGGGCGACGTCCAGTACGTCGACGTCGTGCCCGTGGGCGCGTAGCTCGTCGCCGATCGCCTGGGCGATACCGGCGGTCGCTCCCATCTTGCTGGCGTACGCCACCAGAACCTTCTTCGACATCCCAGCCTCCTTCGTCAGCTACAGCACATCAGTAAGTCCCGTCCTCAGGCAGAGCCGAAGGACCCTAGTGCGCCTGCGGTATGACGGCGACCGGGCAGGGCGCTTGGTGCAACATGGTCTGGCTGACCGAGCCGGCCGCTTCGGCCGCGGCCCAGCGGAGCGCGTTCTCGCAGTCGGGTCGTCCGTCGATGCCTACGACAACCTTCATGACGCGGGTTCCAGACGTAGGGCGAGCTGGACCAACGCGCGCAGGGCGGCGACGGTTTCGGCGATCTCCTGGTGCGAGGTGACCGGGTGGACGGTCCGGAACAGGTCGTTGCGGAGGTCCTCGAGGCGGTCGACGAGATGCTCGATCTCGGTCGCCACGAACCGGTCCTCGGGCTTGCCGAGCAGCGGCAGGATGCGACCGCGATACGTGACCACGGTCTGCTGCGCCTCGGCAAGCCGACGCTCCTCCAGGAACCAGTCGTCGGCCTCGCCGGTCTCGGCGATGTCATCGAGCTGGGCTTCCCAACGGTCGATCTCCTGCTGCAACTGCGTGCTCATCACCGGCTCCTTCGCTCACCTCCAGCCTCACCCGGATCCGCGACAAGCACACCGGCCAAAAGCCCCGCCCAACCAGGCCATTCGGCCACTGCATCGAGTTGAAGGACGGGCGGGCGGAGCGCGACAGTTCGGCGATCTATGGCGCCGTGCTGGGCAGGTAGGTCAGTTGTCTCGGCCCTGCCAGGTGGTGATGCAGGCTTCGTTGCCCTCCAGGTCGGCGAGCACCCAGAAGGCGGGGGCGCGGGTTGCGGACACGAGCCGGCCGCCGGCCGCCAGTGCGGCTTCGAGCCGTCGGGGTGCCTCGTCGTGCGGAACGCTGACGTCGAGGTGGATGCGGTTGCGTTGCGGGCGTTCCCGGTCCATCTGCTGGAACCAGACGGCCGGGCCCTGCCAGAGCGGGTCGATGAGCGGATCCTCCGGCCCCGCGGCGCCCGCCTCGTCGGCGTACCCCAGCACTGCCTTCCAGAACGGCCGGATCCCGGCGATGTCCATGGCGTCGATCGCGATCTCCAGCAACTGGACCGACCGTACTTCGCCTGCTCCGGGCTCCGGCACGAACCCGGACTTCTCAACGGTCGTGGAGATCCTGCGCGCGAGCTCGGCATCGAGGGTGGTGACCGCCGCCTGCTCCGTCGACTGCAAGGTGAGGACAGCCCGATCGGCGCGTACGTCGACCCGCAGATGGCGATCCGCGTCGTCACCACACGCCGCGACCACATCCGCTGCCACGCCGATCGCTTGCGCAAGCGTCCCCACCAGAACCGACGTCTGGAAGGTGCCCAGCACATACCGCCACCCGTACTCCTGAACAGCCTCCGACGCTTCCTGCCGACCGAGTCTCCGCTCCATGCCCGCATCCTGCCAGTCACCTGGGACAGGACTAGGGTTGGGCCGGTCGTCGAAGCTGCAATGGAGGAACTGTGAGACGTGTCGCCGGTTGCCTGCTGGTTGTCAGTGCGTTGGCTCTCGGCCTGGTGGCCGTGCCGGGTCCGGCGGCGGATGCTTCGCCCGGGCGGGCGTCGCGGTTCTCGCCAGGCGCGCCGGGCGCGGGCGATCCGTACTTCCCGGACATGGGGAACGGCGGGTACGACGTCAGCCACTACGACATCAAGCTGGCGTTCGATTCCAGCACCAAGGCGATCAGCGCGACCACGACGATTGTTGCCCGCGCCACGCAGAACCTGTCCCGGTTCGACCTGGACTTCCAAGGGCCGCTGAAGATCAGCAAGCTTTCCGTCAACGGGCGCGCCGCGTCGTTCACCCGGAGCGGTGCGCAGGAGTTGGTCGTCACTCCCCGGCACGGCCTGTGGCGGGGTACGACGTTCGTCGTGTCGGTGACCTACGCGGGCGTCCCGCAGAAGATCGACGACCCGGCCCTGGGCATCTCCGGCTGGGTCGCCACGAAGGACGGGGCGGTCGCGCTCAACCAGCCGATCGGCGCGGCGACGTACTACCCGGTGAACGACACCACCGACGACAAGGCGACGTACACCCAGACCGTCACCGTGCCGACCGGCCTCACCGTGCTGGCGAACGGCGAACCCGGACCGACCACCACGCGCAACGGCCGGACGACCTTCCGCTGGCAGATGAACCAGCCGATGGCCAGCGAGCTGGCGATGCTCGCGATCGGGAAGTACGACGTCACCCGCGGGACGACCGCGGACGGCCGGCCGAACATCACCGCGATCGGCCAGTCGATCGACACTAAGCCCGGTCAGGACAAGGTGTTCAACCAGACCACGGCGCAGATCGTGCAGTGGGAGTCGTCGCTGTACGGGCGGTACCCGTTCGGCTCGACCGGCGGCATCCTCGCCGATGTCGGCGTCCACTACGCCCTGGAGACGCAGGGTCGACCGGTGTACGACCAGCGCACCAGCAAGGTCAGCGGCGACCTGCTCGCCCACGAACTCGGCCACCAGTGGTTCGGTGACAGCCTCACGCCGGTGCACTGGTCGGACATCTGGCTGAACGAAGGCTTCGCCACGTACTCGGAGTGGCTCTACCAGGAGAAGTTCAACGGCGTCCCGGTGCAGCAGAGCTTCGCGGAGACGTACGCCGGCGAGAAGGACTGGTCCGGCAAGGTGGCCGACCCGGGACGGGATCAGATCTTCGACGACCTGGTCTACAACCGCGGCGCGATGACGTTGCAGGCGCTCCGGCTGAAGATCGGCGACCGTGCGTTCTTCCAGGTGCTGAAGGAGTGGCCGGCGACGTACCGGCACGGCAACGTGTCGACGCAGACCTTCATCCGGTTCGTGGAGCGGCTGACGCACCGCGACCTCGGTGCGTTCTTCCAGACCTGGCTCTACCAGCCGGGCAAGCCGACCCTCTGACCATCCGGGGCGTGTTGCTGCCTGAGCCGTCGGTGCCGGGGGCCGATCTGCCTGTCCGGGCGGTCCTGCCTGCCACGGTCGACGCGGTGCGTTCGCGCGGTACGGCGGTGCTGGTCGCGCCGCCGGGATCGGGAAAGACCTCGCTGCTGCCGCTCGCGCTGGGCGACGCCCTCGACGGGACGATCATCGTGGCCGAGCCGCGACGGCTGGCGACCCGCGCGGCGGCGGCCCGGCTGGCGACGCTGGTCGGCGAACCGCTCGGGCAACGGATCGGTTATGCGATGCGCGGTGAACGCAGCGGCGGCCGCGGGCTGCGCGTCGAGGTAGTGACGACAGGGCTTCTGGTACGGCGTTTGCAGCAGGACCCGGAGTTGGCGGGGGTCGCCGCGGTGGTGATCGATGAGTGTCACGAGCGGCATCTCGACGCTGATCTGCTGCTGGCGTTCTGCGTCGACATCCGGGCGAATCTTCGGGACGACCTGGCGATCGTGGCGACCTCGGCGACGCCGGACACGGTGCGGCTGAGTCGCACGCTGGGCGGCGATGCTCCGGCGCCGGTCGTCACCGCGTCTGCCGCGCTGTACGACGTTGCGGTCGAGTGGTTGCCGCCACCGGTCGCCGTACCGCTGCTTCCCGGAGGGCGGGTCGATCCGCGGCTGCTGGATCACGTCGCGGGCGTCGTACGGCGTGCGGTGGCCGAGAACGACGGCGACATCTTAGTTTTCGTGCCGGGGGAGGCCGAGATCAACGGGGTGGCTCGTCGGTTGGCCGGTGACAATGTGCTGCCGTTGTTCGGTCGGCAGTCGCGGGCTGAGCAGGAGCGGGCGTTGACCTCGACCGCGACTCGCCGGATCGTGGTCACGACGTCGGTCGCGGAGAGTTCGCTGACGGTGCCCGGGGTTCGGGTTGTGGTCGACTCGGGTCTGGCCCGGGAGCCGCGGACCGATCAGTCCCGCGGCCTTGGCGCGTTGGTCACGTGCCGGGTGTCGAAGTCGTCGGCCGACCAGCGCGCGGGCCGCGCCGGCCGGGAGGCGCCCGGCCGGGTCTATCGGTGCTGGTCGGCCGCCGACCACGCACATCTCGACGATCACCCGGCGCCGGAGATCGCGATCGCCGATCTGGCCGGGTTCGCTCTCGACCTGGCGGCCTGGGGTGCGCCGGCCGGCGAGGGTCTGACGCTGCTGGAGGAGCCGCCGGCGGTGGCGATGACCGCGGCCACCGAGTTGCTGCACCGTCTCGAGGCCGTCGACGACGCCGGCCGGATCACCGAACGGGGACGGCAGATGGCGGCGATCGGAGCGCATCCCCGGTTGGCTCGTGCTCTCCTGGACGGCACACCGCGCGTCGGAGCCGCCCGCGCTCGCGAGATCGTCGCAATGCTCTCGGACACCTCCAGCGGCGACTCCACCGACGACCTACCAGCCCGCTGGCAAGCCCTCCGCCGCGGCACCGACCGCGGAGCCACCACCCGCTGGCAAGAAGAAGTCAAACGCCTCACCCGAGGCACCACAGCGAACGACGCCTCGGCGAGTGGTTCGCGTGGTGGGGCGGCGGGCCGCGCGTCGGCGAGTGGGTCGGGTGGTGGGGCGGCGGGCCGTGCGGCGGCGGGTGCGGCTCGGGGGGTGCCGGCGGGGCGGGGGTCGGCGGGTGCACTGGCCGATGGTGTGTCGGCGGGTGGCTCGCGAGGTGGGACGGGAGATGGCGCGTTGGCGGCTGGCTCGGGTCGTGGGATGGCGGGGGATGGGGTGGTGGGTGCTGTGGTGGATGAGGTTGCGGTGGGGGTGGTGGTGGGGTTGGCGTATCCGGAGCGGGTTGGGCGGGTTCGGGGGGTGGGGTCGGCGACGTACCAGATGGCTGGGGGGACGGGGGCTGTGCTGGATGCGCAGTCGGGGTTGCGGGGGATGAGTTGGTTGGCGATCGCGGTCGCTGATCGGGCGCCGGGGCGGGCCGATGCGCGGATCCGGTCCGCGGCGCCGATCGATGAGCGAACGGCGCGGGACGTCGCGGGCGAGCTGGTCGCGACCACCGACCAGATCCGCTGGGACGACGGCCGGATCGTCACGCGGCGCGTCGAAACCCTCGGCGCGATCGTGCTCAACGACGTACCGCTCACAAACCCAGATCCACTGCTCGTCCAGGCGGCCGTCCGCGACGGTATCCGGCGCAGCGGTCTATCAGTACTGCGATGGTCCGACGCCGCCCGCGCCTTGCGGGAACGGCTCGCGTTCTGCCACGCCCACCTCGGACCCCCATGGCCCGCGGTCGACGACGAAGCCTTGCTGGCCGGTCTCGACGACTGGCTGGGCAGTGAGCTCGCCTCCGTACGAGTCTCGCGCGATCTCGCCCGCATCGACGTGACTTCGGCGCTCCGGCGACTCCTGCCGTGGCCCGCGGCGACCCGGTTCGGCGAACTCGCCCCGGAACGCCTCCACGTGCCCTCAGGCTCCGAACTACGACTGACGTACGACGGCGCCGAGCCGCCGGTCCTCGCCGTGAAACTGCAGGAAGTCTTCGGCTGGACGGCCACTCCCACTGTCGCGGACGGCCGCGTCCCGGTCGTCCTGCACCTCCTGTCTCCCGCCCGGCGCCCCGTCGCGATCACCAGCGACCTCGCCTCGTTCTGGCAGCAGGGCTACCCCCAGGTCCGAGCCGAACTGCGAGCCCGCTACCCCCGCCACCCATGGCCGGAAGACCCTCTCACCGCCGTCCCGACCAAGCGCCCGAAACCACGCCAATGACGGCGTCACTCCCCGCGCCGAGGTGGTCGTCCATGAACGGGTTGATAACCGTCGAACCGGTATTGCAGAACTCCTTCACCACCGGTCAGATCGGGCAGCTGGTGCTGGAGCTCGTGTAGTCGCGCCGCGACGAGTCGTGCCTCGATCCGTGCCATCGCCCCGGCCTGCCACTGACCGACGGGTTCCGCGCCCATCCGGCCCAGAACGGATTGCAGCGCGGCCGCATGGTCTTCCGGTATCTCCAGCGAGACCCGCAGCACAGGCTCGCACACCTGAGTCCCGGCCCGACGAAGCGCCTGCACGCACACCACCGGTGCGACCTTGCGATAGTCCAACGCCGTACTGCGAGGTCCGCGCTTCGACGGCGGCCCGTCGGCCACGCTGTAGGCGACCTCGATCAGCGTGACAACACAATCGGTGACAGCCCAACCGTAGAGGCCGGCCGCCAAAGCTCCGCGGACATGCTGCTCGACGGTGGCCGCGAACCGGGAAACATCGCCATACAGATATAGCGGTACGTCGCGAGCCGCCACCGCGACGACGAAACGGATCCCGGTACCGGGATCCGCCGGCTCGATCCGCAAGCCGATGGTCGCCTGGTACGGGTTGCTGGGCGTGTTGAGCCGCTCGACCGCCGTACCGACGCCACTGGGCCGTTCGATGTGCAGCACGGACGCATCGGCGAACCGGGCCTGTACGCCGTACTCGTCGGCCAGCGTCGCCTCGAGAACCTCCTGTTGCACCCGGCCGTAGAGCGAAACGGTCGGCCGCCCGGACGCGTCGACGTGGACGTTGATGAGCGGGTCCTGATCGGCCAGCTGGGCCAGCGCGGACCGCAACGCCGGCCCGTCCTCGGGGCGCTCGGTCCGGACCGCCGCCTCCAACGTCGGCGGCGGGAACTGCGGTTCGGCCGGGTCGGGTACGTCGCCGGCCGTATCGCCGACCCGGACCGCCGGCACCCCGTGGATCCTGCCGATGGTGCCGGGACCGAGGCTGTCGACGAGTTCCCACCCGCGGTCGCCGTACGTCTCCAGTGCGCTGGGCTTGCCGCTCCGCCCGCCGGGCAACTCCAGCAGCTGACGCGGTCGCACCGTGCCGCGCAGCATGCGCAGGTACGCGACCTTCTCACCGCCTGAGCCGCGCTCCACCTTGAACACACGCGCCGAAACGGCGTCCTCGGCGTACCCGGACGCGGTCGGCAACAGCGTCGACAGCGACGCCATCAGGTCGCCAACGCCGGCGCCTGTTGCCGCGGACCCGGCGAACACCGGATGCAGCAACCCCGCCGTCGTCTGGGCCGAGATCGCAGTACGCAGCCTGCCGGCCGACACCACAGCGCCGTCCACGTACCCGCGCAGGAGCGGCTCGTCGTGCTCGGCAAGCGTCGTCGTTGCCCGCTCGGCGAACGCCGGGTCGTCGTACCTGGAGACACAGAACTCGGCGGCGCGCGATCCGGCCTGACGGACCTGGCCCATGACCAGGACGTCAGGACTCAGCCGGGTACGGACGGCGGCAACCACCCGGTCGAGGTCGGCACCGACCCTGTCGATCTTGTTGACGAACAACAGCGTCGGCACCCGCAGACGCTGCAGGGCGCGCATCAGGATCCGGGTCTGCGGCTGCACACCCTCGACCGCCGACAGCACCAGGATCGCGCCGTCGAGGACGCCCAGAACACGCTCGACCTCGGCGATGAAGTCCGGGTGGCCCGGGGTGTCGACGACGTTGATCCGCCGGTCGCCCAGCGTGAACGACACGACCGCGGACTTGATCGTGATGCCCCGGCGCCGTTCGAGCGCGAGGGTGTCCGTACGAGTGGTACCTGAATCGACCGAGCCGAGTTCGTCGATCGCCCCGCCGAGGTGCAGCAGCCGCTCGGTGAGAGTGGTCTTACCTGCGTCGACGTGAGCGAGGATGCCCAGGTTCAGAAAGCGAGTAGGAGCTGGTGACACGCGAAGTCCTCAAGACAGGAGAAGCCGGAAGAGTGAGGCGAAGGTTCGCGTGTGCTGCTCGCATCGAAGACTCCTGAATCGCGTGCCCGAACAGAGCTACCACTGCCACCCTAGGACCGCGCACGAGGCCGGTGCCAGCGCTTTTCAAGTAGCCTGCCGGTATGACTACGGGTAACGCCGTGCAGGATGAGCTGGAGCGGCTGCGGGACAGCATCGACAACATCGACGCGGCCGTCGTTCATATGCTGGCCGAGCGGTTCAAGTGCACTCAGCAGGTCGGGCGGCTGAAGGCTGAGCACGACCTGCCGCCGGCCGACCCCAACCGTGAGGCCGCTCAGATCGCGCGGCTGCGGCGGCTGGCGGAGAACGCGAAGCTCGATCCGGCGTTCGCGGAGAAGCTGCTCGGGTTCATCATCAGCGAGGTGATCCGGCACCACGAGCAGATTGCGGCCGACACAGAGGTCGGCCGCAACTGAGATCGGTCAGCCGTCGTTGTCCGCGCTGGGGATGTAGGCGCCCGGTACCTCGTCCGGGGTGTAGATCGTGGGGTCGCCCGGGTAGGGCTTGGTGAACGCGTGGGCCTCGTACCAGGAGAAGCGGTTCATCTGCGCCGGAGGAGCGGAGTCGACCTTGGCGTTCGGGCCGGTGAAGGGCTGCTTCGCCTTCCAGGCCTCCCACTTCGCGGCGACCGCCTGCTGAGCGGCAGGGACGTTGTCGGTGGGTACGGGCGCGGCGGCCGGGTTCTGCGCCGCGGGGGTGTCCGCGCCGCAGGACGGAAGGGTCGACAGGCCCTGGGTCAGCGGTGTCCGGTTGGGGAGTGCGGTGAACGGCGTGTAGTCGGGCTTGGTGGTGAACGCCGTACGCATCGGGGTGGCGGCGCTGTCCTTCTGGTTCATCGGCTGGATCCCGAGGATCTGCTCGATGGTGCGGATCATCGTGATCTGCGTGTAGTAGTGGCTGTCCGTGACGCCGTGCTGCGCGTACGGGCTGATGATCTGGATCGGAGCGCGGTGGCCGTCGACGTGGTCGAGCCCTGCCTGTGAGTCGTCCTCGACCACGAAGATCGCGGAGTCCTTCCAGTACTTGCTGTGCGAGATCTCGTCCACGACCTTGCCGACGGCGAGGTCGTTGTCCGCGACCTGGGCGGGGCCGGTCGGCCCACCGCCGGTGTGGTCGTTCGGGAACCAGAACATGTTCAGGTTCGCCGGCCCGTTCTGCTCGAAGTCACGCTTCCAGATCTCGTACCGGTAGATGTCGGGGATGCTGAGGTCGCCACCTGGGTAGCCGTGCACGGAGATGTCGTTGAGCGACGGGATGTCGACGTTGGAGTACATCGGGTACGCCGTGGCCCGCGCCGGGTCGGCCGCCATGTTCTTGGTGTCGCAGTACAGGTTCTGCCAGCTCGCGGCGGACGGCTTGTTGTTCTGCTGCATCTGGTACTCGCCGAAGTCACGGGCGGTCTTGCCCGCCGCCTCCGCACCGGTCCAGAGGAACCCGCTCTTCTGGTGGCCGAGTACGTCGTTGTACGAGTCGTAGCTGCGCTGGTACTCGCCGGCCGTCGACTCGGTGTACTCCGGGTTGTCGGCCTGCATCAGCCAGCTGTGGCCCTCGGCGGAGTTGGTCCCGATGTCGTAGGTGTTGTCGTACAGCCCGAACTGGCGGGCCAGTGCGTGCTGGTTCGGCGTCACGTTCTCGCCGTACTGCGTCAGCGCCGGGTCGCCGTTGCCCTCGGGCATGTCGCCGTACACCTGGTCGTACGTCCGATTCTCCTTGACGAGCAGGAACACGTGCTTGATCGTCGACGGGTCACCGAGCTTGAGCGGGACCGGCACCGGCTTGGCGCCGCCTCTCGCGCGCTGCACGGAGTTGGGGGTCCACCCGTTCTGCTTGAAGACCTGCTGTGTGTAGGTCCTGATGACGCCGTCGTCCGGGAGCTTGAACTGCTGCAGGCTGGATGTCGTGTCGTGGGTGCCGTGATTGCTGCTGTTGCGCAGGGCATCGATGCCGCGGGTGTTCGAGACCACCACGGTGTCGCCGAGGGTGGTGATCTCGGACGGGAAGTAGTCCGTGGGGAGCAGGCCGATGTAGCTGACCGGCTCCAGTGGGTTCTTGTACTTGTAGACCGCGATCGCGTTGGCGCGGCCGAGCGTCACCAGCAGGTGGCCGTCGTCGGTCAGGTTCACCGCGGTCGGCTCGTACCCGACCGAAGCCTCCGGCCACGGCTGAGTGGCGATGGTCTGCACGACCTTGTCCTTGGACGTGTCGATCACCGAGACGTTGTCGGTGGCCGTGTTCGTGACGAACACCGCACCGTTCTTCGCGTATACGGAGGCCGGGTGCAGGCCGACGTCGATGCTGGTGGCCGCGGCCGCTGGGTTCGCCAGGTCGATGACGCTGACCGTCCCGGTGGTGGAGCTACCGGTGAACGGATCGGCCGGTACGGCGGTGCCGTACGAGTTCATCGTGGTTTCGGCCGCGGTGGTCGAGGAGCTGATGTCCCACTCGCTGAGCTGCAGGAGCGGGTCGCCGTAGTTCGCGGTGACGTTCAGTCGGTAGTAGCGGTACGTCGTGGTGTTCTTGAACGTGTAGCTGTTGGTGATGTACCGCGAGTCGAAACGCTGCCCGGTGCGCTTGTCCAGGTCGGTCCAGGTACTGCCGTCGTTCGAACCCTGGAGAGTGAAGTCCTTGGGGTCGCGGCCGGGCGAGTCGTTCGCGGAGGTCAGCGAGTAGCGCACCACCGCCGCGGGCTTGGCCAGCTCGTAGGTCACCGAGCCGGTCGGCTGCTTCGACAGCCACTTGGTCGAAGGATCGTGATCCTTGAGGTTCCCGGCGACCTCGTTCGGCGGGTTCTCACCGTTGGCGGCTACCGCGCTGATCTGGCCGGTCAGGCTGCCCGGCATGGGCTTGGCCGGGCGGCCGCCCTCGTTGCTGACGTAGAGCTTGTCGCCGACCTCGACCATGCCGCGCGGGGCGATGCCGACGGGCCAGCTCTGCTGGACGGCGCCGGTCGCGGCGTCCAGAGCGAGGATCCGGTTCTGCCCGTTGACCGCGACGTACACGGTCTTGCCGTCGGCCGAGAACACCGGCGCGGCGGACAGCGCACGCTTCGAGCCCTGAGCGGCGATGCCGACGTTCGCCGGGTTGGAGAGAGTGCCGTCCGCGTTCACGGTGAACTTGGTGAAGCCGTCGGTCCGGCCCAGCCACAGCTGCGTACCGTCCGGCGAGTACGTCGGGCCTTCCTGTCCGACGTCACCGCCGCTGACCCGCAGGTCCGACTGCGCGTTGGTGCCGACGTACTGCTGCACCTTGTAGGTCTTCAGGTCCACGATCGCGAGCACCTGACCGCCGTCGGTGAGTGAGGCCGCGAGGTGGGTACCGTCCGGGCTGACCGAGGACGACATGATCTTGCCGTACGGGATCACCAGACGCCGCCCGATCGGCTTGATGTACTGGTCGTCGGACACCACCTGACCCCGGTCGGTGGTCTGCCCAACGTGCTCGAACCCGAACTGATCGGTCTGCGCGAAGGCGTTGCTGCCGGTCGCGACCGCACCCAGGGTGGCGACCGCGATCAGTGGTTTCCATGCCTGCCGTCGAGTGCG
The DNA here is from genome assembly GCF_042730855.1 of Kribbella sp. NPDC059898. Taxonomy (NCBI): domain Bacteria; kingdom Bacillati; phylum Actinomycetota; class Actinomycetes; order Propionibacteriales; family Kribbellaceae; genus Kribbella; species Kribbella sp. NPDC059898. The sequence continues at coordinate 205,676 of NZ_JBHWKR010000013.1, forward strand.
AGGACTCGTGCGATCCTTCGTACGCCGTTGCCGTGTGACGTGCATCGACTCGTCCCTTCCGGGGCCCTAGGGGAAGCGGTTCGACAGAACCGCAAGGAACCTAGGTACGGCACGTGACGCAGCCCCGGCAGCCAGTCGAACGCGACGGAAACGCCGGACGACCGAGCATGTCCGCGTTCTCAGCCGCGGCGGCGGTGGTCCACCAGGTGCGGCTGGACCGCGTGCGCGACCTTCTCGAACGTGGTCAGCGAGCGGTCGAAGCTCTGGTTGGCGACGGCGACGAAGATCAGGTCCACCAGGAAGAGCTGCGAGTGGCGCGCGGCGAGGGCCTGTGAACGGAAGAGGGAGCCCTCGTTCACGGCCGTGAGCAGGCAGTGGTCGGCGGCGGTGGCCAAGGGACTGCCGGTGGAGTTGGTGATGGCGACGGTGACGGCTCCGGCGGCCGCCGCGGTCTGCAGCACCTGGACGGCTTCGTGCGTACGGCCGCTGTGCGAGAAGGCGACCAGGACGTCGCGGGGTTCGAGCGCGGCGGCGGCGCCGAGGCCGTCGTGGACGTCGGACCAGGACCAGGCCGGCAGGCCGATCACGTTCAGCCGGTGCCGCATCTCCGCGGCGGCGAGCGAGCTGCCGGACACGCCGTACAGGTGGATGCGGCGGGCCGCCGTGAGCGCGTCGACGACCGCGGCCAGGGCCTTGATGTCGAGCTGGTCGACGGTCTGCTGGATCGCGAGCATGTCGCCGCCGGCGATCACCGCGGCGGTGCGTTCGAGCGAGTCGCCGGGCTGGACCTCGGAGCCGATCGCCTGCTGCCAGTTGGCCTGTTCGGCGCGGCCGTTGTCGGTCGCGATCGCAACCTTCAGCTCGGCGTAGCCGGTGTACCCGAGCCGCCGGCAGAACCGGTTCACGGTCGCCGGGGAGGTGTGACTGAGATCGGCCAGTTCGTTGATCGTCGAGCCGACCGCACCGGCCGGGTCGGACACGATGTACGACGCGATCCGGCGCATCCCCTCGGGCAGTTCGTCGGCGGCGGTGGCCAGCTGGGACAGGACGCTCACGTCGTCATCGTGGCGTCCGATGAGACGGTCCGTCAAGCCTGGTGAGTGAAAATTTTCGCTCATGACCTTGACACAAATCTTCCATGATGAATGATTCTGTCTCAAGCCGCTCAGAGAGGACCTGTGATGCCGAACATCTCGCGTCGTACCGTGCTGGCCGCGGGTGGAGTTGCCGCTGCCGCGACGATGGTGCCCAGGACGGCGTACGCCGGATCGCCCGTGCTGGAGCTGGTGCACAAGGGGGCGCCGAGGTACACGATCTATCACGGGTCGGGGGAGGGGGCGGTGACCCGGCAGGCGGCGCGGGAGTTGGCGCAGACGATCGGTGCGATCACCGGTGTCAGTCTGCCGGTCGTGGTCGGGGCGCAGCCGCCGCGCGGTGCCGACCGGCTGGTCGTGCTCGGGCGGGAGAACCCGCTGACCGCCGGCCTGACCCTCGACTACAGCACGCTCGGCGACGACGGGTTCGCGCTCCGGACTGTTGGGCAGACCATCTATCTGACCGGGCCGATCCCGCGCGGCACGCTGTACGGCGTCTACTGGGTGCTCGACCGGTTGTGCGGGGTCCGGTGGTGGTCGCCGGACTTCACCAGCATCCCGAAGTCGCCGACGATCGCCCTCGCGGTGAGTGCGCTGAACGGCGACCAGGTCCCGCGGTTCCGGTTCCGTGAGTACGCCGCCGGCGACGGCAAGGACGCGGCGTACCGGCAGCACAACCTGCTGAACGGGCTGCGCGGACAGGACGAGTTCGACACGCTGCCGCGGACGCCGGGGATCGACACCTGGTCGCGGTACTGGCCGGAGGACAAGGACGACTACTTCAAGACGATCCTTCCCGAGTCGCAATGGGCGGACGGCGGGCAGGTCAGGATGATGGACGCGACGACCCGGGCCACGGCAGCGGAACGGCTGATCGTCAAGATCCAGCAACGCGTCGACGCCGGGGAGGCTCCGACCGCGTCGTTCGCACAGAACGACCAGCCCTGGAGTCCCGACCCGGCCAGCAGGGCGTTCATCGACCTGCACGGCGGCGCGTACTCGGCGCCGCTGGTCGACATGCTGAACGACATCGCCACCCGGGTGACCAAGCGGATCCCATCCGCGATGCTGGAGACCGAGGCGTACAGCTGGAGCTTCACCCCGCCGACCGGGATGAAGGTGCACGACGCGGTCGTGATGACGGTCGCCCCGATCCTCGCCGACTTCGGCAAGTCGCTGATGGGTCCGGGCAACGCCGACGTCGACGCGGGCATCCGGGAGTGGGGGCGGATCGCGAAGAACATCGTGATCTGGGACTACCTCTGCGACTTCCACGCCTACCCGCAGCCGTTCCCGAACTGGTGGGCGATGTGCGAGTCGTTCCCCGAGTTCGCCAAGATCCCGTCCATCCAGGGGTACTTCGGCGAAGGCGCGTGGAACGTCCGCGGCGCCGAGTTCGCGCACCTGCGGATCTGGGTGCTGTCCCGGCTGATGTGGAACCCGGCGGAGAACCCGGACGCGCTGATCCGCGAGTTCCTCCAGGGGTACTACGGTCCCGCGGCCGGCCCGCTGTACGAGTACATGAAGCTGATGGCCGGCGCGGTCGCGTCCACGAACACCCGGCTGACCTGCTTCGTGCCGGAGAACTCGCCGTACTTGAACTTCGAGTCGCTCACGGCGGCCGACGTACTGCTGGACAAGGCGCAGGCGCTGGTGCAGGACGACGGAGTGCTGTCCGCGCACCTGGCCGGCGTACGGCTCGGGGTCGACTTCCAGATCCTGATCCGGCGGGACGAGTTCGGGCGGTACGCGAAGGCGCACGGGATCAGCTGGAACCCCGACACGAAGCGCCGGCTGGCCCGGTTCCAGACCGAGATCATCCAGTCCGGGCTGACGCAGTACACCGAGACCGGCGGCACGCTGCAGCAGATGATCGACCGGGCGACGACGGTCGTGGAGCGGGTGCCGGCGCCGGTGCCGCAGGTCGCGCAGGGGTTGCCGGCGGGGGACTGGTTCGAGATCCAGGACTTCGACTTCACGATCTCGACCAAGACCGCGGCGATCGTCCCCGACGACCTCGCCTCCGACCACGGCACCGTGCGGATGGTTGCCACCGGCAACACCGACTGGGCGGTGATGTTCCCGCTCGACAAGCTCCCGGCGGAGGGCACCTGGAAGCTGTACGTCGCGGCCCGGATCCCGGCCACCGCCGCGGACGGCACCAAGCAGGCGCTCGCGACGGGCGTCTGGCCGCCGTTCGGCAACGTGGTGTTCCCGACGGTCGCGTCGATGCGCGACGGCCAGTACCACGAACTCGCCATCCCCGGCACCTACCAGCGCGACACCGACCCCAACACCACCCACTGGTTCTGGATCGCCCCGGTCGACAACGCCGACGTCCCCTACCTGTACGTCGACCGCCTGATCGGCGTCCGCGCGTAGCCGTCCTCAGATCGAGAGGAAGTCGGTGAGCATCGCGATCGCGCCCGGGCGGCCCGGGCCGATCGCGAACCAGACGAGGGCGACGGCCAGCTGATCGAGGTCGTCGGCGGGAGTGGCGGACCTGAGGTGGAGGCGGCCGAGGATGCCGCTCCTGGTGGAGGCGATGAGGGTGCCGGCGCGCTGGAGTTCGGTTCGCCGTCCGCGAAAGTGGAGCACTTGGTACGTGCGTCCCGCGAGTTGCAGGGTGCCGTTGTGGTCGCGGCGGCGTGTGCGGGTGGGGCTGCCGAAGGTGATCAGAGCTTCTTCGGACGGTGCGTCGGGGTAGTAGACGGTGACCGGGTGGGTCTGCAGCATGTACGGGATCAGCGTCGTGGTGGCCGGCGGTTTCCAGGGGAGCGCCTTGCCACCGCCGGTCCAGCGGACGAGTTGCCAGGTTGCGCGGACGTGCCCGCTCGGGGCGCGGAGTACCGCGTGGCCGGTGTCGTCGGCGGTGGCGGTCCAGCCGAACGGTGACCTGCGCGTCACGGTTGGTTCGGCCACCGCTGGATCCTTCCCGGAAGGCCGCGGGCAGCGTCGTGCTGTTCCTTCAGCAGGAGGTCGAGGGCGATCTTCAACGTGTCCGCCCGGGGACTGAGCAACAGCGGCAGGGCGGCGCGCCGTGCCGGTTGCCCGTCAGGTCCGGTGCGTTCGGCGACCACAAAGGTGTACGTCGCGCGGCTCTGCGCGACGCCGATCCGGAACTCCGAGATCTCCGCCCAGCGCACCCGCTTGCCGCGCACCACCAGGCCCTCGCCGTCGACCACGACCCGGACCCGGGGGATCAGCAACCACGCGATCCAGCTCGCGACTCCGAGCAGCGGTCCTACGAACACCCCGCCGATCGCGATCGGCATGTCCGGGTTCGGGCTGGTGAACGAGAACGCGAACATGCCCAGGAACGGCACCGTGAACGCGACGATCCCCGCGACCGCCTTCAACGACGTCCGCACCTCGAACGCGCCCGTACGCCGGAACTCGTCCACGAGCCGTCCCGCTGCCGGGGGAAGCTCCCACGGGAGCGGAGGACGCGACACGGCGCGAGAATACGGCACTCCGCCGATCCGGAAGAACCGTGAAGCATTTGGCTTAATCCCGCTCGCGGAGCGGCAGCGTGCCAATCGGACCGCCCGGTGATCGGCCGGCCGTGCTCTCCCGGATCGTGAGCGACCACGGTACGTCGACCTGTACGCCGTCGTCGCAGCCGTCGATCAGGAGCCCGATCGCGCTGCGGACCAGCGCCTCCATGTCGGGCGTGATCGTGGTGAGGGACGGCGTACTGAAGGCGGCCTGGCGGTTCCCGTCGAACCCGGCGATCGCGATCTCGTCCGGCACCGCGACGCCGGCTTCGTAGCAGGCCCGGATCGCGCCGAGCGCCATCAGGTCATTGAAGCAGACGACGGCGTCCGGACGTCCGTCCTGCTCGAGCAGCGTCCGCATCGCCTGCCGGCCGCACTCCTGGTCGTACTTGTGGACGCCCCGCAACAGCTGCCGGTCGAACTCCAGACCCGCGGCGTCGAGCGCCTCGATGACGCCGCGGAACCGCAGCAGTCCGGTGCCGATGCTGTCGTCGTGCTCGAAGTGCCCGATGACCGCGATCCGCCGGCGGCCGGTGGCGATCAGGTGCTCGGTGACGGCGCGCGAGGCCGCGACCGAGTCCACCGTGACGCGCGACCAGCCCGGCGGTGGCTCGCGTTCGCCGAGCAGCACCATCGGCTGGCTCGGTGAGCGTTCCGCCAGCTCGGGCCCGGACAGGCTGAGCGGCGAGAACAGGATGCCGTCGATCATGTGCGTCTGCGCGCCACGCAGGACGAGCTGCTCGTGTTCCCGGGTTCCTCCGGTGCTTTCCAGCAGTCCCAGGTAACCACGTTCGACGCACACCTGCGTGAAGAGCGCGGCGAGTTCGGCGAAGTACGGCGCCTCGAGCTCGGGGACGACGAGCGCGAGGAATCCGCCGCGCCCGTACTTGAGCTGGCGCGCGGACAGGTTCGGCCGGTACCCGAGCGCGGTGATCGCCTCCAGCACCCGTGCCCGGGTCACGGGCCGCACGTGCGGTTTCCCGTTGACGACGTTCGAGACGGTTCGCACCGAGACGCCGGCGCGCCGGGCGACATCGCGCAATGTCACGGCCATACAGGGATTCTAACGATGAAGATTTCTGCGTGCCGAGCCGTTGACAGCGTGTTTGCACCCGTTGCAAACTTCCTGCACCGCGGGCGTTACATCGTTGGAACTATCTGTGAGGACTGCCCATGCTCACGTCCACGATCGACCCGGCGTTCAGCGTCGGTGAGCTCAATCCCCTGTTGTTCGGCACGTTTGTCGAGCATCTCGGTCGCTGTGTCTACACCGGGATCTACGAACCTGCCCACCCGACCGCCGACGCCGACGGGTTCCGCGGCGACGTCGCGGAACTGGTGCGCGAGCTCGGTGCCACCGTCGTCCGTTACCCGGGCGGAAACTTCGTCTCGAACTACCGCTGGGAGGACGGTGTCGGGCCGCGCGAGCAGCGGCCGCGGGTGCTCGATCTGGCCTGGCGGTCGATCGAGACGAACCAGGTCGGCACCGACGATTTCCTTGCCTGGTGCAACAGAATCGGCATCGAGCCGATGCTGGCGGTGAATCTCGGCAACCGCGGCCTGGCCGAGGCGGTCGACTACCTGGAGTACGTCAACGGCGCGGCCGGCACCCGGTACGCCGACCAACGCGTCGGCAACGGCTACGCCAAACCGTGGAACGTCCGGCTCTGGTGCCTCGGCAACGAGATGGACGGCCCGTGGCAGATCGGCCACAAGACCCCGCTGGAGTACGCGCGCCTCGCCCAGGAGGTCGCGCGGGCGTACAAGACGTTCGACGCGGACCTCCAACTGATCGCGTGCGGCTCGTCCAACACCACGATGCCGACGTTCGGCGAATGGGAACGCGTCGTCCTGGAGCACTGCTTCGACGACGTCGAGCTGATCTCCGCGCACGCGTACTACGAGCCGGTCGGTGGCGACGAGGCGTCGTTCCTGGCCGCCTCGACGCACATGGACCGCTTCATCCGGGACGTGGTCGCGACCGCCGACCACGTCGCGGCGATGCGGCACTCGGAGAAGCGCATCAAGGTGTCGTTCGACGAGTGGAACGTCTGGTTCGCCGCCCGGCACGGTGAGCAGGAGGTCGAGCGGACCGAGGCGTCCGAGGCGCCCGACCTCATCCAGGACGTGTACAACGCGCTCGACGCGGTCGTGGTCGGATCGCTGCTGATCACGCTGCTGCGCAACACCGACCGGGTCGGCGTCGCGTGCCAGGCGCAACTGGTGAACGCGATCGCCCCGATCCTCACCGTCGAGGGCGGGGCCGCGTGGCGGCAGACGATCTTCCATCCGTTCGCGCTGACCGCGAAGCACGCGCGCGGAACGGTTCTCCTGCTCGCCGGCGACCACGGCCGGATCGACACGCCGGCGTACGGCGAGGTCGAGCAGGTCTGGGCCGTCGCGACGTACGACGCGGAGTCCGGCGACCTCGCCGTCTTCGCGGTCAACCGGTCGCTGACCGACCCCGCCTCCTGGACGGTCAGGCTCGGCGCGTTCGGCGACCTCCGGGTGGTCGAACACCTGGCCGTCGCCGAGGACGACCGGTACGCCGTCAACTCCCAGGACGCGCCCGACCGGGTGGTCCCGCACCCGGGCGTCTCCGAAGTTGCCGGCGGCAACCTCGAGGTCACGCTGCCGCCGGCGTCGTGGCACTGCATTCGGCTCACGAGCCGTTGATCCCCTCAGAAAGGACCTGAACGATGAACGCACCAGATCCTGTGCGGCTCGGCCGCCGGACACTGCTCGGTGCCGCCGGCGCGGCCGCGGCCGGACTCTCGCTGACGGCCTGCGGCGGCAGCCACGGCCCCGGCCAGGCCGGGGCGGCACCCGCGACCGGCAAGGGCGGCGCGGACGGGTACGACGGCCCGAACGTCGAGCTGCAGTACTGGAACGGACTGACCGGCGGCGACGGCCCGGTGATGAAGAAGCTGGTCGCGAACTTCATGGCCGCGAACCCGAAGATCAAGGTCACCACCACGTCGATCGCCTGGGCCGACCTGTTCCAGAAACTGCCGGCCGCGGTGCAGAGCGGCAAGGCCCCGGACATCTGCCTGATGCACACCGCGGACATCGCGACGAACGGCGCCCGGCGGGTGATCCAGCCGATCGACGACGTCGTGAAGGGCCTCAACCTGACGGCCGCGGACTACGCCGACGCGGTCTGGAAGTCGGCGCACTACAAGGATTCGCAGTACGCGATCCCGCTCGACATCCACCCGGCAGGCCTTTACTACAACAAGAAGGTGCTGTCCCAGGTCGGCGCGGACCCGGAGAAGCCGCCGGCCACCAAGGACGAGTTCATGGCGGTCCTGGACAAGTGCAAGTCCAAGGGCGTGAAGGGCTACTGGGTGAGCGCGCTCAGCGTCGGCGGGCTGATCGCCCAGTCGATGATCTTCCAGAGCGGCGGCTACATGATCAACGACGACGGTACGAAGACCGGCTTCGGCGACCAGCCCGCGATCGACTCGATCACGTTCTTCAAGGGCCTGATCGACCAGGGCTACTCACCGCAGAACGCCGCCGGTGACGGCGACTGGGTGTCGTTCAGCAACAACAAGGCCGCGTTCATGATCGTCGGCCCGTGGATGGTGACGCCGTGCAAGACCGCGAAGGGCCTGGACTGGGGCTGCGCGCCGATCCCGGTGTTCGGGTCCGACCAGCAGACCTGGGCCGGTTCGCACTGCTTCACGTTGCCGCGCCAGGTGAGCAACGACAAGAACAAGGCCGATGCGTCGCGCTTCTTCATCAACTGGATGAGCCAGCACTCGGTCGGCTGGGCCGAGGCCGGGATGGTGCCGGCCCGCAAGTCGGTGCGCGAGTCGGCGGACTTCGCGAAGTACACCGAGGTCAAGCAGTTCGAGAAGATGATCGACTGGGCGCACTTCCCGCCGAACGTGCCGGGCATGTCCGACACCGACCCGGAGTGGTCGAAGGCCGTCAGCCTGGCGATGACGGGCAAGAAGCCGGTCGACCAGGCGCTCCGCGACGCGGCCCAGAAGGGCGATCAGATCCTGACCTCGAACAAGAAGAAGTACGGGTGAGTCGGGGCCATGAGCCGGACCGCGCTGCGCCACCACCGCCCGTGGACGCCGTACCTGTTCGTCGCCCCGTTCGTCCTGCTGATGCTGACGTTCCTGATCTGGCCGGCGATCCGCGGTGTCTGGATGAGCCTGCACAACTGGGACTTCATGCTGCCCGCCAAGCCGTGGGTGGGGTTGCAGAACTACCGTGACCTCTTCGACTCGGGGTCGGTGATCTTCCAGCCGTTCTGGAACGGGATGCAGAACACGTTCCTGTTCGTCCTGATCAGCGTGCCGTTCCTCGTCACGATCCCGCTGGGGCTGTCGCTGCTGCTGAACCGGAAGTTCCCCGGCCGGACGTTCTTCCGGGCGGTGATCTTCACGCCGTTCGTGCTCGGTGTCGCGGTGGTCGGCGTGCTGTTCGGATACCTGTTCGACCCGGAGGTCGGCCTGGTCAACGGACTGCTCTCCGGGATCGGGCTGCCGAAGATCGCCTGGCTGTCGAGCCAGCCGCAGGCGTGGATCACGATCCTGATCACCACGATCTGGTGGACGATCGGCTTCAACGCGGTGATCTTCCTGGCCGGGCTGCAGTCGCTCCCACCGGAGCTCTACGAGGCGGCCGAACTGGACGGCGCCGGCCGCTGGGGACAGTTCCGGCACGTCACCGTCCCGGGGCTGCGGAACGTGTTCGTGTTCGTGCTGACCACGACGATCCTGGCCAGCGCGAACCTGTTCGGCCAGCCGTACCTGCTGACCCACGGCGGGCCGGGGGACAGTACGACGACGGCGATCATGGCGATGACCAACGAAGGTCTGCGGGGCTTCCGGATGGGTACGGCGGCCGCGATGAGCTACGTGCTGGCGCTCGCGCTGGCGCTGGTCTCGATCGCCAACTTCCTGCTGATGAGGGAGCGCAAGTGACGACGACTCTGCCGAACGTAGCCCGCACCGCGACGCCGGACGACGACGGTACCGGACGCCGGCGGCCGGCCTATTCGCGGAACCGGGTCGGCCCGCTGACGTACGTCGCGATGACGCTGATCTCGCTGCTCTTCGTGCTGCCGCTGCTGTGGATGCTGCTCACGACGTTCAAGACCGAGACCGACGCGCGGTCGATCCCGATCCACATCCTGCCGGGGCAGTGGACGCTGCGGGCGTACCACCTGATCTTCGCCGACGCGGCGAACCCGGTGTACCTGTGGCTGGCGAACTCGCTGATGGTCTCGGTGCTGCACATGCTGCTGGTCGTCGCGGTCGCGTCGATGGCGGCGTACGCGTTGTCCCGGATGCAGTTCGTCGGACGCAACCTGCTGTTCGGCGTACTGATCGCGACGCTGTTCGTGCCGGGGTTCATCTTCTTCATGCCGAACTACCTGACGATGAGTACGCTCGGCTGGCTGGACAGCATCTGGGCGCTGGTGGTGCCCGGAGCCGCCAACGCGTTCGGGGTGTTCTTCCTCCGGCAGTTCTTCCTGGCGATCCCGCGGGAGCTGGAGGAGAGCGCGCTGATCGACGGGGCGAACTCGTGGACGATCTTCACCCGGATCGTGCTGCCGCTGTCGAAGCCGGCCCTGGTGACGCTGGCGGTGCTGAGCTTCCTCGGCGCCTGGAACGACTTCGTCTGGCCGGTGTTCGTGCTGTTCAGCCCGGAGAAGATGACGCTCGCACCGGGTCTGGCGACACTGCAGGGCGCTTACACCACGGACTACCCGGTCGTGATGGCGGGCGCGACGCTGGCCGCCATCCCGGTGCTGATCCTGTACGTCGTCGTCCAGCGCTACGTCATCGAGGGGGTCGCCAACAGCGGACTCAAAGGCTAAGGCACCTGGTGGCCGGCGGCTTTGAACAGTTCGTACCACTCGGAGCGTGTCAGCGGGACGTCGGAGCCTTGTGCGGCGCCCGCGACACGCTCGGGTGTGGTCGTGCCGAGGACGACCTGCAGCTGCGCCGGGTGCCGAGTGATCCAAGCGGTGGCGACCGCGATCGCGGGTACGCCGTACTGCCTGGCGAGCCGGTCGATCACCGCGTTCAGCTCCGGGTACTCCGGGGAGCCGAGGAACGCGCCGGTGAAGAAGCCGGCCTGGAACGGGGACCACGCCTGCACCGTGATGCGGTGGATGCGGCAGTAGTCGAGAACGCCGCCGCCGTCGATCACAGTGGACTGGTCGAGGCCGGCCATGTTCGCGGCAACGCCCTGCGCGATGATCGGCGCGTGCGTCAGCGACAGCTGCAACTGGTTGACGACGAGCGGCTGCCGTACGGCGGTCTTCAGCAGCTCGATCTGCAGCGGCGTGTGGTTCGACACCCCGAACGCGCGGACCTTGCCCGCCGCCTCCAGGTCGTCGAACGCGCGCGCGACCTCGGCCGGCTCGACGAGTGCGTCGGGGCGGTGGATGAGCAGTACGTCGAGGTAGTCGGTGCGGAGCGCCCGCAGCGAGGCGTCGACCGAGGCGACGAGGTGCTCGTACGACGAGTCGTACCCGAACGCCGGGTCGATGCCCGCCTTCGTCTGGAGGGTGATCTCGGCGCGCTCGGACGGCGTCAGCCGGAGCGCCTCGGCGAACCGCTCCTCGGCGCCGTGCAGCGCACCGCCGTACACCGCGGCATGGTCGAAGAAGTCGATGCCGGCGTCCCGCGCGGTGCGGACGAGGGTACGGATCTCGTCGTCGGTCTTGTCGCCGATCCGCATCACGCCGAGCGTGACGTTCGGTACGGCGAGCCCGGTGGCGCCGAGAGGCACAGTCTTCATCGAGGGTCCTTACGGTTCGTGGTGTCGACGACGAAGAGCCTACGTGCACGCCACCGGGCCCGCGGTCGGCCGGGTCAGTTCCAGCTGTCGGTGATCGGCACCGCGTTGGCGGCCGCGCCGGCGTGCGGCAGGTCGTACATGTCCTCGACGGTGCGCAGGACGCGGAAGTGGTCGATCCGCTCGCTGTAGCTGCCCGGCTTGACCGGCTGGCCGTTGAGGATCGTCGCGATCCGGTTGCCGGCGGAGTGGTCGTCCTCGTCGAACGTCGTGATCAGCACGCTGTTGTGCGTCTTGGCCCACTGGACATAGCCGTCCAGGTGGCTCTTCAGCCAGCTGTCACCGGTCGCGACCGAACAGTCGTGCATGTCGTTGCACAGGTTGGGGATCACCCACGACACCGTCGGCAGCTGGCTGTAGTCCGTCGGGAAGGCACTGAACGGCTTGCTGGTTGCCGACGGCACGTTCTTGAAGTTGACCCAGGGCGCGTGCTTGCGGGCGTAGCGACCCGACGTACACGCCGTCGACCCGACGGACGGCAGGCCTTCGGAGTAGCCCCCGAACGTGAGGCCCTTCGCGATCAGCTGGGCGCCTTCGTTGTCGGTCGAGAAGGTGTGCGGGCAGGAGTCGTCGGTGACGCCCTGGTTGGATCCCGAGAACAGGTCGAGGTAGTTGGGCTGGCTCGGGTGCTCGATGGCGTACGAGCTGGTGAAGTTCGCGCCGGTGGACGCCAGCTGGTTGAAGTACGGCGCCTGCGGGTTGCCGATGATCGATCCGGCGGCGGTGTTCTCGAACAGCACGATCACGACATGATCGGGACGCGGCACACCGGCGGCCGCGACGGCGGCCGGTGGTGCGGTCAGCGGGGTGCAGAGACCGATGATCGAGGCGAGTGCGACTACGGGGCGGATGATGCGCACCAGGTGCTCCTTTCGAGAGCGAACGGTTGGGACGCCAGCGTCCGGTACGACGCCGACGACCAACCCACCATGCCTCGAACGACACTCCGACACCAGATGAACACGGTCCGTGAAATGCTGAGGGTTCTCTCAGCGTTGGCGGTCGAGGAACCCGGTCAGCGCCGCGAGGTACTGCGGGCGGTTGTCGCGGCGGACCGAGTGGCCGGCGTTCGGGATGTGTACGGCGTGGAACTCGCCGGCGGCGGCTTGCGCGCACCGTCCGGCGTACTCGGGGGAGATGAGTCCGCCGCGCTCGGGGTCGCCGTGGATCAGCAGCACCGGGCAGGTGATCTGGGCCAGCAGGTCCGTCAGCGGGGCCGCGTCCTGGAACGTGAGGTCGAACAGGTGCGGGTTGACCTGTGCCTTCGACACGGCCCAGGGCTCGAGCTCGTCGTCCGGCCAGCCGGGGTCGTTGGCCCGGCCGCGGGCGATCCGGTCCGGGAGGTCGAGGGAGCGGAGGCCGGCGAGCCAGTCCGGCTCGGACCACGGTTCGTCCGGATGGTTGCCTGGGGCACCGGTCGGCGGGTCCTCCAGTACGACGGCGCGCACCAGGCCGGGCCTCGACGCGGCCAGGTAGGCGGCGGCCATCGCGCCCATCGAGTGGCCGACCACGACGACGCCGTCGTTCGGCGGCTGGTCGGACAGGACGAGAGCCGCGTCGTCGCGGTGGGCGGTGTAGCGGATGGGTTCCTCGGGGAGCCCGGACTCGCCGTGGCCGCGGGCGTCGATCGCGAGCGTGCGGATGCCTGGGAGTGCTCGGATCACCGGGTCCCAGCACTGCGCCGAGTCGGAGAAGCCGTGCAGGAAGGCGACTTCAGCGGCGCCCTCGCCGGTCCGGTACCACGCCAGTTGGTCCGTTCGTCCTCGCATGCCGAGCATGATTTCACAGCTGGAAGACCCCGGCCCGGGCCGCCGCGAGGGCGATGCCGGCAGCTTGCTCGGCGGTGTGGTCGTCGACGGGTTCCGAGACGACCGTGAGCTGGAAGTAGATCGGGGCGATCAACGTGCGGATCACCGCGCCCGGGTCGGTGCCGGCCGGGAGCTCACCACGTTCGACGGCCCGTACGACGACCTGCTGCGCGCGGCGCGGTCCGTACTCGAACAGATCCCGGCGTACGTCGTCGATCTCGGCGAAGCGGGCCGCGTCGCTGTAGATCGCGGTGAAGATCATCCGTCCCGGCGGACTGCTCACCCAGGCGACGAATGCCTGCGCGAGAGCGAGCAGATCGTCGGCCAGACGCCCGGTGTCGGGGATCGGGAAGTCGGTCGTGATGTGCTCCCCGAGCACCTCCGCCACCAGCCGCTCCCGATTCGGCCACCGCCGATACACCGTCGTCTTGTGCACCCCCGCCCGCCGCGCCACGTTGTCGATCGTCAACGCGGCATACCCACCCTCGGCCAACTCCACCAAAGTCGCCCCAAGCACAGCCGCCCGCACCCGGGGGCCTCGACCAGGCGGTTGTGCACTCATTCGATCACCTTATCGCAACTCGGAGTTGCGATCGGCTCCAAGGTTGTGCAACGCTGGTGATCGCAACTTGGAGTTGCGATGAAGGGGTGGAGATGCGGACCAAGGACCTGGTGTACAAGTTCTCGACGAGGCTGCATGGGGCGGTGTTCTTCGGGTCGAAGGGGCGGGTGTTCGGCCGGGCGATGGGGATGCCGGTGGTCGGGCTCGTGACCGTCGGGCGGAAGACAGGTCAGCGGCGTACGACGATCTTGACCGCGCCGATCGCCGACGACGAGCGCGTCGTGCTGGTCGCCTCGTTCGGTGGCGACGACCGCCACCCCGCCTGGTACCGGAACCTCCGCGCCAACCCCGACGTACAGGTCCTCCTCCGCGGCCGGACCCGATCCCTCCACGCCCGCACCGCAACAGGCCCGGAGCGCGAAGCCCTGTGGACCGACATCATCAAGATCCATGAAGGCTACGAGCGCTACCAGCGACGGACCGACCGCCAGATTCCCGTGGTGATACTCGAGCCCTGAGCCCGTCTCCCTGGAACCAACCTCCCGGACCAGACCAGCCTCGGCTCCGGCCTACTGGCCGCTGTACTGCGTTGACGGGTACTTCGTCTGCTGCCGAGCGCGTCGGGTCATGCTCGTGATCGCGATCATGGTGACAGCTGCGATGCCCGCGAGGATGTAGGCGTTGCCGGGGAGCTGCTGGCCAAGGGTCCAGTCGTACTCGCGGTCGAAGGCCTGTGGCACCCACCGGAACGGCCCCGCGATGAAGTAGCCGAACCAGGCGGCGGCCACCGCGAGCCTGACCAGCGGCCGACGAGCGGGCACCGTCTTGGCCAGCGCGACGCCCATCGGAATCATCCACACCCAGTGGTGGTCCCACGAGATCGGTGCGCACAGCAACCCGACTGTCGCGCAGACACACAGGCTCGCCAACATCTGCCCCTGGTCGTACAGGCGGCGACTCAGCCAGAGACCGGCGACGACTGTCGCCAGCACCAGGACCATCCACACCGCTCCACTCGAGGGTGCGCCGAATCTGACGAGCAGCCCGTTCCAGGACTGATTGCCGGCGAACGCGGGCGGTCCGATCCGGCCCGCGTTGAACACCAGCCGCGTCCAGTACTCCCACGATGCGCTCGGTGCGAACACGAACCCGATCAGCACCGTGCCGCAGAACGTTGCGGCCGCATACCTGAGCGCGCGCCATTGCCTGGTGACAAGAAGCCACGCGACGAAGACGAGCGGCGTCAGCTTGATCCCCGCCGCAACCCCGATCCAGACGCCCCGGCCGGCGTGCTTGCGGTCGAGTACGTCGTACATGACCAAGGCGCAGAGGAAGAGGTTGATCTGACCGTACGACAGCGTCTCGCGCACCGGCTCGACGAGAAGGCACACGGCCACCGCCACCACCATGGCCGCGGTGCGCAGTCGCGGATGGCGCAACGAGTAGCGCAGGATCAGCCACAGCGCGGCGATCGAGGAGGCGATCGAGACGCCGTACGCGAGCGGCCACGGCAGCAGCGCGAACGGTACGAAGACCAGCGCGGCGAACGGCGGATACGTGAACGGCAGCGAGATCCTCGGCAGCCGGGCCGAGTACAGCGCCGACGGGTCGGTCAGGATCGTGTCGCCGCCGAGCCGGTAGACCTTGAGGTCCGCGCCCGTGTGGTCCCACAGCACCGGCAGCAGGACAGCCGCCGTGATGCCGGCCAGTACGGCCAGGACCCACATCCAGCGGGCGTCCAGCAGCGCGACGATGCCCCACCGCTCCGCGCCCGTCCGGTCGTGCTGCTGTGCCGACGGATCGTCTGTCAACCCGGTTCTCCCCCCACATCCCGCCCCACCCAGCATCCGACTCCGGCCGGATCTGCGCTAGCGCGGTATTGGAGCGACCGCGTTACAGCCTGCTAACAGCCGGACCGCGAAATATCGTCCGGTGATCGGGCAACGTAGTCCAAGGACTGTCGCGCGCCCAGTCGTTACGGTCACTCCGAAAGGAGGCGGTCGGATGACTGGGATCGGTCGAAGAACGGTTCTCAAGGCGGTCGCGGGTGGGATTGTGCTGGGGGTTCCCGACGTTGCGTTCGCGGTGCCGAGGACGACGGTGGTTTTGCCGGACGACAGGTGTATCCGGTACTTGGGACGATGGCAGCCGCAGCCGGACGGGTCTGTCATCGGGTATTTCCAGAGTGGGCTCGAGTTCGATTTCGTCGGTACGTCGGTGTCGGTCACGCTCGGCAATACCTGCCGGCTGCTGTACCGCGTCGACGGGGGACCGGTGCAGCGGAACATCACCGCGACCGGGACGGTGGTGCTCGCGTCCGGGCTCGAGAACACGAAGCACTCCGTCCAGGTCTACTCGGAGTACCAGCAGTCGTTCCCGCGGGTGAAGTACTTCGAAGTGGGACAGGTGGTCCCGGCGGCGAAGCGTCCGACGATGGAGGTCATCGGGGACTCGATCTCGGTCGGGTACATCGGGCCGGGGCTGGTGAACTCGCTGGGGAACTCGTTCAGTTACAAGACGCCCGAACTGCTGGGGATGTCGCACAACACGATCGCGTTCGGCGGGATCGCGATGACGCCGGGGTTCGGTTCGCCGGACAAGTCGGGCATGCTGAACCGTTACACCAAACTGTCGGAATATGTTCCGGGTGAGGTGAACGTTCCCGAATGGGACACGTCGAGATATGTCCCGGACTATGTGGTGATCAATCTCGGCACGAACGACTCGACGAGCCCGAACTTCACACCGGCCTATCTGGCGTTCCTGCGGAATCTGCGCGGCTATTACCCGGACGTCACGATCATCGCGATGTCGCCGTTCAACACCAACCACCGCGACGAGATCGCCGAGGTGGCCGGCACGACCGGGGACCTGTTCGTCGACACCACGGGCTGGATCGACCGGGCGACCGAGACGACCGACGGGACGCATCCGACGGTCGCCGCGCACGACAAGATCGCCGGCAAGCTGGCGGCGGCGATTCAGCAGCTGACCCCCTTGCCCTCACTGCCGAAGATCTCGAGCCGCCGCGCCTCGGCGATGTCCACGACGCCTGCCGGAAGGTAGTGCAACTGGACAGCGCGGCGGCGGGTGCCGGTGCGGTTGGCCGGTGTCCCGTGGTGCAGGAGCCCGTGGAAGAACAGGATTCCGCCCCGCGGGAGCGGAACCACAGTGTCCCGGGCTACCTGCACCTCGTCGTCGCACAACTGCCAGTCCCGGCGCAGAAAGTGCGGGACGGGTCCTTCGGTGTGGCTGCCGGGGAGCGGACGACGCGCAGGATCCGCTCGTCGGTCGCCAACGCCCGCAGCCGCGGGTCCTCCTTCGTGAACCACATGAACTTGCGGACGAGGTCCATCCGCGCGAGGCCCGTCGCGTTGTCCACCGCGGCCCAGGACTCGTACTGGATGTCTGCCTTTCCAGGCGTGGTCAGTACGTGCGACAAACCGTCGGTCGCGAACCGGTCGATGTCGGCCGGCCCGCGCGAAGAGTCGGTAGTTGGTGTAGCCCAGTGCCCGCGCGACTTCTGAGACGTTCAGTGCCGTCTCCGTGAGCAGATCGCGTGCGCGCTCGAGGCGGGCCGCCACGCAGTACGCGCGGAACGTCTGGCCCGTCTCGGTGTGAAAGAGCCGGGAGAACGTGTCGGGTGCGAGCTGCGCAACGGCCGCGGCCTCGGCCAGCGTGAGGCGCTGGTCGAGGCGCGAACGGACGAGGTTGACGGCAAGCCGGATCCGCGGGTCCAGCGGAGGTGGGAGGTCGCCTCGTGCGCGGGCAGCCTGGATGTGTACTTCGATCAGCAGCGCGGCGAGGTCGGCCGACGCCTGGACGGGGCCTGAGGAGTCGCGACGATGGACCGCACTGATGACGGTCCGCAGCCGGTCCCAGACCGTGGACGGCTCGGTCAGGCGCACAACCCGTGGTGCGAGCAGGATCGGGTCTGGCGGATGAGCGTAGGTGTAGTGGACGAAGCCCACGGTCAGTCGATCGTTCTGCGTGGCGTCGACCTCGTCGCCCGGGCGCAGCATCAGCACCGTGCCGGACGACAGCGGCACGGTCTCGCCGGCCAACCTCGCCGTACCGGTCCCGTCCGTGACGGCCCACAGATCGAAGTCCGGGAGGCGGTGCTGCCAGGCCCAGCCCGGCTCGCACCGCACCCAGGAGGCATGGACGCCGGCCCGCACCGGGTTCTCCGCCGCGGCCGCCGCCAACTGCTGCCAGTGATCGTCAGTGTTTGTCAATGGCCTCGTCGTTTGGTGAGCCCGGTCCGCGACACCCCAGCAATGGCGTCCAGCCGGAGCGGCCGGCCGGAGTCCCGGATCTCGTACAGGGTCGGGCAGATCCAGCCGCCCTCGTCGAACTCGTTCCACGCGTAGATGAGGACGGTGTTGGCCGGCGAGCTCGCCGCATGGCCGGCGCCCCAGGTGATCGCCGCGCCGAGATGGGACGCGATCTCGGCCGGTGTCGCCTGCTGGCTCCAGTTGTCCTTCAGCGGCGTGTAGTCGGCGATCCACGACACCGGATAGTCGTACCGGGGCCGGTTGTCCCACCCGGTCGACACCGTCGGGACGACCTGGCCCGCGGCGGTCGAGTAGTCATTCCACAACCCGGCCTCCGCAGCAGCGAGGCTTGCGTACGTCGCACCGTTCACACCACCGGTCGCGTACCGGCTGACCGCGTCCGCGCCGACCGTGGTCTTCAGGTCCGCCGCGCCCTGCGCGGTCCACGCCATGACGACAATGTACGGGTTCGGCACGCCCAGCTCGGTCGCCTTCGCCCGCAGCTTGGCGACCTTGTCGGCGTCGGCGCCGGACAGGAAGTAGACCAGCGGGCGCCCGCCGAGCACCTTCTGGTAGTTCGACTCGCTCCAGTGCGACGCCAGCGCCGGAAGGTTCGCGTCGAACGCCCCGGTGAAGTTCCCGTCGAGCAGCGCGCACCAGCTGACGTCGTTGCGGTGCGTGCTCGACAGGTAGAGGTTCCGGGCGCGGTTCAGCGGGTCCTGGGGGTAGTACACGAACGCCCAGTAGTCGATGCCGGCCGCGGCGGCGTACTGGATCTCCTGGTCCATGATCGCCTGGGTCGCACCGTTGGTGTTCACGGACTCGGTCACCGCGACGCTGACGTTGTCGACGTACAGGTCCGAGGTCAGCGCCTCGTTCGTCCGCAGCGCGAGGCTGTCGAACGTCGGCGCGGTCACCAGCAGCGCCGCGTGGCTGATTCGCCGTACGCCGTTGACGTACACGTCCACCCAGGGCGTCTCGCCGGGTGGTGCCGGGTCGGCGATCACCTTGATCGTGTACCACGTGTCGTCGGTGACGTCCTGCAACGTCTTCCAGCTGCCGTCCGGGGCACGCATCACCAGGTGCTTGCCGCTGGCATCGGTATTCGTCGCGATGTCGACCGCGGCCGTCGACCCGGCGACCAGCAGGGCGCGGGCCCACTTCCCGGCGACCGTCTCCTTCCAGTCCCACTGCACCGTCACGGCGCGGCTCTGTCCCGCGAACGTGTGCGCCATCGAGGCCATCAGCGTGGTGGACTCGTCGTGCAGGTGGACGGTCTTGCCGGTACGGTCGGGGCCGTCGACCACGGACACCGTCGTACCGGCCGGCGACGAAACGGTCCACCCGGACGGCGCCGCGCCGGTCGTCTCCGCGTCGAAGTTCTGGTTGATCAGCAGCCGGTTGGGCACGGTGATCTGGGCGTAGTACGGCAGCCGGAACTGGTACTGCTGCGGGGACAGTGTGCGGTTCACGGTGCTGCCGACGTGCGAGTCGCCGCCGACCCAGGCGTCCCAGCGGATCGCCCCGACCAGCGCCGGAGCGGCCTTGATCCTCTTCGCGGCGGCCGTGCCGCCAGGCAGACCCAGGACGGCGCCGCCGGACACGACGGCTGCCGCCTTCAGCACGTCGCGGCGATTCAGCCCCGACTCATGAACAGACATGACTCATCTCCAATGCTGGGAGCCTCAACTGTTCGTGCATCATTGCCTGTCGGGACCGGATCCGCCTTCGCTCCGGTTGACCGAATCTAGGACGAAGTTGGCCGCCCCACCGACAAAAGTTGCCGAGGGCACCTTTCAGCCGACGATCTGCCCGCCGAAGCGCGCACCGCTGACCGGCAGCGCCGGCATCGGCTCGGCGGTCGCGTGGTACCGGGCCTCGCCGGTGCGGGCGCGGTTGCGGTACGCCGACGGGCTCAGGCCGTACGCCGTCTTGAACCGGCGGGCGAAGTACCCGGCGTCCTCCCAGCCGACGCGCGCACCGATCTGGGCGACCGGTGTATCGGTCTGGACCAGGAGCCGGGCCGCGGCCTGCTCCCGCAGGCGGTTGAGGTACGCGATCGGCGGCGACCCGAGCTCGCGCTGGAACAACCGCACCAGGTGAGTCCGCTCGGTGGTCGTCGCCGCGGCCAGTTGCGCGAGCGTCCACGGCCGGCCGGGTTCGTCCTCCATCAGCTGCGCGGCCCGCGCCACCGCGGGATGCAGTGGCGCGATCGACCGGCGGTGCACCGCCTGCTCCGGCGACCAGCTGCGGTTCAGGATGTTGAGGTAGATCAGCAGGTGGCCGACCAGTTCGATCCGGGTCCGCCGGGCCGGGGTGGTGTCGCTCATGCTGTGCAGCTCGGCGATCGCGAGGCTCACGTCGTACTTGCCGAGCTCGATCCGTTGCGGCAGCGGCAGGCTCGACTTGTGCACGGTCTGCATCAGCGGCAGCTCGGCGTCCAGGAACGACAGCGTGCCGTCGATCAGCTCCGGCGCCACGAAGCTGTCGAACACCACCAGGTCCTCGCACTGCGCGTACCCGTGCCACTGGTTCGGCGGTACGACGATCGCGCTGCCCGGGCCGATCGGGTGGTCGCCGTCGGCCGCGATGTGCAACCCGCGGCCCTGCGTGACGAGCGCGATCTCGAAGAAGTCGTGGTCGTGCGCCGCGACGTCACCGGGCAGCCGGTGCCGGTCGGCCCAGACCGGCAGCCCGTCCGGGTTGAAGACCGCGGCGCGCTCGTACCGGGGCTTGCTGCGACTGGCCACTTTTGTCCTACTTTCCCTCAACCTCCGCGAAGGTGCGGCGCCTCGATCGTCAATAACATCACATCACCGAGCACCGTGACAGAGTTCCGAGGAGTGACCCCTGTGTCCCAACGCGACGTCGCGATCGCGGCGTACTACTTCCCCAACTACCACGTCGATCCGCGCAACGAGCGGTGGCACGGCGAGGACTGGACCGAGTGGGAACTCGTGAAGCGTGCCGAGTCCCGGTTCGAGGGCCACCTGCAGCCGCGGGTCCCGCTCGACGGCTACCTGGACGAGGCGGATCCGGACGTGATGGCGGGCAAGATCGCGATGGCGACCGCGCACGGCGTGGACGCGTTCCTGTTCGACTGGTACTGGTACGACGGCCGCCCGTACCTGGAGCGTCCGCTGGAGGCCGCGTTCATGCCGAACGCGGCCGCCGGGGAGATGAAGTTCGCGCTGATGTGGGCGAACCACCACTGGAGCAACATCCACCCGTGGAAGTCCGCGACGCCGGCCACCCAGCTCGAGTCCGGCACCGTGGACGCGGCGCAGTTCGAGGCGGCCACCGACTACATGATCGAGCGGTACTTCGGGCATCCGGCGTACCTGCGGATCGACGGCGACCCGTACCTGTCGATCTACGAACTCGCGACGCTGGTGGAAGGCCTCGGCGGAGTCGACGCCGCGAAGGCCGCGCTCGACAGGCTGCGCAAACGGGCCGCGCTGGCGGGGTTCCCGAACATCCACCTGAACGCGATCGCCCGCGAGCGGCAGGTGCTGCCGGACGACGGGGTCTCGCTCGACGGCCCGACCCTGATCAGCCGCCTCGGCTTCGACAGCGTCACGTCGTACGTCTGGGTGCATCACCACCCGATGCCGAACCTGCTCACGCCGTACGCCGACATGCTGGAGCAGGCCGTGGACGGCTGGAAGCGGTACGCCGCGGAGTACGAGCAGCCGTACTACCCGAACATCACGGTCGGCTGGGACTCCTCGCCGCGGACCGTGCAGTCGGACCGGTTCAACCCGGCG
Source organism: Kribbella sp. NPDC059898 (assembly GCF_042730855.1). Lineage (NCBI taxonomy): Bacteria > Bacillati > Actinomycetota > Actinomycetes > Propionibacteriales > Kribbellaceae > Kribbella > Kribbella sp. NPDC059898. The sequence goes on from NZ_JBHWKR010000013.1 coordinate 227,506, forward strand.
CTCGGGTACCCGCACACGAACATCATCTCGGACGCTTCGCCGGAGCAGTTCGGGCGGGCGCTCGAGCAGGTGCGCGAATTCGTTGAGCAGACCAACGTTCCGCTGGTCACGATCAACGCCTGGAACGAGTGGACCGAGGGCAGCTACCTGGAGCCGGACATGCTGCACCGGCACGGGCACCTCGAGCAGATCCGCCGGGTCTTCGGGACGCGGGAATGACGCCGACCGGCTGGACCCGGCAGCACCTCGTCGACCTTGCCGACGAGTCGCTGCTCGCGCTGCGTCCGTGGGCGACGGCGGGGCACGCCCGGTTCGATCTGCCCGGGCCGGCGGGGCAGTCGGGTCCGGTCTCGGACGGGCTGGAGGCCTTCGCCCGGTCGTTCCTCGCGGTCGGGTTCCGGTTGGGGACGGCCGAGTCCGATCCGCACGATCATGCCGGGTGGTACGCGCGCGGGCTGACCGCGGGGACGGATCCGGACTCGCCTGAGCGGTGGCCGTCGCTGGTCGACGTACCGCAGGCGCGCGTCGAGGCGGCGGCGATCTCGATCGCGCTGCACGAGACGCGGCGGTGGATCTGGGGCCGGCTGCCGGCCTCCGTGCAGGAGCGCGTCGTCGACTGGTTGGCCGGGTCGATCGGTGCGTGGTATCCGGAGAGCAACTGGCAGTGGTTCCACAACGTGACGCAGGCGTTCCTGCGGTCGGTCGGTGGACCGCACGACCAGGCGCGGACGGACGAGTTCCTTGCGTATCTCGACGGCTGCTACCTGGGCGACGGCTGGTACAGCGACGGCCGGCCGGACGGGCGCGGCGGGAACATCGACTGGTACGCCGGGTTTGTCATGCAGCTGTTCTCGTTGTGGTACTGCCGGATCTCGGCCGGTGAGCCGGGAATCGTCGAGCGCCAAGCGCTGTACGCCGAAAGACTTCGGGCGTATGTCGCGAGTGCCGCCGGGCTGTTCGGCGCCGACGGTGCACCGCTGTACCAGGGCAGGTCGTTGGTGTATCGGCATGCCGTGGTCGGGGCGCTCTGGGCCGGGGCGGTCTTCGACGCGAATCCGTTGCCGGCTGGTCGGCTTCGGCGTACGTGCGTGGGGGCGATCAAGTACTTCGTCGAGCGGGGTGCGTACGACAAGGACGGTTTGCTCAGTCTTGGTTGGCTGGACCGCTTCGAGCCGATGCGGCAGCCGTACTCGGGTCCGGGCGGGCCGTACTGGGCAAGCCTCGGATTCGCCGGGCTGTTGCTGCCGGAGACGCATCCCGTCTGGACCGAACCGGAGGAGCCCGCGCCGATCGAGGGTGTGCGGGCGATTCGGCCGATCGGCTGGTTGGTCGCGGGGACGGAGTCGGACGGGATCGTCCGGGTGATCAATCACGGGGTTGATCACAGCACTGCCACGCCGGGGCTGGAAAGCCCGCTGTACAACAGGTTCGGGTACTCCACCGTCACGGCTCCCGTCCCGCTGACCGACGGCTCGGCGGGCGAGGCCCTGGACAACCAGGTCGCCATCGTCGACACCGCGGGCCGCTGGTCCCAACGCCCCCTGATCAACCTGGTTGCCATCGACAACAACCGCGCCGAGAGCAACCACGTGGCGAGCTTCGTGCGATCAGACGGCGAACTCGACGCCGGGCCACGACTTACCTGTATCTCGGTAGTCCGCGGACCAGTCGAAGTACGTGCTGTGCGACTGGAAACAGGTAGTGCCGCGGCGCTGGTGGTGTCCGGGTACGCCGTGCCACGGAAGCCGGCCGACGGGGTGCGGACGGATCTTGTCAGCGCGGTGGTGCCGCTTACTGCCGGTGGGGTGATTGGCAGGTCGGTGCACGAGCTGGAGACAGCCTTTGGGGCTGAGCTTGAGGTGCCGTGGTGCCGGTTCGCCACGCCGGACGTGGGCCGGTGGTACGTGGTCGCGTCGTACCTCGGTGTCGCCACGCCGGACTGGCCGACCGTTGTGGTGTCCGGAACCGGCCGCCCGACGGTCACCTGGCCGGACGGCGTTGCCGATGAGATCTGAGGGGCGCGCCAATCCTGTCCTAGTTTCGGTCAATCCAGCCGGTAGCAGGTGCCGAACGGCCGTCAATAACATCCGGGAAATCGAGAGGAGGAGTTCATGGCCATGACCGTCAAGCACAAGCTCGCCACAGCCGGCCGGCCGGCAGTCGCCGGCGAGTCGCCCCGACGGTTCCAGCGGCTGCGCCGGGACCGGCTGCTGGTCGCGCTCGGGCTGCCGGGTGCCACGGCTCTGGTCCTGTTCCAGTACGTCCCGCTGCTCGGCAACATCATCGCGTTCAAGGACTACCAGCCGTACCTCGGCATCACGGACGCGCCGTACGTCGGCCTGCAGAACTTCTCGTTCCTCTGGGACGGCAACCCGGCGTTCCGGAACGCGCTGATCAACACGTTGATCCTGACCGTGGTGCAGGCCGTGCTGGTGTTCCCGATCCCGCTCGGGATCGCGCTGCTGCTGAACAGCCTGGCCGGTGAGCGGCTGAAGCGGCTGCTGCAGTCGGTGCTGTACCTGCCGCACTTCCTGTCCTGGGTGATCGTGGTCGCGATCTTCCAGCAGATGCTCGGCAACGCGGGCATGCTGAACACGTTCCTGATCCAGCACGACCTGCCGATGTTCCAAATCATCGGCGTACCGGACCTGTTCAAGGTGCTGCTGACCACGCAGGTGATCTGGAAGGACGCCGGGTGGGGGACGATCATCTTCCTCGCCGCGCTCGCCCAGGTCGACCAGGAGCAGTACGAGGCGTCGGCGGTCGACGGGGCGAACGCGCGGCAGCGGCTGTGGCACATCACGTTGCCGGCGTTGCGCGGGATCTTCATCTTGCTGCTGATCCTGCGGCTCGGCGACAGCCTGTCGGTTGGGTTCGAGCAGATCATCCTGCAGCAGGGGCCGGTCGGCGCCGATGCCAGCGAAGTGCTGGACACGTGGGTCTACAACAACGGCATCATCGGCGGCAACTGGGGGATGTCGACCGCGGCGGGGCTGGTGAAGAGCGTCGTCGGGGTGCTGCTGGTGATGGGTGCGAACAAGCTGGCCCATCTGTTCGGCGAAGCGGGGGTGTACCAGAAATGAGTACCCGCCCGATCTGGATGGAACGGCCCAATCCGTTGGTCCAGGCAACGAAGTCGATCGCGCTCGGGATCGCCGTACTGCTGGTGATCGTTCCGTTCTGGTCGATCATCGCGACGTCGCTGGCGGATCAGAAGACGATCGACACGTCCGGCGGCGGCATGGTGCTGTGGCCGGGCGGTACGTCGATCGCGGCGTACCGGGCGATCCTGTCCGGGGGAGTGGTCACGCGAGCGTTGACGATCTCCATCGGCATCACGGTCATCGGTACGTTGCTCTCGCTGACCGCCACGTCCGGACTGGCGTACTGGTTGTCGAGACGCGGCGCGGCCGGCACGCGGCCGATGCTGATGGTGGTGCTGGGCGCGGTGCTGTTCAGCCCGGGACTGATCCCGAGCTACCTCGTGGTGAAGCAGCTCGGTCTGCTGGACTCGTGGTGGTCGCTGATCCTGCCGGTGGTGGTGAACGCCTTCAACGTCCTGGTGATGCGGGCGTTCTTCCAGCAGCTGCCGCAGGAGCTGTTCGAGTCGGCGGCGATCGACGGTGCGTCCAGCGCGACCACGCTGGTCCGGATCGTGCTGCCGCTGTCCAAGGCGGTGCTGGCCGTGATGGGACTGTTCTACGCGGTCGGCTATTGGAACGCGTTCTTCAATGCGCTGCTGTACATCCAGAGCACGGACAAGTGGCCGATGTCTCTGGTACTGCGCACCTTCGTCGTGAACCAGACGACGATCGGCGGTGACCAGGTCGGCGCCGGAGCCGAGGCGATGCCGCCCCAATTGCCGTTGCAGATGGCGATCCTGGTCGTCGCCCTGGTGCCGATCCTGGTCGTCTATCCCTTCCTGCAGAAGCATTTTGCCAAGGGAGTCATGGTCGGCGCCGTCAAAGGTTGAGGTTTTTCAGTCAGGAGAAACGCAATGGTGTACAGAGCAATCGGGCGCAGGTCCTTTCTGGTGGGTGCGGGGGGCGGAGCAGCGGCGCTCCTGGGCATTTCCGGCTGCAGCAGCGGTGGCGGCGGCGGCCAGGCGAACTCGGTGGAGTCCAACAGCAAGGTGACGCTTCCGACGTACGTCGAGTACGGCGGGATCACGCCCGACCTTCCGGCGTCCGCGACCGGCGTTGACCCGGCGTTCCGGCACTTCCCGAAGGAGCGGCCGAAGTCGGTGCCGGACAAGCCGGGCAACGGCGAGACGGTCACCGGGATGGCCAACATCTTCCTGCCCGTTCCACCCGGTGCCGGCAGCAACAGTTACTGGGCCGGCCTCAACGACCGGCTCGGCGTCGACCTGAAGATGCAGATGGTGCCGGCGGCCGACTACGAGCAGAAGTTCGCGACCACGATCGCCGGCAACGAGCTGCCCGACGTACTGCAGATGCGGCCGGTCGCGAACCTGCCCGCCCTGCTGGACAAGCGGTTCACCCGGCTGGACGAGCACCTCGCCGGGGACGCGATCAAGAAGTACCCGAACCTGGCGAACATCCCGACCCGGACGTGGAAGTCGGCGGTGTACAACGGCGGGATCTACGGCGTACCGATCCCGCGCGGCGCCGTACAGCTGTACAGCTTCATCCGGCAGGACCTCTTCGAGGCCGCCGGGGTGTCGCCGGAGCCGAAGAGTTTCGCGGAGCTGACCGACGCCGCGAAGGCGCTGACCAACCCGAAGGCCAGGCGCTGGGCGTTCGGTGCGTGGAACCAGGTGCGCGACTACCTGCAGATGATGAACAAGGCACCGAACGGCTGGCGTGAGGAGGGCGGGAAGCTGACCCACCAGTACGAGACCCCGGAGTACAAGCAGGGCATCGCGGACCTCACTCAGCTGTGGAACGCGGGTGTGATCCACCCGGACTCCTTCTCGGACCAGCTCCCGTTCAAGAACCTGTTCAACGCCGGGACGATCGCGATCAACGCGATCGACGGGTACCTCGGCTGGAACCAGTACATCCAGACCGCGGCCGGGAACCCGAAGTTCAAGCTCGGGCTGATGCCGGCGTACACCCGGGAGGGCGGCGAGCTCGCGCCGTGGTGGCAGGGCGGCGGCATCTACTCGATCACCGCGCTGAAGAAGCAGACCGATCCGAAGAAGATCGAGCTGGTCCTGCGGGTCCTGAACTGGCTGGCCGCACCGTTCGGCACCGACGAGTACGTCTACCGGGTGTTCGGCAAGGAGGGCGTCGACCACACCGTCAACGCCGACGGTGATCCGACCCTCACCCAGGCAGGTCAGACGAACACGGCGATCCCGATCCGGTACCTGGCCGACGCGCCCGCGGTCGTCTACCAGCCCGGCCGGCCGCAGGACGCCGACGTACAGCACGCCTACCAGACCAAGGTGCTCGCGAAGGCGTCGGTCAACCCGACCGTCGGGCTGTTCTCGAACACCAGCGCCACCAAGAACGCCGTACTCGACAAGGCGATCAGCGACGGCGTCAAGGACATCGTCCAAGGCCGCAAGCCGATGAGCACCCTCGACGACCTGGTGCGAACGTGGCGCAACACCGGCGGCGACGCAATGCGCAAGGAGTACGAAACCCAGCTGCAGACCCGCTAGCACCGCCGGCGGGGGCGCGCCCCCGCCGGCGTCTACTTCATTCCGGCCAGGCGGACGCCGTTGACGATGTAGCGCTGGAAGATCAGGACGAGGACGATCGTCGGGAGGGCGGCGAGGGTGGAGCCGGCCATCAGCATGCCCCAGTCGTTGCCGCGGGACGAGCGGAACGTGGCGAGGTACTGCATGATCTGGGTCAGGTCCGGGTTCGACACGACGAGGACCGGCCAGACGTACGAGTTCCAGTACGCGAGGAACGAGCCGATGCCGACCACGACGTACGGGCCGAGGGACTGGGGGACGAAGATCTGCAGGAAGATCTGCCAGCGGGTCGCGCCGTCGATCAGCGCGGCCTCCTCCACCGCGGCCGGCATGTTCAGGTAGAACTGCCGGAGGAAGAACATCTGCGCGCTCGACGCGACGCCGGGGACGATCAGTACGGCGAGCGTGTCGAGCATGCCGAGCTTGCTCACCACGACGAACGACGTCAGCAGGATCGCCATCGCCGGGATGAACATCGGGGTGATGCAGACGACCCACCACAGCCGCTTGCCGGCGAACTCGAGCCGCGCGAACGCGTACGCGGCCGTCGAGTTCACCACCAGGCTCGCGACCGTGAAGATCGCCGCACCGGTGAACGTGATCGCCATCGCCCGGACGAACGCCGGGTCGGCGAGGATCAGCCGGTAGTTCTCCACCCGCCAGACGTCGGGGAAGAACTGGAACGGGCTGCGCAGTACCTCGGTCTGGCTCTTGAAGCCGGACATCGCCATCCACGCGAGCGGGAAGAGCGCGGTGAGGGCGATGCCGGCGACCAGCAGGTACGACAGCAGCCGGCGTGGGGCGTACCACGAGCGGTTCATCGAAAAGGTCCTTTCGGTGACGCCTCAGGCGTCCGACGACTTCTCGGAGCTGACGACCCGGAAGATGATGATCGAGATGGTGCCGATGACAACGAACAGCAGTAGCGCCGCCGTCAGCGAGTAGCTCGTCGCGTACGGCGTACCGTCGCGGAAGCTGTTGAAGATGTACAGGTTCGGCGTGTTGGTGGCGTCCACCGGGCCGCCGTTCGTCATCACCAGCGGCAGCTGGAACTCCTGGATCGTCAGCGTCAGCCCGGTGACCAGCAGGAACAGGATGACGTTGCGCAGCGATGGGACCGTGATGTAGCGGGTGCGCTGCCAGAAGTTCGCGCCGTCCAGCCGGGCCGACTCGAAGTAGCTCTCCGGGATGTCGAGGATGCCCGCGAGCATGATCAGCGTCGAGACGCCGAACCCGAGCCAGATCGCCGGGATCGCCACCGCGGGCAGCGCTGTACCGGCCGTGTTCAGCCAGGCGACCGGCCCGTGGCCGAACAGCCCGATGAACCAGTTCGCGACGCCCTCGTCCTGGTAGATGAAGACGAAGATGATCGCCGCGACGACGCTCGAGACGACCGCCGGTACGTAGACCGTGGTCTTCATGAACGCCGCCAGCCGTTTCGACAGCGTCGCGATGAAGCTCGCGAGCAACAGCGCGAGGACGAGGATCGCCGGGACGACCATGATCGCCAGCTTGAGGCCGACCCACAGCGACGCGTAGAAGTCCGGGTCGGTCAGCACGTACTGGTAGAAGTCGAACCCGACGAACTTCGCGTCCTTGTAGAAGCTCATCTCGAAGAAGCTCAGGTAGAACGCGTAGACCAACGGCCAGATCACGAAGATCCCGAGCAGGATCACCATCGGCGCGATCATCAGGTAGGCGGTCAGATGGGCCCGCAGGTGCTTCGGTACCTGGTCCCGGACCTTGGTGCCGCGCTTGCGCCGGGGCCGGCGCGACGGGCCGGTCACCTGGGTGACCCGGCCCGTCGGCTGTGTGGAGGTGTCGAGCATCGTTCGGTCAGCCCTTCGGTGCCGTGCCCTTGAGGTGCTGTTGCTTGATCACCCGGTCGATCGCGTCGCTCGCCTTCTGGGTCGCGCCCGGGATGTCGGACTTGCCCTTCATCACGGACTCGATCGCGGTCGCGAAGGCCAGCGAGATGTCGAACGGGTACGCCGGCTCCGCCTTGCCGGTCGCGACGACCTTGTCGCTGATGATCTTCATGAACGGGTCGGAGGTCGCCGCCGGGTCAGTGGCCAGCGCCTGGTCGACGGACGTACGGACGGTGTACTTCGAGAAGCCGCTCTGCCGGAAGAAGTCGGCCATGATCGCCGGGTCGCCGGCCAGCAGGTAGTCGATGAACTTGGCCGCGGCCTCCTTCTTCTTCGTCTTGCCGTCGACCGTCAGCGTCCAGCCGCCGAGCGTCGCGGTCGGCTTGCTCGGGTCGCCGTCGATCGATGGGAACGGCGCGACCGCGGTGTTCTTGATCATCGCCGGGAAGCTCTGCTTGAGCTGGCCGACCGCCCACGAGCCGTCCGCCATCATCGCCACCTGGCCCTGGCCGTACGGCGACGCGTCGGCGTACCCGACCTTCGGCTGCTGTGGCATCCAGCCCTTCTGGAACAGGGTCTGGTACAGCTGGAAGAGCTTGGTGTAGCACGGGTCCTTCGCGTTCGCGGCGGACCAGTCGTCGTTGATCGGCAGGTGGCCGCACGCGTTGTACTGCAGGCCCCAGCTCGACCAGCCGAGGTCAGGCGCGACCGAGGCCATCGTCATGCCCTTGACGTTGCCCTTGGTCAGCTTCTGGGCCCAGGTGAGCAGCTCGTCCCAGGTCTTCGGCGGCGAGTTCGGGTCGAGCCCGGCGGCCGTGACCAGGTCCTTGCGGTAGTAGAGGACGGTCGAGGGCTCGACCAGCATCGGGTACGCGTAGTGCTTGCCATCGACCTTGACGAACCCGGCGACGTTCGGCTTGAGGTCGCCCCAGACCTTGTCCGGCAGCAGTCCGTCGAGCTCGGCGAACTGGCCGTTCGCGACGCCGGCCGGGATGCCGCCGTAGTTCGTGGTCGCGACGTCGGGCTGGGTGCCGGCGGCCTGCGCGGCCTTCAGCTTCTGCGTCCAGGTGTCACCGGGAACCACCTGGTACTTGACCTTGACGGCGGTCTGCGACGCGTTGAACTTGTCGACGTACGTCTTGAACCACTTCTGCTGGTACGGCTCGAACTGCTGCTGCCAGAAGGTGATCTCGGTCGTCCCGCCCTTGCTGCCGGAGCTCCCCGAGTTGCCGGACGAGCCGCAGCCGGCGAGGGCGAGCGTCGCGGCTACTGCCGAAGCGACGAGAATCCTGAGTCTCCGGTGACGCATGTTCCTGCTCCTTGTGATCTGTGATAGATGGTGCCGGGTGCCGGTCACTTCGACTTGACGAGGTCGGCGCGGTACCAGAACACGTTGTAGGGACCCCACTGGGAGATCGAGAAGTAGATCGTCCGTCCGCCGTTCGCAACGTACCCCGGATGCAGGTACGGCGAGTAGACGCCGGGCAGATCCTCCTGTGTGACAAGGGGTTTCGGGTCGCCCCACGGACCCCAGGGTGTGATACCTTCGCGGATCGTCGAGCCCAGGCCCGACCCCTCGGTCGAGGTCATGATCCAGCGGCCGAGGTACTCGCTCCACATCACCGAGAGTTCGCCGACGGTGCCTTCGACGATCTGCTCGGCCGCCGCCGGGTCCTTGCCCCAGGTCGGTTTGCCGTCGCGTACGCCGGTGAAGTACTCGTACGCCTTCTGCTGCTCGACGTCCTTCCCGGCGACCCGCATCAGCGCGACGCCGCCGAACCGGCCGTGCGTGACACCCCAGAAGTAGAGCGTCCCGTCGACGTTCGTCACGCTGACCTGGACGAAGTTGCCGTTGCCGTCCCAGCGCGGGGAGTCCAGCACGGTCCAGTTCTGGCCGTGGTCGGTCGACTTCGCGAGGCCGGCGTAGTTGGTCTCCCACTCGCCCGGGTCGCCCCAGTGCCGCACCGACATGAACGCGAGGTACATCGCGCCGTTCGCGGCGAAGCCGTACGTCGGGATGATCGTCATCTCGTCGTTGTCGAGCTTCTTGCCCGGGATCAGCTCTTTCGCCCAGCCGGTGTCGTCGGTGACGTAGCCGCCGAAGGTAATGCCGTCGGCCGGGTCGCGGTCGGTGGTCCAGGCCATCGTGTTCGACCGCCACTCGGTGCCGCCGCCTCCGGTGTGTCCGGCCTCGCGCTGCCCGAACGTGTCGCCGAACACGAACCAGGTCTTCCCGTCGGCGTCGAACATTGACCCGAGGTCCTGCCCGACCACCTCGACCGATCCCGTGTGGTTGATCGAGTCGTGGCCGGTCAGCTGCGCTACCTTCGTCACGTGCTCGACCCCGCCGAGCCGGAACGGCGCTTTCTGGTCACCGCTCAGCCGCGGATCGGTGGTGGACGGAGCCCCGCCGCAGGCAGCAGTGCTCGACAGCGCGAGGCACGCCAGCCCCGCCATCACACCGACCCTGCCCACGCTGTTCATGCGGGGGAGTGTGGCAGAAATCGATTTCCCGCACAATGGGTCAAGGAGCGATGGCGAGGCAACGATCTGGGCACGACGGGTTGCTGACGCTCGGCTGAGACGGTGGCGGATGCGGAGCGGATTCGTGGGCTGACGTGGCGTGTACCGTGCAGCTGTGCTGGGACCGGGTGAGGCTGGGTGACGGGGCCGGACGTCGACTTCGGGCGGATCCGCGCGTATGGGGCGCCGGCGGGGCGGGCGGCGGGGTTCGAGGAGCTGGCGTCACTGGTGGTGACGGCGGGCGTTCCGGGGCTGGTGGAGTGGCCGGCCGGGACGGCGTTCGACCGGTTCGGGAATCCGGACGGCGGGCGTGAGGGCAAGGGTGTGCTGCCGGGCGGGGACGTGTGGGCCTGGCAGGCGAAGTACCTGTTCAGGCTGGGGGACAGCGAGCTCGGGCAGGTGGACGCGTCGGTCCGGCGGGTGCTGGAAACTGAGCCGAACCTGAGGCGTTACATCGTGGTACTCCCGTACGACCGGCCGGCGGGGGACACCCGGCGCAGCAGGTCGGCGTACACCAAATGGCTCGGGAAGACGGTCGAGTGGGAGCGGCTCGCGGCGGAGCGGGGGATGGACGTCGAGTTCGTGTACGTCGGCGCGAGCGAGCTGGTCACCGAGCTGACGAAGACGGAGAACGCGGGGCGGCTGCGGTACTGGTTCGGTACGTCGGTGCTGACGCCGGAGGAGCAGCGCGACCGATTGAGCGACGTACTGAACAAGGTGGGACGTCGTTACACGCCGCAGTTGCATGTCGAGGTGCCAACCGTCGAGGCACTCGAAGGGCTCGGCCGCACCGAGGCCTATATCCTCCGCATCCAACACGTCCTGGCCGACCTGCGCCGGATCCGCGCGTACCGCCGGCCGCTGCAGAACGAGCTGGCCGCCGCCGCGGCGGTCCTCGCCGACTTCCTCACCGCCACCCGCTCAGGCGCCCGCCTCCCACCGATAGCGAGCGATCTCGAATCCGCCCACGCTGCGCTCGCCGATGCCGTCGCCGGAGCAGACCCGCTCACGCAGTCCGTCTACAGGACCGCGGTGCGGGCACTCGAGGAAGCGCTCGGACTGGTCCGCAGCGTCGCGACAGAGGCGGCCGATCGCGGTCTGCTGTTGATGACCGGGCGTGCCGGCGTCGGGAAGACGCACCTGTTCTGCGACGTCGCGGCGCGGCGTATCGAGGCAGGGCTGCCGACGGTCGTCCTGCTCGGGCAGGACTTCGACGACGGCGCGCTGCTGCCGCAGCTCGGGAGGCTCGCCGGGATCGACGGCCGGCTCGACGACGTTCTCGGCGTACTCGACGCGGCGGGTGAGGCCGCGGGACGGCCCGCGATGCTGATGATCGACGCGATCAACGAAACTGCGCGGGCCGACCGGTGGGCCGACGAGCTGCGCGTCCTCGCCGGCGCGGTCGACCGGCATCCGCACGTGGTGCTGGCCGTCTCCTGCCGCACCGAGTTCGTCGAGCCGGTGGCCGACGGCAACGATTTCCCGCACGTCGAGCACATCGGCTTCGCGGAGTCGACCGCGGAAGCAGTCGCCCGGTACACCGCGGAGTACGGACTGGAACGGGTCACGTTTCCGATCCTCGACCCCGAGTTCGGCAACCCGCTCTTCCTCAAACTCGCCTGCGAAGGGCTCAGCACCCTGGGACGGCAAAGCCTCGGCAACACCGGCCTGACCACCGTGTGCGATGTCTTCCTCGAAGCGGTCAACGAACGCCTCGCCAAACCTTCCCGCTGCGACTACGACAGGGCGTCCGACCTGGTCAGATCTGTGACTCGCCAGTTGGCGGAGCTCGGCCCCGGGCCGTACCGGCGCGCCGATGTCATCGCACTCGCGGATGCCACGCTCCCGAACCGTCGCTGGTCGCAGAGCCTGTACGTCGGCCTGCTCCGCGAAGGCGTGTTGCTGGAGGCAACTGCCGGTACCGTCGTCTTCAGCTACCAGCGACTCGGCGACGTCCAACGCGCCACCCTCCTCGCGGAACGGACACCGACCGAGCTGCGGGACTGGTACCGCGCGCTCGACGACGCGACGAGCTGGGCCGAGAACGGCGTGATCGGGGCACTCGGACTGATCCTGCCGGAGACGTCCGGCCACGAGATCGCGGACCTCTTCGCCGACGAGACCGGTCGCGCCGATCGACGGGTCGTCGATGCGTTCCTCCAGAGCCTGACCCTGCGCGCACCGGAACACACCACCGAGCGAACCACCGAGCTCGTGACCGAACTCCTGCCCGCTCCGGAAGCGTGGCTCGCCCTCGTCCGGGTCGCCTGCGTCCCCGGCCACGCAGCCAACGCCGACTTCCTGCACCGCGTCCTGTCCGGCCTCTCCCTTCCGGAACGCGACCGCACCTGGTCCGAATGGCTCGCCTCGTCGGCGCACGACGAAACGGCCGTCCTCCTCGACTGGGCCTGGCCCGAAGTACGCGGCCCACGTCAGAACGGCAGCTCCCAGCTCGCGACGCTGACCATCGGCTGGTTCCTCACCTCGACCGTCCGCGCGCTGCGCGACCGGGCGACCAAAGCCCTGGTCGCGATCGGCGAGGACAGTCCGGCCGAGTTCGCCGCGGCGGTGCGGGCGTTCCGCGGCTGCGACGATCCGTACGTCGTCGAGCGGCTGACCGGTGCGCTGTGCGCCGTCGCCCTCCGCTCCACGTCCGCGGACGTGATCACCGCGGTCGCCGACGCGGCGGCCGAGCTGGTCGTGAACGGCGTACCCACGCACCTGGTCACCCGCGACAACCTCCGCCGCATCGCCGAAACAGCCACCGCCCACGGCTGGACCGGCCCGAACTGGCGTCCGCCGTACGACGCCGCCTGGCCGGTCGAGGTACTGCGCGAGGAGGAGCACACGACCGTGGGCTTCGGGCGTGACGTGCTCAGGCCCTCGCTCGACGCGTTGGTGACCGACGATCGGGAGCGGCTGTTTCGGGAGGCGCGGCGGGCCGTTGATGTGCGCGCTGTCGAGCTCGGCGGTGGTGAGAAATACCGATGGATCGGTTTGTACGAAACGCTCGGCCGCCTCGCCGACCACCACCGACCGCACGACCTCGACCAGCTCATCGGGCGCGACATCGACCCGACGGTGCTGGTGCGCCCGCGGGCGGATCAGGCGGGCTGGTTCGCGCCGGCGGCGGCGTTCGTGGACGAGCCGGAGGTTCTCGACGGCGTACCGGACCCGCTGGACCTGATCGCGCTGATCGACCCCGACGGGACCCGCTGGCTCTCGCTCGTCCGGTACGACACCTGGACCGAGGATCTGCCCCCGGAGATCGCGGCCGCCGACCCGCCGATCCTCAACATCTGGATGCAGACACGCTCGTACCTCGTCCGCGCGGACGACGTCGCCGTACTGCGCACCTGGGCCGCCGGACAGGACTACGAGGGGCGCTGGATGCCCGAGCACCCCGAGATCAACAGTCGTCTCCTCGCGACGTACCCGACCTCGCCCGACTGGGACGTCGACACCGTCGACACGAACCTCCCGTTCCCCGTCGAGCTGCCGAACTACGAGTACACCGGCACCGGAACCACCCGCGACACCTCCGGCGCCGTCACCGGCTACCTACCCAGCAGACTCCTGTACGACGTATTCAGCCTCCGGCACGGCAACGACTTCGCGTGGCCCGACAGCACGTCGCGACCGGCGGTGATCGACCCGACCGCCGGGATGAGCGGCGTCGGCGCGTTGCTGATGCGACGAGACCTGACGGACGCGCTGGCCCGCGCGGGATACACGCTGTTCTGGACAGCCCTGGTACGCAAGGAACTCCTGAACGACGGGTACGACGAATACCGCGGGACCAGCGCGAGCGCCTCCTATCTCCTCACTGACGGCACCATCGAACGGATCTAGCGGAAGAGCAAGCAAGCAGGAAGGGAGTGGGACTGGGTGCGGGCGGGCTGCTGCGGGCCAGTCGCGTTCGGCGGGTCTGAGGAGGCCCCAGAGAAGAAGATTCAGAGGGCTGGTGCTCCGTGAGACAGGCAGCAAGACAGGACATCTGCGGAGGAGTTGCGGGGCAAGAAGGCTAGTCCGAGGACTTGCCAGAGGTGCCAGAGGCAACGGTGAGGAGCATCAGCCCGCGCCCACCGGTGACCGACCGGATGACGCTGACACGGCGCCCGAGGTGCTCACGTCGACTGATGACGCCGCGGATGCCGCAGACCGGCCGTCCGGAGGACCCACATCGACTGTCCGCGTCGCATCTGACCGAGTACCCCTGACCCCTGCGCGAGCAATTGCTGCAGGACGCCGTCTTCACCTGCCTCGGCTGGGGAAGCGATGAACCTGCACAATCGGAGCAAGCAGATGCAGTCGATGCCGACGTGCCGCCGCCGGCGAGCGCGATCGAGGCTGCGGAGTACGTCGACGTACCTGACACTGACCGCACCGCCACATCACCGAACTGGTTTCCGCGTACGACAGGACTTGGGATACCGCGGAAGCAGCTCTGCCGGCAGGTCCGTTGCCCGAGTCCACGAAGAGCCTCAGCCCCGAGGTCATCAGCGCGCCAACGCACTCCTCGAAAGCACCTGGCAGGCACTCCGCAGAATCACCCTCGACCCCCGGCGAATCGGACGCATCACCGCCGCCGCACTCGTCCTACTCCACCTCCAGAAACCCACCCGGTGAGAAGATCTCACTCTACCAACGATGCCTGGATGGACTCCGGCCACGGAGCATGCAGACCTACTCATGGCCGGTTACGACCCCAGTGCCCAGGTTAAGCACGCATGACCTCGGCGTGAATCGTCCCGCCTGATCCGCAATGCAGTCTCAGCCGCAGCCATCCTCGAATATGCTCTGTTCAGCTACTATCTGATGACCGCAGCTCGGGCGGATTCGGGTCTTGAGATCTCAATTTCGGCAGTCACTATAGTGACGCCGACGCTTCCCGTACCCCACTACACCCTCCTGCCATCGGTGCCCTGTGGCAGTGGAAGCTGGTAGGCGACAAAGGCAATGAGAATCACTCACTCATTTAGATCCCTCCCCAAACGCGTTGCTAGGCTTTGGTGGCGAATCCCATTCCTTCTCCGAGCGGGCCTGCTGCCATTGGTTTGTTATCTGATATATCAAGGGATCGGATTCGAGACGCAATGGCATGGCCTGGCCGGGACGCTTGTCGTCGGCGCCGTAACTCTCAGCTTTGTTTTGATAGAAGGTCGTCATCGCGAACAACGCAAGCGATCGTAATGTGACCGGACCCGCGGACGACGGCCTCGTCGAGCGTGGCCCGCTAGTCGGGCGGGTCGTGTAGTGCGTCGGGTGAGTAGGCAACTTGCATGACGGATATGGGCTCGGCCGTGATCCGCCTCCCGCTCAGACCTTGAATGCACAGCCGGAGGACGTTGGCGTACTCCTTTGCCAATGGACCTGGAGCCGCCGGGGTGTCCTTGCCGATGGTCAAGGCCATCGAGCAGGGCACGAGGTCCGGCAGCCTGAGCATGCTCAACAAGCTGGCCACCACTCTCGGCATCAGTACCTCGGATCTGATGGCCAGCGGCCGGGAGTGCGTGTCCCGACTGAGCCTGCAGCGGCCGAGGCGCTCCTGGGCATCCGTCGCGCGCTGACCCCGGCGGATCTTCGCAGGCGACGTGACAGACTCCGAGCCGCCGTCGCTGTCCGACTGGCGCGACTCCCTGCGGTACTCAGTCCGCCTCTATTCCGGGGACAAGTTTGACCTGGTACTTGCTATGCGGTGGGGCTGGATGACGGGCTCGGCCAGTCGCAGGCGTACCTCCAAACCGGACGGATCCTGATTCAGTACCGCCAGTTCGACCTCGCGAACCAGGCCATGATGATGGCGATGGACGCAGGTCGAGCCACCTCTGATGAGGTGATGGCGGCCTCGATCGCGTTCTAGTCCGGCCAGCCCGCTCGCCTGAGCGCCTGGACGGCGGACGCCGCGCCCGACTTCTACCGTTCAACCCTGAACACCATGACCTCCGCCTGGGTACGCTCTCGTAACCCCGGCTACATCGAGTTCCAGACTGCGGCGAGCGAGGTGGTCCGCGACGTCGTGTACGGCGACGTCACCACCACCGCAGGCCTCGACCAGCTCGCGACCTTGTGGAAAGGCATCGCCAGATGAGCGACGAAGTACTGTTCGAGCAGCACGGCCAGGTCGCCGTCATCACGCTCAACCGCCCCGCGAAGCTCAACGCGGTTACGGCTGAGATGTCCGACGCACTCGTCGAGCTCGCCCAGCGATGCAACGAGGACGACGACATCCGCGCCGTGGTCCTGACCGGAACCGGCCGTGCCTTCAGCGCCGGCTCCGACATCGCGGAGCTCGACAAGTACGAGACCCCGTGGGCGTTCCGCAACCGCGCCGACTACTGCGACGCACTCAAGGTCCTCCGTAAACCGGTAGTTGCCGCGATCAACGGCTACGCCTTGGGCGGCGGTCTCGAAACGTCCCTGATCTGCGATATCCGCCTGGCCTCCAGTACGGCGGTTTTCGCAGCCGCCGAGGTCAAACTCGTCTGGATCGGCGGCGGCGGGATGTCCGCGCTCCTGACCCACACGATCGGCCCCGGCAACGTGTCGATGATGCTGATGACCGGCGACCCGATCGACGCCCGGCGCGCGCTCGCCTGGGGACTCGTCAGCGAGGTCCTCGAATCAGGCGCCCTGCTGCCCCGCGCCCTGGAACTTGCCACCACGATCGCCGCCCGTGCCCCGATCGCCGTCGAGACCGCGAAGGCGAACGTCGCGGCCGCGCTCAAGATGCCGCTGGAGCAAGCAGTCGCCTACGAGCGCGACGTACAGACGATCTGCTTCGCCACCAACGACGCTGCGGAGGGCCGCGCGGCGTTCGCGGAGAAACGCGACCCGAGGTTCACCCGTGCCTAGGTGATGTCTGGCAGACGCCACCTAGTCATTGATGCACGGCGATCTCGGTCCACCGCAGACGCATGGGTGCACAGGCAGGCCCAGGTGTCTGACCCGGGACTGACGCGTGACTTGCCGTCAGTGGCACAAGGTGTTCGTGTCAGAAGGGTGGTGGATTGTCCGGTGGCACGGGGGCCGGAGGTGGTTGTCGGGCGACGGGTCCGCGGGCGGGAGGGACGGTCGTATATCGGTGGCCGGTCGGTGCGGTCAGGGTGACCGACCCATCGGGATGGTTGGTGGTCGACCAGCCCCAGTCGGGGGTGTCTTTGACGACGTGGTGGTATTCGCAGAACGGCGCGAGGCCGGCCAAGCTGGTTTCGCCGGATCGGGCGAACGGTGTGCCATGATCGCGATCGCATTCGCGCGACGTGCGGTTGCAGCCGGGCCAGGCGCAGACGGGGTGTCTGGCAAGCAGGGTTTCGGTGACCATCGCTCCAGGATCGTGCCGCGTGGTGGAGGCTTCCACCACGGTGCCGTTGGCGCGATCGGTCAGCAGGCGTCGCCAAGTGCCGCCGGTGGCGATGCGGCGGGCCGACTCGGCGGGGATCGGACCGAAGCCGGCCAACTCGGCCGGGTCGTCGTCCATCCCAAGCAAGGTGGTGATCGGGATCAGCACCTCGATGTGGGGCCGTCGGCGGTGCTGGTCGCCCAGGGGTAGGCGCGGTTCTAGGTGGAGAGGTTGCGCCGGATCCAGTTTTCGATGCCGGCGACGTGGGTGAGGGAGAGGGCGGCGGCGACCGTCGGTTGGCGTTCGGCGATTGCCAGTGCGATCGCACGGTGTTCGCGCTGGGTCTGCTCGAAGGCGTTCTCCTGGGTGACGGCGCGCCAGGCCCGTGCCTGGTGGGTGCGGCCGGCGACGCTGTCGATCAGCGAGCAGAGGACGGGGTTGCCGGCGGCGGCCGCGATCCGGTGATGGAACTCCAGGTCGTTCGCGACCAGGTCGCCGATCGGGCTGTCCGGGTCGACGGCCTCGGTCAGCGCGAGCAGTTGTCCGGCGGCGTCGTCCGCCATCAGCCGGGCCGCCTTCTCGGCCGCCATCGGCTCGAGGGCGCGGCGTACCTCGAACAGGTCGAGGATGCTGGAGTCCTGGTGGAAGTCGATGATGAAGCTCATCGTCTCGAGCAGCAGATCGGGCGTGAGGCTGGTGACGTACGTGCCGTCTCCCCGCCGTACGTCGAGGATCCGCAGCATCGACAGCACGCTGACCGCCTCGCGCAGCGGGCTCCGGGAGATGCCGAGCTGCTCCGCGAGGTCGGCCTCGCGGGGCAGCTTGTCACCCGGCTTCAGTCGGCCGTCGAGGATCATCGCCTTGATCTTCTCGATCGCGATGTCGGTCAGCGCCATCTGGTGCCTCTCAGTCTTCCTTTGGACGTAGGCGCAGACTAGCCATTCCGCCGTCGACGGCCAGCGCGGTCCCCGCGGTCGAGCCGGACGACGGTCCCGCGAGGTAGACGATCGCGAGCGCGACCTCCTCGGCCGAGACCAGCCGGCCGTGCGGCTGACGGGCGTCCAGCGCGGCACGTTCGGCGACCGGATCCGGCGCCGCGTCGAGCAGGCGCTGCACCCAGGGCGTCGCCGCCGTACCGGGGTTGACGCAGTTCACCCGGACGCCTTCGCGGAGGTGGTCGGCGGCCATCGCCATGGTCAGCGACTGCACCGCGCCCTTCGTGGTGGAGTACAGCGCGCGCTGCGGGATGCCGGTGGTCGCGGCGACCGAGGCGACGTTGACGATCGCGGCGGCCGGCGACTTCCGCAGGTACGGCAGGGCCGCGCGGCTGACCCGGACGGCGCCCATCACGTTGACGTCGAACACCTTGTGCCACTGGTCGTCCGGGTTGTCCTCGACCGTGCCCTGCGCGCCGATGCCGGCGTTGTTGACCAGTACGTCGATCCGGCCGAACGCCTCCACCAGCTGCTGGACCGCCGTACGCACGCTCTCGTCGTCGGTCACGTCCGCGCGGATCCCGAGCACGCCCTCGGGGGCGCCGGACGGGTCGAGGTCGAACGCCGCCACCCGCGCACCGCGGGCCGTCAGTTCGCGCGCGGTCGCCGCGCCGATCCCGGACCCGCCTCCGGTGACGATCGCGACCAAACCGTCGTACTCCCCACCGCTCATCGGCCCGCCTCCCAGGCGACGTACTCCTGGCGCTGGCGGCCGAGGCCGTCGATCTCCACCTCGACGACGTCGCCCGCCGTCAGGTACGGGAAGCGGCCGGAGAGCGCGACACCTTCCGGCGTACCTGTCATGATCAGGTCGCCGGCGTCGAGCACCATGTACTGGCTGAGGTGGTGGATGACGGTCGCCACGCCGAAGATCTGGTCGGCGGTGCTGGAGTCCTGCCGCGGCTCGCCGTTCACGAAGCTGCGCAGCGTGAGTTTCTGGTGCTCGACCTCGTCGGGCGTGACCAGCCACGGGCCGACCGGGCTGAAGCCGGCGGCGATCTTGCCCTTGCTCCACTGGCCGCCGGACTGCTCGAGCTGGAACGCGCGCTCGGACAGGTCGTTGGCCACCACGAAGCCGGCCACGTGGTCGAGGCTGTCCGCGGGGGAGTCGAGGTACGACGCGCGCTTGCCGATCACGACGCCGAGCTCGACCTCCCAGTCGGTCTTGGTGCTGCCGCGCGGGATCGTCACCGGGTCGTTCGGGCCGGCCAGCGTGTTCGGCGCCTTGAAGAAGATCACCGGCGTCGACGGCGGCTCGGCGCCGGACTCGGCGGCGTGGGCGGCGTAGTTCATGCCGATGCAGACGATCGCGCCGGGCCGGCAGATCGGGGCGCCGATCCGGAGGGCGTCGGCGTTCTCGACCGGCGGCAGTTCGCCGGCGGCCAGCGCGGCCGCGACCCGGGCCGGACCGTCGGACTCCCAGAACGCGGCGTCGAGGTCCGCGGTGATACCGGTGAGATCCCGGACCCCGTCGTCGGTGCCGACGACCGGCCTTTCGGCGCCGACCGGACCCAAGCGGGCGAACTTCATCGCGTCTCCTTAGATCTTATCTTTGCCGGACTATTCCGGCTGATTTGGCGATCGCCGGTAGCTTGACACGCTAAAGATATGATGTCTAGCGTGCTGCCGTGATCGACCAACCGCGGTTCGGGCTCGGCTGTGCGCCGCTCGGCAACCTGTTCGAGGAGTTCACCGACGAGCAGGCCGACGCGATCCTGACCGCCGCCTGGGACGCCGGCGTCCGGTACTTCGACACCGCGCCGCACTACGGCCTCGGCCTGTCCGAACGGCGCCTCGGGCAGTTCCTCGCCACCAAGCCCCGCGACGAGTACGTCGTCTCCACGAAGGTCGGCCGGCTGCTCCGCGAGAACCCTTTCTGGGACGGTACGGCGCTGGACGCGACCGGCTTCGTCGTACCGGCGAGACTCCGCCGCGAGCTCGACTACTCCGCGTCCGGCGTCCGGGCCTCCGTCGAGGACTCGCTGACCCGGCTCGGCCTGGACCGGATCGACATCCTCTTCGTCCACGACCCCGAACTGTCGGGCGACCGCGGCGCCACTCGACGAGATCTGCCGCGCCCACGGGGTCGAGCTGCCCGCGGCCGCTCTCCGTTATCCCTTGCTGGACCCCAGAGTCGTCGCGGTGGTGGCGGGTGCGACCACACCGGCGCAGGTCCACCAGAACCTTGCTCGCCTCACCGCCGACATTCCGGCGGCGCTCTGGGACGACCTGATCAGCTCAACGATTGGAGCGCCTGGTCGGCGTGGACGTTCATGTTGGTCTCGCTGTGGATGACCTTACGGACGCGGCGGTCGGTGTCGATCGCGAACGTCCAGCGCCTGACCGGGGTGATCTTCGCCAGTACGCCGTTACGGGCCACGCCGAACGTCCGGGCGACCGCGCCGTCGGCGTCGGAGAGCAGCGGATAGTCAACGAGTGCAGGTCGGAGAACTGCTTCTGCTTGTCGACGGCGTCCCGGCTGATGCCGACGCGCTGCACTCCGGCGGCGTCGAAGTCGGCCGCCACGTCGCGGAAGTGACAGGCCTCCTTCGTACAGCCGGCGGTCATCGCCGCGGGGTAGAAGAACAACACGACCGGACCCTTCCTGAGCAGCTCGCTCAGGGACCGCGTCTCGCCGTACTGGTCGGGGAGTTCGAAGTCCGGGACGACGTCGCCTTCCTTCATGCTTCACCTGTCCTAGGTCCTGCTGCGCGGCGGAGTCGGTTGGCGATGGCCAGGCCGAGGCCATGTTCTTCGGGGAGGGTGGCGAGGATGACGTCGCAGCCCCGGTGGTCGAGGTCGCGGAGGTAGCCGAAGAGGCCGCGGGCGTAGCCGGCGAGATCGTCGGGGAGGACGACGACTGCGTGGGCCTCGATCGCGGCGCCGGCCAGGGCGGGCGGGACGAGCACTCCGACCTTGTGGTCGGCGTACCGGGCGGCCTCGGCGGCGAGGTCTTGCGGTTCGACCAGTACGACGCGGGCTCGCGGGGCGTAGTGCGACGGGTGCTGGCCGGGGACGCGGACCGAGCTGGACGCCGGTACGGCGAGGGCGTGGCCGAGGGCTGCTTCGAGGTCCTCGCGGGTCACGCCGCCGGGGCGGAGGACGGTCGGCGCCGGGCCGGTGACATCCACGATGGTCGACTCGACGCCGACGCCGCACGGGCCGCCGTCGAGGACGAAGTCGACGTCGTCGCCGAGTTCGAGGCGAACGTGCTCGGCAGTGGTCGGGCTGACCGAGCCGAACCGGTTGGCCGACGGCGCGGCGACGGCGCCGCCGAACGCGATCAGCAGTTCCAGCGCGACCGGGTGATCGGGAACCCGGATCGCGACTGTCTCGAGCCCGCCGGTGGTCTCGAGCGGCACCCGGCGGCCACGTCGTAGCACGAGCGTCAGCGGGCCGGGCCAGAACCGCTCGGCCAGCAGCCGCGCGGTCTCCGGTACGTCGTCAGCCCAGTCGTCGAGCTGATCGGCGCTACCGAGGTGCACGATCAGCGGATGCGACGGCGGCCGGCCCTTGGTCGTGAAGATCCGGCCGACGGCCTGCGGGTTCTCGGCGTCGGCGGCCAGCCCGTAGACGGTCTCGGTTGGGATCGCCACCAGGCCCCCGGCACGCAGTACCTCGACGGCCCTCTCGATCTCCTCGGTTCCTGGCGGCACGCTTGCCATGGTCTCACGGCGTACAACCGGTTCTGAAAGGGTAGGGGCATGACTGATCGCCCTGTGCTCGTGCCGCCCGCCGGTGTCCGCGGCGAAAACCTCCAGGTCTGCTACGCCGCGGCCCTGCACAACCTGCTCGACGTCAACACGATCCCTGACGGCGGTACGGCGTACCTCCGGGCCGGTGGCGGGTATTCCGATCCGTGGACCCGGGACGCCGCCATCAACTCGTGGCACGCGGCAAGCCTGCTGTCGCCGGAGGTCGCCAGGCACACGCTGCTGAAGGTCTGCGGCGACGGGCTGATTGCCCAGGACAACCAGTGGTGGGACCAGATCATCTGGGTCATCGGGGCCTACCATCATCGGCTGGTGACCGGCGACACGTCGTTCGGCGTGGAGGCGTTCCGGATCGGGGCCGCTTCGTTCGACATCCTGCGCCGAGATCGCTTCGATGCCGCGACCGGCCTGTACCGCGGGCCGTCGCTGATGCAGGACGGGATCGCCGGCTTCCCGGAGCCGCCGTACCAGCCGGGCAACCCGTCGTCGTTCGTCCTCGACCACCCGGGTGCCGCCGAGCTCCGGTGCCTGTCGACGAACGCCGTGTATGTCGGGGCGCTGGGCGCTCTCGAACAACTTGCGGCGGAGGCCGGCGCGGATCCGGCGCCGTACGCCGCGCAGCGGGCCGAACTCGTTGCCGCCATCAACGAATATCTGTGGTCGGAGGAGGCGGGCCAGTACGGCTACTTTCTCGGGGACGGGCTCGATCTGCACCAGGAGACGGCCGGGCTGGCGTTGGCGGTGGAGTTCGGGATTGCCGGGCCGGAGCGTGCGGCTCAAGTTATCGCGGGGATTCATCACGAGCCGTACGGCGTGGTCAACGTGTGGCCGCACTTCCCGCGGTTCGACGCCCAGCACCCCGGGCGGCACAACGCGATCTGCTGGCCGATGGTGATGGGGCTGTGGGGGCATGCCGCCGCGAAGGTGGGGGAGGCGGCGGAGTTCGGTCGTACGGTCGACGATCTGGTCAGGCTGTTCCGCTCGAGCGGGGACGAACTGTTCGAGCTTTACAACGCGACAACTGGCGAGGTGGACGGCGGTTGGCAGGTGGGGCGGCAGTGGGAGTCGCTGCCGGATCAGACCTGGTCCGCGACCGCGCTGCTGCGGCTGGTGCATGAGGGTCTGTTCGGGCTCGAGTTCGGCGTCGATGGCATCACCTTCCGGCCGACGGTGCCCTCGTCGTACGCAGGTGAGTGGTCGCTGCGATCGCTTCGCTACCAGGCCGCGACGCTTGACATCACCTTGCGCGGCGAGGGGACTGAGGCCCGATCCGTCCAGCTCGACGGGCAGAACGTTACGCACGTGCCGGCGACGCTCACCGGTCACCACTCCGTCGAGGTGCTCGTCGGCTGATCTCGGGCGACCCCGGGGCGCCAGTTGATCACCGTGATCTGGGGTGGTGCGGTGACCTCGGTCCGGCCGCCTGCGGTCGCGCGGACCTCGAGCGGGCCGTACGGCGTCGGCACGGAGGCCTGGGCCCATTCGAGACCGCCGAGCTGTGGCTTGATCGTCACCGTCCTCATCCCGGGTGCCGTCGGTCGTACGCCGAGCAGCGTCGCGGCGTAGTGGTACAGCGGGTGCGCGCCCCACGCGTGACAGTCGCTCCGGGTCGGCTCGGGGTGCTCGATGACCGTGCGGAGACCCTGATCCAGCAGGCCGTACCAGAGGTCGAGCCGGTCGAGCAGTACGTCGGTCCGCCCGATCCGCTGCAGCGCCTCGAACAGGTAGTGGTCGAAGTACACCGTGGTCCGTGCCAACGATTCGTGCAGCATCGTCCGGACGGCCGTCTCGCCGTACTTCGCTCCCGCGAGCAGGGCCAGCGATTGCGCGTGTTCGGAGAAGGCCGTGTGGTCCAGGTCGTCGGCGTACAGCTTGCGGTCGGCGTCGTAGAAGGCCTCGTCGGCGGCGTCGAGCAGGCGGTCGGCCAGCTGGGTGTACTCGGCGGCGGATCCGCCGGTCCAGGTCTCCAGGTCGGCGGCCTGGCGCGCGACCAGCGCCAGTTGGAGGTGGAGGACCGACGAGACGCCGTGGCTCGGGCCGGGCCAGTCGGGGTGTACTTCGCCGTCCTGGACGATGCCGGGTGGGCAGCCGGCTTCCCAGCCCGGCACCCAGTCGGTGAAGTTCCAGCCGTGCAGGGCGTGGAAGACGCCGCGGTCGTCGACGGTACGGCGGTGCGCGTCGAGCGCGGCGCGGACGCCCGGCATCAGCTCGGCGACGAAGGCGAGATCGCCGCGCCACAAGGCGAAATCGTGCACCATCGCCACCCACCAGAGAGTGAAGGGCGGGATGGGGGACGAGCGGCGAGAGGGGGTGCGGGACGGGACCAGTCCGTCCGGGGTCTGGGTTCGAGCGAAGGCGCGGAGGGCCTGGCGGGCAAGGGAGTCGTCGCCGGTGGCGGCGTACGCGATCAGGCATTGGAGACGGGTGTCGCCGGTGTACTGGAGTTGCTCGTAGTACGGGCAGTCCATGGTTGTCTCGTGGCTGCAGGCCTGGAGGGTGCGGAAGGCCAGGGCGCCGACCTTGGCGAGTCGGGGGTCGCTGGAGGTGAAGTTGAGGCGGTCTTCGTAGGGGTAGTGGGTTTCGCGGAAGCGTAGGGCGGTGATTGTCAGGGGTTCAGTGGCGGTGGTGACGAGGAGCTCGACGTAGCGGCCGGACTGCCACCAGAGGGTGCTGTGTTGTTCGCGGTGGCCGCCGGCGATGAACAGGTCGCCGATGCCGTCCTCCTCCAGTCCTGGGCGTCCGAAGAGCTTGCCTTCGACAACGTCACGATTTCCCTTGCCTGCTTGGGGATTTGGTTCGTAGAGGGACTCTTGCCAGTGCATGCGTACTTCGGCGTCGCGTCCACCGTCGAGGTCGAGCACGGGGTAGGCGCAGACGTACTGGTCCAGGTCGATCAACACCCGGCGACAGGTCCCAGGCGGCACCACCAACGGCGTACCGTCCAGCAATTGTTGCCACGCACCCGCTTCACGCTCCAGATGATCCGCCGCAGCCACCACCCGCCCCCGAGTCGCCTCCCCAACCAGATGCTCCGCCATATGCCGCACCCGCGCACCCTCAACCCATCCTTCCGCGGGCGCCGGCAACCGCGCAGGCTCCAGCACCCGCCCGCCATCTCCCAGCTGAGCTCCGGGGGTGGCGGGGTGCCAGGGGAGGGGGTCTTCGGCGGTTTGCCAGCCCCAGGGCTAGGTGCGGCCGTCGGTGGTGTGGCGGGCTCCGCAGCCGTAGCCGTCGCCTTGGGGGCGGAGGGCGTGGCCGGGGAGGGTGGTGGCGTGCCAGTCCGCGGTGCCGGTGTTGACGTCGAGATCGGAGGAGGCGAGGAGGAAGGTGGGGCCGTCGCCGAGGGATTGCTGGGCGAGCGGGGCGTCGTCGCCGAGGCTCCAGACACGGGCCGCCAGCCAGTGCTCGCCGGCCGGCAGTCGCAGGTGGTAGCTCTCGAACGACCAGTGGTCGACCTCACCCCGCGACGGCCCGCGGCCGACGACCTCGCCGTCCACCCACAGCTCGTACCGCTCGTCGGCACTCACCTGTACGACGCCCTCGGCCGCCTCCGCCCACTCGACCCGAAGCCGAAACCCGACGACCTCCGGACCCGCACTCCCGGGCCCGGCGTTGCCGTCCACAGCTCGGATCCAGAGGGCCGGCCAGGCGCCTTGGAAGGGGTTGTCGTCGAGCTGCAGCCAGTCAGTGGTCACCGGTCAATGGTGACAGTGCCCCCGGTCGGAGAGGTAGCCTGATCGAGCTTCCGACGGAGTACGGCTGTGGAGGTGCGAATGCGGCTGGACGGCAAGGTCGTGTTGGTGACCGGTGGGTCGGCGGGGATCGGTGCGGCGGTGGTCGACGGGCTCGCCGCGGCGGGGGCGCGGGTGATCGTCCACGGGCGCGACAAGGACCGGTGTACGGCGGTCGCCGACCGGGTCGGCGGTGCCGTCGTACTCGGGGATCTGGCCATCCCGGGCGCGGCAGGCGGCGTCGCCGAGGAAGCGCTCGCCGTTCACGGGCACGTCGACGTACTGGTGGCGAACGCCGGCGCCGGGTGGGCCGGTCCTTTCACAGACCTGACCAGCAGCGAACTCGACCGCCTGGTCACCCTCGACCTGCTCGCCCCGCTGCACCTGGTTCGTTGCCTTCTGCCACCGATGGTCGAGCGCGGCACCGGCCACATCGCCCTGGTCGGATCGATCGCCGGCCGTACGGCGGTCGCCGGCGAGGCCGTGTACGCCGCCGCCAAGGCCGCCCTCGACATCTTCGCCGAGAGCCTCCGGCTGGAACTTCGTGATACAGGTGTTGGTGTGAGCCTCACCGTCCCCGGCGTCGTGGACACCGGGTTCTTCGCCGCACGCGGTCGCCCGTACGACCGGCAACGTCCGCGCCCGGTCCCTGCCGCCGTGGTCGCACATGCCCTGGTCGATGGCATCACCAACGACCGCCCCGAGACCTGGGTACCGTCCTGGCTGCGGATCGCGCCGGCCGTCCGCGCCCTCGCTCCCGGCCTCTACCGCAACCTTTCGGCCCGGTTCGGTGAGCACGTGTGAACGGGATCGTGGTCCCCTCGGCCGACGCGTTCTTCCTGCACGTCGAAGGTACGGGCGCGGCCCAGCACGTCGGCGGCGTCGTCGTACTCGAACCGACCGACCACCGCCCGTCGATCGAGGACGTACGCGCGCTGGTCGCCGGAGGATTCGCCCAACTGCCGCGGATGCACCAACGCCTCGGCCCGACGTCCAGCTGGCGCCGGATGCGCTGGGTCGAGGCCGACCACGTCGACCTGGACTGGCACGTGATCGAGCACCGGTCCCCGGACGGTTGGTCCGGCTTACTGCGGTACGTCGGCGAGCTGGCGGAGCAGCCGATGCCGCGCGACCGGCCGCTGTGGCGGATCGTGCTGGTTCGCGACATCGGACCGGGCGGCGCGGACGCGCTCGTCGTACTGCTGCACCATTCGATTGCCGACGGCATCGGTGCGGTCCTGCACACGTTCAGCCTGTTCGAGCCCCGCCCGAAGCTGCCGGTGCCGGCAGGCCCGATGCCCGGCCGGCTCACGCGCGCCGCGGCCGTCGCGATGGGCCTCGCGGAGCTCGCCACCGACGGCGTCGCGCGGCCGTTGCCGCCCGGTTCGAAACGCCGCGCGTTCGGCGTCGCCGAGGTCGAGCTGGACGCCGTACGGCGGATCGCCGCGGCCCGGGGCGTCCGCGTGACCGACCTGCTGATCGCCGTACTCGCGGACGGGATCCACGCCGTCTCGACGGGGCTTCCGCCGACGCTGAGGATCTCGGTGTCGACGGTCGTGCGCACCCCGGGCACCGCGGTCGAGGGCAACGCGATCGGCGCGAGCATGGTCCAGGTGCCGGTCGACGGACGCCCGTTCGACGAGCTGCTGGCCGAGGTGTCCGCACGGCGGGAGCGGCTGCGCCGTTCGACCCGAGCGCTGGGCGCGCGCTTCGTGATGGCGACCGGTCTGCGGGTGGTGCCGGAGCCGGCTGTGCGCTGGTTCGCCCAAACTGTCTACGGGCCGAGGTTCCTGCACGGCGTGGTGTCGAACATGCCGGGTCCGAGCGTACCGATGACGTTCCTCGGCGTGCCGCACCACCGGGTGTACCCGATCCTGCCGCTGGCGCCCGGTACGCCGCTCTCCGTCGGCGCCCTGAGCTGGGGAGGCGTGCTCGGGATCGGGCTGGCGACCGACCCGGAGCTGATCGACGCCGCCGCGCTCGCCGACCACGTGAATCGCCTACTACGGTCCGGGCCACTCGAGGGCGAGGAAGAGGCGAGCGCGTGAGTCCGGGTCGTCCAGGCGCTCGCCGTACAGGGTCCTGAGCCGCGCCATCCGGTAGCGCACGGTCTGCGGGTGGATGCTCAGCTCGTGGGCGATCGCCTGCCGGTCGCCGAAGTGCCGCAGCCAGCTGGCGAGGGTCTCGGCGAGCCGTTCGCGGGCGGCGTCGGTCTCGCCTTCGAGCGGCGCGAGCATCTCGTCCCGGAGCGCCGCGACCAGGGCCTCGTCCCGCCAGACGATCAGCGCGTCCAGGTGCTCGTCGGTGAACACGGGGTCGTCGGTCAGTACGCCGGTACTCCGCAACCGGACCGCGATCCGGGCGATCTCCAGGCTGCGTGGCAACTGCGCGACGGTGACGGCGTTCCCGACCACCGCGCCCATCCCGGCGAGCTCCCGGCTGAGCTGCAGCCGGCGGCCCGGCCCGGACGGATCCGGGACGATGGCGCCGACCACGAGGCCGTTGCGCCGGATCGGCAGCGCGCCGGGCTCGAGCCGCGCGACCAGCGTGGTCGCGGCGTGGTGCTCGCCGCTGTAGATCACCACCGCGGCGGTGTCCGGGATCCGCCAGGCGGCCTGCGCGGCGACGGTGCGGATCGCCTCGGTGCTCGCCCGCCCGTCGAGCAGCAGGTTGGCGAGCTCCTCACGCCTGCGCTCCCGGGCCACCGCGTCGCCGATCTGCTCCTGCACGTAGCCGTTCGCGGCCGAGAACGAGAGCTGGTTGACGAAGACGAACACCGAATCCGCCAGCGCCGCGAGGTTGTCCGGTGCGAACTCCAGCCGGAGCGCGGTCGCCGCGACGTGCCGCCAGGCGATCCGGGCGCCGAGCTGGAAAGCGGTCAGCAACCGGGTCAGGTCGTGCCCTTCCCGGAGCTGGCGGCGGCCGATCTCCTCGAACACCGGGCGGACGGCGGCGTCGGCGCGGTCGTGGGTGGGCTGCTCGGGGCTGCGGAGGTTGGCGAGCGACATGTCGAGCAGCCGGTGCACGAACAGCTCGGCCGGTCCCAGCACGGCCGCGCGGTCGGTGTCCAGGAAGGCGGCGTAGTCGGGCCAGTGCTCGACCAGCCGGTCCCGGACCTCGGTGAGCAGATCCGGCAGGTCGTCGAGCAGGGCCTTCTCCAGGCCGGCGCGGTCGAAGGTGGCGATCGTCATGTGCCCTCCGGGACAACTGTAACGCCGTGACAAATTCCGGCTGCCGGAATGTTCTCCAGCGGCGCAGAGTTGGCCGGAAACCGCTTCCGATGATGGAGCTGTGCCTCCAGACGGATTGCAGAGCGAACTCGGCAGGAGGGAACACGGGGAGAACTTCCCTGTTGCGTTGCAGGTCCTTCCCGGTGGACCGCGGGAAGGACTGCATGCCGTCTACGCCTACGCCCGTACGGTCGACGAGCTGGGCGACACCTACGAGGGCGATCGGGCTGCCGCGTTGCAGTCCTTCGCCGCGGACCTGGACCGGATCTGGTCGAGCGGGCAGCCGGTGCATCCGGTCCTGCGCCGGCTGCTCCCGGTCGTCCGCGCCCACGGCCTCCCGGCGGACCCGTTCCACCGGCTGATCCAGGCCAACCTGCAGGACCAGACGGTCACCCGCTACCAGACTTTCGACGACCTGCTCGGCTACTGCCGGCTGTCCGCCGACCCGGTGGGCCGGATGGTGCTGGGTGTCTTCGGCGTCAACGATCCCGAGACCGAGCGATTGTCGGACCTCGTGTGTACGGCGCTGCAGCTGGTCGAGCACTGGCAGGACGTCGGCGAGGACCGCCGGGCCGGGCGCGTCTACCTGCCGCAGGAGGACCTGGCGGCGTACGGCGTACCTGAGAGCGATCTCGACGAGGCCGAGGCGTCGGACGCGCTGCGGCAGCTGATGGCGTTCGAGACCGAGCGGGCCGCGCAGCTCCTCGGCGAAGGGGCCGGGATCGTACGGCGGTTGCGCGGGTGGGCGCGGCTGTCCGTGGCCGGGTTCGTGGCCGGCGGGCAGGCGACGGTGCGGGCGTTACGACGTACCGGCGGTGACGTGCTGGCCCACGAGGCGCGGCCGTCGAAGGTGGAGACGATCCGGCTGCTCGTGAAGGCGGTGGCGTGATGACCGTTGCGGAGGCGTACGACGCGTGCCTGGACATCACCAAGGCGGAGGCGCGCAACTTCTACTACGGCATCCGGCTGCTGCCGACTCCGAAGCGCAATGCGCTGTCGGCGTTGTACGCGCTGGCGCGCCGCATCGACGACATCGGCGACGGCGACCTGCCGCTCGCGGAGAAGCGGACCGCGCTCGCCGAGGTACGCAAGGATCTCGGCCGGCTCGACGACCTGACCGATCCGGTGTACGTCGCGGTGGCCGACGCGGCCCGCCGGTACCCGGTCCCGCTCGGCGCCTTCGAGGAGCTCGTCGCGGGCGTCGAGACCGACCTCGGCGACGTGCGGATCGGCGACTTCGACGAACTGGTCGTGTACTGCCGGCGGGTGGCCGGTTCGGTCGGACGCCTGTGCCTGTCGATCTTCGGTACGGCGGACGCCGACTTCGACACGCTCTCGCAGTACGCCGACCAGCTCGGGATCGCGCTGCAGCAGACCAACATCCTGCGCGACATCCGCGAGGATTTCGGCAACGGGCGGATCTACCTTCCCGCCGATGAGCTGGAGCGGTTCGGCGCGCGGATCGCGCTCGACGAGCACGGCGTCCTCGAAGACCCGCAGGGCCGGCTGGCCGGGTACATCCGGTACGCCGCCGGGCGCGCGCAGGACTGGTACTCGCTCGGCTGGCGGCTGCTGCCGTACCTCGACCGGCGCAGTGGCGCGTCGTGCCGGGCGATGTCCGGGATCTACCACCACCTGCTCCTCCGGATCGGCGCGAACCCGGTACTCGTGTACGACCGGCGGCTGTCGTTGTCGACGGCCGAGAAGGCCCAGGTGGCGCTCACCTCGCTGGCCGGGGTGCGGTCATGAGGCGGGTGGCGGTGGTCGGCGGCGGGCTGGCCGGGATCACGGCGGCGCTGTCGTTGGCCGATGCGGGGTGCGCGGTCGTGCTGCTGGAGGGGCGGCCGAAGCTGGGTGGGCTGACGCATTCGTTCGAGCGGGGCGGGCGGTGGATCGACAACGGGCAGCACGTGTTCCTTCGGTGCTGTACGTCGTACCTGCGGCTGCTGGAGCGCTTGGGGGTGCGGGATCAGGTGCACCTGCAGCGGCGGCTCGACGTACCGGTGTTGAGTGGCCGGCACGCCGGGGTCGGGCGGATTCGGCGGAACGGGATGCCGGCGCCGTTGCACCTCGGCCCCGCGTTGATGTCGTACCGCTGGCTGACAATGGCCGAGCGGATCGCGGCAGTGCGTGGGGCGCTCGCGATGGGACGGGTGGATCGGACGGCGGCGGAGACAGACGCGCAGTCGTTCGGCGCTTGGCTGGCCGCGCACGGGCAGGACGCGCGCGCCGTGGAGGCGTTGTGGGAGCTGATCGGGATCGCGACGCTCAACGCCCGGGCCGACGACGCGTCGCTGGCCGTGGCGGCGACGGTGTTCCAGCTCGGGCTGCTCGAACGCAGCGATGCCGCGGACATCGGCTGGTCGACGGCGCCGTTGCAGCAGTTGCACGGGGACGCCGCGGCCCGAGCGTTGACGGCGGCGGGTGCGGCGGTGCGGTTGCGGGCGCGGGTCCGGTCGCTGGACGCGAAGCAGGACGGCTGGGCGATCGAGGGGGAGACGTACGACGACGTCGTACTCGCGGTGCCGCCGGACGATGCGGCGGGGTTGTTGCCCGACGACGCGGTCGAGCTGCCGGACGGGTGGGCGGCGGCACTCGGCAGTTCGCCGATCGTCAATGCGCATGTGGTGTTCGACCGGGTGGTGCTGGACGAGCCGTTCGTCGCCGGGGTGGACAGCCCGCTGCAGTGGGTGTTCGACCGCGGTGCCGAACCAGGCGGTCAGTACGTCGCGGTCTCGTTGTCCGCGGCCGACACGTTGATCGACGTACCGGTCGCGGACCTCCGTGAACTGTTGGTACCCGCTCTCCGGCAGCTGCTTCCCGCGGCTGCCGACGCGCGTGTGAAGGAGTTCTTCGTGACCCGAGAACGCAATGCGACGTTCCGGCCGGCGCCCGGAACCGGCCGCTTCCGGCCCGGTGCGACGACGAACCGGACCGGCCTGCACCTGGCCGGCGCCTGGACCGCGACCGGCTGGCCCGCCACGATGGAGGGCGCCGTGCGCAGCGGCGAGGCGGCGGCCGCGTCGGTGCTGAACGCCCTGGTGCCGGTTCCGGACGTGGCCTCATGACCGCCGTCGACCCGATGCCCTCGGCAACCAAAGCGCCGGAGCTGCTGGCCCGCGGGCGGGATCTGGTCGAGCCGCCGCTGCGGCACGCGCTGAGCCGGCTCGACGACCACACCCGGCTGATCGCGTCGTACCACTTCGGCTGGTGCGACACCGACGGCCGGCCGATGACCGGCAGCTCCGGCAAGGCGATCAGGCCGGGCCTGACGCTGCTCGTCGCCGAGGCGGTCTGCGGTACGCCGGAACCGGGCATCCCCGGCGGCGTCGCGGTCGAACTGATCCACAACTTCTCGCTGATCCACGACGACCTGATGGACCGCGACGCCCGGCGCCGGCACCGCCGCACCGTCTGGTCGGTCTGGGGCGACGCGACCGCGATCCTGGTCGGGGACGCGCTCGCCTGCCTGGCCGACGAGGTGCTGGACGAGTGCGATTCGCCGTACGCCGCCCGCGCCGGTCACGCGCTCGCGGTGGCGACCCGGGAGCTGATCCGCGGGCAGGTGCTCGACCTCGCGTTCGAGCAGCGCGACGACGTCGGCATGGACGAGTGCGTCGACATGGCACTCGGGAAGACCGGGTCGTTGCTCGGGGCATCGGCCGAACTCGGCGCGATCCTGGCCGGTGCGGACGCGGCGGCGTGCGAGGAGTTCCGGAGCTACGGGCGGGAGCTGGGGCTGGCGTTCCAGCTCGTCGACGACCTGCTCGGGATCTGGGGTGAGCCGGAGAAGACGGGCAAGCCGGTGTTCTCGGATCTGCGGGCGCACAAGAAGACGTTGCCGGTGGTGTGGTCGCTGGAGTACGGCGGGACTTACGGGCAGGAGCTCGCCGACTGGCTGGCGAAGCCCGGCGTACCGTCCGAGGACGACGTGCAGCGGGCCGCCGTTCTCGTCGAACGCGCGGGTGGGCGCGAGTGGGCGCTGGCCGAGGCGGGGGAGCGGGTCCGGAGGGCCGGGCGGGCCTTGTACATGGCGGGAGTCGATGCGGCCGGGCGGGCGCAGTTCGACGAGTTGTCGCGGTTCGTGGCGGAGCGTCAGCTGTGACGGCGTCGCGGGTGGACGCGCCGGTCGACGTCCGGGTGCAGGAGTGCCTGGACGCGGCGGTGGCGTACCTGCGGTCGCTGCAGCACGAGGACGGGTGGTGGAAAGGCGACCTCGCGACGAACGTGACGATGGACGCTGAGGATCTGATGCTGCGGCACTTCCTCGGCGTCGCGACGGCGCGGACCGATGCGGAGACGGCGCGCTGGATCCGGTCGCAGCAGCGTGCGGACGGGACCTGGGCGACGTTCCCGGGCGGGCCCGGTGATTTGTCGACGACGGTCGAGTCGTGGGTCGCGTTGCGGATGGCGGGTGACGATCCGGGAGCGGAGCATCTGGTCCGGGCGGCCGCGTTCATCCGTTCGAGCGGGGGCGTCGAGAAGGCTCGGGTTTTCACGCATATCTGGTTGGCGTTGTTCGGGCTGTGGTCGTGGGACGAGTGCCCGGAGCTGCCGCCGGAGTTGATCTTTCTGCCGAGTTGGGCGCCGTTGAACGTGTACAACTGGGCGTGCTGGGCGCGGCAGACGATCGTGCCGCTGACCATCGTGAGTG
This sequence comes from Kribbella sp. NPDC059898, assembly GCF_042730855.1. Lineage (NCBI taxonomy): Bacteria > Bacillati > Actinomycetota > Actinomycetes > Propionibacteriales > Kribbellaceae > Kribbella > Kribbella sp. NPDC059898. The sequence goes on from NZ_JBHWKR010000013.1 coordinate 261,230, forward strand.
CGCATCGGCCGGTGCATCCGGTGGAGTTCACGGTCGAGGGATTGCGGGCCGGTACGCCGCCGGTCGCGCGTCGGCGCTTGTGGACGATGGAGGGGGCGTTTCAGCGGTTGGACGTCGTACTCAATGCCTATACCCGGTGGGGGCCGTTGAAGTCGGTGCGGCGGTTGGCGATGCGGCGGGCGACCGAGTGGATCGTCGCGCGGCAGGAGGCGGACGGCGGGTGGGGTGGGATCCAGCCGCCGTGGGTGTACTCGTTGATCGCGCTGCGGTTGATGGGGTATCCGATCGACCATCCGGTGATGGCGGCCGGGTTGCGCGGGCTCGACGGGTTCACGGTGCACGCGGAGACGGACGACGGGCCGGTGCGGTGGCTCGAGGCGTGCCAGTCGCCGGTGTGGGACACCGGGCTGGCGGTCGGGGCCTTGCTCGACGCCGGCGTACCGGGTGACGACGAAACGGTGCTCAAGGCAACGGATTGGCTGCTCGCGGAGCAGATCGACGCGCCGGGGGACTGGCAGGTACGGCGCCCTGGGCTGGTGAGCGGCGGGTGGGCGTTCGAGTTCGCGAACGACGGGTATCCGGATACCGACGACACCGCGGAGATCGTGCTGGCGTTGCGGCGGGTGGTGCATCCGGAGCCGTCGCGGTTGCGGGCGGCGTTGGACGATGCGGTGGCGTGGACGACCGGGATGCAGTCCGCCGACGGCGGGTGGGGCGCGTTCGATGCGGACAACACGGATACGACGGCGCTGAAGCTGCCGTTCTGCGACTTCGGGGCGGTGATCGATCCGCCGTCGGCCGATGTGACCGCGCATGTGGTGGAGATGCTGGCCGCGGAAGGGCAGACCGAGACGGACGAGTGCCGGCGCGGAGTGCGCTGGCTGCTCGCCGCGCAGGAGGACGACGGGTCATGGTTCGGCCGCTGGGGCACGAACCACGTGTACGGCACGGGGGCCGTCGTCCCGGCGCTGATCGCCGTCGGGGTGCGGGCGGACGATCCCGTCGTACAGCGTGCTGTTCGCTGGCTCGAGGATCATCAGAACGCCGACGGCGGGTGGGGTGAGGACCTGCGGTCGTACGCCGACCCGTCGTGGATCGGCCGAGGTGAGTCCACTCCGTCCCAAACCGCGTGGGCCTTGCTCGCACTGCTGGCTGCGGAGCCTGGTGGCGATGCCGTTCAGCGGGGGCTCTCCTATCTGGTGGAGACGCAGCGGGCGGACGGTGGGTGGGACGAGGACAAGTACACCGGGACGGGCTTCCCGGGCGACTTCTACATCGGCTATCACCTGTATCGCCTGGTCTTCCCGATCTGGGCCTTGGGCCGCTATCTCAGGAGCGCCCGATGACCGTCTACACCCCCTTGTACGCCGAGTGGCTCGCCCTCCGCTCCACCCACCCCACCCGCACCGGCCGCTCCCGCGGCACGCCCCACGAGGGCCCCATCCTCGTCGCCGGAGTAGCGGGCGCACTGGTCGACGGAATCAACCCAGGCGACATCGTCGTAGCCAGCGAAATCCAGCACGCCGAGCGCGCGGACGCCCGCCGCGTTGCGGAGGACGTGGGGCGGGGTGAGGAGAGCGCGGGCGCGCGCTGGGGTGGGCAGGGTGAGGTGGGCGTGCGGTGGGGGCGGACTGTGGCTTGTCATGGGGCGGCTCTTGTCGCGGGGGAGTTGCGGCGGCGGGGGTTTGCCGTGCATGTCGGGCCGATTGTTACTGCCGATCACGTCGTGGACTCGCCGGTGGAGCGGGCTGTGTTGGCGGGGCGGGGGGCTTTGGCGGTGGATACCGAGTCGGGGTTGCTGGCGGGGGATGACGGGCGGGCGGTGGTGGTTCGGGTGGTGGTGGACACGCCTAGCCGGCCGTTGAAGCGGGTCGGGACGTTGGGGCGGGGTGTGCGGGCGCTTCGGGAGTTGCGGCGTACGGCGGAGACGATCAACGCGTGGAGCGCCGCAACCGCCGAGCGGGAGGTGCTGCTGGCCACGCCGCGGTCGTTCTGTGCGGGCGTCGAACGGGCGATCGAGACGGTCGAGCAGGCGCTGGAGCGGTTCGGCGCGCCGGTGTACGTACGTCGTCAGATCGTCCACAACCGCCACGTCGTCGCCGACCTCGAACGCCGCGGCGCGATCTTCGTCGAGGAAGTCGACGAGGTCCCCGAGCACGGCGTCCTCGTCCTCGCCGCACACGGAGTCGCCCCGACCGTGCGCACCGAGGCAGCCAACCGCCACCTCCGCGTCATCGACGCCACCTGCCCCTTGGTCGCCAAGGTCCACCAGGAGGTACGCCGGTACGCCGCCACCGACAACACCGTCGTACTCATCGGCCACGCCGACCACGAGGAGGTCGTCGGCACCACCGGCGAGGCCCCGGACCACGTACTCGTCGTGTCCAACCCGACCGAGGCCGCGACGATCGACGTACCGGACCCGACCCGCATCGCCTACGCAATGCAGACAACGCTCGCCGTCGAAGAAGCCGCCGAAACCGCAGCCGTCCTCCGCCAACGCTTCCCCGCCCTCAAAGGCCCCCGCACAGACGACATCTGCTACGCCACCAGCAACCGCCAGGCCGGTGTCCGCGCCATCGCCCGCCGCTCCGACCTGGTGATCGTGGTCGGCTCGCAGAACTCCTCCAACTCCCACCGCCTGGTCGAAGTCGCCGAGGCCGCCGGCACCCCTGCCGTCCTCGTCGACGACGCCGGCGACCTTCCCCTCGACCGCCTCGCCGGCGCCAGGACCATCGGAATCACCGCCGGCGCCTCGGCCCCGCCGGCCCTCGTCGACGACCTCGTCCGCTGCCTGTCCGGCCTCGGCCCGATCACGGTGACCGAGGTCGGCGAGCTGACCGAGGACGTCCGCTTCGTGCTACCGAAAGAGGTGACCCACCCGTGAGCATGCCGTTGCGGCAGTCCGTCCGGCTGGGCGGATATCTGATGATGCAGAAGCTCCGGCACCGGGAGAAGTTCCCGATCCTGCTGGAGCTGGAGCCGCTGTACGCCTGCAACCTGAAATGCGCGGGCTGCGGCAAGATCCAGCAGACCCACGACTGGCTGAAACAGCGGATGCCCGTCGAGCAGGCGATCGCGGCGGTCGAGGAGTGCGGCGCGCCGATGGTGTCGATCGCCGGCGGCGAACCCCTGATGCACAAGGAGATCGACGAGATCGTCCGGCAGTTGCTCGCGCGGAACAAGATCGTGTTCCTGTGCACCAACGCCGTACTGCTGCCGAAACACCTGCACAAGTTCACGCCGCACAAGAACTTCGCGTGGATGGTGCACATCGACGGTCTCCGGGAGCGGCACGACCAGTCGGTCTGCAAGGACGGCGTGTTCGACGAGGCCGTGGCCGCGATCAAGCAGGCGCAGGCGGCCGGCTTCCGGGTGATGACCAACACCACGTTCTTCGACACCGACAGCCCGCAGGACGTCATCGACGTACTCGACTACCTGAACGACGACCTGCACGTGGACAACATGCAGATCTCGCCGGGGTTCGCGTACGAGAAGGCGCCCGACCAGGAGCATTGGCTCGGGCCGGAGGAGACGCGGCAGCTGTTCCGGAAGGCGTTCGGCGACGGGCGCCGGAAGAAGTGGCGGCTGAACCATTCGCCGCTGTTCCTCGACTTCCTGGAGGGCAAGGTCGACTTCGACTGCACGGCCTGGGCGATCCCGTTGTACTCGCTCAAGGGTTGGCAGCGGCCCTGCTACCTGATGGACGACGGGTACGTCGCGACGTACCAGCAGCTGCTCGACGAGACCGACTGGTCCACCTACGGCCGCGGCAAGGACCCGCGGTGCGCGAACTGCATGGCGCACTGCGGCTACGAACCGACCGCGGTGGTCGCGACCCTGGGCTCGCTGCGGGAATCGTTGCGCGCGGCGATCAGCTGACCTCGAGAGGTGACAGGGGGCTCCTGTCAGGTCACGCCTTGTGCAGCGAGTAGCCTTGGCGGTTGGACTGACGGACGGCGTGGGCGGGTACAGGGACGGATGTTGATCGGGGAGCGGTACCGGCTGGGCGCGTCGCTGGGGCGTGGCGGCATGGGCGAGGTGTTCCGGGCGACCGACGAGTTGCTCGGGCGCGAGGTCGCGGTGAAGCTGATGCTGCGGTCCGGCGACGACACCGCGGCCGCCGAACGGTTCCAGCGCGAGGCCCGGGCGGCGGCCCGGCTGAGCGACGCGCACATCGTCGCGGTCTACGACTTCGGGCAGTACGACGACAACTTCTACCTCGTGATGGAACTCGTCGAGGGTCGCTCGGTCGCGGGCGAGATCGACGAGGACGGCCCGGTCCCGTGGGACCGCGCGATCGACCTCGTCGAGCAGGCCGCGGCCGGTCTCGCGGCGGCGCACGCGGAGAACGTCGTGCACCGCGACATCAAGCCGAGCAACCTGATGATCTCCGCCGAGGGTGTCGTGAAGGTCGCGGACTTCGGGATCGCGGCCCTGCCCGGCAGCGAGACCAGCGAGCTGACGATGACCGGGCAGATCATCGGCAGCCCGCTGTACCTGTCGCCGGAGCGCGCGCGGGGCCAGAAGGGCGGGCCGGAGTCGGACGTGTACGCACTGGGCTGTGTGCTATACCAGCTGCTCACGGGCCGTCCGCCGTTCATGGGCGACCACCCGACCGCGCTGCTGTTCCAGCACGTCGACACCGAACCGGTCCCACCGAGCCGGCTCCGCCCGGAACTCGGCGGCCCGTACGAGGGCCTGCTGCTCCGGATGCTCGCCAAGGACCCGGCCGACCGGCCGACCGCCGCGGAACTCACCTCGATCCGCAAGGTCGCCGCACGCTACCCCGCCCTGACCCAGCCGACCCAGCCGGTCGGTCAGTCGGCACAGTCCACCCAGCCGATCGCCCAGTCCTCGGTCACTCGACCCACTGCGGCGCCTACCCGCGAGCCCCGGAAGCCGTTGCTGATCGCCGCCGTCGCCGTACTCGCCCTGGGCGGCGCTGTCGCGGCCGGCATCGTGCTGCACAACACCGGCGACAAGAACCCGCCGACCGTCGACGTCGGCCCCCAGCCGAGCACCACCGGCACTCCGACCACCACGCCCACGACCGACCCGACCCGGTCCGACGGCGCCACCAACGCCACCCGCCGTACGACGGACACGCCGTCGGCGACCTCGTCGACGCCGAGCACGACTCCGTCGAACACTCCGTCCACGCCGACGACCACACCGACGACGCCCAGCTCGACGCCGACGAAGACCACGCCGACACCGACCCCCACGCCGACGAAGACGACCACGTCGACCACCCCGTCGAACACCCCGACCTCGACGCCACCCGGCAGCACGCCGCCTCCCACCACCTCGACGACCCCGCCCCCGTCGAACACGCCCACGCCGTAGCCGGTACGTCGGACCCGTCCGGGCCTGTTGTCAACCGGAGGCGGCCGGTGCGCGTCATCTACCCGAGGTTCAGGTCTTGGACAGGGGCGGGAGTCGATGTCGCACAGCATGCCCGCGGGGCACCGTCGGGGGCGTTTCACACGGCGGGGCCGGCGCGCGCGGACGTCGGCGCAGGCGATCGGGCTGACGGTTGCCGGCGCGCTCGTGCCGGGGCTGGGGTTGTTGATCGGGGGACGGCGGAAGTTGGGGGCCGCGGTGCTGGCGATCAGCGCCGGGCTGCTGGCGATCGGCGTGTACGTCGGACTCGCGCAGCGCGACTCGGTGATCGCGCTCGCGCTGTCGCCGACCGGGTTGCTCGTCACGACCGCGGCCGTCGTCGTACTCGGCGCCGCGTGGATCTGGGTCGTCGTCAGCTCGCACAAGCTGCTCCGGCCGATCAGCATGTCGTACACCGGACGGCTGACAGGCGCCCTGGTCGTCGGCGTGCTGTGCTTCGCGATCGCCGTACCGACCACCGTCACCGCGCAGACTGTGATGGCACAGCGGGACCTGATCGGGAGCGTGTTCAAGTCGCAGGGGAGTTCCCGGAGCGCGACCCGGCCGACCGTGAACGCGAAGGACCCCTGGGCGCACATCCCGCGGCTGAACATCCTGCTGCTCGGCGGTGACGACGGCCACGGCCGCACCGGGACCCGCACCGATACGGTGATGGTGGCCAGTATCGACACCAGGACCGGCAACACCGCGCTGGTCTCGCTCAGCCGGAACTGGATGCGGATGCCGTTCCCGGCGAGTTCGCCGCTGCACAAGGTGTACCCGGACGGCTTCTGGGACCCGAGCCTCGGCAACGTCGAGCAGCCGCAGTACTACCTCGACGCGATGTACGACACGATCCCGAAGAAGTACCCCGGGATCCTCGGCCAGACCGACAACGAGGGCGCCGACGTGGTGAAGCTCGCGGCCAGCGCGGCGCTCGGCCTCGACGTCGAGTACTACATGCAGGTCAGCCTGGCCGGGTTCCAGCAGATCATCGACGCGCTCGGCGGGATCACCGTGAACATCAACTACCGGGTCCCGATCGGCGGCGAGTACGGCATCGGCCCGGGCGCGAACAAGCCCAAGAAGCCGTCCGGCTACCTGGAGCCCGGGCCCAACCAGAAGCTGAACGGCCACGACGCGCTGTGGTTCGCCCGCGGCCGGTACGGGCTGAGCGACCCGTCGCGGCAGGAGCGGCAGCGCTGCACGATCCACGCGCTCGTGAACAGCGCGGATCCCGCCACGCTGGTGACGAAGTACCAGCAGATCGCTGCCGCGGGCAAGGAAATGCTCCGCACCGACGTCCCGCAGGAACTGCTGTCGGCCCTCGTCCAGCTCGGGCTGAAGGTGAAGAAGGCGAACGTCACCAACATCAACCTGAACCCTGACAAGAACTTCCCGAACGGCAGGAACCCGAACTACGCCGGGATGCGCGCGATCATCACCAACGCCCTCAACCCGCACTCCGCGACCGGCACCCCGACGCGCAGGCCGACCACCCACAAGACCACCACCAAGCCGGCCACCACCCCAGGCACCGCCCAGAACCTGAACGACGCCTGCGCCTACCACCCCACCACCGGCAGCTGACCCCGACCGTCCCACAGAAAGGCTGCGCCCATGCTCGACCTCCTCGGCATGCCCCGCGGCGAGGAGTGGCTCGTGCTGCTCGTCGTCGTCCTGCTGCTCTTCGGCCCGACCAAACTTCCTGGCCTGGTCCGCCAGCTCGCCCGGACCAAGAAGGTCTGGGACGAGGAGATCACGGGCCGCCGCAAGGCCCTGGACGAGCAGGCACCGACCGAAGCCAAACAGGAGTCGGAGCAGCAGTAGGCGCCCGCCCGAGGAAGCGGGCTACTTCTTCCGGACGTCGATCGCCAGGCTGATGCTGAATGCGGCGATCACGAGCACGCCACCGAGCAGCGTGAGCGCGGTGTCGTTCAGGGCGCCGGTGAGCATCACGACCACCAGGACGGCGAGCGTGCTGACGACCGCGACCGCGATCTTCCAGTCGTCGCCGATGATGAAGTCGTACCAGAACTGGCCGAAGGCCTTCAGATACTTCACTTCTGCACCTCCACACCGACGACGGGGCTCGCGACCGCGGGCTTGCGCAGGACCGCGACGAAGACCCGGCTGAGGATCAGCCAGGCGGCGATCAGGACCAGGATCATCAGGTCGTGCCCCGGCCAGCCGAGGCTCTCCCGGCCGCTCCGGAAGATCCCGATGCCCTCGACCGCCCAGTACGTCCCGAACGACGCGAGCAGCAGGCCGACGCCGTACTTGAGCAGGTTCTCGTTGATCATCGACAGCGGCCGCCGGAGCGCGATCGCGATCGCGAGTACGACGACCACGGCCGCCGCGGCGCCGGCGCTGGCGACCGGGATGTTGTTCGCGTTCAGGCCGAAGGTGAGGACGATGAACACGACCTCCATGCCTTCGAGGAACACGCCCTTGAACGAGACCATGAAGCCGAACAGGTCGATCCCGCCCTTGGACTCACCGGCCGCCTTGGCCTGCTCGACCTCCTCGCGGTAGATCGCGTCCTCGTCGTGGACGGCTTTGCGTCCCGACGATCTGAGGATCGCCTTGCGGAGCCATTGCAGGCCGAAGATCAGCAGCAGGCCGCCGATCGCGAGCTGCAGCGCCGACTCCGGCAGCCAGGTCGCCAGCGCGTACCCGGCCGCCACTGTCACCACTGCCAGTGCGGCCAGTGCCGCGAACGTACCGGCCATCGCCGACCGCCAGCCCCGGGTGTACCCCATCGCCATGACGATCGTGGTGGCCTCCACCATTTCCACGAAACACGCGACGAACGTCGCGATGATCAGTCCCCACGTTGCCGCGTCCATCTCTCACTTCCTCCGCTGCAGATGAAACATATGCTGCACGAAACGATAGTTACAACGGGGTGAGGTGTCAACGGAACGCCGAAGACCCGGCCGAACGTTCGTCGACCGGGTCTTCGGGGTGGAGCCGGCGTCAGGCCTCGCCCTCGGTGCGTTCGTAGACGTCGGCCTCGAACTCCTCGAGGAGGCGTTCGCAGTCGGCGACCTTGCTGCGGGCGAGATCCTTGCCGTCGGCGCCCATCCAGTCGCGGCCCTCGACCTTGGCCAGCCAGCGGCGGAGCTTCTCCAGGTCCTGGCGGATCTCCTCGGCCTCCTCGAACGTGTAGTTCTCCCGGAAGCGCTCGAACTCGATCTCCTTGACGAACTTCGTGTCGCACTCCTCGACGATCTCGGCGTACTCCTTGGCCGACTGGTCGCGGAACCCCTCGACGAACTGCTCGCGGACGTCGTCCTCGACGTCGTTGAGGGTGAGGAACACACTCGACCCGCCGAGCTCGGTGACCCGGCCGCGGACCTTCTCCATCCCGGCCCGCAACTCCTCGCGGTCGGGCAGCACACAGACGGCCTGCTGGACGTAGAACCCGCCGAGCCGTTTCAGCTCGCGCCACACCGCGACCCGGGCCCGCGACGAGTCGCTGGGCACCTTGTAGATCAGCAGCAGCCAGCTCTCCGGCTTCTTCGGGTTCGCACGTCGGGTCGCCATCTGGACAGCCTACCTAGGAGAGACCGGTTCCTACCGCGAGACCGATCGCGAACGTGACCGCCGCCGACAGTCCGCCGAGCAGTAGCTGGCGGCCGCCGCCGTACCAGAACGGGCGGGCGGTGATCTTGCCGACGATGCCACCGGTGACCACCAGGCCGAGCGCGCTCAGCAGCAGCGCGGGCAGGATGCTGCCGACGCCGAACACGAACGGGATCAGCGGGATCAGCGCGCCGATCGCGAACGCCGCGAACGACGACCCGGCCGCGACCCACGGCGACGGCAGGTCGTTGGGGTCGACGCCGAGCTCCTCGCGGACGTGCACGTCGAGCGCGACCTCCGGGTTCGAGGTCAGCTCGCGGGCCACCTCGGCGGCCAGCTCGGGACGCAGGCCCTTGGCCTCGTACATCAGCGCGAGCTCGCGCTCCTCCTCGGCCGGGTGGATCTCGAGTTCGCGCTTCTCGACGGCGATCTCGGCCCGCATCAGCTCGGTCTGGGACGAGACCGAGGTGAACTCGCCGGACGCCATCGAGCAGGCGCCGGCCACCAGCCCGGCCAGGCCGGTCATCAGCACGACCTTGCCGGTCGCGCCGCCGCCGACGACACCGGCGACCAGGGCGAAGTTCGACACCAGGCCGTCCATCACACCGAACGTGGCGGGCCGCAGCCAGCCGCCGGTGACGTCCCGGTGCGAGTGGTGGATCTCAGCGGACTGCTCCGCGAGTTCCGCGGTCATAAGGGACATCCTTCCGCACTGAGGTGAGCCTTGCCGAACTGAGGTTTGCGTAACCTCAGTTAATCTGCATCACCTGTTACATCAGTCTATTCGTTACCGAATTCATCGGCAAGAAAGGTCACCTGACCGGCCACCAGCGTGGCCAGCACGGGGAGCGCGCGCAGGTCGGCGTTCGACAACGTCGCCGGGTCTTCGGGGACCAGGACGAGATCGGCGGGGTCACCAACGGTCAGCTGATGCCGGCCGCCGGCGGCGGCCTTCAGCGCGGCCGGGAGCGGGATCGCCTGCTCGACGTGCCACGGCGGCCGCTCGTCGTCGGTGCGGTGTACGGCGTCCGCGATCGCGTGCCACGGATCGGGCTCGGCCACCGGGGCGTCGGACCCGAGTTCGAGCCTCGCCCCGGCCCGGAGCAGCGAGCCGTACGGGAACGCCGTGCGGTCCGGCCAGTGCCGGTCGGCGACGTCGCGGTCGCTCATCGCGTGCTGCGGCTGGATCGACGTGATCAGGCCCGGGCGGGCGAACCGGGTCGCGTCCTCGGGCCTGACCAGCTGGGCGTGCTCGATCCGGCCCCGGCAGCCGACCCGGTCGAACGCGTTCAGCGCGATCGTGTTCGCGCGGTCGCCGATCGCGTGCACCGCCGGGTCGAGTCCGTTGCTGGAGGCAAGCGTCATCAGCGTGACCAGTTCGTCCTCGTCGATCAGCAGCAGCCCGTGCTGCTCGCCCGCCTCGGCCTCCGGGTACGGGTCGTGGCAGTACGCCGTCCTCGTGTTCAGCGAGCCGTCCGCGACCAGCTTGAACGGCCCGACCTCGACCAGACCGTGGCCACCCGGTACGGCGTGACCGGTGCGGAGACCGAGATCGATCGCCTCGTCCAGCCAGGGCCGCCAGATCGACGTCTTCACCCGGAGCGGCACCGGCCCCTGCTCGGAACGGCGTACCCAGTCGGCGCGGTTGTCGGCGTACTCGAAGTCGATGATCGAGGTGATGCCGCGGCGGGCGGCGGCGCGGGTTGCCTCGAGCACCCACCGGTCGAGGAGCTCGCGCGGTACGTCGCGGGACAGTTCGTAGTTCACCTGGATGCAGTCCTGCTCCCGCAGTACGCCGGTCTCGTCCTCGCGGCCGAGGTGCTGGAGCAGCGCCGGGCTGAGCCAGATCGCGTGCAAATCCTGGCTGATCACGGCGACCCGTACGCCGGGCAGCGCCGCCTCGAGCATGTCCTTGTGCGGCGCGGTCGTCCACAGGCCGTCGCGGAACCCGTGCGCCATCACGACATCGCCGGCGGACAACGGCGGGCGGTCCTTGACCGCGGCGACGACGAGTTCGACGGCCTCGGCCGCGGACCGGGCGCGCTGGACGTCGATCCGGCGCCGGCGCTCGGCCCACTGCGCGGTGTGCACGTGGCCGTCGATCAGCCCGGGCAGCAGCGTGGCGCCGCGGTGGTACAGCACCTCGTCGCCGGTCTCCGGGACGACCTCGCCGATCGCGGCCAGTCGATTGTCGACGATCCGAACGTCGACAATCGGACCGTCGCTGCCGAGCCGGACCTGCCGCAGCACGGTCGCCTCTACAGTCCTCATCGGCGCGGTCATCGGCCGACCCCGTAGGAGCGCATGGTGGCGGCGAGCTCCGCGTTCCCGTGCACCTGATCCGCGTCGAGTCCGGCCAGTACGCCGGCCTGGTCGGCGGCGGGTTTGTCCTGGCTCAGCTTGGCTTTGGCGACGACCCGGGACGGCACGAGCCGGAATCCGGTGGTGTGCGGCGCGAGCTGCTCGGCGTACGCCGTCACCTGGTCGAGCCGGAACGGTCGAGGTCTCGCCTGCTCGTAGTGGTCGACGGTCCGGCTGAGTACGTCGTACGTCTCGTCGGCGGTGAGCAGTTCGGGCCGGCCGTGCAGGTGGCAGACGACGAAGTTCCAGGTCGGGACGTACGGGCCGCCGACGTACCAGTCCGGCGTGATGTAGCCGTGCGGGCCCTGGACGATGACGACGACGTCGTGCTGTCCGAGTTCGTGGCTGTCGGCGTCGACGCGGGCGAGGTGGCCGACGATCGACTGGTCCCGTTCGACGAGGACCGGGGCGTGCGAGACCACGAGTCCGGTCGGCAGGTGGCTGACCAGGGTGACCCAGGAATGACGGGTGACGAGGTCCTGGATGCGGGCGGTGTCGGTGAGGGCGTAAGCGGGGTTCTCCAGCATGCGAGAACCGTAGATTTCGGGCCCTGGCCCCGGCTTTGTCGCGCGGCAACGATTGTCGGCGGCCGCTTGTCGGCGACGACAGGTCAGTCGATCAGCCGGAGCAGCCGCAGTTGCAGCCAGGTGGCAAGGATCTGGTCGCCGTCCTCCAGGGACAGGTCGAACATCGTCTCGATCCGCCGGATCCGGTACCGCATGGTGTTCTCGTGGATGTTCAGCGCCTCCGCCGCCCGGACCGCGTCGCCGAACGAGCTGAGGTAGGTCAGCAGGCTCGCGGCGTACTCCGTCCCGTGCAGCTGATCGTGTTCGCGGATCGCCCGCACCGGCCCGAGCAATTGCCCCTCGACGGCGGCGCCCTGGTTCGCGACCATCCGCAGTACCACCTCGGTCCGGACCTGCTCGACGCTCGCGACCCGCGGCGTCGGCTCGCCGCGGGACGACCGTCCGCTGAGCACCGCGAGCACCCAGTCGGCCATCGCCCGGGACTCCGGTACGTCGGCCAGACCGGCGGCGCACGACCCGATCCCGACCAGTACGTCGAGGTGCCCCGAGCGCTGGATCGTCGCCGCGAGATCGTCGGCCAGCTTGAGCAGCCGCGGCGACGGCTCGTCGGTCGTCCGGGTCGGGAGCAGCGCGTAGACGACGCCGGAATCCGTGACACACAAGGCGCTCGAGTGCCACGCCTCGCAGTACAGCGTGACCAGGTCGACGATCCGCGACGCGGCCAGGATCGGCTCGACGTCGTCGCCGACCGGCGCGATCACCAGCACCACGCTGGGCGTGTCCGGCTTGATCCCGAGCTGGGCCGCCGCACTGCGCGGCGCGACCGCGCCGTCGAGCAACAGCCGGAGTGCCTCGGTACGCCGGGCCCGCTCGGGGTCGCGTTGTCCGCGCGCGCGGAGCAGGTGCAGCGTGGTCGCCCGGGCGGCGTCGACGAGGACGCGTTCGGCGCGGGCGACGACCGGTGGCCGGTCGGTCAGCACCCAGATCAGCCCGAGCGCCTCAGTGCCGGCGCGGACCGCGATCGCCATCCGGCTCGCGTACTCGGGCGCCGGGCTCTCGAAGTACACCGGGCTCTCGGAGCGCAGGACGGCCTGGTACTCCTCGTAGTTCGTCGGCCGGTCGGGGGTCTGACGGCCGAGGATGCCGAGCCGGCGGATCTCGTCGATCTCCTGGTGCGGCAGGTTCGAGTACGCGATCACCCGGCCGGTCGGGTCCTCGATCGTGATCGCGCCGCCGACCGAGGTCGCGATCGCGTTCGCCAGCGCGAACAGGTCGCCGATCCCGATCGCGGCGAACCGGTCGGTGGCGTCCGACAGCGCCGGCTCCTTGCTGGAGCTGATCAGCGCGTCGAGGTGCCGCCAGGCCATCTCGTCCGGGGTGGTCAGCAGCGCGATCCCGGCCTCGTCGGCGGCTTGCGTCAGCCGGGCCAGATCGTCCCCGAACGCCTTCACGACGACCGCCCGGTACCCGGCGGCCGACGCCTCGCGGACGATGCCGACGGCCTGCGTCGACGGGCTGCCGGTGAGCAGCAGGATGCCGGCGTCGGCCGGCGGCAGCGGCTCGCCCGGGCCGTGCACGACCACCTCGCGGACCTTGTCCGTCAACCGGCCGCCGGCGGTGATCACGTGCAGTGCGTGCGGGCCGAGATTCTCCACGATCCGGTCCAGGGTCCGGTCCGGCGCGTCGGCGGGCGGTTCGACGGGCACGACAAAGGTCGCCGACGGGATCGACGACTCCGGGCTGGACCGACCGTGCATACAGCGAGAATAGACGTCCTGGGCGAGATCGCTTTGTCGGATCCGACAAAGCGACCGATCATTCTGGTCGGCTGGACCAAGGCCCGCCGGCCCCCTGCGGACCCACCATGAGGGGCCCGTCCGGACGATCGAGGAGGCGACCCGCGTGCTGCCCGCGTGGCTGGAGACCGAGCTGCACACCGTCCCGGAGATCGAGGTGTTCAGCACCGCCGACGAACTCGTCGCGGAGCTGACCCGGCTGCACGATCTCCATCCCGAGCTGACCTCGCTGCGCCGGATCGGGACCTCCCGGCTCGGTGACCCGCTGCTCTGCCTGACGATCGGGTCCACCGGCCCGGACGCGCTGGTGTTCGGCCTGCCGCACCCGAACGAGCCGATCGGCGGCCTGACCGCGCTGCACCTGGCCGCGCGGGTCTGCGCGGACGAGGAGCTCCGGGAACGGCTCGGCCACCGCTGGCACATCGTCGCCTGCATCGACCCCGACGGGCTGCGGCTGAACGAAGGCTGGCTGAAGGGCCCGTTCACCCGCGAGCACTACGCCCGGAACTTCTACCGCCCGGCCGGCGACGAGCAGATCGAGTGGACGTTCCCGCTCGACTACAAGGCCGCGTACTTCGACCAGGTGCTGCCGGAGACGGCGGCGTTGATGCGGGTGATCGACCAGGTCCGCCCGCGGCTGATGTGTTCGCTGCACAACACCGAGGTCGGCGGCGCGTACTACTATCTGTCGCGGCCGGAGCCCGAGCTGCACGGCGTACTGCAGGAGATCCCCGAGCGGCTCGGGCTGAGCCTGGACCGGGGCGAGCCGGAGTCGCCGTCGATCGAGCGGTTCGCCGACGGGATCTTCCGGATGCCGGACATCGAGACGATCTACGACTACTACGTCGAGCACGACGACCCGCTGCCGGAGAAGTTCGGCGGCAACAGCAGCCACTCGTACACACGCCCGTACGGCACATTGACGCTGCTGAGCGAGCTGCCGCACTGGGACGACGCGCGGGTGAGCGACGCGTCGCCGACCACGACGACGTACGCCGAAGTGCTCCGCGAACAGGCGGACGGGTTCCGCGAGCTGGTCGGGTGGATGGAGGAGATCCTGACCGCGACCGGGGACGAGCTGACCGCGGGGTCAGCGTACGTGCGGGCCGGCCGGTACTACGCGCGGGTGATGGCGCCGTCGCCGGACGGGATCGAGAAGCGCGCGGCCGAGCCCGACGCGCAACGTCCCGCGACGGTCGCCGAGCTGGCCTCGGTGCGGGACTCGGTGCACATGTTCCGGCTGCGGTACGCCGGGATGCTGCTCCGGGCGCTCGACGGAGAGGTTGCCATCGGCAACGTCACACCGGCGATCCGGACGGCGCGGCAGCGGTTGGCCGCGCAGTACGACGACTGGCTCGCGGCGGCGGCCGCGGCGGCGTCGATGGTGCAGATCCCGATCCGCTCGCTGGTCGCGTCGCAGTACGCCGCACTGGCCGCGACCGCCGAGTACCTGACCCGTGCCCAGTAGCCCGCGGATCGAGCAGCTCCGCCGGGACCTCGACGGCGGACCGGTGGACGGCGTACTCGCGCGCTTCTGGGGCGAGGTCGCGTTGACCGGCACGCCGCTGATCGAGCCGTACGACGACGACCAGCGGCTCGTCACATTCCTGTGGAAGGAGGAACGGCCGGTCGGGACCGTCGCGGTGATCGGCGGACCGGCACTGTGGTGGGAGATCCCCGACAACCAGCTGGAGCGGCTCGACGGTACGGATGTGTGGTTCCGGACGTATCTGGTGTGGGCGGACCACCGGGCGCGGTACGTGCTCTCGCCGGAGGACTCGCTGGAGCCGCTGGCCGCCGCCGGTACGCCGGAAGCGGTCGCGCGGGCGGCGACGTTCGTGCCGGACCCGTTCAACCGGTCGCCGTTCACGCTGCCGGGTGTCGTGGGCGATCCGGTGAGTCCGCCGCAGCATTTCTCGACGTTCGCGCTGGACCAGGCGACGCCGCGGGACTGGTGCGCGCCGCGGGCCGGCGTACGCCGTGGAGCGATCCGTGAGGAGACCGTCGCGTCGGAGGTGCTGGGGAACGAGCGGACCGTCTGGTTGTGGGAGTCCGCCGTACAGGGTCCCGATCCGGCGCTGCTCGTGCTGCTGGACGGGCGGGACTGGAACGAGGCGTTGCCGATCTTCCCGACGCTGGACAATCTGGTCGACGCGGGCGAGCTGCCGCCGCTGGTCGCCGTACTTCCGGACAGCATCGACTTCACTACCAGGGCACGTGAATTGCCATGTAACGAAGGGTTCCTGACGTTTGTAGTGGACGAGTTGTTGCCATGGGCGCGTAAGTTGACCGGCGCGACGCCCGATCCGCGGCGGACCGTGATCGCCGGGAAGAGTTACGGCGGGCTGGCGTCGGTGTACGCCGGGCTGCGACGGCCGGACGTCTTCGGGACGGTGATCGCGCAGTCGGGCTCGTTCTGGTGGAGTCCGCCGGACGAGGAGCCCGAGTACCTGCTCCGGCAGGTGGACCGTGAGCTCCCGGTCCGGTTCTGCCTGGACGTCGGGCTGCAGGAGGGGGACTGGATGATCCCGCAGACCCAGCGCCTCGCCGACGCCCTCGAGCGGTACGCCGACGAGGTCGTCTACCGCGAGTACAACGGCGGCCACGACCTGAACTGCTGGCTGGCCGAACTCCCCGCCGAACTCCGCTGGGCGTTCGGGGACTAGGCCCACCAGTCCCGGCCGCCGATCGTGCCGACACGGCGGTCGTAATCCCAGCGGAAGATCTCGCGGCCCTGCTGGTACGCGACCTCGACCCGCTGCATCGGGTCGAGCGGGTCGCCGGACCAGATGCACAGGTCGGCGTCCTTGCCCGGGGCAAGCGATCCGAGACGGTCCGCGATCCCCAGCGCGCGGGCCGGGTTGAGCGTGACGGCCCGCAGCGCGACGTCCCGGTCCAGCCCCTCACGGACGGCGTACGCGGCCTGGACGATCAGCAGGTTGGCCGGGATCACCGGGTGGTCGGTGACCAGCGACAGCTCGATCCCCGCCTCCGCGAGCAGCCGGGCGTTCCGGAACGCCCGGTTCCGGAGCTCGACCTTGCCGCGGCCGACAATCAGCGGGCCGAGCAGTACCGGGATGTTGCGCTCGGCAAGGAGATCGGCCACCAGGTGCGCCTCCGTGCCGTGGTCGATCACCAGGTCGTACCCGAACTCGTCGGCCAGCCGGACCGCCGTCCGGATGTCGTCCGCCCGATGGCAGTGCTGCCGCCACGGGATCTCCCGGCGCAGGACCCGGCCGAGCGCCTCCTTGCCGAGATCGACCGGCGTACCGTCGTACTGCCGCGCCTCCGCCAGCGCCTGGCGGATCACCGCGGCGATGCCCATCCGGGTGGCCGGGAGCCGGCCGGCGTCACCGTGGTACCGCTTCGGGTTCTCGCCGAGCGCGGACTTCATCCCGGCGGGGGAGCGCAGTACCAGCTCGTCCACGGTCCGGCCGGTGCAGCGGACCGCGACCGTCTCGCCGGCGATCGGGTTGCACGAGCCGGGGTTGATCCCGACCGCGAGGACGCCGCCGCCGACCGCGTCCCGGAACCCCTCGTCCGCGGGGTTGATCGCGTCCAGCGCCCGCAACTGCGCGGTCACCGGGGTGGTTGCCTCGTCGTGGTCGTCGCCGGCCCACCCTTCGCCCTCCTCGAGCGTGCCCATGTGGGTGTGCGCGTCGATCAGCCCCGGCAGCACCCAGCGGCCGCGGGCGTCCACGACCGTGGCGTCCTCGGGTACGGCGACCGCGGCGCCGACGGCGGCGATCCGCCCGTCGTCGACCAGCACCGTCCCGCCGGGGATCGGAGGTCCGTCGATCGGGACCACGGTCGCGCCCTGGATGGCCAGCATCGTCATGGTCTGCATCCTGTCCGGATCGACCCGGCTTTGAGGCTGTCGATCTCGACAACATCGGCGCGCCGAATCTGACCTGTCCGATAAGGCTGCCCCTTCACCGCGCGGGCCAAGGTGGGGCAGACCGATCCCCTGGAGGCCCCTGATGACCGGAATTCCCGCCAGTTCCGCGGCCCGTGTACGGCGGCGCGTCGTCGCCGTGCTCGCGGCCGTCTCGATGACGGTGCTCGCCGCGTGCGCCGGGAAGAGCTCGGCCAGTGACGGGGACCAGACCTTCGCCGTCGGCATCCCGGCGTTCTTCGTGCAGAATCTGACGCCCGGCAGCTCCGGCAGCAGCTACGTCGACTACGCGATCTGGTCGCCGCTGACCCGGGTCGACGGACAGAGCGGCAAGGTCGAGCTGCTGGTCGCGGACTCGATCGAGTCCACCGACAACGTCCACTGGACGATCAAACTGAAGTCCGGCTGGACGTTCCAGGACGGCAGCCCGGTGACCGCGCAGTCGTTCGCGGACTCCTGGAACACGACCGCGCTCGGCGCCAACGCCCAGACCAACAACGCGTCGACCTCGATCTTCGCCGGGTACGCCGCGATGAACCCGCCGAAGGGCAAGCCGGCCGCGAAGACGTTGTCCGGCGTCCACGTCGTCGACAAGTCCACGCTCGAGGTCACGCTGCTCAAGCCGAACGCGCTGCTGCCGTACATCCTGTCCTCGACCGCGTTCGCACCGCTCCCGGCGAGCGCGGCCAAGGACCTGAAGAACTTCGGCACCCACCCGATCGGCAACGGCCCGTACAAGACCAGCGGCTGGGACACCGGCGCGCAGGAGATCAAGCTCGAGCGGTACGACGGGTACAGCGGCGCCAAGGCCCTTGCCAGCGGCATCGACCTGCACGTGTACCAGCAGACCGGAGCGATCTACACCGACTTCCAGGCCGGCACGATCGACCTCGCGCTGCTCGACGGCGCCGACCTGTCCAAGGCCAAGAAGGACACCCCGAGCCAGGTCGTCGACGTCCAGTACCCAGCCGTCGTGTACCTGAGTTTCCCCATGTACGACAGCCGGTTCGCGAACCCCCGGCTGCGCAAGGCGATCTCGATGGCGATCGACCGGGACGCGATCGTCAAGTCGTTGCTGGGCGGCAACGCGAAGGCCGCCACCGGACTCGCGCCGCCGACGCTGACCGGTGGCGGTGAGGCGAAGTGCGACGCCTGCAAGTACGACCCGCAGGGCGCCAAGGCCGCGCTGCAGGCGGCCGGCGGGTGGAACGGCCCGATGACGCTCTACAGCTACCAGGACCCGACGAACGAGAAGGTGCTGCAGGCGATCGCGAACCAGCTCCGCACGAACCTCGGCCTCCAGAAGGTCAGCTTCGAGTCGCAGCCGATCGCGCAGCTGTACCAGGGCCTCGGCGGCAAGTCGATCAAGGGCCCGAGCCTGCTGTACTCCGGTGCGCCGTACCCGCACATCTACGCGCTCGCGGACCAGATGTTCTCGGCCGGCGCGCCGCTGAACGTGACCGGGTACGACTCGAAGGCGTTCGCCGGCCTGATCGCGCAGGCGGCGTCGAGCAAGGACGCCGACTCGACGACGAACTACGCCAAGCAGGCGGCCGAGCAGGCGCTCACGGACCTCCCGGTGGCGCCGCTGTACTGGCCGGTCGGCGGGCTGGTGCATTCGGATCGGCTGAGCGGAGTCGTACCGGAGGTGCTCGGCGGCGCCCGGCTGTCGGTCGTCAAGGTCGGCTGATGGCCGGGTACGTGCTCCGCCGGCTGGCCGGGATGGTCCCGGTCGTGCTCGGTACGACGCTGCTGATCTTCGCCGCGGTGTACGCGCTGCCGGGCGATCCGATCAAGGCGCTGGCCGGTCCGGGACGGGTGCTGTCGCCGTCGGTCGAGGAGGCGCTGCGGGCGCGGTTCCACCTGGACCAGCCGTTGTGGTCGCAGTACGGGCACTATCTCGGCGGTCTCGTGCGGGGCGATCTCGGGATCGACCTGCAGGGGCACGAGGTGTCGGACCTGGTCGTCCGGGCGTGGCCGTACACGTTGCAGCTCGGGCTCACCGCCTGGGCGATCATGGCGGTGGCCGGGATCGCGCTCGGGACCTTCGCCGGGATGCGCCAGGGCGGCACGGTCGACTGGATCGTGCTGACCGCGACGACGGTGGTGGTCGGCGTTCCGTACTTCGTGGTCGCGTACGTCGCGCAGATCCTGCTCGGCGTGAACCTCGGCTGGTTCCCGACCTCCGGCGTACGGGAGGGGTGGCCGGCGAGCTACCTGCTGCCGGCCGCGGTACTGGCGCTGTTCGGCATCCCCGAGCTGGTCCGGCTGACCCGCGCCAGCATCATCGAGAACCGGTACGCCGACTACGTGGACACCGCGATCGCGAAAGGCCTGCCGCAGCGGACGATCGTGGTCCGGCACATCCTGCGGAACTCGCTCGTCCCGGTGGTGTCGGTGCTCGGGCTCAGCCTCGGGTACATGGTCAGCGGCACGGTGCTGATCGAGGGCATCTTCAACATCCCCGGACTCGGGTACGTCGTGTTCAACGGGATCTCGCAGCAGAACGGGCCGGTCGTCGTCGGGGTCTGCAGCCTGCTGGTGCTGGTGTACCTGATCATCAACCTGCTCGTGGACATCGTCTACGGCCTACTGGACCCGAGGATCAGCCTTGCCGGCCGCAAGTGAGGTGCTGGCGGCTCCGCGGTCGCGCCGGCGGGTGTTGCGGAAGCCGCGGATCGCGATCCCGCTCGGGGTCGTCGTACTGATCCTGGTCGTGGCCGCCGTACCGGGGGTGTTCGCGCCGGTCGATCCGCGGGCGTGCGACCTCGGGCACAGCGGGAACGGCCCGGTCGCGGGGCATCCGTTCGGGTTCGACATCCAGGGCTGCGACCTGTACAGCAACGTGGTGTACGGGACCCGGTCGTCGGTGACGATCGGCTTCACCGTCACCGCCGGGTGCGTGCTGATCGCGTTGGTGCTCGGGTGTCTGGCGGCGTACTACCGCGGCGCGGTCGATGCCGTGATCAGCCGCACGATGGACATCTTCTTCGGCTTCCCGGCGCTGGTCGGTCAGGTCGTCATCCTGAACACGCTGCACCAGCGGAACGTCGTCGTGGTGTCCGCCGTACTGATCCTGTTCGCGTGGCCCGCGATGACCCGGCTGATGCGGTCGGCCGCGCTCGCGACCGTCGACCTGGACTTCGTGAAGGCGGCCCGCGGTCTCGGCGCCGGGCCGGTACGGGTGATCGCCCGGCACGTGCTGCCGAACTCCTTCGCGCCGATCCTCGCGGTCGCCAGCCTCGGCGTCGGCGGGATGATCACCGCCGAGTCTGCTTTGACGTTCCTCGGCGTCGGGCTGCGGGCGCCGTCGATCTCGTGGGGCGTCCAGCTGAACCAGGCACAGGACTCGTTCCGCGACCACCCGCAACTGCTGCTGTTCCCGTCCCTGTTCCTGTCCGTGACCGTGCTGTCGTTCGTGATGCTCGGCGACGCGTTGCGGGACACCTTCGATCCGAGGTCGCGATGACACCACTGCTGGAGGTCTCGGACCTGACCGTGGAGTTCCGTACGGCGCGGGGCTGGAACGTCGCTGTGGACGGCGTCGACCTGGCGTTGACGCCGGGGCGGACGCTGGCGGTGCTGGGGGAGTCCGGGTCGGGCAAGAGCGCGACGGCGCGGGCGATCATGGGCGTGCTTCCGGCCGAGGTCGGCCGGGTCGGACGTGGCCGCGTGGTGCTCGACGGTCAGGACCTGCTGCAGTTGTCGGCGGAGCAGCGACGTACCGTCCGAGGAGCTCGGGTCGGGATGGTGTTCCAGGACGCGCTGTCGGCGCTGAACCCGGTGCTGCCGGTCGGGTACCAGATCGGTGAGGGCTGCAGGGTGCACCTGGGGATGTCGCGGCGCGCGGCCCGGCGGCGGGCGCTGGAACTGCTGGACCGGGTCGGGATCCCGGACGCGGCCCGGCGGATCGACGACTACCCGCACCAGTTCTCCGGCGGGATGCGGCAACGGGTGATGATCGCGACCGCGCTGGCCGCCGACCCGGAGATCCTGATCGCGGACGAGCCGACGACCGCGCTCGACGTCACCGTGCAGGCGCAGATCCTGCAGCTGCTCGCGTCCCTGCAGGCGGATCGGCAGATGAGCCTGATGCTGATCACCCACGACATGGGCGTGGTGGCCGGGATGGCGGACGACATCCTGGTGATGTACGCCGGCCGCGTCGTCGAGCAGGGTCCCGCGGACGACGTCTTCGAACGGCCGGCGCATCCGTACACGCGGGCGTTGCTGGACTCGATCTGTACGGCGGACCGGAAGGGCCTGCCGCTCAAGGTGATCAGCGGGCAGCCGCCGGACCTCGGCAACCTCCCCTCGGGCTGCGCGTTCCGTACTCGCTGCGGGCAGGCAGCCGACGTCTGCCGGACCACGCCGCCGGTCCTGTCGGTCTCACCGGTCCATCAGGCCGCGTGCCACTTCGCGGGAGGTGCGGGATGACCGCAGTACTTCGAGCCGGCGGCGTACGGCGTACTTTCCGGATCGGCGGGTTGCTCGGCGGACGGCGGGGGACCGTGCACGCGGTGGACGGGGTCGATCTGGAGCTGGGGAGCGGCGAGACGCTCGGGATCGTTGGCGAATCGGGGTCTGGGAAGTCGACGCTGGCGCAGTTGCTGGTCGGGATGGAGCGGCCGAGCGCGGGGGAGATCGAGCTGCTCGGCGAGCCGCTGCACACGATGCGCGGGCGGCGGTTGCGGCGGGCGCGGCGCGACATCCAGCTGGTGCACCAGGATCCGTACACGTCGCTGGATCCGCGGATGACGATCGGAGCGATCGTCCGGGAGCCGCTGGAGATCCACCCGGACGTCGTACCGCGGGCGGATCGGGCGAAGGCGGTCGCGGAGTTGCTGGAGATGGTCGGGCTGAACCCGGATCAGTCGGAGCGGCTGCCGCACCAGTTCTCCGGTGGGCAACGGCAACGGGTCGGGATCGCGCGGGCGCTGGCTCTGCGGCCGAAGGTGCTCGTGTGTGACGAGCCGGTGTCGGCTTTGGACGTGTCGGTGCAGGCCCAGATCGTGAACCTGCTCGAGCAGTTGCAGCGGGAGTTGGGGATTGCATACGTATTCATCGCGCACGACCTGGCGGTGGTGCAGCACATCGCGGACCGGGTCGCGGTGATGTACCTCGGGCGGTTCGTCGAGGAGGGGGACTCGGTGCAGGTGTATGACCGGCCGCGGCACCCGTACACGAAGGCGCTGCTCGCGGCGGCGCCCGCACCTGATCGGTCGGCGCGGCACCGGCCGCCCGAGATCGTGCTGCGCGGCGAACCGCCGAGCCCGCTGGATCCGCCGTCGGGTTGTCATTTCCGGACCCGGTGCTGGCTGGCCGAGGACCGGTGTGCTTCGGACGATCCCGCGCTGCTGCGGGTGGGTGCGAGCGCGGTCGCCTGTCACTACCCCCTCGCCGAACCGTTGCCGGAGGCAACCCATGCCGGCTGACGGAGGCCTGACCGCGGCCGAGGCGGCGGCCCGCTCGGCCGTGGTCTCGGTGACGTCGTACGCCATAACCCTCGACCTCACCCCGCTCACCACCGGCGACCACTTCACCTCCCGCACCACCGTCGACTTCAGCTACGACGGCACCGGCGGCCCAGGCCTCACGTGGATAGACCTGGTCGCCGACCAGGTCGACCAGGTCGCCCTGGACGGCGTCCCCCTAGACCCGTCCGAAGCACTCCGCGGCCCCCGCCTCCGCCTCGCCCCCCTAGGCGGCCCCCACCGCCTCGACATCCACTCCCGCCACCGAGCCGGCCCGGGCCGCGGCCTCTCCAAGACCGTCGATCCCGCCCCCGCCCCCGTCCCCGGCTCCGGCGTTGGCTCCGCCTCCGCCTCCGCTCCCGGCTCCGCTCCCGGCTCCGCCTCCGCCTCCGCTCCCGGCTCCGCCCCCGCCCCCCGCTCCGGCGTTGGCTCCGACTCCGGAGCCGGCCCGAGCACCAGCGTCCGCGCCGCCGTCGGCGGCGCGGACGCCGCGGGGGGGGGGGGAGGTGGTGGGCGCGGGGGTGGTGGGGGGTGTGTCGTTTACACCTCGGACGGTGGCGGCGGC
>NZ_JBHWKR010000014.1:0-122504 GCF_042730855.1 Kribbella sp. NPDC059898
CGCAAACGCCTCGGCTACCACACCCCCCGCGAAATCTTCGCTACCCTCCTCATCGACGACCTACGAAACGTTGCGACGACCCCCTGATTTCGCCGCGGGAGAATCTCCCCAACCTGGAAGGCGCCCCAAGGACGCGGGGTGGTCGTGATCGAGCATCTGAGGGGCTGACCCCTGACACAGCTCGTTGACACCTTGCACACCAGTGGTGAAACCCACCACCCCGGAGGCCAACCGCTCAAGCGTTTCCCACGTGGTCGCTCACCCATCGGCAACTCCAGGCGCAGCCGCTTGCCTGCCTGCCCGCCCACGCAGGCGCTTTCCCTGCCCACCCTCGCACGCAGCCGCTTCCCTGCCACCCTCCCAAGCAGCCGCTTGCGACCTTCCCACATAGACCTTCACTCAGCAGCCCTCCCACGTAGGCGCTTGCCCGCCCCCCATGTGGGCGCTCACTCAGCAGCCCTCACTCAGGTAGTTCCCACCTGGCAGACCTTTCCCGGGTAGCTGCTCGCGCGACAGCACTTCTCCAAGTGGTCGCTCGCCTGCCGCCACTCGTTCGAGCGGCGCCCGTGACAGTCATCGTTGGCTGATCTCGCGTCAGCCCTTCCCGGCTGATTGCTCACGCGGGACCCCGCGGTGGGATAGCTGCTTGCCCCGCAGCCCCTTCCCAGGCTGATCGCACCCCGGCAGTTCGTCCGAGGGTAGGTGCTTACCTGTTAGCCCGTCCCAAGTAGTGCGCACCTGTCAGCTTGCCTGGCTCAGTTGTCAGGTTCTTGAGTCGGGGTTGGCGGGGTCTGTGTTGGGTGGGATCCATTCGTGGACGGTGATTTCGTCGCCTACGTGGATGGTGCCGGGGGCCAGTACTGCGGCTTTGATGCCGAAGCTGACGCCGCCTCCGTAGGTGGGCTCGCGGCGATAGGTGGCGAGCGTCCGCGTCGGTTCGGGGCCGGACTTGGTGCCGGTGGACTGGTCGACGGTGGGTACGGCGCAGCGGATGCCGCGGGCGGAGTAGCCGATCTCGGACGTGCCGGCCGTCATTCGCAGGACCTTGTCCTCGGTGTGGGGTTCGGGCCAGCCGGAGATGACGAGGTTGGGGCGGAAGCGGTTCATCGGGATCGCGGTGCCGCCGTGTTCGAGGATGCGGGCGTTGAGGCCGTCG
The DNA here is from genome assembly GCF_042730855.1 of Kribbella sp. NPDC059898. Lineage (NCBI taxonomy): Bacteria > Bacillati > Actinomycetota > Actinomycetes > Propionibacteriales > Kribbellaceae > Kribbella > Kribbella sp. NPDC059898. Next base: position 1,157 of record NZ_JBHWKR010000014.1, read on the forward strand.
AGGGAAGACTGGGAGGTGATCATCAGCGCGTGCGCGTCGCCGTACCCGGTGAGGCCGCGATGCGCGCCCCAGCCGGGGCGGTCGTGTTCGGGGGTGACGCGGACGAGGGCGGTCGGCGTACCGAGGCGTTCGGTGAACCAGGCGTCCGCGTCCGGGTGCTGTACGACGCCCTGCCCGAACCACTTGCCGAACAGGCTGACGTCGCGGCGCTTCCCGTCGTACCGGATCGGGATGTCGAGGTCGGGGGCGTTCGGGGCGGACAGGCGGAGTACGTCGCCGGCGAGGGCGGCGCGGAGGGTCGCCATCGCGGGGAGTTTGCGTTGGCTGAGGAAGGTGCCGTCGGGTTCGACGAGCATGAAGAGACGGTCGTTGCGGAGGCCGGTGGGGCCTAGTTCGGCGGAGTCGACGGGGATTCCGGCGAGGCCTTTCACCGGGTAGTAGGTGAGGGCGGCGACCTTGGCGACAGACACGTCCTCAAGGGTAACTGGCGCTTGAATTGTTGAAACATGTTGGGTTATGTTTGATCACGTGCAGGATGTCGAGGGGTTCGCGGCGGCGTTGCAGCGGGTACGGCGGCACGCGGGGCTGACGTACCGCGAACTGGCGGAGCGGGCGCACTACTCGCACGCGCATCTGACCCGCGCCACCAGCGGGCGGCAGTTGCCGACGTGGGAGGTGGCGGCGGCGTTTCTCGGTGGGTGTGGGGTGCCTGCTGATCTGATGCCGGTGTGGCGGCGGCGCTGGGAGGATGCGATCCGCGATCCGCGGGACGTCGTCGGGTTGCTGGAGGGGGCCGGGTCGCTCGAGGAGTTGGGTGAGGCGGTGGCGGCGCTCGTCCAGCCGCGGTCGCTGCGGGTCCTCGCGCGGGAGACGGGCATTCCCCGAGCAACGATCCAGGCCTGGCTCCGGGGCACTCGCTCACCTGGCCGTGATCGGCTCGACCACCTGGTCCGCACCGTGGGCGGAACACACGCAGAACGCGCCGCCGTCGCCCGCACACTGGACCGACTCACCACAACCCAACCAGCCCACACAACCTGACCACCGCAGGCGGGGCGCCGGAAGCGGTTAGCTGCGGAAGATTGAGGCGGGGGCTTGGGGTGGGGTGAAGGGGGTGGCGTCGGTGAGGGGGGTGGCTTTGCCGGGCAGGTCTTGGAGGGGTGTGGCGTCGTAGGGCGGTTGGGCGCGGCGGCCGGTGTCCGTGAGGTCTGGGAGGGGGTGGCGGGAGGCGACCAGGATGACGTTGCCGAAGGCTTTGCCGCGGAGGATCTTGCGTTCGGCGAGGACGACGCCGGGGCCGATCGCGGCCAGGACGGTGGCGGCCGTACGGCGGATGAACGGGAGGCCGGCCTGGCCGTCGATGAGGTTGGCGACGAGTACGCCGGTCGGCCGCAGTACGCGGGCGCATTCGGTGAAGAACTCCGTCGTGACCAGGTTCGACGGCACCGCCTCGTGTTCGAACGCGTCGAGGATCAGGACGTCCATCGAGTCGTCGTACAGGTCGGTGATGCCGGCCCGTCCGGTGACCGGGCGGACCTTGATGCCGGAGCGTTTCGGCAGCGGCAGGGTCTCGCGGACGAAGTCGGTGAGGTCCTCGTCGGGTTCGAGGACGATCTGGCGGGAGCGGGGGCGGGTGACCGCGACGTACCGCGGCAGGCTCAGCGCGGCGCCGCCGACATGCACGACCGCGATCGGCTGACGTCGTGGGGCGATCGCGTCCACGACGTCGCCGATCCGGCGCATGTACTCGAACGACAGGTGGCTCGGATCGGCCAGGTCGACCTGCGACTGCGGCGACCCGTCGACGCGCAGCACGAACGTCCCGTCCTGCTCCGCCTCGACACTCGCCAGCCCCGAACCCGTCCGCCGCTCCACACCCTCATCTTTCCAGCTTCAGCGGGCTTCCTTCTCCTCGGCCACCGCGATGTCGGTGTTGTCGGTGAACAGCCCGTCGATCCCGGCCCGCCGGTACGCCGCGATCTCGCCGAACAGGTTGCCCGAGTCCGACGCCACCGCCGAGCTGTCGAAGTCGGCCGGCAGGAACGTGTTCTCGACCCGGAACGTGTACGGGTGCACGACCAGCCCGGCCTTGTGCGCGTTCGCGACCAATGCAGTCGGCGACCCCAGCTTGCCGGTCGCGTCGAGCGGGATGACCTGGTCCTTCGACGGACCGACCCCGTCGGCGTACGTCGCCACCTCGCGCAGCCCGGCCGCGCTGACGATGTCGGCGTACGTGCGCTTGTCGCCCGAGACCACGAAGTCGTACGGCGCGCCGCTCGCGCTGGTCAGCTGCACCAGCGGGACCCGGAGTTCCTTGTGCAGCGCCTTCAGGTTCGCGACCTCGAAGGACTGTACGAAGACCTTGGCGCCCGGCCGGTTCAGCCCGTTCTGGTTCAGCGCCTTCACCAGGAGCGGTTCGAGCGGGAGACCCTGGGCACGGAAGTACGTCGGGTGCTTGGTCTCCGGGTAGATCCCGATCGGCCGGCCGAGCTCCTTCGAGAGGCGCTTCGACAGGTCGATGACCTCCTGGAACGTCGGGATCTGGTACCGCCCGTTGAACACGGTGTTGTGCTGCCGGACCGCCGGGATGCGCTCGACCGCGCGCAGCGTCTTCAGCTCGGCCAGCGTGAAGTCCTCGGTGAACCAGCCGGTGGTGGCGACCCCGTCGAGCATCTTGATCTTCTTGCGGTCCTTGAACTCCGGGTGGTTCGCGACGTCCGTCGTACCGCTGATCTCCGGCTCGTGCCGGGTGACCAGCACGTGGTCCTTGGTGGTGACCAGGTCCGGCTCGATGTAGTCGGCACCCATCCGGGCAGCCAGCTCGTACGACGCCAACGTGTGCTCAGGCCGGTACCCGGACGCGCCCCGGTGCCCCACGATCACGAAGTCGTCGCGCTTCTCCGCGGCAGCCGGCGCGGCGGGTGCAGCAGAAGGTACAGCGGACGGTACGACGACGGCCGCGGCGACCGCGAGCGCCGACGCGGCGACCGGCAACAACCGGCTGGACAGCTTCATCAGGTACTCCTCACACATCCGGGGACTCTCAGCTCACCCTCAGGTACGGCGTCGGCCCGGTGAGGTACGCCGGATGACCGATCGGTGAACGATCCATCGGGATGTGAGGTAATCGCCCGGCCCCCAGCGTTGGTACCGCGCACGCGGCTTGCTAGCGTCCGAAGCACACAATCTGATCAGCTAGGAGCGAGTCGTGAGCACTACACCGGTGAAGGTGGCCGTTACCGGGGCCGCGGGAAACATCGGATACAGCCTGCTGTTCCGGATCGCGAGCGGCGCCCTGCTCGGGCCCGACACCCCGGTGGAGCTGCGGCTGCTGGAGATCACCCCGGCGCTGAAGGCGCTCGAGGGCGTCGTGATGGAGCTCGACGACAGCGCGTTCCCGACGCTTGCCGGGGTCGAGATCGGCGACGACCCGAACAAGGTCTTCGACGGCGTCAACGTCGCGCTGCTGGTGGGTGCGCGGCCGCGGACGAAGGGCATGGAGCGCGGCGACCTGCTGGAGGCGAACGGCGCGATCTTCACCGGTCAGGGCAAGGCGCTGAACGACCACGCCGCCGACGACATCCGGATCACGGTGACCGGCAACCCGGCGAACACCAACGCGCTGATCGCGAAGAGCAACGCGCCGGACATCCCGGCCGAGCGGTTCTCGGCGCTGACCCGGCTGGACCACAACCGGGCGCTGGCGCAGCTGGCGAAGAAGGCCGGCGTGCACGTCACCGACCTGAAGCGGATGACGATCTGGGGCAACCACTCCGCGACCCAGTACCCGGACATCTTCCACGCCGAGGTGGCCGGCAAGAACGCCGCCGAGGTCGTGAACGACCAGGCCTGGCTGGAGAGCGACTTCCTGCCGACCGTGCAGAAGCGCGGCGCCGCGATCATCGAGGCCCGGGGCGCGTCCTCGGCCGCCTCCGCGGCGGCCGCCACCATCGACCACACCCGCGACTGGCTGAAGGGCACCGCCGAGGGCGACTGGACCTCGATGGCGGTCGTCTCGGACGGCTCGTACGACGTGCCGGAGGGCCTGATCTCGTCCTTCCCGGTGACCACGAAGGACGGGAACTGGGAGATCGTCCAGGGCCTGGACATCAACGAGTTCTCCCGCGGCAAGATCGACGCCTCGACCGCCGAGCTCGGCGAGGAGCGCGACGCGGTGAAGGACCTCGGCCTGATCGGCTGACCCAGCAGGAATAAGGCCCCCGGGTGCGATCCCGGGGGCCTTTGCTGTTCTCACCGCACGTTGTACGCGCCGATCACCGTCTGGACAGTGGTGTTCCCGGCCGCGTCCGTCGCGGTCGACCGCAGCGAGACCGTCGTACCGGCCGGTGTCGGGAAGATCGCCTTCCCGCCCACGACCGACGCCGTACGCCAAGTCGCCCCGGCGTCACCCGAGTACTCGATCTTGGCGGCGGCGCCCTTGACCTCGAACGGCAGCACCGTGACCGGCTTCCGGGCCATCGCGTTGTTCCCGTCCACGTCCGGCCGGAACCCGACGGTGTGGATCGGCACACTCGGCTGATCCGCGGAGGAGCTGAACGTCGCCTCCAACGAGGTCCGCGTCGAGAACGGCCAGAGCTCCTGCGTCCCGGTGGTGACCAGTTTGTACGTCGCCTTCCCGGCCGGCTGGTCCACGACGCTGATGTCCCCGAACCGATCGCTGGACCCGACCTCGGCCCCGTCCCGATAGAGCTTGGTGCTCGCCGAGCTCATCGTGGTGTAGCCCGTGTGCCCGTCCGCGTCGGTCAGGCTCCACAGCGAAACGTCGAGCTGCCCACCGGATCGTGTCGCGGCAGCCACCGACGGCACGAACGCCGCCGCGTTCCACCGCTCCTGGTAGTGCCGCCCGGCCTTGTACAGGATCGAGTCCCCGGTCAGCTGCCACTTCCCGAACGGGAAGTCCGAGCCGTCGGTGTCCTCCTGGGTCGCACCACCGAAGCCGTACGGCGTCTGGTCCACGAAGTACCGGACCGTCCGTGGCGCGTCGAAGCGGACCACCCGCGCCAGGCCGCTGTCGCCGTTCGGCCCGGACGGGAACAGCATCTTGAAGAGCCGCCGGCCGTCGGTCGCGTTGATCGTGGCATCGACGGTCGCGAGGTCCGACGACTTGACCGTACGGTCGAAGCCGGTGGGGAAGTCGCCCGCGAAGTAGTTCGCGATCCCGTACAGGTACGGCGTGTTGGTGTAGAGGCCGTCGTCGCCCGGCACACCCCACTGCGACGTGACATGCCCGGTCAGCTGGTCCGCCGGCAGCTTCGGCCCGGCGTTGTAGGTGTACATCTCGCCGGACCTGAAGCCCATCGCGTCGTAGATGTACGGGCCGTTCTTCAACGCACGGTCGTACCCGATGGCCCCGTTCGCCTGCTGGGCGGTGGGATTCGGGACCGAGGTGGTCACCGGCTCGGCATTGCGCGCGTCCAGGACGACCGTCCGATCGGAGGTCAGCTTGATCGTCGGCGCGACCATGCTGAAGAAGATCCAGTCGTCGGTCCCCCGCTCGAACTCCTGGAACGTGTCCGCCAGGTACTCGCCCTGCGGCAGCCGGACCGTGTACGTGCCGTTCGCGTCCGGCATGTTCGCGAACTGGATCACGTCGTTGTCGATCCCGAACACGTTCACCGGGTAGTCCGTGTCCGGCTTCCCGTCCCGCATGACCATCTTGACGGTCAGGTTGTACGACGGGCCCTCCTGGTTGACCCCGACCGGTACGACGACGGTCTGCCCGCCGCCCGTGGCCGTGATCCGCCCGCTGTACAGCCCGTCCGGACCACCGAGCGCCGTGTCGGACGTCGCCTGCACGGTCGCCGTACCGCCGGCCGGAACGGTCACCGAGTCGGCGCTCAGCTTCAGCGCACCGGCCGGGGCCGCGGCGCCGTCCGGACCGTTCAGCACCGAGGTCAGCGACAGCGTGACAGCGGCGCCGCCGAGGTTGTGGAACGTCACGTCGCGGGTGACCGGCTTGTCGTCGGTGTGCGGGAACTCCGCCAGCCCGAACGACACGCTGCCCGGCTCCGCGACGACGCTCTGCTTGATTGCCGTGGTCAGGTTGATCCGCCCGGCGCCCTGCTCGAACGCCGTCTGGTCGGCAGCGACCTTCGCCGAGCCCATCAGCGCGCCCTTCAGGTCGGCCGGCGTCCAGGACGGGTGTTCCTGCAGGAGAATCGCGGCGGCGCCCGCGGTGTGCGGCGTCGCCATCGACGTACCGGACAGCCGTAGGTACTGGTCGCCGACCGGCTCGCCGATCGTCGAGTCCTTGGACTTCGCCGCGACGATGTCGGTGCCCGGCGCGGTCACGTCCGGCTTCACGGCGCTGTCGCCGACCCGCGGGCCGCGGCTGGACGTCGGGTTCAGCGCGTCCTGCTTGGTCACGTTGCCGACCGTCAGCGCGGCGTCCGCACTGCCCGGCGACCCGACCGTCCCGGCACTCGGCCCGTCGTTGCCGGCGGCAATGACGAACAGCGTGCCGGTCTGCGCGGTCAGCCGGTTCACGGCCTCCTCGAGCGGGTCGATCTCGGGCGTGTCGGTGCCGCCCAGGCTGAGGTTGACGATCTTCGCCTTGACGTCGTTCGCGGCCCAGTCCATCCCGGCCAGGATCGCGGACTCTTCGCAGCCGTAGACCTCGCAGACCTTGCCGTCGTAGATCCGCGCGTCCGGCGCAACGCCCTTGTACCTGCCGCCGGACGCGGCGCCGGTGCCGGCGATCGTCGACGCGACGTGCGTACCGTGGCCGACCACGTCGTCCGCGGACTCGGTGGTGAAGTTCTTCTCGCCCGCGACCTGGGTCGCGAGGTCCGGGTGCGTCGCGTCGACGCCGGTGTCCAGCACCGCGACCGACACACCCTTGCCGGTGAACCCGGCCTGCCAGGCGTCCGGCCCGCCGATCTGCGGCACCGACTGGTCGAGCTGGATCTGCCGCTTCCCGTCCAGCCAGAGCTTGCTGAACCCGGCCGATCCCAGGAAATTCTTCGCGCTGCTCTTGTCGACCTTCATCGCCGTGCCGCTGATCGACGGCAGCTGGCGCGTGACCTTCGCGCCCGTCGGCATGGCGCGCTTCGCCATTCCGTCGTACGTCGTGAGCACCGGAATCGTGCTGGTCGACGCGTCGTCGTACCCATCCTTCACCAGTTCGGCGACGTCGAACAGCCGGCGGTCGATCCGCCCGCTGCCGATGTCCCCGCTGACGTCGGCCGGGATCACATAGGCGTGCTCGCCGTACCGCTGCTTGACGAACGCGACGTGCTTCCGGCCGGCGGCGGGCTCGACGGTCAGCTTGGCCAGATCGCCACCGGGGACCAGTACTTTGTCGCCGGTGATGAGTGTGACGCTGACGTTCTGACCAGCGACAGGTTGGGCGGGCGGTGCGACTGCCTGCGCCGGTGTCAGCGTCAAACCCAGTCCACCGGTTGCCAGGCCCGCGACCGCCAGCATGGCGATCGCGGGCACCGTTGTGCGCATGGATCTCGAACTCACAGGGCCTCCCCAGAATCGGTTGTCTGCGCAACCCCTACAACGCAGCGACCGGTCTCCGAGGTTGCCCGCTCAACGCAAGATGTAGGCCTTGATAACGGTCAGGTCCGTTTGGTTGCCCGAACCGTCGACGAGCTTCGACCGCAACGAGACACTCTGGCCCTCGGGCGTCTCGAAAATCGCCTTGTACCGGCCGTGCCCGATCGGCACGACCGCCGCGTTGTGCCAGGTCTTGCCCTCGTCACCGGACACCTGGACGGTGAGCTTCCGGATCAGCGGCAAGGCCACCCCGGCCTGCGGGTCCACGACGACCGGCAGCACGGTGATCGGCTTCCGGTCGGCGAGGTTGTGGTCGTCGACCTTCGGCTGGTACCGGATCCCCAGCAACGGCAGCGGAGTCGTCGTCGTGGTCGCCGCCGAACTGAAGGTCCACTTCAGGTCGGTCCGGGTCGCGAACGGGCTGGTCGACTGCGTCTGCGAGGAGTCCAGCGTGTACGTCGACTTCGCCGCGGGCAGGTCGGCCGCCTCGACGTACCCGAAGTACGGCGACTCCGCGACGACCTTCCCGTCCCGGCTCAGCTTGCTCGACCCGGTGTCGGCGAGGATGCCGCCGCTGTTCCCGTCGGCGTCGGCGAGACCGTAGACGGACACGTACAGGTCGCCGCCGGTACGGACCGCGTGGTCGGGCGCGACCGAGAACGCCGCCGCGTTGAACCGCTCCTGGTACGTCCGGCCCGCCCGGTACGCCTTGATCGGCGAGGCCAACTGGCTGACCAACTGCGGGAACGGGTTGTTCGGGTCGGTGCTCGGAACGGTCTCGCTCACCTCGGTCCGCCAGGTCGCCGGCCCGCCGTCGACGTACGCCGTCGTGGTCAGCGGGGCCTTGCCGTACGGGAGTCCGACCGACCAACTGCCGTCCATCCCCGGCCCGGTGCCCATCACGACCCGGTCGTGCTCGTGCTCGGTCGTGGCGTTGACCGTCTGGACCAGCGTCGCCTGCTCGCTCGGCTTGACCGCCCGGACGAACCCGTTCGGGTACACGCCCGGGAAGGTGTTCACCTGCCCGACGAGGTACGGCGAGTTCGCGAAGTTCCCGTCCGCGTCCGGCTTCGCCCACTGCGACGCCACATGGCTGGTGAACTGCTGCGCCGGCAGGACCGCGGAACCGACCTGCGCGGTGTAGCTCTCGCCGAACCCGAACTGCACGCCGGAGTACCCGACGCTGTGCAGGCCGTCCGCCGACCGGCGGTCGTACCCGATATCGGCGAGCGCCGCATGCGCACCGGCCTGCGGCACGGTCACCTTGACCGGCTTCGTCGTCCGCGCGTCGAACACCACCGTGGTGTCCTTGGTGAGCTGGATCGACGGCTGCACGAGCGCGTACGAGGCGTAGTTGCCGCCCGACTTCTCCACGAACTGGTCGCTCTGCGCGAGATACTCGCCCTTCTCCAGGCGCAGCGTCAGCGCGGTGCTCCCGTCCCCGAGGAACTCGAACAGGTCGCTGTTCACCCCCATCAGCGCGCCGGTGAACTCGGTCGGCTTGCCGTCCGGGCCGATCGCCTTGAGCGTGAGGTTGTAGCTCTCCTTCTCCTTCTCCAGACCGATCGCCGACGTGACGCTGACGTCGCCGCCGGTCGCGGTGATCCGGCCCGAGTACAGACCGTCCGGGCCGTTGTGCTTGGTGTTCGAGGTCGCCTGCACCGCGGCGGTCCCGCCGGCCGGGACCGTTACCGTGGTGGCACTGAGCTTGAACGCGTCCGCCGGAGCGGCCGCGCCGTCCGGGCCGTTCAGGGTCGCGGCCAGGTTCAGCGTGACCGCCTTGTCGCCGAGGTTCCGGTACGTCAGCGTCTTGGTGACCGGCGTGTCGTCGCCGTGCGGCCACACCGCCGTACCGAAGGAGAGGTCGCCGGGTTCCGCGATCACGGTCTGTTTGATGCCCTTGGCAACATCCACCCGGCCGGCGCCCTGCTCGAAGGCGGTCTGATCGGCGGCCGGCTTGGCCGAACCCATCAGCGCGCCCTTGAGCTCGGTGGCCGTCCAGTTCGGGTGCTCCTGCGCGAGGATCGCGGCCGAACCGGCAACGTGCGGGGTCGCCATCGACGTACCGTCGAGCCGCAGGTACTGGTCGCCGACCGGTTCACCGATCACCGAGTCCTTCGCCTTCGCCGCGACGATCGACACGCCCGGCGCGGAGATGTCCGGCTTCACGGCGCCGTCGCCGACCCGCGGGCCGCGACTGGAGAAGTCGGCCAGCCCGTTCTGCTTGTCGACCGCGCCGACGGTGAGCGCGGCGTCCGCGCTGCCGGGCGAGCCGATCGTGCGCGCGGTCGGCCCGTCGTTGCCGGCCGCGATCACGAACAGCGTGCCGGTCTCGGCGGTCAGCCGGTTCACCGCCTCCTCGAGCGGGTCGATGCCCGGGGTGTCGGTGCCGCCGAGGCTGAGGTTCACGACCTTCGCCTTGACGTCCTTCGCGGCCCACTCCATCCCGGCCAGGATCGCGGAGTCCTGGCAGGAGCCGCCGTCGTCGCAGACCTTGCCGTCGTACAGCCGCGCGCCCGGGGCGACCCCCTTGTACTTGCCGTTCGACGCGGCCGCCGTACCGGCGATGGTCGAGGCGACGTGCGTACCGTGGCCGAAGTGGTCGCCGTCCGGGGCGTCGGTGAAGTTCTTCCTGCCGACGACCTGGGTCGCGAGGTCCGGGTGCCCCTTGTCGATGCCGGTGTCGAGGACCGCGACCGGGACGCCCTTGCCGGTGAACCCGGCCTGCCAGGCGGTCGGCGCGCCGATCTGCGGCACGGACTGGTCCAAGGTGACCTTGCGCTTGCCGTCCAGCCAGACCTTGTCGATGCCCGGGCTCGTCAGCACCCTGGCGTCCTTGGTCGCCTTCAACGCGGCGCCGTTGATCACCGGCAGCTGTCGCGCGACGGTCGCCCCCGGTACGGCGGACCGCTGCCGGGCGGTCCCCCGGTACGTGACGATCAACGGCAGCGTGGTGGTCGAGCGGTCGTCGTACCCGTCCTTGATCAGCCCGGCCACGTCGAACAGCCTGCTGTCGAGCTTCCCCTCGGCCAGGCGCGCGCGGACGTCCGACGGTACGACGTACAGATGGCCCTGTTCACGATACGAACTGAACGCGACCTTGGTCCGGCCGGCGCCGGGCGTGATCGACGCGCGCGCCGGGTCACCGCCCAGCAGCGTCACCCGGTCGCCGGTGATCAGCGTGACGCTGCGGTCCTTCGACTGCTGCTTCGCGACCGCGGCCGACGGTCCGGCGGTCGCCTGGCCCGCGGCGGACAGCCCGAACCCCAGTGCGGCGATCGAGGCGACGGCGGCTACGCCGAGGCGCCTCGACCGTGGTGTGGATACCACGATGAGTCCCTCCCGATCATTGTCCTCACTTCGGACCGCACCAGACCACTTACGGAGTGGAACAGGGCGGCCACTCACCGGTAGATGTCCTGGACCGGGCGAAAGGTTGCCGGCAGGGCCTGCCACGGCAGGTTCCTGCCTGACCACTTTCGGTTATGGGACGACGAGGGCCGGGGACTGCCCGGCGGCGGAGAGGGAGGCGGCGACGAAGCCGTCGGCCTTCAGTGCGTCGACCAGGCCGGTGAGGTAGGCGACCGTCTCGGCGCTCTTGTCCTTCGTCGTACCGAGGGCCTGCTGGATCTGCATGAACCGCTCGTCGATCAGCCGGAGGTCGGCGTTCGCGGCGACGTACTGCGTGATCGGCTGCCGGATCCCGGCCGCGACATCGAGCCCCTCAGCGCGGAACACGTCGACGCCGTCGGAGCCCCTCACGATCGTTGCGTGCCGCACCGTCCGGGTCAGGTAGAGGTCGTACGCCGAGCCCTGCTTGACGCCGATCCGTACACCAGGCGCGTCCACGTCGGCGACGGTGGTCAGCTTCGACTCCCGCGGTACGGCGAAGACGCCTTCGATCACGACGTACGGCGCGGTGAAGGCGACCTCGGTGGCCCGAGCGGGCTCGATCGCGAGGAAACAGATGTCGGCCTGGCCGGTGGTGAGCGCCTCGAACGACTTCCGGGCCGCGTCGAAACAGACCAGTTCCAACGGCAGACCGAGGCGCTTCGCCAACTCCCGCGCCATGTCGACGGTGATCCCGGCCGGCGCCTCCGGCGTGCCCTGCGCAAGCACCGGGTTGCCGAGATTGATGGAGGCCCGCAGCACGCCGGTAGGCGCAAGGTCAGCAGCAACAGTCGTCATACGCGGACCCTATCCGCGGGCCCAGCCCTGGACGGTCGACGACTGACGGATCCCGTCAGTCGTGGAGCGCCGCCAGCGCGGCGCGGGCGGCCTTGGTGAGTTCGTCGTCCTTGGACGGGGCGAAGACCGTCGTCGTGGGTGTCGGGTGGGCGCGTAGTAGGCGGGTCCGTTGCCAGGTGGGCGGGTGCTCGGCGTCACTGCGCCAGTTCTGTGCGCGGTCGACCCGGACCAGGCGCGCGAACTCGTGCTCGGGGATCTCGGCCGCCGTACGCCGCAACGTGCCGACCGGATCGCCCGCCCGGTCGAACCGGACCGCGCGTTCAGCAGCACGGAAGCAGATACCGGCAAGCAGCACGCGTTCCAGCGACGCCGCGGTCGGCTCGGAGCCGACATGCTCCGCGACCCGGCGGTCGATCCGGTACTCGCGACGCTGCCGGCCGACCAGGTCCAGCCGATGCAGCAACCGCCGGTACCCGCGGATCGGCGGCCCGAGCACCGCGTTCGACAGCTTCACCAGCCAGCTGTGCAGGATCTGGTCGTCACTGCCCTGCCTGATCAGGACGACGCCTTCCATATGGTGGATCCGGCCGTCCCCGGCCGAGTCCAGCCTGCCCGGCGTCACCGTCGCCGCGAGCTCCCCGATGATGTGCTGCGCGGCCCCGAGCACCCGGTCGTGCACACCGCGCTGGTCGTCGTACATCGCGTGCGCGAGAACGGCGTACCGCTCCTGCGGCCCGAGCACGGACCACGAAGAGAGCCCGATGCGGAGCGTACGCCGATACCGCCAACCGACCCGATCGACCGCGATGCGCTGGTCCACGGTGACGACGACGTGCTGCAGCTTCGACGACCCGGTCTGCGCGGCGAGCCGGTCGAGTACGTCGTACAGCTGCGGCGCCTCGCTCCGGCCGACCGGCTGGGCGCTGTCCGGGAGCCGGGTGATGCGCGGCCGGAAGACCGCGGTCAGCACGAACAGCACCGCCGCGAACGGCGCGGCGAACCACACCGGACGGTAGAACGCGAGCAACGCGATCCCGCCCAGCAGACCAGGCAGCGGTAGCAGCAGCACCGGCAACGAGAGCAGGAACGCACCCAGCGAACGCTCCGGACCGGACGCGGGCCGCTCGGCCAGGCCATCGGCCAGTTTGCGTTACCGCTCGAGCTGCCAAGCAGGTTCCTGCGCGGCCGGCGCCGGCTCCAGGTTCCACTCACAGTGCCGGCACCAGACGGCGTACCGCCGATCCGCCGGCAACGGCCGGCTGCACCGCGGGCAGTCGACCGTACTCTCCATCGTCATCCCGTCAGAATGCTGCCCCCAGGGGGCAACTCACAGCATTTTCCCGAACAGAACCCGGCGATCAGCTGCTGCCTGGCCTGCTCCTCGGTGAAGTCCAGCAACGCCCGCCGGTCTGATCATGGTTCTGGAGTGTAGGGCCGTAGTCTGCGGTGCGTGGACATCGCTGCGCTGCTGGACCGGTTCGGTGCCGACGACGCGTCCGTGATCGAGCTCGGGCACTCGTCGGCGACCGTCGTCCGGCTGGAGCGGTCGTCGGAACGGCTGTACTACAAGGCCGGCGAGGGCGTCTCCGCCGAGGGTGATCGGTTGGCATGGCTGGGAGATTCCGGGTTCCCCTGTCCGCGGATCGTTGATCGAGGCAACAACTGGCTGCTGACCGCGGAGCTGCCCGGGCGGGACGCGTCGCAGCCGTGGGACAACCGGCCTGCCGTCCTGGTGGCGATCGCGGAGGGGCTGCGGGCGCTGGACTCGTTGAGCGGGTGCCCGTTCCGGTCGCCGTTCCCCGGGGAGGGGGATGCGGTGACGCACGGGGACTACGCGGCGCCCAACGTCTTCGTGGACCCAGTCACGCTGCGGTTCACCGGCGTACTGGACGTCAGCCGGCTCGGCACCGGCGACCGGCACGTCGACCTCGCGCTGATGGTCAAGAGCCTCCGCGGCGGGCTGAATCCGCAGTACGGCGGGCTTCCGGCGGCGCGGCGGTTCGTCGAACTGTATGGCGGCGACCCGGACGACCCGCGGATCGAGCACTACATCACGCTCGACGACAGCGACGACTACCTGCCCTGATCAGTCCTCGGTACTGCGGAGCTCGGTCGGCGCGCCGTGCACCGCAGGGATCGTGCCGAGCTTGCCGGCCTGGAAGTCCTCGAACGCCTGGATCACCTCGGCGCGGGTGTTCATCACGAACGGCCCGGCCATCGCGATCGACTCGCGGATCGGGCGGCCGCCGATCACCAGGACGTCCAGGTTCGGCTCGGCCTGCGGCTGCGACGTACTCGCCGCCGTACGGATGATGTCGCCGGCGCCGAAGACGGCCAGTTGGCCCTTGCGGACCGGGCGCCGGTCGGCGCCGACCGTACCCTGACCGGCCAGGACGTACACGAGCGCGTTGTAGTCCGGCTGCCACGGCAGGACCAGCTCGGCGCCCGGGCTGACCGTGGCGTGCACGAGGGTGATCGGAGTGTGGGTCGAACCGGGACCGGCGTGGCCGTCGACCTCGCCGGCGATCACGCGGACCAGCGCGCCGCCGTCCGGCGTACTGAGGAGAGCGGAGTCTCCACCGCGGATGTCCTGGTAGCGCGGCGGGGCCCACTTGAGCGCCTTCGGCAGGTTCACCCAGAGCTGGATGCCGTGGAACAGGCCGCCGCTCACGACCAGGTGCTCAGGCGGTGTCTCGATGTGCAGCAGGCCGGAGCCGGCCGTCATCCACTGCGTGTCGCCGTTGGAGATCACGCCGCCACCGCCGTTGGAGTCCTGGTGCTCCATGATCCCGTCGAGCATGTACGTGACGGTCTCGAAGCCGCGGTGCGGGTGCCACGGGGTGCCCTTCGGCTCGCCCGGCGCGTACTCGACCTCGCCCATCTGGTCCATGTGGATGAACGGGTCCAGGTCCCGGAGATCGACGCCGGCGAAGGCACGGCGTACCGGGAAGCCTTCGCCTTCGTAGCCGCTCGGCGCGGACGTCACCGACTTCACGGGACGCTCACGCACGACGGCCGGGTCCTGCGGGCTGATCCGGGGCAGGACGGTGATGTCGCTGACGGTCACGGCGGGCATGGTCTGCTCCTCGTTCGGTTGGTAGTTCAAGAATAAACTATCTGCTCGAACTCCGGCAAGGGCGGACCTATTCCCGGCTCACAGCGACCTCCCAGCCGACGCCCAGGGTCGTTGGAGTCCCGCTTGGCACCGTCGTCAGTGGAAGCCGACCCGCGAACTGGAGATGACCATGACGACGCTGCTCGACAGGCCCACCGCGAAGGACTTCGCCGAACCACCGGCCCGGCCACCGGGCCGGCTCCGGCGGTTCGCCCGCGGTCCGGCGTCGCAGTCGGCGTACGTCCGGCCGGCCGCGCTGGCGATGCTCGTCGGTACGGCGTTCCTGTACCTGTGGAACCTGACCGCGTCCGGGTACGGCAACAGCTTCTACGCTGCCGCCGTACAGGCCGGGACGCAGAGCTGGAAGGCCTGGCTGTTCGGGTCGCTCGACGCCGCGAACGTGATCACGGTGGACAAACCGCCGGGCGCGTTGTGGGTGGCGACGGCGCTCGCGCGGGTGTTCGGCTTCAACAGCTTCACAGTGCTCGCACCGCAAGCGTTCATGGGGATCGGGGCCGTCGGGCTGCTGTACCTGACCGTTCGCCGGGTCGCCGGGCCGGTCGCCGGGCTTGTTGCCGGTAGTGCGTTGGCGTTGACGCCGGTCGCCGTACTGATGTTCCGGTTCAACAACCCGGACGCGTTGCTGGTGCTCTTGCTGGTGGCCGCGGCGTACTTCGTCGTACGGGCGCTGGAACGGGCGTCGGCGCGGTGGTTGATGCTGGCGGGGGTGGCGATCGGGTTCGCGTTCCTGACGAAGATGGGGCAGGCGTTCCTGGTGCTGCCGGCGTTCGGGCTGGTGTATCTGGTTGCGGCGCCTGCTTCTCTGCGGAAGCGGGTGGTGCATCTGGTCGGTGCTTTCGGTGCGGTGGTTGTGAGTGCTGGGTGGTATGTCGCGCTGGTGGAGCTTTGGCCGGCGTCGAGCCGTCCGTACATCGGTGGGTCGACCAACGATTCGCTGCTGGAGCTGGCGCTCGGGTACAACGGGCTCGGGCGGCTGCTCGGCGGGTCCGGGAACGGCGGCGGTGGCGGTGGCGGGAACTCGGGTTTTGGTGGGAGTACTGGGATTACGCGGATGTTCGGTGATTCCTTCGGGACCGAGATCTCGTGGTTGTTGCCGGCCGCACTGATCGCGTTGGCCGGTGGGTTGTGGGTACGCCGGCGCGCGCCGCGGACCGACCTGCTGCGCGCCGGGATCGTGCTGTGGGGCGGGTGGCTGCTGGTCACCGGCGCGGTGTTCAGCTTCATGAGCGGGACGATCCACCCGTACTACGCGGTGGCGCTGGCGCCGGCGATCGGCGGGCTGGTCGGGACGGGCGTGTGGCTCGGGTTCCGGCACCGGTGGTTGCTGGCGGCAATGATCCTGCCGACGGCGGTGTGGGACTACGTGCTGCTCACGCGGACGCCGACGTTCGCACCGTGGGCGAAGTACGCCGTCGTCGGGGCCGGCGTACTGGCCTGCATTCTCGTGCTCCTGGGGCGCCGAGCTCTACCGGCCGTCGTACTCGCCGTCACGCTCTCCCTGGGCCTCGGCACCACGACGTACGCCGCCGCCACCGCATCCCAGCCCCACACCGGCTCCATCCCCACCGCGGGCCCATCCTCGACCGCCATCGGCGGCGGCCCCAGCGGCGGCACCCCACCCTCCGGCACCCGCCCGGGCTCGACGGGTTCCGCCAGAGGTGCAGGGACGGGTGGAGGTGGGATGGGCGGCGAAGCCTCAGCCAGCAGCGAACTGACAGCTCTCCTCTCCAAGACCACCACGACCTGGGCCGCCGCCACCACCGGCTCCCAATCCGCCGCCTCCCTCGAACTCGCCACCGGCAAGTCCGTCATCGCCATCGGCGGCTTCAGCGGCACCGACAACGCCCCCACCCTCGCCCAATTCAAGCAATGGGTAGCCGAAGGCAAGATCACGTACTACATCTCCGGTACCCAAGCCGGCCCCGGCGGCAGCTCCTCCACAGCCACCGAGATCCAATCCTGGATCCAATCCACCTACACCCCCACCACCGTAGGCAACACCACCATCTACAAACTCACCCCCTGAACCCCGACCGGGTGGGTGGTGGATCTCCAGGCCATCACAATCGGGCGTGGCGCCGGTGGTCTCCGGTCAACTGGCTGCCGTGGTGGCGATTGTGATGGGCTGGCGATCCGGGATCGGCGGCCGGGACCGGGCGTGGGAGACTCTTCGGGTGACGGCGCAGATTTTGGACGGTAAGGCGATGGCGGCGGCGATCAAGGACGAGTTGAAGGTCCGGGTCGCGAAGCTGGCCGAGCAGGGTGTGGTGCCTGGGCTCGGCACGATTCTGGTCGGGGACGACCCGGGCAGCCGGGCGTACGTGGCGGGCAAGCACCGGGACTGCGCGGCGGTCGGGATCTCCTCGATCCAGGTCGAGCTGCCGGACACCGCGACCCAGGACGAGATCGCGGCCAAGGTGCGGGAGCTCAACGAGAACCCGGACTGCACCGGCTTCATCGTCCAACTCCCGCTCCCGAAGCACGTCGACACCAACACGATCCTCGGGCTGATCGACCCGGCGAAGGACGCCGACGGCCTGCACCCGATGAGCCTCGGCAAGCTGGTGCTCGGCCAGGACGGCCCGCTGCCGTGTACGCCGAAGGGTTGCGTGGAGATCCTCCGGCGGTACGACGTACCGATCGCCGGCGCGCACGTGGTCGTCGTCGGCCGCGGGGTGACGGCGGGGCGCCCGATGGGGCTGCTGTTCACCCGGCGGAGCGAGAACGCGACCGTCACCCAGTGCCACACCGGTACGAAGGACCTTGGCGCGGTGGTGCGTACGGGCGACATCGTGATCGCGGCGGCGGGTTCGGCCGGGCTGATCACGGCGGACATGGTGAAGCCCGGCGCGGTCCTCCTCGACGTCGGCACCAGCCGGAACGCCGAGGGCAGGATCGTCGGCGACATCGACCCGGCGGCCCGCGAGCAGGCGGCCTGGATCGCCCCGATGCCCGGCGGGATCGGCCCGATGACGCGCGCGATGCTCCTCAGCAACGTGGTCGAGGCTGCCGAAGCA
Organism: Kribbella sp. NPDC059898; assembly: GCF_042730855.1. NCBI lineage: Bacteria > Bacillati > Actinomycetota > Actinomycetes > Propionibacteriales > Kribbellaceae > Kribbella > Kribbella sp. NPDC059898. The sequence continues at coordinate 19,022 of NZ_JBHWKR010000014.1, forward strand.
GCCCTCCCGCGGTGAAGTGACGTGCTGATGGCAGGCGAGACCCCGCGCCGGAGCCAGTGGCCGCTGGCGCTGTCCCTCCTGGTCGCGCTGACCGGCCTGGTCGTGCTCTGGTTCTACAACTGGCGCAACGGCGTCCTCATCTTCGCCGGCGCCGTCGGCCTGGCCGGCCTCCTCCGAGCCACCCTCACCGACCCCAAAGCCGGCCTCCTGCACGTCCGCAGCCGCATGTTCGACATCACCTTCCTCTTCCTCACCGCCACCGCCATCGCCGTCCTCGGCCTGATCGTCCCCAACTGAGCCACGCCGCCTACTGCCGCGATTTCAGGTAAGGGCGATCAGAGCCTCGGCGATCGATCCGCGCCAGCAGGCGTAGTCGTGGCCGCCGTTGAACTCGGAGTACTGCACGTCGTAGCCCTTGCTGCGCAGGATCGTGCGCAGGTGCCGGTTCGCGACCAGGATCGACGGGCCGCTGCCGGGCGTCTGACCGCGTTCCTGGAGACCGGCCTCGAGCCAGAGGCGGATGGGTTGGCGGGGAGCTTCGGCGTACTGGCGGCTGAGCCATTCGTGTTCGGGGTCGTCGTCGGGGCGCCACCAGAACGAGCCCGACTGTGAGACGACGTTGCCGAACACGTCCGGTCGTCGCAGTGCGGCGAACGCGGCGGCCTGTCCGCCGTGGCTCTGGCCGGCGACGATCGTGCGCTCGGGATCGGTCGTGATCCGGTAACGCTCGCGGACCCATGGCAGCAGCTCGTCCGTGAGGTACTCCAGGAACGGCGCACCGCACGGGAGCTCGCGGTTGCGGACCTCCTGGGTCAGGCTGTCGACGAGTACGGCGATCATCGGCGGGATCCGGCCCGCCTCGATCAGGTTGTCGAGGATCGTCGGCGTCGGCATCGGTCCCAGCACCGTGTCACCGTCGAAGAGCAGCAGCAACGGCAGCGGCTCCGCGTCCGGCGCGTAGCCCGCAGGCGTATACACCCAGATCCGCCGCTCGTTGCCGAGCACCTCACTGCGATGCGAGTACTGCGCCAGCGCACCACGTTCGGGCCCGGGAGCGAGCCACGGCTGCGGGGGCGCGTCCGGCAACGAGGCCAACGAGATGACGGTCTCGTGGCTGTCCGTCGCCTCGTCCTCGGGATAGACGAACGTCGCCGGGTTGAGCGGATCGGCGAACCAGTGCGCGGTCCGCTCGGCCCAGTCCTCGGCGTTGGCCGCCGTACTGCCGACATCGTCGACGGCGAGGCGGTACGTGCAGCGGAGATCGGCGCCGACCCGGAAGGTCAGGTACCAGACGTCGGTACCCGGCAACTGCTGCATCACGTTGGCAGGCGGGTCCCAGCCGGCCGGTCCGCCGAAGACCGAGACGTCCGACACGGGCTCCCGGGACCGGCACAGGAACGTCAGCCAGACGTCCCCGTCCGGCCCCGGCTCGACCAGCGGAGTGCCCTGCTCCGCGATCTCGGCCCAGAACTCGGCAGTCCGGGCCGGATCGAGTTCCTGCAGGCGAGGGCTCTCGATCCGGTCGGCCATGGCGGTCAGTGGAAGAAGTGGCGGGTGCCGGTGAAGTACATGGTGATGCCGGCCTTGGTTGCTGCCTCGATGGCGGCTTCGTCGCGGATGGAGCCGCCGGGCTGGACTACTGCTTTGACGCCGCCTTCGATGAGGACCTCGAGGCCGTCGGGGAAGGGGAAGAAGGCGTCGGAGGCGGCGACGGAGCCGGTGGCGCGGTCGCCGGCGCGGGAGACGGCCAGGCGGCAGGAGTCGACGCGGTTGACCTGGCCCATGCCGACGCCGACCGAGGCGCCGTCGGCGGCGAGCAGGATCGCGTTGGACTTGACGGCGCGGCAGGCCTTCCAGGCGAAGGCCAGGTCGGCCAGCACCTCGGGGGACGCGGGCGAGCCGGCGGCCAGGGTCCAGGACGACGGGTCGTCGCCGGGGGCCTGGAAGCGGTCGCGGTGCTGGAGGAGGAGGCCGCCGCTGATCGCGCGCAGCTCGACGGTCTCGTCGGCGGACACCGCGGGGGCGACCAGCAGGCGGATGTTCTTCTTCGCCTGCAGGATCTCGGCGGCGCCGTCCTCGAAGGCGGGGGCGACGAGGACCTCGGTGAAGATCTCCGCGACCTGCTTCGCGAGGTCCACGGTGACCGGGCGGTTCGTCGCGATCACACCGCCGTACGCCGACACCGGGTCGCACTCGTGCGCCCGGCGGTGCGCCTCCGCGATGTCCTTGCCGACCGCGATGCCGCACGGGTTCGCGTGCTTGATGATCGCGACCGCGGGCTCGCTGAAGTCATAGGCGGTACGCCGGGCCGCGTCGGCGTCGACGTAGTTGTTGTACGACATCTCCTTGCCGTGCAACTGCTCCGCCGCCGCGAGACCGCCGCGGCCGTTCAGGTACAGGGCGGCCGGCTGGTGCGGGTTCTCGCCGTACCGCAGGACCGCGGACTTGTCCCAGGACGAGCCGACCCAGGCCGGGAAGCCCGAGCCCTCGCCGGAGTCCGTGAGTACGTTGCCCATCCAGGACGCGACCGCGATGTCGTACTCGGCCGTGTGTACGAACGCCGCCGCGGCCAGCTGCTTGCGCTCCTCGAGCGAGAAGCCGCCCTCGCCGAGCGCCGCCAGCAGCGACGGGTACTGCGCGGCCGAGGTCACGACCGCGACGCTCGCGTGGTTCTTCGCCGCGCCGCGGACCATCGACGGGCCGCCGATGTCGATCTGCTCGATGCACTCGTCGACCGATGCGCCGGACGCGACCGTCTCCGTGAACGGGTACAGGTTGCTGATCAGCAGGTCGAACGGCTCGACCCGCATCTCCTGCAGCTGCGCGACGTGGTCGGGCTTCCGCAGGTCGGCGAGCAGACCGGCGTGCACGAGCGGGTGCAGCGTCTTGACCCGCCCGTCCAGGCACTCCGGGAACCCGGTCAGGTCCTCGACCTTCGTCACCGGTACGCCGGCCGCGGCGATCCGGGCCGCGGTGGAACCGGTCGACACCAGTTGGACACCGGCGGCGTGCAGCGCCGAAGCGAGCTCCTCCAGACCGGTCTTGTCGTAGACGCTGATCAGCGCGCGGCGGATCGGCCTGCGGTCGGTGCTCACTTCAGTCGAACCTTTCGTCCGGTGATGGTCCAGCCGTCGCGGACCAGCCGGCCGACCCACTCCACCAGCTGGCGGCGTTCGACCTCCTTGATCCGCTCGGTCAGGGTTTCTTCGGTGTCGTCGTCCTCGACCGGTACGACGACCTGCGCGATGATCGGCCCGGTGTCGACGCCGCCGTCCACGAAGAACAGCGTCGCCCCGGCGACCTTCACGCCGTACCGCAGCGCGTCCCGGGGACCGTGGATCCCGGGGAAGGCCGGCAGCAGCGCGTTGTGGGTGTTGATGTAGCGGTCGCCGAACGCGCCCAGGAAGTCGTCGCCGACGAGCTTCAGGAAGCCGGCCGACACGACCAGGTCGGGCTTGTACTCCGCGACCGACGCGGTCAGCGCGCGGTCCCACTCGGCGCGCTCGGCGTACGACTTCACCGTGTGCACGAACGTCGGCACGCCGGCGGCCGCGGCCCGGTCCAGGCCCGCGATGCCGTCCCGGTCGGCGCCGACAGCGACCACCTGGGCGCCGTACGCCGGGTCCGCGCAGGCGTCCAGCAAGGCCTGCAGGTTCGACCCCGACCCCGAGACGAGCACGACAAGGCGTGCGGAACCGGAGTCAGGCGCAGCAGAAGTCACGGCCGGAAGCCTATCGCTCGGTGTCGGCTTCTCCGTCAGCCGGTCGCCGCGCGGCAACCACCGCGGCCGTGATCGCCGCTCCGATCGCCATCCCGGCGACCAGTACGCCGGCCGCCGGCAGCGCGCCCGGGACTCCGACCACGGACATCCGGCCCGGTCCGGCCGAGCCGCCCGACACGGCCAGCAGCGCGAACAGTACGACGCCCGCGATCACCGCCGCCATCCCGCCGCGCAGCGCGAACGCGTCCCAGCCGAGCGCGTCCGCGTCCCGCTCCGCGAGCCCCCGCCGTACGACGACGAGGCCCGCGACCACCCCGGCGACCAGCGGCACGAGCGCGGTCAGCGCCAGCAGGTACGTCGGCGTCGACCCGTCCGCGGGGACCGCGGCCAGCAGCGGAAGCGCCGGCAGGCTGCCGACGTTCACGCCGGTCGGCGCGATCGTCGTCCCGGTCCCGAGCTGGAAACCGGGTCCGGCGAGGAACGCGACGACGTAGAGCACCATGTTCGGCACCAGCATCAGGCAGATCGCGAACAGCACGACCGAGCCGATCACCCCGGCGTTCAGGAGTTCGAGCATCCCGGTGATCCGGGAGAAGTGGATCGCGAGCAGTACGCCGTACAGCACCGAGGCGAGCCCGACGATCGTGAGGACCGCTGCCATCGCGGCCGGTACGGCGTCCCGCAGGCCGGCCGGGGTGGCGTCGGCGAGGTCGTGGCCGGCGCCCGACTCGACGATGATGCCCGCGAGACCGGCGACCAGGGCCAGTGAGAACGGGCCGAGGAACCCGGACAGCGGCGACACCTTCAGCGAACCCTGTTCGGTGAGCAACGCCACGACCAGCCCGCCGAGGCCGTAGACGGCCGCGAACCCGAGCGCGAGACCGATCAGTTCCTTGGTCCGGTCGGCACCGCTGGTCCGGGTCGCGGACTTGCCGCCGCGGTACAGGCACCAGGCGAAGAACAGGGTGAGACCGAGCGGCGCGACGCTGATCCGGCCGGTTCCGATGGTCACACCCGCCTTGTGGGCGACCAGCCAGGCGGCCGCACCGGCGCGGACCGCACCGGACGCACCGCCGAAGGTGGCGCCCAGCCAGCCGATCACCGCGACCGCGGCACAGGTCAGCAGGCCGGTGAGCAGGCAGGCTCCGGCGGAGATCACGGCCGCCACCGGCAGCGGTTTGGTCTCGGCGGTGATCTCCGACGTGGGCGTTTCGCCGTCCCGCGCGCCCGGGCGGCTCAGCATGTCGGTCATCTGACTCCCATCGTCTCCCCGGCCCCGGACCTGGCTCGTCCTGACACGCCGGATGTGGGAGACTTCAGCCCGCCTGCTCACGCTCGGTTCCGGACCGTTCGCCTGGTGGTAGCGGAGTGGGAGTGGCATGGGCCTACCCGGTACTGTCGGGTGGAATCAGTCAGGAGGTCGAGCTTTGGCCGGTTCCCACCGTGGACAACGCGGCGGCACCCGAGCCGCTGCCCGGGAGGCGCGGCGCGAGCAGGCGCGCAAGCGGAACCAGACGATCGCGGCAGGCGTGGCGGTCGTGGTCCTGGTCGGCGGCGGCGGCGTCGCGGCGCTGAACGCGTTCGGCGGCGACAAGTCGCCCGGGCCGAAGGCAGGCAGCAGCCCGACCGACGACAAGTCCAGCCAGTCCAACGTGCTGTCGGACGACAAGGTGCTGATGGACGCGACCGCGGCGAAGACGCTCGGCGCGACCGGCGCCTGGAAGGTCACCGGCACGGCCGGCGGCGACTCGGCGCCGGACACCTCGTTCGCCTGCCAGCTGCAGCGGTTCGCCGACCCGGCCGGGCTCCGGACCTGGGTCCGCACGCTGCAGAACCCGACCACCAAGGACACCGCGGTGCAGTACATCGACGTGTCCAACGACAAGGCCACGGCCGCGAAGACGTACAACACGGTCGTCCACTGGCTCAGCCAGTGCACCACCCCGCAGACCCGGCTGACGGCCGGCTACGTGACCACCGGCGTCGGCCAGACCGGCGTGATCGCGGTCTTCGGGCAGGTCCCGGGCGCGAAGACGACGAAGTACCGGACCGTCTCGGTGACCCTGGCGGGGCAGGCGACGATGGTCGTCGAGCACGACACGCTAGCGGTGACCCCGCCGAAGCCGGACGTCGTGCTGGCCACCACGAGCGCTGCGGCGAAGAAGATCTGCGCCGAGACCGGCGGCTGTGCCACCGGCGCCCCGGTCGTGACGCCGGCCCTGCTGCCGAACACCGACAACCCGGGCTTCATGGCCCCGGTCGACCTGCCGCTGCTCGCCGAGGTGGACAAGCCGTGGGTGAGCACCGCCGCCCAGCCCGGCGACGGCACCGGCTGCGAGAAGCTCAGCCTGAAGAAGGTGAAGCCGGTCAAGGCCGGCACCTTCACGTACGTCGCACCGGAGGCGAAGGTGCCGACCGAGTTCGGGATGGACGACACGGTCGTGAAGTTCGCCACCGCGGCGGCCGCGTCGGACTTCGTCGCGAAGATCCGGAAGAACGTCGACGCCTGCGAGAAGAACGTCTCGAACGCGAAGGTCCAGTCCACCGGGACGCTCAAGACCAGCACGATCACCGGCAAGAGCTGGACCGCGACGTACGACAGCGGCGACGGCAAGAAGTACCACTACCGGATCGGGATCGCCGGGTCCGGGGACCGCGCGGTGTACCTGCTGTTCCCGGTGCTGAAGGACCTCGACCTGACCGACGCCGCGTTCAACGAGACGCTGGCCCGCGCGGTCGACCGCTCCGCCGCCTACAAATAGCAACGGGACCCACCCTCGCGGGGCAGGTCCCGTTCCTGCGGTACTACTTGTTCAGGCCCTGCATGATCTCGCGCATCAGGTTGGCGGTCTCGGACGGCGTCTTGCCGACCTTCACGCCGACGGCCTCGAGGGCCTCCTGCTTCGCGGCCGCGGTACCGGACGAACCGGAGACGATCGCGCCGGCGTGACCCATGGTCTTGCCCTCCGGCGCGGTGAAGCCCGCGACGTACCCGACGACCGGCTTGGTCACGTTCTCCTTGATGAACGCGGCCGCCCGCTCCTCGGCGTCACCACCGATCTCACCGATCATCACGATCGCGTCGGTGTCCGGGTCGTCCTGGAACGCCTGCAGCGCATCGATGTGCGTGGTCCCGATGATCGGGTCGCCACCGATCCCGATCGCCGTCGAGAACCCGAACTCCTGCAGCTCGTACATCATCTGGTACGTCAACGTCCCGGACTTGCTGACCAGGCCGATCCGGCCCTGGCCGGCGATGCTGGCCGGGATGATGCCGGCGTTCGACTCGCCCGGGGTGATGATGCCGGGGCAGTTCGGGCCGATGATCCGGGTCTTGCCGGACGCCTGCGCGGCGGCGAAGAACGCGGCGGTGTCGTGCACCGGCACGCCCTCGGTGATCACCACGACCAGCGGCACCTCGGCCTCGACGGCCTCCAGTACGGCGTCCTTGGTGAACTTCGGCGGGACGAAGATGACCGACACGTTCGCGCCGGTCTCCTTGACGGCGTCCGCGACGGTGCCGAACACCGCGACCGACTTGCCGTCGAAGTCCTGGGTCTGGCCCGCCTTGCGCGGGTTGACGCCGCCGACGATGTTGGTGCCCGAGGCGAGCATCCGGGTGGTGTGCTTGGTGCCCTCGGAGCCGGTCATGCCCTGGACGATGACCTTGCTGTCCTTGGTCAGGAAGATAGACATTGTTCGGCGATCCCTTACTTCGCAGCCAGCTCGGCGGCGCGCTTGGCGGCGCCGTCCATCGTGTCGACCCGCTCCAGACCGGCAAGGCCCGCCTCGTCGAGGATCCGGCGGCCCTCCTCGGCGTTGTTCCCGTCCAGCCGGACGACCAGCGGCTTGCTCACGGCCTCGCCGCGGGAGGCCAGCAGCTCGAACGCCTGCACGATGCCGTTCGCGACCGCGTCACAGGCGGTGATGCCGCCGAAGACGTTCACGAACACGCTCTCCACCTGCGGGTCGGAGATGATGATCTCCAGGCCGTTCGCCATCACCTCGGCGCTCGCGCCACCACCGATGTCCAGGAAGTTCGCCGGCTTCACGCCGCCGAACTCCTCACCGGCGTACGCGACGACGTCCAGGGTCGACATGACCAGACCCGCGCCGTTGCCGATGATCCCGACCGAGCCGTCGAGCTTCACGTAGTTCAGGCCCTTGGCCTTGGCCGCCGCCTCCAGCGGGTCGGCCGCGGTGACGTCCTCGAACTCGGCGTGCTCCGGGTGCCGGAAGTCCGCGTTCTCGTCCAGCGTGACCTTGCCGTCCAGCGCCTCGACGTTGCCGTCCGCGAGCTTGACCAGCGGGTTCACCTCGACCAGCGACGCGTCCTCGGCGATGAACACCTCGTACAGCTTGACGATCTCCGGTACGACGGCGTCGATCACGTCGGCCGGGTACTTCGCCGTGGTGGCGATCTCCCGCGCCTTGGCCTCGTCCACCCCGGTGGCCGGGTCGATCGAGATCTTCGCGACCGCGTCCGGGTTGGTGTGCGCGACCTCCTCGATCTCCATGCCGCCGGCGGCGGAGGCGATGCACAGGTAGTTGCGGTTCGCCCGGTCGACCAGGAACGAGAAGTAGTACTCCTCGGCGATCGCCGCGGCCGGGACGATGTTCAGGATCTTGACGACGTGACCCTTGATGTCCAGCCCGAGGATCTCGCGGGCCTTCTCCTCCGCCTCGTCCGGGTTCGCGGCCAGCTTGACGCCGCCCGCCTTGCCGCGGCCGCCGGTCTTGACCTGGGCCTTCACGACCACCTTGCCGCCGATCTTCTCGGCAGCGGCGCGCGCTTCCTCCGGAGTCGTGACGACCTCACCCACGGTCGTCCGCACCCCGTGCTTGGCGAAGACCGTCTTCGCCTGGAATTCCATCAGATCCACGAGTGTGGTCCCTCTCTCGCCTGTACGGATTCCTGACACTAGCCACCCTTGTGCCGAGAGCAACAGCCGGGGTACTGGCTGAGACGACTGTCACAGGCGCTCGCCGCACCGTGCGAGGCTTGTTCGCATGACCGATTCCGAAACCAGACCAGCTGACGACTGGTGGCGTAGTGCTGTCGTTTACCAGGTGTACCCCCGGTCGTTCGCGGACGCGGACGGTGACGGCACCGGCGACGTGAACGGCATCCGCGCCCGGCTGCCGTACCTCGCCGACCTCGGCGTCGACGCGCTCTGGATCAGCCCCTGGTACCCGTCCCCGCTGCTGGACGGCGGGTACGACGTGGCCGACTACCGCGACATCAACCCGGAGTTCGGCACGCTGGCCGACGCCGACGCGCTGATCGCCGAGGCGCACGCGCTCGGCCTGCGGATCCTGATCGACCTGGTACCGAACCACTGCTCCTGGGAGCACCCGTGGTTCAAGGCCGCACTGGCCGCCGGGAAGGGCTCGCCGGAGCGGGACCTGTTCTGGTTCCGCGACACCGAGGACGGCAAGCCGCCGACGAACTGGCCGGCCGCGTTCGGCGGGCCGGCCTGGCAACAGATCGAGGACGGGCAGTGGTACCTGCACCTGTTCGACATCTCCCAGCCGGACTGGAACTGGGAGCACCCGAAGGTGATCGAGGAGTTCGACTCGATCCTCCGGTTCTGGTTCGACCGCGGCGTGGACGGGTTCCGGATCGACGTCGCCGACTCGATGGCGAAGGACCCGGCGCTGCCCGACGTACCGGTGGAGAACGGCGAGCCGACCCGGGAGAAGTACGTCGGGAACCCGTTCTACGACCAGCCTGGCGTGCACACCATCCACCAGCGCTGGCGGGCGATCGCCGACGAGTACGCCGACACGCCGCAGGGCCCGCGGGTGTTCGTGGCGGAGGCGTGGCTGTCCCCGGCCGAGCGGCTCGCGCAGTACGTCCGCTCGCACGAGCTGCACTCGGCGTTCAACTTCGACGCGCTGCGGGCGAAGTGGGACGCGAAGGAACTGCGCGAGGTGATCGACCACACCACCGAGAACCTGTGGGCGGTCGGGGCGCCGGCGACGTGGGTGCTGAGCAACCACGACACGATCCGGCACCGCACGCGGTACGGACGGGAACTGAAGGACGCGCTGGAGGGTGCGGGCGTCGTACCCACGGATCTCGCCCTCGGTCTGCGCCGGGCCCGGGCCGCGGCGCTGCTGGAGCTGGCGCTGCCTGGTGGCGCGTACATCTACCAAGGTGACGAGCTCGGTCTGCCCGAGGTCGAGGACCTCCCAGAGGACAAGCTCGACGACCCGACCTGGGAACGCTCCGGCCGCACGGTCCGCGGCCGCGACGGCTGCCGGGTGCCGATCCCGTGGTCCGGCGCGGAACCGCCGTACGGCTTCGGGCCTGGCACCACCCAACCCTGGCTCCCGCAGCCGTCCGACTGGGCCCCGCTCACCGCCGAGGCGCAGACCGACGACCCCGAAAGCCACCTGAGCCTCTACAAGGCAGCCCTCCGCATCCGCCACGACCACCCCGCCCTCGGCGAAGGCCGACTGGTCTGGGACACCGACGCCCCCGAAGGCGTCCTGTCATTCACCCGCACCCCCGGCTTCCGCTGCATCGTCAACATCACCGACGCTCCGATCCCACTACCACCCCTCAAGAAGCGCCTGCTGAGCAGCGCACCCCTGACGAACGACGAGCTACCCCCGGACACCACCGTCTGGCTGCAGGTCTGAAACCTCAACAGATTTTGGCGATCGTCAAGGGCAGGAGCAGGAATCCTTTTGATGATCGCCAAAGTCTGTATATATACTGACTCTCGCCAGGGCATTAGCCTGCGGAAGTGGACCCGGGAGCCAGCCGGACGACTGGTCGCCCGGGTTTCGCGTATCTGAACCGATCTCAGGCCAGATCCGCAGTGAACCTGATGATTTCCCGTACTCGCCGCCGCCAGTCGCCACCCCTGCCGACTGCCCAAGCCGTCGCGTCGGCCGCCCAGAGCAGTGGTTCAGTAGAAGGCTTGGCGTGTACCCATGCGAACCTGCCGGCCGCGACGAACGCTCCGGCCATCGGCTGGATCACCTGGTTGTCCCGTCGGTCCTGGTTACAGGACTCGATGACGAGCCTGGAGACATCGTGCTCAAGCAACGCGGGCACAAGTGCCCGGAGGCACTCATCTCGCCCGGCACGCACCGGCCTGCCGGCGAGCGATGCACGGCAGAGGTACACCTGCAGGTCGAGCCCGGTCAGCGTGCTCAGGATCTCGCGGCGACGGCTGTCGTTCTCGTCCTTCATGTGCAGGCGGCGCTGCCCAGGTTTGCAGAGTTCACGGAGCTTGCCACGAGCGATGGACAACTCGGCGACAGGAACGACCGCGGCGGACAGCAGGTAGCCGTTGCGGATCGACTCGTCGACGAAGGCATGGGCGGGCACGGAGAGTTACTTTAGATGTACGGTCAGATGGCCGCCAAACCACCAGAACTACAACGAGAAACGGCCGGAGCCTGGTGGCTCCGGCCGTTTCAGTTGCGGCTTTCAGCGGAGGCGGTCCCGGCGGTCGCGGTCGTCGCGGTCGCGGCGGTCTCGGTCTTCCCGGTCCCTGCGGTCGCGGTCCTCGCGGTCGCGGCGGTCCCGGTCTTCACGGTCCCAGCGGTCGCGGCTCACTTGACGCCACCCGCGGTCAGGCCGGCGACGATCCGGCGCTGGAACAGCAGTACGGCGATGACCAGCGGGATCGTGACCACCACACCGGCGGCCATCTGGCTGCCGAACGGCTGGTCGCGGCCCGTCGTACCGGTGAACTGCGAGATGATCACGTTCGCGGTCTGGATCGACTTCTTGTTGGTCATGCTCAGCGCGATCAGGAACTCGTTCCAGGCCGCGATGAACGTGATGATGGCGGTGGTGAACACACCGGGCGCCGCCAACGGGATGATGACCTTGCGGAACGCCTGGGCCGGCGTGCAGCCGTCCACCATCGCCGCCTGCTCGAGTTCCTGCGGCATCTGCCGGAAGAACGCGGTCAGGTTCCACACCGCCAGCGGCAGCGCGAACGACAGGCTGGGCACGATCATCGCCTGATACGTGTTGATCCACTTGATGTCGACGAACAGCTTCAGCAGCGGAACGACCAGCGAGATGCCGGGGAACATCGACGTGGTGATGATGATCGCCAGCACGATGTTCTTGCCCTTGAAGTCCAGCCGGGCCAGCGTGTACGCCGCGACCATGCCGATGATCAGCGTCAGGATCGTCACCGACCCGGCCACGATCAGGCTGTTCAGCAGACCCCGGCCGAAGCCGTTGTCCCCGGTGAACACGTCCTTGAAGTTCTGGAACGAGAACGGCGCGGGGATGATCTTGTTCGAGAACTGGTCCGACGGCCGGCGGAACGCCGACACCAGCATCCAGTAGAACGGCGCGAGGCAGTAGATGACGATCACAGCGACGCCGAGCAGCGGCGCGAACCGGCGCAGCGGGCCGGCCTCGGCGGGCTGAGGAGCTACGGCAGCCATTACATTCCACCTCCCATGCTGACGGCACCGACCGAAGTGCCCGGCGAGGCCTTGACCGCGTTCCGCCGGCGCCAGCCCTTGCCGCCGCCACCACCCGGCTTCTTGGCCCGGGCTTCGCCGATCACGTCGGCGCCGAGGATCTTCACGAACATGTAGGCGACCACCGCGACGTAGATGAACAGCACGGTCGCGTACGCCGCCGCCGGTCCGTACCTGACGTTGAACGCCTCGTCGTACGCCAGCATCGAGAGCGTCTCGACCGAGTCCTTGTGCGGCCCGACCAGCACGAACGGCAGGTCGAAGATCCGCAGCGTGTCGAGGATCCGGAACAGTACCGCGACCAGCAGCGCCGGCTTCACCAGCGGGAGCGTGATCCTGGTGAACGTCTTCCAGGCGTTGGCACCGTCGACCTTGGCGGCTTCGTAGACCTCGGCCGGGATGGTCTGCAGCCCGGCCAGGACCAGGAGGCCGATGAACGGCGCGGTCTTCCAGGTGTCCGCGATGATGATCGAGAACTTGGCCTGCCAGCCGTCGGTCGACCACAGCACCTGGGTGCCGATGATCGCGTTGAAGATCCCGTCGGCCTGGAAGATCCACTTCCAGAGCAGCGCCGAGATGATGGTCGGGATCGCCCACGGGACCAGGATGCTGGCCCGGACGATGCCCCGGCCCTTGAACGCCTTGTGCATGATCAGCGCCATCGCGACACCGAGGATCGTCTCCAGCACGACACAGATCACGGTGAAGAACGTCGTGTTGTAGAACGCGTTCCAGAACCGGTGCCCGGTGTCGCCGCGGAAGATGTCGGCGTAGTTCCTGAGCCCGACGAACTGCGAGCCCTGGACGACGAACCCGTTCGCGTCGAGGTGCTGGCCACTCTGGAACAACGACTCGCGCAGCGCCGAGATGATCGGGAACAGCACCACCAGCGCGAGGACGATCAGCGTCGGGGAGAGCAGGATCGCGGCCAGCCGGCCCGTGCCCTCGTCGAAGCGCTGCTGGCGCTTCGGTTTCTTGACCGGTCGTTCCGCGACCGGCGCACTTACTGTCACCTGAGACTCCTTTGCTCCCCGGGCGACACCCGGGCAGGGACGAACCGGGGCCGGTGCGTGGTCACGACAGCTCCACCCACCGGCCCCGCACGACGATCAGTTCGTGATCAGCGACTGCAGCTTGGTCTGCAGATCGGCCAGCGCCTTGTCCGGCGTCGTGGTGCCGCTCAGAGCGTCGTACGCCGCGGCCTGGATCACCGCCGTGACGTCGCCGTACTTGACCACCTTCGGTCGCGGCTGCGCACCGAGGATGGAGGCCTTCAGCGGAGTCAGGTACGGGAACTGCTTCTGCAGCGTCGGGTCGTCGTACAGCGACGCCCAGGTCGGGGCCTGCGAGGTCGCCTCGAGGTTCGCCTTCTGGCGGGCCTCACTGGCCATGAAGTTGATGAAGTCGACCGCCGTCGCCTTGTTCTTGGCGAACGCACTGATCGCGTAGTCGTGACCGCCGAGCGAGGAGACACCCGGGCCGGACTTGCCCGGCAGCGGCGCGACCGCGAACTTGCCGGCGACCTTGGACGAGCCGTCGGTCTTGTTGGCCAGCGAGTACACGTACGGCCAGTTGCGCAGGAAGAGCAGTTTGCCGTCCTGGAAGGCGCGGCGGCTCTCCTCCTCCTTGTAGGTGATCGCTTCCTTCGGGATGGCGCCGGTCTTGAACCCGTTCACCAGTTCCTCGAGGCCGGCCTTGGCCTCCGGGGTGTTGACGTTCGGCTTGCCGTCCTTGTCGACGATCACGCCGCCCGCCGAGTTGATCGCCTCGGAGAAGTTGACCGTCAGGCCCTCGTACTTCTCGAACTGGCCCGCGTAGCAGCTCATACCCTTGCCCTCGGGCAGCGCCGCCACCTTCTGGCAGTCCGCGAGCAGGTCGGCCCAGGTGCTCGGGGCCGCGGTGACACCCGCCTTGGTGAGCAGGTCCTTGCGGTAGTACAGCAGGCCGCCGTCGGAGGTGATCGGCACGCCGTACAGCTTGTCGCGGTACTTCGCGGTCTCCACCGTCGCCGGGATCAACTTGCCGAGGTCCGGAATCTTGTCCTCGGGGATCTGCGTGACCCACTGGTTGGCCGCGAACTCCGACGTCCAGACGACGTCCATGTTGAGCACGGTGTACGCGCCCGCCTTGGTCTGGGCGTCCTGGACCATCTGCTGCCGCTGCGCGTCCGCGCTCTCCGGCAGCTCCTTCACCTCGACCTTCTCGTTCGGGTGAGCCGCGTTCCAGGCCTCGACCTGCTTCGGCAGGAAGCCGGACGTGTCCTTGCCGGTGGCAAACGTGATCGGGCCCCGACCCTCGAGTGCCCCGGTCGAACTGCCCCCGCTGCTGCTGCTTCCGTTGCCGCCACTACCACACGCGGCAGCAAGCAGCGCCAGGCTGCCTGCGACGGCGACGAAGGCCGCCCCGCGTGCGTGTGATCGTTCAAACCTCATCGTCTACCTGCCCTCTCCCGATTCGGGACGTCGCTTGGTCCTGCGGTGATGGTTCACAGTTCCCCACCACGCTGCGATCCACCCTGTCCGGACAGTAACCGAGAACCGGCCGATGTGTTCTGAGCCACACACAGCACTCTCTACGGTCTCTGAAACGCACAGCCGCATGGCTGTATGCGACCGCGTTTGGGAAGCCCGCACAACCGGGCATTTCCTAACGATTCGGTATTACCGATTAGTAACCTTGCGGAAACGGGCATGCCTGTTCAGAAGTGTTCAGAACGGTCAGGCCGGTGCCGAGGCGTCTCCGACGTTGGAGCGGACCCACTCGACGATCTCGGTGGTGGTCGCGCCCGGGGTGAAGATCTTGTGTACGCCGAGCTCGGCCAGCGGCTGCAGATCGGCGTCCGGGATGATCCCGCCGCCGAACACCACGATGTCCTCGGCCTCCCGCTCCGCGAGCAGCTCGCGGACCCGCTTGAACAGCGTCATGTGCGCGCCGGACAGCACCGACAGGCCGATCGCGTCCGCGTCCTCGGCGATCGCCGTCTCGACGATCTGCTCCGGGGTCTGGTGCAGGCCGGTGTAGATGACCTCCATGCCGGCGTCCCGCAGGGCGCGGGCGACGACCTTGGCACCGCGGTCGTGACCGTCCAGACCGGGCTTGGCGACGACAACGCGCAACGGACTCGAAGCAGACATGTGGGCAGGCTAACCCGCCCCGTTACTCACAGATAAGACACGGACGCGTGTGTTCGCCCACACGCTCAGCGGGAACCGGTTACCGTTGAAAGTGATCGGACCACCGGGGGGTCTGGTTTGGTGAGGAGTCGCCCATGAGCAACTGGCAGGACGACGTCAGAGGCGCGTTGGACGGACTCGCGTACGGCGCCCGCTCCGCGCTCTCGCCGAGCGTGCTGCACGGCGCGGCGGTCGAGCTCGGCTGGCTGACCACCCATCTCGCGATGTACCCGCTCGGCCTGATCGGCCGCGCGCCCCTGATGCCCGCCCGGCTGAACCTGGCCGGTCTCGGACCGGCGCAGCGCGGCCTGCTGGTCAACGACGTCCAGGCCGCCGGTACGCCGATCCTGCTGGCGCACGGGATCATCGACAACCACACGATCTTCGCGCTGATGCGCCGGCACCTGGTCCGGCACGGGTTCGGCAGCATCCACACGTTCTCGTACTCGCCGCTGACCCTGGACGTACGCCGTACCGCCGAGCGGATGGGGCGCGAGATCGAGGCGATCTGCGAGGCGTCCGGGTCGGACCAGATCCACGTCATCGGGCACAGCCTCGGCGGGCTGATCGCGCGGTACTACGTGCAGCGCCTGGGTGGCGACGCCCGGGTGCACACCTGCGTCACGCTCGGCACGCCGCACCAGGGCACGATGGCCGCCAAGCTGCTGCCGTGGCCACTGGTCAAGCAGATCCGGCCGGACAGCGACCTGCTGGCCGAGCTCGACGAGCCGGCGCCGGACTGCCGGACCAGGTTCCTGGCGTTCTACAGCGACGTCGACCAGCTGATCGTGCCGCAGCGCCGGGCCCGGATCCGGCACCCCGACCTGCGGGCGACCAACGTCCGGGTGCACGGGGTCGGCCACCTGTCGCTGCCCTTCCACGGTGACGTCGTGCACCGGATCACCGGCGTGTTGGCACATCTCGATCTCGCTACAGAACTGCCTGACCGGGAAGCCTTCTGAGCGCTCCGGGCGGATGCACGTGCAGCCGCGCATGCAAAAGTTTCGTGAAGGAGCCGCGGAAAAGTGGGTGGCGGGGTTTGTCACCCCGTGACCCTTCCGTTATGGTCTGTGAGTCCTCCCGGGGAATAACCCCTCCGAGGGGGCGGACAGATCCCCTCCCCTGTGACCGAAAGG
This sequence comes from Kribbella sp. NPDC059898, assembly GCF_042730855.1. Classification (NCBI taxonomy): domain Bacteria; kingdom Bacillati; phylum Actinomycetota; class Actinomycetes; order Propionibacteriales; family Kribbellaceae; genus Kribbella; species Kribbella sp. NPDC059898. Next base: position 35,518 of record NZ_JBHWKR010000014.1, read on the forward strand.
CCACGTTGTGTCCCAGCACCGTGCCGCGGGAGACCGCGTCACGCCCGGCAACGCTGCGCGCAAGAACGGCGCAGGACGTCATAGTGCCAAGCATCGCGTCGCCAGGCGTAACACCCCGAGCAGTACCCAGATCGTCGGACTGACCGCCGCGCTCGCCGCGGCCGCCGGAGCTGTCGGCTTCAGCCACAGCTCACTGGCGTCACCGACCCAGGCGAACTCCGCGGTCAACCTCGCGGCCCTCAGCCTGGACGGTGGGCAGCAGCTGTCCGGCATCACCACGGCACGCATCCAGGCGCGCCAGCTCGCCACCCGTGACTCCTCCCGGGTCCAGCTGGCCGACACGACGACCACCAAGAAGCAGTCCGCGGCCACCCAGCTGGCGAAGGCCCGGGCCGCGAAGCTGAACGCCAGCCAAGCCCTCACCGCCAAGCGGGCGAGCGCACTGGCCGCCGCGAAGGCCAAGGCCGACGCGGCCGAGAAGACGGCCCGTGAGTCCGCGACCCGCTGTCAGATCATGCTGACCGGCTACCACATCACCGCGACGTTCGGGCAGGGCGGCAACCGCTGGGCCCACAACCACACCGGCCTCGACTTCGCCGCCCCGATCGGTACCCGGATCGGCGCCGTGATGAAGGGCGTGGTGATCTTCGCCGACTGGGCCGGCCCGTACGGCCGTCAGGTCCAGGTCCGGCACGAGGACGGCACCACCACCTGGTACAACCACATGTCGAAGTTCAGCGTGTCGGTCGGCGAGACCGTGTACGCCGGTGACCAGGTCGGCGCGGTCGGGATGACCGGCAACACCACCGGCCCGCACCTGCACTTCGAGGTGCACCCGGGCGGCGGCGTCGCGGTCGACCCCGACCCGTGGCTGCGCAACCACTGCGGCATCAACCCGTACACCGCTATGTGACAACTCCCCGGGCGCTGACCGCGCCCGAGGACTAGGCTGCGGCGCATGCGCCCGGCTGCCGGTGAGGTTCTGCATTTCTCCGAGGATCCGACCATCGAGATCTTCCGCCCGCACGTCGCGAACACGGCGCGCCAGGGCACGCCGTACGTCTGGGCCGTCGGCCACGAGCGCGCGCCCGACTACTGGTTCCCGCGGGAGTGCCCGCGGGCGATGGCCTGGGTAGGGCCCGGCACCACTCCGGAGGACCGCGACCGGATCATCGGCGCCGGCTCCGGTACCCGCGTGCACGCCGTCGAGTAGGGCTGGCTGGACGCGATGCGGACCGTCGAGCTGTACGCGTACCGGCTGCCCGCTGGGGCGTTCGTCGCGCACCACGACGCCGCCGTCGTCGCGACCACCGACGTACTGCCGCTGGGGCCGCCGGAGCGGGTCGGGGATCTGTTCGAGCTGCACGAGGAGGCGGGGATCCAGCTGCGGGTGCTGCCGCGGCTGCACGACTTCTGGGCGGCGGCGACCACCAGCACGCTCGAGTGGAGCGGCATCCGGCTGCGGAACGCCAAGCCGTGAGGTACGGCGAACTCGCGGAAACGTCGTGGGCGTGGGTGCTCGACCAGGTCCGGTGGGACGACGACGGCCCGTGGATCCCGGAGTACGCCGGTGACGAGCACCCGGAGGACCGGGACAGCATGCACAACGGCATCGGCGGGCTGGCGCACGCACTGGCCGAGCTTCGGCTGACCCGCCCATGGACGCCCGCGGAGCAGGACCTGGCGGTGGCGATCGGAGACCGGATCCGTACGACGATCCCGACCGCGACCGGCACCACGTTCTTCGTCGGACTCGTCAGCTCGATCGGCGTACTCACCGCCCTCGAACAACCCGGCACCGACGCAGCCCTCACCCGCCTGCAGAACCTGCAAACCACCGACGGCTGGCCGGAATCCTTCCTCGACGAACCGCGCTACACCCCCGGCGCCGTCGCCAACGACATCACCCTCGGCACCGGCGCCATCCTGCTCGGTACTCTCTGGTCACTACGTCATGGCAGCAACGCAACCGACCTGGCTCACCGAGCGGTGGAACTGTTGCTTGGGGAGCGGGAGGAGCTGCCTACCGGGGTGAACTGGCAGTTCGTGTCTCGGCGGTTCCGGCAGGATGCGCCGACCGAGATGCCGAACTTCTCGCACGGGCTGGCCGGGATCGCGGCAGTGCTCGCGGTGGCCGGGGTGGAGCTCGGCCGGCCGGAGCTCGTCGACGTGGCGCGGCGCGGGGCGGAGCATCTGGTGACGATCGGGGTCACCGACGACCGCGGATTCCGGGTGCCGCGGGTGATCCCGTGGGCCGAGCGGCACGGGGACGAGTTCACGTTCAACTGGTGCCACGGCGGCGCCGGTACCGCGGCCGCGTTCGCCGCCCTCGAGTACGCCGGCATACCGTCCGTCGCCGGGGAAACACCCACCACGTGGCGCCGTCGCTGCCTGGACGGCGTGCGGTACTCCGGGATCCCCGAGCGGCTGCACCCCGGGTTCTGGGACAACGACGGCCGCTGCTGCGGTACGGCGGGAGTCGGCGACGCGTTCCTTGACGCGTGGCACCGCGACGGCGACGACCGGGACCTGGAGTTCGCCGTACGGATGGGTGACACCCTCGTCGACCACGCCTACCCGGACGGGTACTGGCGGTTCGTGGAGCACCGCAACGAGGATCCGCTGCTCCGTCCGGGCGTCGGGTGGATGCAGGGTGCGGCCGGCATCTCGGCGTACCTGTTCCGCCTGCAACGCGCCGTCGACGGCGATCAGCGCGCCGTGGAACGGATGGAGAACTGGTGGGTCAGCCCCTGATCAGCGCTGCCAGACCTCAGCCGTCGTGAGGAACGCCGACGACCCGGGCCGGTCCGGCGAACCGTCGACCTGAACGAACCCGGGAACGGACGCGCCGCCGATCGACACGGTCGCCGAACGCACCGGCGCGATCACCAGGCTGAGGCTGTGATTGCCCTCGGCGAGCTGGAAGCTGTCGGTCGCGAACAGCCGCCGGTCCAGTACGCCGCCCATCTCGATCTGGATGTCCGCGGCCTTCGCGCTCAGCCCGTCGGCGAGGTTCATCGAGACCTGGACCAGGTCCCGCTCGACGGCCGGCTCGTGCCACGGCAGCCCCTGGACCTCGAGGAACGAGCGGACGAAGTACCGCTCCAGCCAGGACGCCAGGTCGACGTCCTCGGACACCACCCGGACGATCCCGTCGAACCAGAGCACCACCGCCGTACCCGAACCGCGGATCGACCAGTCGACCATCCAGATCGAGGCGTACGCCGTGACCTTGCCGTTCTCGTCGAACAGCCGCAGGCCAGGATTCGCTCCCGCCAGGATGATCCGGCGGTTGACGGCCGACGACTTGGGCATAGGGGGCGCGCTTCCGGGAGGGGCCGAAGATCCTTGATTGTCTCAAGCTCCGGGTCAGATGCAACGCATACGAGTTAAATCTTTTCCACCGGGGCGTAGCGGAGCAGCAGACGTTTCACACCTTCGGAGCCGAAATCGATGTCGGCCTGCGCCTGCTGCCCCTCGCCGCGGACCACCACGACCGTGCCCATGCCGAAGCTGTCGTGCACCACCCGGTCGCCCGGATTCAGGCTGATCACCGGCTTGTCGGACGCCGTCTTGCGGGCCGGTTCGTAACGGCTCGGGATCCCGCTGCCACGGACCGTGCCGGTGCCGGACCAGCGGGTGATCGCGGACTCGTCCCGCCGCCAGTCGAGCAGTTCCGCCGGGATCTCCTCCAGGAACCGGGACGGCGGGTTGTGCTGCGGGGCGCCGTACGCCGATCGCACCGCGGCCCGGGAGATCGCCAGCCGCTGCCGCGCCCGGGTGATCCCGACGTACGCGAGCCGGCGTTCCTCCTCGAGCTCCTTCAGGTCGGTGAGCGACCGGGAGTGCGGGAAGACGCCGTCCTCCATCCCGGTCAGGAACACCACCGGGAACTCCAGGCCCTTCGCGGTGTGCAGCGTCATCAGCGTGACCACGCCGTCGGTGGCCGCGTCCGGGATCTGGTCGGCGTCGGCGACCAGCGCGACCCGCTCCAGGAACGCCTGCAGGTCGGCCGGCTCCCCGGCCGCGGTGCGCTCCTCGACGAACTCGCGGGCCACCGAGACGAACTCGTCCAGGTTCTCCAGCCGGGTCTCGTCCTGCGGATCCGGCGACTTCTGCAGCGCCTCGTGGTACCCGGAGCGGTGCAGCGCGACGTCCAGGATGTCGTCCGGCGGGGCGCCCGAGTCCACCATCGCGGTCAGCTCGTCGAGGATGTCGACGAAGGCCTGGACGGCGTTCACCGAGCGGGACGCCATCGCCGGCGCGTCCTGGGCGCGGCGCATCGCCTGTGCGAACGAGATCCGGTCGCGCTGCGCGAGCGCCTCGATCGCGGCCTCGGCCCGGTCGCCGATCCCGCGCTTCGGTTCGTTCATGATCCGGCGCAGCGAGACGGTGTCCTCCGGGTTCACCAGCACCCGCAGGTACGCGAGCGCGTCGCGGACCTCCTTGCGCTCGTAGAACCGGACGCCGCCGACGACCTTGTACGGATGGCCGGTGCGGATGAAGACCTCTTCGAAGACCCGGGACTGCGCGTTGGTGCGGTAGAACACCGCGACGTCGGACGGCTTCACCCCGTCGGCGTCCGCGAGCCGGTCGATCTCGTCGGCGACGAACTGCGCCTCGTCGTGCTCGTTGTCGGCGACGTACACCGCGATCTGCTCGCCCGCACCCTGGTCGGACCAGAGGTTCTTCGCCATCCGGCCCTCGTTGCGGGCGATCACCGCGTTCGCCGCGGTCAGGATCGTCTGGGTGGAGCGGTAGTTCTGCTCCAGCAGGATCGTCTCGGCGCCGGCGAAGTCCTCCTCGAAGGCGAGGATGTTCCGGATCGTCGCGCCCCGGAACGCGTAGATCGACTGGTCGGAGTCGCCGACCACCATCAGCTCGGCCGGCGGGGCGGTCGGGTTCTTCTCGTCGACCGGGTCCTCGGCACAGAGCTCACGGATCAGCGTGTACTGCGCGTGGTTGGTGTCCTGGTACTCGTCGACGAGCACGTGGCGGAAGCGGCGCCGGTAGTACTCGCGGACCTCGGGGAAGGCCTGCAGCAGGTTGACCGTGGTCATCAGCAGGTCGTCGAAGTCCAGCGCGTTCGCCTGCGCGAGCCGCTCCTGGTAGGTCCGGTAGCACTCGGCGTAGGTCTGCTCGAGATGGTTCTCCGCCTTCGCGGCGGCCGTCTCGTGGTCGATCAGCTCGTTCTTCTGGGTGGAGATCCAGTTCAGCACGGCGCGCGGGTTGTACCGCTTGACGTCCAGGTCGAGCTCGCGGCAGACCAGCGTCATCAGCCGCCGGGAGTCCGTGTCGTCGTAGATCGAGAACGTCGAGCTGATCCCGAACCGTTTGATGTCGCGGCGCAGGATCCGCACACACGACGAGTGGAACGTCGAGACCCACATGATCTTCGCCCGCGGCCCGACCAGGTCGACGACGCGCTCCCGCATCTCGGCGGCGGCCTTGTTGGTGAAGGTGATCGCGAGGATCGACCCCGGGTGCGCGTCCCGGGCCGCCAGCAGGTAGGCGATCCGCCGGGTCAGCACCCGGGTCTTCCCCGACCCCGCACCGGCGACCACCAGCAACGGCTTCCCGGCATGCACGACCGCCGCGCGCTGCTGCGGATTCAGTCCCTCGAGCAGCGCGTCCGGGTCGGGACGGGACGTCTTGGACTCCTCCAGAGGCACCGGAAGCTCATCAGGCGAAAATAGTGTGGTCATCACCCAACACCTTAAAGCGTACCGGCGCGGCCTCGGTCAGGCTGCGCCGCCACCGCCCTTCTCGGGCGTCGTCAGTTCGGGCAACGGACGCTCCCCGACCGTCAGTTCCCACGTCATCCAGGCCGGTTTCACCCGCAGGAGTGTGCGAGCCAGTGCCTTCCTGTCGGTGGGCTTTCGTGACCGGGCCTCCTGCTTGGTGGTCCCGGATCTGGGCATCTGCACCATGGTGCTCCTCGGCCCAGATAGCGAGGTTGACTGCAGCGTTCAGGTCTCTGTCGATCGAATGCCCGCAGCGCTCGCAATCGAACGTCCGGTCCGCCAGCTGGAGACCGGCGCGTATGGCGCCGCAGGCCGAGCAGGTTTTCGAGGACGGGAACCACCGGTCGGCGACTACGAGTCGACCAGCCCGCCAGGCTTGCTTGTAGCTCAGCTGGCGCGCCAGCTCGGTCCACGCCGCATCGGAGATTGCGCGAGCAAGTCGGCGGTTACGCAGCATTCCGATCACGTGCAGATCTTCGATGACGAGCCGGTCGTGGGTCTGGACGAGCTCGTTCGATACCTGGTGCAGGAAGTGCTTGCGGACGTTCGCGACGCGGTAGTGATGCCGCCCGAGCCGGGCAGCTGCTTTCCTCCTGTTCCTTGAACCCTTCAGCTTGCGGGCAACGGCTCGGGCGAGCCGACGTTGCTTTTGTAGCCCGGCTGCCAGGGGTGTCGGTGGGTTGTCGACGCGCGCTGTCTCGTTGCCGCCGCTGGTGCCGGCTACAACGAGGGCAGACAGCCCCCGATCCACCCCTACCCATCCACCGTCATCCCCTGCCGCTCGCGGCCTGTGCCGCTGGTTGGGGTGAAGGTCAGATGCCTCCACATTCAGAGAAACCCACCACCGTCCCGCGCGGTACGACACGGTGGCGAACAACACCCTTCCTCGTTGCTTCGCCAGCAGCCTGCGGAGGCGGCAGGCATCGTCGCGCACCCTGACCGTCCCGACCCTCGGGAGGGTCACCGAACGAGGGTGAACCTCGCCGACTCTGATCGCAGCTCTGCCACCTCCGGAGTGTCGGTTCCTGAGCCGGAACGAGGGTGTGCCCCGATCCTTCTTCTTGAACCGCGGGTGCCTTACCCGAGCACCAGCGCGCTTACCGCGGCGCGAGTCCGTCCACGACTTCAGGGCTCTACCTAGGTCAGCGGCGGCTTCCTCGAAGACCTGCTGGCATACGTCTGCTCGCCATACCAACCCGGTCACCACAACGTCGGCGGTGCCATCGGCACCCACCCTGAAGACACGGCCTGCTTGCTCTGTCTTCTTCCACCCGTTGAACAGGTTGATCAAGTCGAATCCGGACCAGGGCACAACTATCGAGCTGTTCCGACGCTGCCGGTCCCGCGCCTGCAGGTGGAGGCGGAGGCACTGGTTGAACGCAAACCGAGCGGCACCCGTATGTCGCGCCAACGCCACGCGCTGCTCGGCTGTCGGGTCGAGACAGTAACGAAAAGTGGTGTGCCTGGTCACAGCGTCCATGCTGTATCAGCCCACCGACAGTTTCCGAAAACCGCTCAGCCGAGGAGTCCTTTGGCGATCAGGCGCTGGTTCGCGGCGCTCCGTTCGGCGAGCGGGCCGGGCGCGAACACCGGGGTGTCCAGCGTCGCCGCCAGCACCGGTTCGAGCAGCACCGGGCCGAGGATCAGGAACAGAGCCTGGTACGGCGCCCAGTGGGCGGCGGCCTCGTCCGCGGGCTCCGTGCGCAACGCGTCCAGGTGTCGCCGCGCACCGTCGAGCAGCCCTTGGAACACGGCGATCCCGGCCGGGCCGCCCTCCAGGAGGACACGGCGCAGGTAGTTCCGCCGCAGCTCGTCCGATCCGAACAGCTGCGCCGTCACCCGCCCGAGCGCGGCCAGGTCGTCGGCGTCGAGCCTGGCCAGTCCTTCGTCGAAGGTGTTCAGCACGTCCTCGTCGACGGCGGCCCGGAGCCCGTCCTTGGAGCCGTAGTGGTGCCGCAGCAACGCGTGCGACACGCCCGCCTCGGCCGCGATTGCGCGCGTCGACGTCGCCTCGAACCCGTGCTCGGCGAACAACTTGAGCGCCGCCAGCCGCAGCCGCGCCCGCGCCGTCAGGTCCGAGGATCGCGCGTCGCTCATGGTCTCCGTCTCGGTTGTCAGGCCCCGACCCAAGCCCGCAGGTACGGGACGCGGCGCAGCCCGGCGGCCAGGACGAAACTGACCGGCGCCGCGATCGCACCCACCAGCAGGAACTTCACCAGCGGCGCGACTGCGAGGTCGCGGACCAGCAACTGCAGTACGACGACCACCGGCACGTGCACGATATACACGGTGAAAGACGCCGCGCCCAACCGGGTCAGGAAGGCGCTCGGCCTGTTGGCGTACTCGCGGAACAGCACCACCAGCCCGATGGACAAGGTCACGCACATCGTGCCCTCCACCACCGACCACAGCAACGACGCGCCACCCGTGCCGCCCGGTCCGTAGAACCGGAACAGCTCCGGCAGGACGGCGAGGTGCGCGATCGCGAGCGCGCCACCGATCGCCAGACAGGTCAATCCGGTTCGGCGGCTGATCCCGGTCAGCCAGCCGCAGCGGTACGCGAGCAACCCGGCGACGAACAGGCCGCCGTACTGGACGAGGTCCGCCGGCTCCGCCTGGATGAACTCGAGGATGCCGAGCCAGGTGTCCACGGGCCACTTCATCCGGATGACGTACGTCCCCAGGCCGATGACCGCCGTGAAGCCGGCGATCGCCCAGCCGCTCAACGGGCGCGGCTCCTGGACCACCGGACGGCGGACGATCGCGCGCCAGGCGGCGTACAGGATCGCGTACACCAGCAGGTGCTCGAGGAACCACAGGTGGGCGAACGAGAACTCCAGGTAGTCGCCGTACGCGTGGTGGTACAGGTACCGCAGCGTCGGGACGATCGTCAGCACGCCGAACACGAACGGCGCGCCGATCCGCCGGAAGCGGTCCAGAAGGTAGCGCCGACCGCCCTTGCGTTCGTACGACGGCGGCAGCAGGTACGCCGAGATCGCGAAGAACAGCGCCATGAAGAAGGAGCCGTTCACCACGGTGAAGCTCCACAGCAGCTTCGACCGATCGCCGCCTTGGACGTACCACCAGTCCGGCGGGCCGTACGGCTGAGCGGTGTGGTGCAGGATCACCAGTACCACCAGGCCGAGCTTGAGGTAGTCGAGGTAGTACATTCGAGTGGATTGTCCAGTTGGATCGCTTACTGTCCATATGGACAGTAAGCTACGCATCTGGATGCCGCTCCGGCGCATATCCAGGGATATCCCCGAGTAGATCCAGGGACGTGACCAACCGCGCTGAGCACACCCGCGGGGGTCTGGGAACCAGCCATTGCCTGTTCCCAGACCTGCGCGCGTGTCTCGTCGACGTCTGCTTTGCTGTGGGCAGACTTGCCGTCAGCAGAAAAGCTGGGCTGCGGCGGCCGCCGGGGACAACCCTTGAGCCATGGCAGAAGACATGAAAGCGCCGCTGTTCAACGAGACCGCGCGGCAGCGGTTGCTCGCGCAGCGGATCGTCGTACTGGACCGGGTGCTCGACGACGACCTCGGGACCCTGCTGGCCACCCAGATCCTGACGCTGGCGGCCGAGGACCCGGACTCCGACATCGCGTTCTGGATCCACTCGCCGGGTGGTTCGGTGCCGTCGATGCTGGCGATCCGCGATGTGATGCGGACCGTGCCGTGCGACGTGTCGACGCTCGCGATCGGGCTCGCCTGCAGCGCCGGGCAGTTCCTGCTGTCGGCCGGTACGCCGGGCAAGCGGTACGCACTGCGGCACGCCCGGGTGCTGATGCACCAGGGGTCGGCCGGGATCGGCGGCTCCGCGGTGGAGATCGAGATCCAGGCGAACGACCTGCGGCACATCCGGGACACCGTGCTCGGGCTGATCGCGAGCGACACCGGGCAGACGTTCGAGACCGTGCACGAGGACTCGCGGCACGACCACTGGTACACCGCGGAACAGGCCCGCGAGTACGGCTTCATCGACCACATCGTCGAGTCGTTCGACCAGGTGATGCCACGGAGGGCGGCGGCATGAGCAGTTACACGATTCCGAACGTGATCGCGTCGCACCCGCGGGGCGAGCGGATCATGGACGTCTACTCGCACCTGCTGACCGAGCGGATCGTGTACCTCGGCACGCCGATCGACTCCGGCGTCGCGAACGCGATCATCGCGCAGCTGCTGCACCTGGAGACCGACAGTCCCGAGTCGGAGATCAGCCTCTACATCAACTGCGAGGGCGGCGACATGTCCGCCATGCTGGCGATCTACGACACCATGCGGTACATCCAGGCGCCGGTCGCGACGTACGGCGTCGGGCAGGCGATCTCCGCCGGGGCAGTGCTGCTGGCCGCCGGGACCGCGGGGCGGCGGGCGATCCTGCCGCACGCGCGGGTCGTCCTGCACCAGCCGGCCGGGCGCGGTCAGGGCACCATCCCGGACCTGATCCTGCAGGCCGACGAGGTGGTGCGGGTCCGCGGCCAGGTCGAGGAGATCCTGGCGCGGCACACCGGCCAGACCGTCGAACGCCTCCGCCACGACACCGACCGCGACCACGTCCTCACCGCCGAGGGCGCCAAGGCCTACGGCATCGTCGACCACGTCATCGCCGAACGCCTCCCGGCCCCGGCTCTGGCGTGAGGGCGGATCTCCAGGCCATCACAATCGGCCGCCCCACCCGCGCTCACGCCTGAGTGCGGCGCGACGGCCGCGATTGTGATGGCCTGGCGATCCCTACCGAGCCGCGGCCAGCATCGCGTCGGCGACAGCCGAGTTGTGCTGGCGGTCGGTCCTACAGCGCCGCGGCCAGCACCTTGTCGGCGACGGCCGAGTGGTGCTGGAGGTCCGCCTTGGGGTGGCCGACCCGATTCGTCAGGTACGCGTAGGCGATCCGGCGGTCCGGGTCGGCCCAGCCGATACAGCAGTTGCTGCCGTTGTGGCCGAACGTCCGGGGGCTGCTCAGCGACCCGAGCGGCGTCCCCGCGCCGTCGAGCCATCGCGGTCCGCCGAGCTGGAAGCCCTGCGACCACCGGATCGGCGCCTGCACCGTCCGGTCCAGCTCGCCTTCGCTGCTCGGCTCGACCGCGGCCGCGAGCGCCGCCGGGCCGAGCAGCGCCCCGGCCAGCAGCCCTTGGTAGAACGTCGCCAGGTCCCGCGCCGTCGTCGAGATCCCCGCCGCCGGTACGACGGCCGCGCGGGTACTGCGCCGGTTCACCACCGACTGGAAGAACGGCCCCGCCGGACCGCTCGCCTTGATCGGGACGTGCCGCCCCCACTCCTCGGCCGGCAGCCCGAGGTACGTGTCGCCGAGTCCGAGCGGTTCGAGCACGTCCCGCCGTACCAGCTCCTCGATCGGGAAGCCGCTGCACCGCCGCACGACCTCGGCGAGCATGAACCCGAACGCCAACGGGCTGTACGCGACGGTCCCGATCGGCCAGCGCGGCTTGGCGTCCTCGATCCGCCGCAGTGACCGTGCCCAGTCGCTCATCGCCCGCGCCTCACCGAGGTACGAGCCGGCGTGCGACACGCCCGACCGGTGCTGCAGCACCTGCCGGACGGTGATCTCGCGCTTCCCGTTCGCCGCGAACTCCGGCCAGTACGCCGCCACCGCGTCGTCGAGGTGCAACCGGCCGGACTCGACCAGCTGGTGGACGACCACCGCGACGAACGGCTTGCTCGCGGAGAAGAGCCAGAACAACGCGTTCGGCGAGCACCCGAACGAGCGGTCGACCGCGACCCGCCCGTTGCGGACGACGCACAGCTGCGCGACCCCGCCACGCGCCTCGATCAGCCCGATCGCCTCCGCGAGCCGCTCGGGGTCGAAGCCGGCGTCCTGTGGATCGCAGGTGCCACCGAACTCCATGAATTCCACTGTGCCTGCCCGCGCAAACAGCTAGGGTCGGGCCCGTGACCGAACCACGACCTGATGCAGAGATCGAGCGGATCCTGGTGGTGGTCGCCCACCCCGACGACATCGACTTCGGCGGCGCCGGCACGGTCGCGGTGTGGACCAAGGCCGGCATCGAGGTGCGGTACTGCATCGTCACCGACGGGCAGGCCGGCGGCTTCGAACCGGAGCGCGACCGGGCCGAGATCCCCGCCGTACGACGGGCCGAGCAGACCACCGCCGCGGCGCACGTCGGCGTCCACGACCTGCACTTCCTCGGGTACCAGGACGGCGCCGTCGAACCGACCGTTGAGCTGGTCCGCGACATCAGCCGGGTGATCCGCACGGTCCGCCCGCAGCGCATCCTGACCCAGTCCCCCGAGCGCTCGTGGCACCGCCTGCAGGTCTCGCACCCGGACCACCTGGCCGCCGCCGAGGCGACCGTCCGGGCGTTCTACCCGGCAGCCGGCAACCCGTACGCGTACCCGGACCTGGCCGAGGAGGCGTGGGACGTCGGCGAACTGTGGATGATGGACCACCCCACCGCGAACCACTACGTCGACGTCACCGACACGTTCGACCAAAAGCTCGCCGCGCTGATGTCGCACACCAGCCAGCACCGCGACCCCGACGGCCTCCGGACCGGGATCCGCGCGAACTTCGCCCGGGTCGCCGGTACCGCGGGATTCCCGGCCGATCATTACGCCGAGGCATTCACGGTGGTCCGTCTGTAATCGATTTGCCGCACAGCCGCCCGGCAGCGAGGGTTCACGCATGACGATTTCTCATGCGGTCACCGGGGAAGGCCCGGATTTGCTGCTGGTGCACGCCGGCGTCGCCGATTCACGAATGTGGGCGCGCGAGGTGGCGGAGCTGACGACCAGCCATCGGGTGATCACCCTGGACCTGCGTGGGTACGGCGAGACTCCGTCGGCGCCGCGGTACTCCGACGCCGGCGACGTACTCGCGGTCCTCGAGGAGCTTGGCGCGCAGGACGTGACGGCGGTCGGCGCCTCGTTCGGCGGGTACGTCGTACAGCAGCTGGCGAGCCGGCGGCCGGACCTGTTCGCGCGGCTGGTGCTGATCTGCGCGCCGACCGACAACGTGGTGCCGGACGACGACCTGCGCGCCCTGTGGGCCGAGGAGGGCAAGCTCCTGGAGGCGGGCGACGTGGACGGCGCGACCGACCTGACCGTACGCCGCTGGATCGGCCCGGAGGCCGACGACGAGGCCCGCGAACTGCTGCGGACGATGCAGCAGCGCGTGTACGACGTACAACTGGCTGCCGGGGAGGTCGAGAACGAGGAGTGGCCGGTCGAGCCGGAGAAGCTCACCATGCCGGTGCGGGTGATCACCGGTGGGCACGACTTCACGTTCTTCACCGAGAGCGCGGACTACCTCGCGGAGCGGCTGCCCGACGCGGAGCGGGTCCACCTCCCGTGGGCCGGGCACCTGCCGACGCTGGAACGCCCCGGCGATGCATTGAAACTTATTTCCTGAGCATTTACTGAGTTGGGCTTTCCTGAGCATTTACTGAGCTGAGCGGACGCTGAGTTCCAATTGACCGCCGGCCGTAGAATTCGGGTATGCGAGAAACGGCTGCGATTGCCCTTGCCCGGACCGTGGCCACGCTCAGCCGGTGGCTCGGCCGGGGCGGCCGGACGCTACCCGGTGTGATCGTCGGAAAAATAGCACCGAACTTGCCCCGGAAATTGGCCGAACAATTACCGGGCGGCTGCATTCTGGTGACCGGCACCAACGGAAAGACGACCACCACCAAGCTGCTGGTCGCGGCACTCCGGCGCGGCGGCGAGTCGGTGCTCACCAACGAGTCCGGCGCGAACCTGCGCAGCGGCGTCGTCTCGGCACTGCTCTCGGCGGCCGACCTGCGCGGCCGGATCCGCGGCGGAATCGGCGTGTTCGAGGTCGACGAGGCCAGCCTGCGCCTGGTCGCGCCGGAGCTCCGGCCGCGGCACCTCGTGGTGCTGAACCTGTTCCGCGACCAGCTGGACCGGTACGGCGAGGTCGACACCACGGCCGCGCTGCTCGCCGAGGGCATCGCGGCCGTGGACGCCCAGCTGTACCTGAATGCCGACGACGCCCGGGTGGCGAGCCTCGCGGACGCGGCGAGCGGGCCGGACCGGGTCAGCTACTTCGGGGTCGAGCAGCTGCCGGAACGGCTGACCGACGTACGGTCCGCGGTCGACTCGGACCGCTGCCCGCGCTGCGGCGAACGGCTGCGGTTCGACCGGGTCTTCTACAGCCATCTCGGACACTACAGCTGCCCGAACGGCGACTTCGACCGGCCCACGCCAGCCGTCGCGGTCACCGAGGTGCAGCACGCGGACCTCGACGGCACGGACTTCACGGTGTCGGAGGGCGGCGTCTCCCGGCAGGTGCGGTGCGGGCTGTCCGGGACGTACAACATCTACAACGCGCTGGCCGCGGTGAGCGTGGCGGCAGGCGTGGGCCTGGATCCGGCCGTGACGGCGGAGGCGATCGGGACGACCGAGGCGGCGTTCGGGCGGGTCGAGAAGACCGAGGTGCAGGGCCGGACGCTGTGGCTGCTGCTGATCAAGAACCCGGCCGGGTTCGCGCAGGTGCTGGACACGTTCCTGATCGGGCGGACGGAGCCGCGGGTACTCATCGCGGTCAACGACCTGCCCGCCGACGGCCGCGACGTGTCCTGGCTGTGGGACGTACCGCTCGAGGCCTTGACGGCCGGCAAGCCGGAGGTCGTGACGGCCGGGACGCGGGCGTACGAGATGGCGTTGCGGCTGCACTACGCCGGGACCGAGGCGGCCGTGGCGTCCAGCGTCGACGACGGGATCTCCCGGCTGCTGGCGGGGCTGCCGCCCGGCGGGGACGGATACATCCTGCCGACCTACACCGCGATGCTGCAGGTACGCCGGGCGCTCCGCAGCCGGCAGGAGGCCGCATGACCAGGACTGTGCGGATCGCGCACCTGTACCCCCGGGATCTCAACGTGTACGGCGACCTGGGAAATGTCATCACGCTGGCGAAACGGCTGGAATGGCGGGGCTTCCGGGCCGAGATTCTGCCGGTCGAACCGGGCCAGGTTTTCGACTTCTCGAGTGTCGACCTGGTGTTCGGCGGCGGCGGGCAGAATTCCGCGCAGACCGTCAATGCGGAGGATTTACTGGCACGTGGCGACGAATTGCGGAAGATATCCGCCGACGGGGTCCCGATGCTGCTGATCTGCGGGAGCTACCAGCTGTTCGGCCGGGAATTTTTCGACGCCGATGGGCGGCATTTCCCGGGGCTCGGGATCTTCCGGAGCCGGACCACCGCGGGGCCGCAGCGGATGATCGGGAACATCGTGGTGGACAGCCCGTTCGGGCAACTGGTCGGGTTCGAGAACCACTCGGGGCGGACGGTGCTCGACGAGGGCCAGCAGCCGCTCGGGACGGTCCGGCAGGGGTTCGGCAACAACGGCGGAACGGGTGATGAAGGCGCGGTGGTCGGCAACACGATCGGCACCTACCTGCACGGGCCGGCGTTGCCGAAGAATCCCGTGCTGGCCGATCACCTGTTGCTGTGCGCGTTGGGCCGCAAGTACGGCATCGACGAACTCGAACCGCTGGACGACGAACTCGCCGTCCGCGCGGCGACGGTGGCCACCGAACGTCCACAAGGCCGCCAGACCAGCCTCCGTCCCCGCCGCAGACGCTTACACCGTCTGACGGCCGCCCTGCGACGGGGATGAGGCAAGGAGTTCAGTCGGCCAGGGCGCCCATCGGGTCCCAGGCCGGGAGGACGATCGGCTCGTCGTCCAGGCGCGCCTGCAGGTCCGCCGGCAGCGCGGAACGGCGTACGGCGATCTCGAAGACGTGCTCGCCGAACCACGAGTCGTTCATGGTCCAGAAGCCGCTGTCGGCCTTCTCGTCGCCCCAGCTGTTCTCGACCCGCCAGCGGCGCGGCTCGCCGTCCACCACGTCCACGCCGGTGAACAGCATCGCGTGCGTCATCAGCGTCTCGTGGTGCACGAGGCGCTCGGCCTTGTCCAGCGAGAACTCGGTGTCGTACACGGCCTCGTAGTCGTACAGCTTGGCGTCCCAGAAGCCGAGGTCGCCGTTCATCTGCTTGCCGACGTCGCAGCCGAACCAGACCGGCTCGCCGCCGACGATCGCGTCCTGGGTGAGCTGCTTCATCAGGTCCATCTCGACGTTCAGGTACACCACCGGCGGCGCGTCGATCACGTTGCCGAGGAAGTCCACGGTGAACGTCCGGCCGACCGGGCTGGTCGAGCGCGGGTCGTGCACCAGGCAGACGTAGTCGTCGACCGGCAGCTGCACGTACTTCGCGGCGAACTCGGTCGGGGTGATCCAGCCGTCGCGGTGGAAGCCCTTGTCGGTGTCCTTCCACTGCCACAGGAACTTCTGCGGCGGCGTGCCGAGGTGGATGCTCAGCACCCGGTGCACGGTGGTCAGGATCTCGCCCTTGCGGTCCCGCCTGGCGTCGTCGCCGTCCAGCACCCGCAGGTCGCGCGCGCCCTGGCGGAGCAGCTTGCGGAGGATGTCGTTCAGCTGCGCGGTCGCGGACGAGCTCTCGCTCTCCGGCATCGCGCTCTTCGGCACCAGGCCGTGCTTGCGGACCACCGCGATGAACATGTTCCACTGGCCGCCGTCACCGATCGGGTCGGACAGCAGGTGCGCCACCGTCCGGTCGTCGGCGTCCCGGCCGGCAGTGTCGATGATCGCCTCGAGGAAGAAGTTCGCGCGCTCGAACTTGTCCCAGAACAGCACGTAGTTCTGGGAGAACTCGAAGTCCTTGACCCCGAGCTTCTCGGCGGCGCCGACCCGGAGCAGGTTCAGCCCGGCGAACATCCAGCACCGGCCGCTCTTCTTCTGGTTGGTCACCTTCCAGTCGTCCAGCAGATGGGACACCGAATGGTCCATCGACGTGACGACCTGACGATCCAGGGCAATGCTGTTGACCGGCGTCTGCGTGACGGCGTTCTGCATCACCCGGTACTGCGGGTTCGACGCGAACTCCTTCTCGAAGAGCGCGAGCTGATCGGCTGTGAGATTCCGCTCCATAACAGTCGACCGTATAACAGCTCCCAAGCCCGGACCGCCGATACGGAGTGGCGAATCCATGCCCTGGCCGAAACGCGCCACTCAGTTCAACCGGACGCGCGGATCGATCAGGCTGTACGTGACGTCCACCACCAGGTTCAGCGCGACCAGGAACACCGTCGCCAGCAACACCGTGCCCATGATCAGTGGCAGGTCGTAGTTGTTGACGCTGTCCAGCGACAGCATGCCGAGCCCGGGCAGGTCGAACAGCTTCTCGGTGAAGATCGCGCCGGACAGACTCCCGGCGATGTCGAGCCCGAAGATCGTGATCACCGGGATCAGCCCGGCCCGGAGCGCGTGCTTGTAGGTGACCATCCAGTCCGGCAGGCCCTTCGCCCGCGCGGTCCGGATGAAGTCCTCGCTGAGCGTCTCGACCATCGATCCCCGGGCGAACCGGGCGTAGTCGGTGCAGCCGTACAGTCCCTGGACGAGCCACGGTGCGAGCAGCCCGGCGGCCCATTTCCACAGGCTGTGCGTCGGCGGCGTCCAGCCGCCGCGGGGCAGGATCGGGTGCAGGACCGTCAGGTAGAGGACCGCCAGCAGGCCGACGATGTAGTACGGCACGGCGCTCACCAGCAGCGCCCCGCCCATCAGCACCCGGTCGGCGGCGGTGCCGCGGCGCCGGGCCGCCATCGTGCCGAGGGCGACGCCGACGGTCAGCACGATCACGGCCTGGCCGAGCACCAGCGACGCGGTGACCGGCAGCCTGGTCATCAGCAGACCGGTCACCGGCTGGTCGTTCTTGAACGAGAACCCGAGGCACGGCGCCGCGCAGTGCTGCACCACGCCCGAGGTCTCGAAGTCGCGCCCGACCGCGATGCCCTTCACGAACCGGGCGAACTGCTCGACCTTCGGCTCGTCCAGGTGCAGGTTCGTCCTGATCTCGTTGTACCGCTGCTGCGTGCAGTTGCGGTCACCGCAGATGGCTCCGGCCGGGTCGGTCGGCGCGACGAAGAAGAGCGCGAACGTGGCCGCCAGGGTGGCCGCCACGACGCTGACGGCCGACAGCAGCCGGCGCATGATGTAGAACCCCACGGACCGAATGGTCGCACAGGGCTCGCACGCGCTACACCAGGCGGCGGTCCGTGGCCCAGCGGGTCAGTTCGTGGCGGTTCGAGAGCTGGAGTTTCCGCAGTACGGACGAGACGTGCGTCTCCACGGTCTTCACCGAGATGAACAGCTCGCGCGCCACCTCCTTGTACGCGTAGCCGCGGGCGATCAGCCGCAGCACCTCCCGCTCACGCTGGGAGAGCCGGTCCAGGTCCTCGTCCACCGAGGCGATGTCGATCGCGCCGGAGAAGGCGTCCAGGACGAAGCCGGCCAGCCTCGGCGAGAACACCGCGTCGCCCTCGGCGACCCGGTTGATCGCGTCCACCAGCTCGGTGCCGGAGATGTTCTTGGTCACGTACCCGCGGGCGCCGGCCCGGATCACGCCGATCACGTCCTCGGCCGCGTCGGACACCGACAGCGCCAGGAACTTGACGTCTGGGTGCCGCTGGTGCACCTGCTTCATCACCTCGGTACCGCCGCCACCGGGCAGGTGGACGTCCAGCAGTACGACGTCTGGCTCGGTGCCGACGATCGCCTTCACCGCGGTGTCGACGTCGGACCCCTCCCCGACGATGTCGACCGCCGTACCGATCTCGCTGCGTACCCCGGCCCGGAACATGTCGTGATCGTCGACGACGACAACCCGCCTGCTGCTCATCTGTCCATCTCCAGTCGCACTTCGGTCCCTGTCTCCGGATCGGACCGCACGGTCGCGCGGCCGCCGTGCCGTTCCATCCTGCCCATCACACTGTGCCGCAAGCCGAGCCGGTCGTCCGGGACCTCGTCCACGTCGAACCCCTTGCCGCGGTCGCGGACGAACATCTCCACCCGGTCGCCGTCCACCTCGACGAACACGTCGATCTTCGCAGCACCGGAGTGCTTGGCCGCGTTCACCATCGACTCCCGGGCAGCCCGGACCATCGACGCCAGCTGCTCGGTCAGCTCGCAGTCGCCGACGGTGACCACCTCGATCGGTACGCCGTGCGAGTCCTCCACCTCGGCGGCCGCCTGTTTCGCGGCGCCGGCGATCGTCTGGTCCTTGTCGTGGTCCTCGTCGTACAGCCAGGACCGCAGCTCGCGCTCCTGCGACCGGGCCAGCCGGGCGACCGCCTTCGGGTCGTCGGCCTGCTTCTGGATCAGCGCCAGCGTCTGCAGGACCGAGTCGTGCAGGTGCGCGGCCATGTCGGCGCGCTCCTGGGAGCGGACCCGCTCGGCGCGCTCGGAGTTCAGGTCCCGGGTCAGCCGGTGCACCCACGGGCCGGCGATCACGCCGATCCCGACGACCGCGAGCAGCAGGGCGATCAGTACGTCGCCGACCATCTGGAGGCGGCCGTTCTGGACCAGGAACAGCGTGACCGCGGTCCCGAGCAGGACCAGGCCGACGGCGATCCGGACCAGCGACTTCCAGCCGCCCTTGCCGAGCACCAGGCCGAGGATCGGGACCCGGATCTCCTGCGTCCACTTGTCCTTCTGCGCCTCGTCGGCCTGCCGCCAGATCAGCGCGAGGCCGGTCGCGGCGAACACCAGTGGCCAGAACAGCTTCCCGGCGATGCCGAACCCGGCGACCTGCAGCAGGATCAGCAGGCCGATGCCGATGGCCACCAGCGCGGGCAACTGCCCGCGGCTCTTCTCCCGCTTCCGCTGCTTCGCCTCGGTGACCGGCGCCGGCTGCTCGTCGGTCCGCATCCCGCTGCGCGTGTGCGCGGCCAGCCCGGGCGCACCTGGCACCCGGTCGGGCGCGAGCGGCATCAGGAACCACAGGGCCGCATAGATCAGTACGCCGAACCCGCCGGACACCGTGGTCGCGATCAGCACCAGCCGTACGACGGTGTCCGAAATCCCGAGGTGATCCGCGACCCCACCCGCAACACCGGCGATCACGCGCCCCTCGGTACGCCGGTACGCCCGCCGCGGCGCGGCCGACACCGGCGGCGGCCCCGAAGGTGCACTGAACGGACCGAACGGACCAGGAGTACCTGGGGCACCAGGAGCACCGGCTTGAGCACCCATACGGGCGGCGTAAGCGGCGTACGGGCCTTGGTACTGGCCTGGGCCCTCGGGACCCCAGCCCTTGAAGCGCCACTGGTCCTGGTTCTGCCCAGGCGTAGGCTCGGGCTGTCCCTCCATCTTCGGAGGTCCGCCCGGCGGCATGGCTGCTGGCTGGCTCATCACAACGATCGTCACATGCGGACAGGCCCGACACCAGCAGGCTTGTCCCCGGCCGCCTCCTCAGCGCGGCCGTACGGCGGTCAGGGTCGACTCGGGGAGAACCCCGAATTCCGGGCATTCCGGGGATCGTCAGGGTGCATCCCCGATGTTCGGTGCCGGATCCGGTGTGACCATCGATGACATGGAGCAGAACCAGAGTGGACCCGCCGGGTTCGACCGCAACCGCCTGCAGAACCCCCAGACCTGGCGGCGCAGCAGGTCGGACCGCTGGGTCGCGGGCGTCTGCGGCGGTATCGGCCGCGGGCTGAACATCGACCCCGTGCTGGTCCGCGTGGTGATGGCCGTACTGATCATCAGCGGCCCCGGGCTGATCTTCTACCTCGCGGCCTGGGTGCTGATGCCCGAGGAGGGCAGCGACCGGGTGCCGCTGCAGGGCGTGCTCGGGGACCGGATCCGGACCGACCACCCGTGGTTCTGGCCGGTGGTGATCGGGATCTGCGTGTTCGCCGCGATCGCGACCATGTCGTCGTTCAAGTTCGGCCACTTCATCCCGGGTCCGGTGATCGTGATCGCGGTCATCTGGCTGCTCTCCAAGCACCGCAAGAGCAACAGCACCAAGCAGAGCCAGCAGGACACCACGTCGGGGCAGCAGTACAGCTCCGCGTTCACGCCCCCGCAGACCGGTCCGTCGGCTCCGCCGGCGGGCCCGTCGTCCTCGGCCCCACAGCGACCCCAGGACCGCACCGTCGAACCGGTCCAGTCTGTGTGGACCGAGGACGACCCCCTCGGGCTGTACGCCGACGAGCCGCCGAACGGCCCGCGTACGCCGGCCGCGAGCACGCCGGCCGCACCGCCGGCGAAGGGCATGCGCGGCGTCAAGTCGATCGTCGTCGTCCTGACCGGGCTGGCGATCGCGATCGCGGCACTGGCCGGCGCGGCCACGTCCACGATGCTGGTGATCGGCCTGGCCACGCTCGGCGCGGGCATGCTGCTCGGCGGGTTCGTCGGCCGGACGCTCGGCCTGCTCCCGCTCGGCATCCTGCTCGCGCTCGGTGCGGTGGTCAGCACGGTCTTCACCGCCGTACCGCGGAACTTCGCCGACACCACCTACACGGCACCGGCCGGTCAGACCATCACCGCGACCGGTTCGAGGTACCAGTTCGACGCGGGCTCGGTGAGCCTGGATCTGACCAAGGCGACCTTCGCCCCGGGCGCGAAGGTGGAGGTGCACGGCGGCGTCGGCAACGTGGTCGTCAAGGTGCCGGACAATGTCGACGTGAAGGGACAGCTGTCGGTTGGCATGGGAGATGCCTCCTTCCTGGACCAGCGCCGGGACGGTCACAATGCCCAGCTGACCCTCGATGACCTGGGCGTGGACGGCAAGGCCGGCCCGCAGCAGGTCACACTGAACCTCGACCTCAAACTCGGCAGCATCAGGGTGGAGCGCGCATGAGTACCCAGCAGCGGAAGACCAAGCCGGATGTTCCCGGCGTGGTGGCCGGCACCGTCCTGTCCGGCGCCGCCACGATCTGGATGCTCACCGACAACGGCGTCCTGCAGACCAAGGACCTCGGTGTGACCAGCGCCCTCCTACTGGTCGCCGCCGGCCTCCTCGGCCTGGCCGCCTCGCACCGCGGCTAGACTCCTCCCCATGTCCAGCCCGGAGGCAGACCAACCGTAACCACCGGCCGTTCGCACGCTGAACCGGCCGGAGACGACCTCATGCCGTCTTCTGGTTACGGAGTATTTCCATGCCTTTCGTGCTGTATCTGCTCGGCCTTGCCGTTTTCGCGCAGGCGACCTCTGAATTCATGCTCTCCGGGCTCGGCCCGGACATCGCCCAGGACCTGGGCGTCTCGATCCCGGCGGCCGGCTGGCTGACGTCGGCGTTCGCGCTCGGGATGATCGTCGGCGCTCCGGCGATCGCGGTCCTCGGCGCCCGCTGGCCGCGGCGGCAGACGCTGCTCGCGACACTGACCGTTTTCCTCGCGGTCCACGTGGTCGGCGCGCTGACCAGCAGCTTCGCCGTACTGCTCGCCACCCGCGTCCTGGCCGCGCTGGCGAACGCGGGCTTCCTCGCGATCGCGCTCGCTACCGCGACCAGCCTGGTCCGCCCGGACGCGAAGGGCCGCGCGACGTCGGTCCTGCTCGGCGGTACGACGCTCGCGTGCATCGTCGGCGTACCGGCGGGTGCCGTGCTCGGCCGGTACCTCGGCTGGCGGTCGGCGTTCTGGGCGGTCGCGCTGATCTCGCTGCCCGCGCTGATCGGAATCCTCCGCTCGGCCCCATCCCGCGCCACCGGGCCGACCGTCCACGCCGGAATCCGCGTGTCGCCACGGCTCGCCGTACTGCTGCTGCTCGGCGCCCTGGTGAACGGCGCCACGTTCTGCTCGTTCACCTACCTGTCGCCGGTGCTCACCGACGTCACCGGGCTCGACCGTGCGTGGGTCCCGGCGTTGCTCGCGCTGTTCGGCCTCGGCTCGTTCGCGGGCGTGACCGTCGCCGGGCGGTACGCCGACCGGAGCGACCACCGGCTCGTACTCGTTGCCGGAGGCATCCTGCTGCTCGGGTGGTGCGCCTTCGCGCTCACCGCGGCGTACGTCGTACCGTCCGTCGTCCTGGTCCTCGTGCAGGGTGCGCTGTCGTTCGCGGTCGGCTCGACGCTGATCGCGTACGCGCTGTACGCCGGGTCGGCGTACCCGGTGCTGACCGGCGGGCTGGCCACCGCCGCGCTGAACGTCGGCGCCGCCGCCGGACCGGTCCTCGGCGGCCTCGCGATCGGCCTCGCCGGCTTCCGCGGACCGCTGTGGGTGAGCGCGGTTCTGGTGGCCACGGCGCTGCTCGTCGGCGGCTCGATTAGGATTGCTGGTCGCGAGGGGCCTGGGTGAAGCGGGTTCCGTGGTCGAGGAGATTCGATGGTGCGCGGCACCGTGAAGTGGTTCAACGCGGACAAGGGGTACGGCTTCCTGGCCGTCGACGGGCAGGACGACGTGTTCGTGCACTGGAGCAAGATCGTCTCCGACGGGTACAAGACGCTCGAGGACGGCCAGCAGGTCGAGTTCCAGATCGTCGACGGTCCGAAGGGCCGGGAGGCCGACGCGGTCACCCCGGTGTGACCAGGGCGGTCCGGTCCGGTAACCGGTAACCTGACGTCTCATCGTGTGAGGGGTGAGACGTGACTGAGCCGGTACCGGTGATCCGGAAGCTCGAACGTGCGCTGGCGGACGACGATTTCGCCTGGTCCTTGCTGCTGGTCGGCGAGGACCAGACGGACAAGCTCGCCACGCTGACCGGCGACCTGCGCGGACCGTTCTCGGACTCCGGCGACGGCAAGCAGATCACGTCCGGCTTCTCGTACTGGGGCATCGGCCCGACGATCGCCTGGGCGAACGCCACCAACGACCCGTTCTACCTGGTGATGAAGGCCGGCACGGAGTCGTTCCTGCGGCACTGGCGCAAGCTCCGGCCGCACGTCGAGAACGGCGGCTTCCACCTGGTCAGCCTCGGCGTCGGCACCGGCGTCAAGGACCGGACGATCCTCAGCGACATGCGCCGCAACCACCGGGAGATGTACTACATCCCGGTCGACATGAGCTCCGAGATGCTCCGGATGGGCACGCTGGAGCCGGTCCGCGGCGCCCGCTTCCCGGTCTCCCAGGTGCTGCCGGTGCAGCTGGACTTCTCGATCGACGAGAACGTCGACGAGCTGGCCGAGATGCTGGCCCGGCTGGTCGGCGACGAGCCGATCCTGTTCACGCTCACCGGCAACACGCTGGCGAACTTCGACAGCGACGAGGAACTGCTCGGCACCCTCACCCGGGTGCTGCGGCCGCAGGACCGGCTGCTGCTCGAGGTCGCCAGTACGACGCGCCTCGACCAGCAGGCCGCCGACGCGGCCGCGGACGAGTACCACCAGACCCGGGCGTTCGCGGAGTTCGTGACCAGCGCGCTGCGGTACAACACCGACCTGAAGATCAACAACGACCTGGTGAAGTTCGTCGGCGAGGTCGAGGACGACGGGCTGCTGGTCAAGATCCTCTGGCAGAACGACACCGGCGAAGAGGTCCGGATGGAGCTGCCGGACCACACCGAGGTGGTGCTGCCGGTCGGCGACACGATCCGGCTCTACACCACCCGGAAGTACTCGGCGGACCGGCTGAAGCGGCTCACCGAGGCGTGCGAGCTGACCCCGATCGAGGCGATCCAGTCCCAGTTCCGGTACGCCCGCCGCCCGAACCCGTTCGGCCTGGAGCTGCTGCTGCTCGCGCCGAACGGGTCCGTCGAGACTCGGCACAGCCTGGCCGACGACATCTGGTCGCAGTGAACCGGCGCCGCCTGGTCAGCTGGGTGACGTACGGCCTGCTGGGGATCGCGTTCGTCCTCGGCATCATCTGGTTCATCTGGCCGGGCAACTCGCGCTGGGAGCCGGCCGTCAACTCGCTGACCCTGGTGGCCGGGCTGACCGGCATCTTCGTGGAGCGGCTGACGTCCGAGGCGGAACGCCGTACCGAGGTACTGCGATCCGTCGAGGGTGAGCTGGACGAGAACAAGCGGCTGCTGAACGACCCGCGGTTCTCCCCGGACGCGCCGACGAGCCGGCAGGTGTACCCGCGGCTGATCGTGTCCGCGGTCGACCTGGCGCTCGTGTCCGGAGCGCTCGGCCTGCACAAGGACGCCGAGCTGGTCCGGATGCTGCACCGCTGGCGGGACACCGCGCACCTGTTCAACCGGCGCCTCGACCTGACCGAGGTCAGCACGTTCTCGAACACGATCTCGCCGACCGAACTGGCCGCCTTCCGCAAGGCGCTGCAGCGCGACGACAGCTACCTCGCCGCCACCCGCGAGCTGCTCCAGGAGCTCCTCGACGCCCTCCCGCCGACCTAACGGCCGGGGCCGTAACCGGGCGGATTGCTGCCAGTAGTGGCAAATTTTCCTGAGCCGTTGACTTCGTCACGCCGCGAGCGCTTCACTTTCGGACAGGACCGTAAATACGGCACCCCGGAGGCAATCGCATGCGATCAGTCCGCTCCCTTCTCGCACTGGCCCTCGTCGCCGTGCTCGGCACCACCCTGACTACCCCGGCGCAGGCGGGGAACAAACCACCTGTGGGCACCGTCGTCTCACTCGGCACTCCGCTGTCCGACGTACTGCTGATCGGCGGCACGGTCGCGCCCGGCCCGAACGGGAAGACCGCGATCTGGAACGTGTCCAGCGGCAGCCCGGCGTACCTGAACGCGATCGACCCGGCCACCGGTGACAGCCTGCTGTCCGCGGCGTTGCCCGGCGCCGACGGCAGCTACGCGGTCGCCGCCGCGCCGGACGGCACGATCTACGCCGGCACCTACAACAACGGCCACCTGTACCGGCTGAAGCCGGGCGCGACCACCGCGGAGGACCTCGGCCGGCCACTACCGACGGAGACGTTCGTCCTGCGGATCACCGTCGACGAGCAGGGCAACGTGTACGGCGGGACGTACCCGCACGGCAAGGTGTTCCGGTACGACCACGCGACCGGCGCGGTCCGCGACTACGGCACGATCAAGGCCGGCCAGGTCTACGTGAAGAGCATCGACTACGGAGGAGGCAAGCTCTACACCGGCTCCGAGCCGGACGCGTACTTCTCCGAGGTCGACGTCAACACCGGAGCGGTCACCGAGATCCCGGCGCCGCCCGGGATGGGCGACCCGAAGAACCAGGTGGTCTACGACGTGAACGTCCGCGGCGGCCGGATGTACGCCCGGGTCAGTACGGCGTTCCCCGGACCGCTGTACGTCTGGGACATCGCGTCGAGGACCTGGGTCGACACGATCCCGAACGAGCACGGCCTGGACATCTCGCCGGTCGGGGCGGACGGCTCGATCTACATGATCCAGGCGAGTGAGCTGAAGAAGTACGACCCGGCCACCAAGACGCTGACCGGGACCGGCCTGACGTTCACCGGCCGGATCCAGAACGCCCGCTCGATCGGGTACGCCGACCTGAACCTGCCGGACTACCCCGGGACCAGCGTGGTCGGCACGCTCTGGCGCGGCGAGGAGTTCCGGTACAACCCGCAGACCGGCAAGTCCGAGATCTTCCAGACCAAGGTCCGCCGGGAGCCGATCGAGATCCTGTCCGTGGCCGGCGGGAAGAACAGCATCTATGCGGGCGGCTTCCTCAACGGCGGCGTCTCGGTGGTCAACCCGTCGACGGGCGAGGCGAAGTTCAACCGGTTCTCCCAGGTCGAGGCGCTGATGGAGGCGTCCGACGGCACCGTGTACGTCGGCGCGTACCCGGAGGCCCGGCTCTACGCGTACGACCCCACGAAGACCTGGAGCAGCCCGGAGTACTCCCCCGGACCGCCCGGGACGCCGGACAACCCGACCCAGCTGGTCAACCTGAAGCCGGACCTGCTCCAGACCCGCGCCCGGGCGCTGACCGAGGTCGACGGCAAGATCGCTGTCGGTACCGTCCCGGACGGCGACCGGCTCGGCGGCGCGCTGGTGATCTACGACCCCACGACCGGGACGTCGGAGAAGTACCGGAACGTCGTACAGGACGAATCCGTGTTCGGCCTGACGTCGCGCTGCGGCATTGTGTACGGCGGAACGTCGATCGCCGGTGGCCTGACGACCACCCCGCCGACCCGCACGGCGGGCACAGTGTTCGCGTGGGACGTGACGGGGAAGAAGAAGCTCTGGGAAACCGTGCCGGTGCCGGGTGCGGCGACGGTCTCGTCGGTGACGATCGGGCCGGACGGCCTGCTCTGGGGCGTGGCCGGCAAGACCGTGTTCGCGCTCTCCCCGGGCAACGGCAAGCTGAAGCGCTCCTTCACGCTCGGTACGACGACCTCCAGCGGCGACATCGTGGCCACCTCGGAGGCCGTGTACGTGAGTATCGACCTGAACAAGATCTACCGGATCGCGCCCGGGGCGAAGTCCGTCCCGACGCTGTTCGTCGAGCACGCCCACCGGCGGCTCGGCGTCCGGGGAGACCACCAACTACTGATGACCAGCGGCTCCGAGCTGTTCCGGATTGATATCAGCCGTTGACAGCCGAAATTCACCCCGGCTACTTTCGGTCCTGACCGTTATTCGGTTCGAGCAGTTCCGGCCCTGACTTCCGGACACCACCCTGGGGGTGCGATGAAACTCACCGTCCGCCGCATTGCGGCACCACTTACGGCGCTCGTGCTGGCCGCAGCGCTCAGTTCCTGCGGCGGCAGTGACAGCGGCAGCAGCGGGGGCAAGAAGAGCCTCACGCTCTGGATGTACCCGGTGATCGCCGACAAGGCGGCCAACGACACGTACTGGAAGAAGGTCGAGACCGACTTCGAGGCCGCCAACTCGACCGTCGACCTGAAGATCGAGCAGCAGCCCTGGACCGACCGCGACCAGAAGCTCGCGGCCGCGTTCTCCGGCAAGAAGGGCCCCGACGTCCTGCCGATGATCCCGGACCAGATCCCGCAGTACGTCGCGAACGGGAACCTGGAGCCGGTCGACGACGTGGTGAACCCGCTGAAGGACCAGTTCCTGCCGTCGGCCGTACCGGGCCTGACCGTGCAGGGCAAGGTGTACGGCGCGCCGATCTACCACACCGTCACCACGACGATGTACAACAAGACCGTCCTGGCCAAGGCCGGGATCGCCAAGCCGCCGGAGACCTGGGACGAGGTCAAGGCCGCGGCGCCGAAGCTGAAGGCCGCCGGGTTCCAGACGCTGGACTACTCGGCCTCGCCGGAGGCGACGCTGAACCTGAACTTCTACCCGCTGCTCTGGCAGGCCGGCGGCAAGGTGTTCGCCGACGACGGCAAGAGCGTCGCGTTCAACCAGGCGCCCGGTTTGAAGGCGCTGACGTTCCTCAAGACGCTGTGGGACGAGGACGCGATCCCGAAGACCGCGCTGACCGCGGGCAACGTGATCGCCGACTCGCCGCTCGGCAAGGGGAAGGTCGCGATGTCGTTCAGCTCGGTCCTCGCCGACGCCGGCACGGCCGCGAAGACGTGGGGCGCGCCGAACGTCGAGATCGGGCTGCCGCTGAAGGACGAGAAGCAGGCCGCGCTCGGGCTCCCGGGCGGTCTGGTCGTGAACGCGGCGTCGGAGAACATCGACGGTGCGAAGAAGTTCCTCACGTTCATGATGCAGCCGGCCCAGCTCGACGGTCTGGCCAAGGCGTCCGGGTACTACTCCCCGCGCACCGACGCGAAGTCCGAGCTCGCGGACCCGAACGCCCCGAAGTTCGCCGCCGCCCTGCAGTACGCCGTACCGGGTGAACCGAACCCGGCGGCGCGGCAGATCATGTCGTTCCTGAGCACCGACATCCAGGCCGTCCTGACCGGCAAGAAGCAGCCCCAGCAAGCCCTCGACGACGCCGCCAAACAAGCCAACGACCTCCTCTCGAGACAACGTTGACCGACACGAACTCGGAGGCAGGCCGGGCGGGGCCTGCCTCCATCCCCCGCTCGTCTCGCGGCGGGCTCCGACGGCCGTGGGTCGGGTTGGTGTTCGTTGCGCCGATGCTGGTGCTGTTCTTGCTGTTCCGGTTCCTGCCGGTGGTCGGCGCGCTCCTGCTCTCGCTGACCGACTACCGGATCAGCGGCAAGTGGGACTTCATCGCCCTCGACAACTACAAGCGCCTGTTCTCCGACGGCATGTTCGGCGACGCGCTCGTCGTCACGCTGACGTACACAGTGATCTTCGTACCGCTGACCGTCCTGCTCTCGCTCGGCACCGCCGTACTCCTGCACCGCGTCGTCTGGAACCGCGGCTTCTTCCGCGGCGTCTTCTTCCTCCCGTACGTGACGAGCATCGTCCTCGCCGCCGTCATCTGGAAGTGGATCTACGACGTCCAGGACGGCCTGCTCAACTCGATCCTCGGCATCGTCCACATCGGCCCGATCGACTTCCTCAGCCAATCCAGCACGGTGCTTCCGTCGATCGCGGTCACCTCGGCCTGGAAGGGCTTCGGCTACTCGATGCTGATCCTGCTCGCCGGCCTGCAGGCGGTCCCGAAGTCGTACCTGGAAGCGGCGATGATCGACGGCGCCGGCACCTGGCAACGGTTCCGGTACGTGACCCTGCCGCAGCTCCGCCCGGTGCTGTTCTTCGTGCTGGTGATCGAGACGATCGGCGCGTTCCAGGTCTTCGACGCGATGTACGTGATGACCGGCGGCGGCCCGGTGCACGCCAGCTACTCGATCGTGTACTTCCTGTACGACAGCGGTTTCAAGTACTTCGACTTCGGCTACGCCAGCGCGATCGGCCTGGTGCTGTTCCTGATCGTGCTGATCGTCTCGCTCGTACAGCGCCGGCTCGTCGGGAGGGACGACTAGATGACGCAGGTACTCGAGGCCCGCCCGGTGGTCGACACGGCCGTCACGGGCCGCCGTACGACGGCCCGGCTGACGTTGCCGACGCTGCTGACGCTGACCGCGATCGTGACCATCGTGCCGTTCGCGGCGATGGTACTGGTCGCGTTCGCGCCGCCGAGCGGGCAGACGTTCCCCGGCGCACTGAACCCGGCGCACTTCACGCTGGAGAACTTCCGGGACGTGCTGTCCAGCTCGGACATCCCGCGCTGGACGGTGAACTCCCTGCTGTACTCGCTGGTGTCCGTGGCGTGCGTACTGCTGTTCGCGTCGATGGCCGGCTACGCCTTCGCGAAGAAGAAGTTCCCCGGCCGGGAGATCATGTTCTGGGCGTTCCTCGCGACGCTGATGGTGCCGTTCCAGGCGACGCTGATCCCGTCGTACATCCTGGTCGCGAAACTGGACTGGGTGGACAGCTACTGGGGCCTGATCGTGCCGACGCTGGCGAACTCGCAGGCGGTGTTCCTGATGCGCCAGTTCATCATGCAACTCCCCGACGAACTCTTCGAAGCCGCCGAGATCGACGGCGCCCCCGAATGGCGCATCTTCACCACCATCGTGCTCCCGCTGATCCGCCCGGTCCTGGCCACGCTCGGCATCTTCGTCTTCCTCTGGCACTGGAACGACTTCCTCTGGCCGCTGGTCATCGGCCAGTCCGGCAAGATGCAAACCCTCACCGTCGGCCTGGCCACCCTCCAAGGCCAAGCAGTCCCCATCAACCAGATAATGGCCGGCGCCACCATCACGGTAGTCCCCAGCCTCCTGGTCTTCGGCCTCCTCCAACGCTACCTAACCGACAGCATCGCCATGTCCGGCCTCAAGGCCTAACAGCCGAATCTGACGACGGGCTGAGGTGGCATCCGGGGATGTCGTGAACGGGGGATGTGGTGAACGGGGGGATGTGGTCAGCCCCACGCGTGCTCCGCGGGCGCTTACTTCGTCGCTCCGCTCCTCAGCGCACCCACTCCGCGCGCTCCCACCCACCCCCGGGCTGCCGCCCGGTTTTGCGAGCTGCCGCTCGCGAGTGACTACTCGGCCGGCGTGCTACGTGGAGCCGGATGTGGTGACGGGCGGAGTGGCGGTGCGGAGGTGACGTGTGTGGCTGGTGTGAGATGTGGCGGGTGGCGAATGTGGTCAGCCCCACGCGGGTGACCACATTCGCGGAGGTGCGTAAGGCTGCAGGTGGTGCGTGGCTCCTCGGGATGCGAGCCAGCCGGATGTGTTCGACGGGTGAAGGTGGTAGATCCCCCGGCTAAGCGCCGGAGCGGCCGGCTGCCGCAGGCACTCCGCGGCTGCCGCCGGAGCGACCGCCCTACGATGCCGGTCTCCTGTGATTGATGCCGGTCTCCTGTGATTATCGAGTGGATCCGAGCGCTCGGTCCGTGGGGTGTCACGTCATCGACTGCTGCGCCTGATCCGTGTGGAGGGCCGATCGCAGCGCCTCGCCCGAAGCTGTCTAGAGGCGCTTGAGGATCTCTGTCGCGTGCTGCCGGACCGGGCGGGCCAACTCGGTCAGTTCACCACCGTCAGCAAAGCGGAGTAGGCGTGTAGCCGCAGCGAGCGTGGCGACGTGTCCAGTGTGTGTGTCGAGGAACTCGGAAAGCGCTGCGCTCACTGTCCGAGCGAGGTCTGGACGGGCGAGGCTCGTGCAGACCAGGGTTGCGGCGTCGTATCCGGCGGGCGCCCTGCCCCAGGTTTCCCAGTCCAGGATCGTCAATGTCGGGCTGGTGAGGTTGCCCCAGTGGAGGTCGCAGTGTGCGGTTGTCCAAGGCACCGAGGCGATGTCGAGATCGATGCCGAAGAATGCTCTGATGCCGTCGTTCACATAGTCTGCGTCGACTCCGGTCGGCGGTGCGGGGTGCTCGGCGAGCCCGTGCAGGGCCCGGTTGAGATCGGACAGCCATTGCTCGGGCAGGGCGACTTCCCGAGTGAGCGTCATGCCGGTGGACAGGGCCGCATCGGCAACAAATGTGCTGAGCTCGCCGCGCATCCTGCGCCCGCCGTCCTCCCACTCTCTCCATCGCTTGACCGTGGGTTTGGGCACGCCCCGGATCGCGTTGGCAGCAAGGTTCTTCTCGAGGTAGTTGCCGTCGCCCCATTCCGGGTCTGCGTACACAACTCGGAGCCAGGCATCCCTACCCGCATCGGTAACGCGGCAACCGACCGAGTGAAGTCGCCCGGTGTGCAACGGCTGACCGATCCGCTCAACGCCGAACTCGTGCGCGGCCCACTCCAGGTGACCTTCCATCCAGGCACGTCGCTGATTGTCGTCGGTCACCCGTCGTCCCCCTCGGCGTACCGCAGGTCAAGTTCGGATACGAGTGCCTCCGCGAGCTCCTGCCTTTGGACGACGTCGATCAGGATGCCATTGAGGTTGCCAGCGCCGCGGATGGTGGATAGGTCGGTGCGGCGGAAGTCGAAGTCCGTGTAGGTCCCGCCGTCGAACTCCACGGCGTCGAGGGTGCAGCCCGACATGTGGCCGCCAGGAAGCTCTGACCTCTGGAACCTCACCTCCTTGAAGCGGCTGTCGACGAACACAACAGGCGTGCTTGCGCGGATCGAGTCGAAGGTCGCGTACTCGATCCGGCAGTTGTCGAAGACGACGTTGCTCCACATGTTGTCGACGAAGTTGGCGCCGAGGATCTTGCAGTCGCGGAACACCACTCGGGACATCACGCCGTCCATCCAGTCGCTGGACATCAGGACGCAGCGATTGATCACGATCGATTGAAGCGTCACCTGGCTGAATGTCACCCGCTCAGCTTCGATCTGCCTCAGCCGGCCGCCGGACAAGGTCGTGTCCGCCACAATCAAGTGGCGGACAGACTTGTCGGCGTACTCGAAATCGGTCAACGACCCAGCACCATCCAGTTCGTCGACCGCAGACAACTCGTCGTCCTCGAAGGAAGGCTTCAGGATCCTGGCTCGTCCGTATTCTTCGATCTCCATCAGCATCCGTTCGGGACAGAGGTGATTGGGGCCAACCTACCGGTCGCGGAAGTAGATGGTCTTCTTCTTGAACGGCTTCGGCTTCTGCGCCCAGTTGTCCCAACCCGGCTTGTTGTTCCACCCGACGACTGTCGGGGGCGGCGTGTCCTGCCGTCGGGTTTCGATCATCTCTGCGACCTGGCTGTTGGCGGTGGTAGCCAGTTGCTCAAGGATTGTCATATCGCGATGCTCCTCTCGGAATGGATGTCGTGGAGTGCCAGTACCACTGCCTGTACTGAGGTCCGGCAGTGCTCGGTCTCAGTGGCCAAGAAGTTTCCGTGCTCGAAGAACCGGTTTCCGGCGTAGGCGCCTTGGCAGTGAGCGAAGAACTCGCAGGTTGCGATGCACCGCTCGATCCCAGCGCGGAACTCCTGGACGTAGCGCAGTTCCGTGGCACGACCGATGATGCTCGGAAGCGGGTCGGTGAGAACAGTTCCTGCAACGAAGTCATGATATTTCTCGCTGCGAGCACCCAGAAGTTCGGGCGAGAGCAGGACCGTGTCACCGTTCCAACCGATTGTCGGGATCGGATCGACCAGCACTCTGCCGCTCGCGCCGCCGGGGGCAAGGCGAGATATTCGAGCAGATGCTCGACCTCCCGCACCTTCAACTGTGGGTTGCCTTGGCTCCAGATGAACGTCTCGCGCCAGAAGCCACGTGCCTGCTCGATCGTTGGTGTCCCGTCGTGCTGGTTCGCTCCCTCCTTCTCTTCCATATTGATGCCGACGAATGGGCAACCCAGGCTCGCGAGGAAGTCCAATAGCTCGCGCGCTCGGCCAGCGTTCGCCGTGTCGACGACTGCGATGACCGTGAAGCCGATGTCTCGCTGCTCGAGCTTGGAGATCCCCGCAGCAATTCGGTCGAACGCCGGCTCGCCGCGCCAGTCGACGCGATTGCCGGTCATGTCGGGCGGGCCGTCGATGCTGAGTCCGATCGACACGTCGTACTCGTTGAACAGATCGCACCAATCGTCGCTGATCAAGGTCGCATTCGTCTGGATCACGTGCATGATCCGGCCAGCGCGCCGCAACTGCTCGAACGGCGCCAACAGCTCACGCATCGCTGCGACGCCGATGGTCAGGGGTTCGCCGCCGTGCCAGACGACCTCAAGCACGCCGTCCGACGGCCACGTGTCCGGGATGCCTGACGCGATCGCTTCGGCGACAGTTGGCGACATGTCGCGCTTCAGTTTCCGTGCCGGCAGATAGCAGTATGTGCAGTCCAAATTGCAGAGCGACGTTGGCTGGAGGATCAGCGCAGCCGGTTCAGCGGCCAACCACGCGGGTTGGGAACGCGCTGTCTCGGTGCTGGCGACTTGGTCTTCGACTACTTGTACGGCGGGCATCGGCGGTGCTCCGATCGGGTATGGGGCGGGGGCTGAACCCGCGCTGCGTGGAGGTAGATCCGGGGTGCCGAGCGGTGCGACGGAGGGTGGGATCTGCTCGCTGGTCGGTGAGGTGGCGCGGATCCCGGTGGAACGGCGGAACGGACGCGGAGTGTGGGGACTGAGGAGAACGAGGGTTGTCCCATCTCAGCACGTCCGCTCCGCCGGCTTGACTGCGATCACCACCTCCGTGGCCGCCGCTGCGCAGGTGATCGCGGATCTGGGATGGGTTGCCGAGTGCAACCAGGTTGATGAGTGTCGGTACGACGAGCGGGAGGTCGTCGGATTCGAGCAGAGAACCGAGGAGGTCGAAGACGGTGCCGCGCGGCGCCTTGCACGTACACCTTCGCGAGTTGCAGGCCGCGGTCGCTCGCGCAGGTGCTGCGTCGTCGATGTGTTGCCAGGAGTTCCCCGGTGTTTCTCCTGAAGGGCATCGAGATGAACCCGAGCGGCGTCGTCATCACTCGTCCTTCCACGTCCGGTCCTGCCACTGGCGGACGGGCATCGGGTGCCCCGGCTGCTTCTTGTCGAGATCCGGGGCTTGCTGGGGTTCCAGACTCAGCCACGCCCTCCGATTACGGGGAGGTACTAGTTGCGTCAAAAGCGTCAACTTCTGCGACAATCGTGGAGACGATGCGGAGGAGCTGGGGGCTCTGGTGAACGAGGTTCTGGATGAGCTCCTCCGGGAACTGAACTGGTCACCTCGCCTGCTGGCGCGCCGCCTCAACCGAGAATTCGGCGCAGGAACGGTCGCCGAGACGGCGCCGTACCACTGGCGCGACTCGGGTGGCGTGCCTCGCCCGCCACTTCCCGCGCTCGTTGCGCATCTGCTGTCCTGTGAGCTCGGGCGCCTAGTTACTGTCGGCGAACTGTGGCAGAGACGGGCAACGGACTCCCCTGTGGTCATTCCGGCGGACGCGGGTATGCGGCAGTCATGGACTCGAGGTGGCACGCTTGGGGCTATCGATGACTGGGTGGTGGCAGGGTTGCTGGACAGGAGACAGTTTCTGGCGATTTCGGGTGTCAGTCTGACATCGTTTCCTGGTGGCTACCTGGCAGACGAGAAGGCCGCACACGCCGTCACAACCGCCGGTGCAGCCGGCCCGCTGATCGACCAGATCGAGCAGTCAATTCCCTTGCTCCAAAGGCTGGATGACGCCAGCGGTGGTGGTGCTCATCTTGACTATGTGAGCGCACAGTTTCGCTCCGTTGCGTTGCTGCTGCGGCAAAGCAGCCAACCCCGTTCGGTCGAGACCCGCCTGTTCTCGGCGCTCGCGGAGATCGGCCAACTGGCCGGCTGGATGGCCTTCGACGCCGGCCTTCACGGCCCGGCGCAGCGCTACTTGTTCACCGCCCTTCGAGCAGCGCACGAATGTGGGTACAAGTCGATGGCCGCCCATATCGTTGCCGATCTCGCATTCCAGGCGGCCACCCGGGAGCAGTCATCAGACGCGGTGGCTCTCGGTGAGTTCGCAGCCAAGATCGCCGAGCGTGCCCCCGCGAGCGTACGTGCGTCAGTTCAGACGCGCTTGGCCTACGGATACGCCGTGGCTGGCGATCTGTCCGCGTTCGAACGGGCTCACAAGAGTGCGCTCGACGTGCTAGCCAGCAGCGACCGTTCAGAGGACCCAGCATGGATGTACTACCTGACGCCTAGTCACCTCGACACCCAGGCTGGTTACGCGCTGACGCACGTCGGCACACTCGCTTCGGACAACGGCAGCCCATCCAATGGCCGTTCGATGCTGCGTGCAGGGGAGAAGCTCCTGCGCCGAGGTGCGTACGACAGACCACTCGCCGATCAGGCGCAACGTCGCGCGCTCTTCGAGGGAGCGTGGCTGGCGACCGCGGCCGCCGGTCGTGGCGACTTGGAGGAGGCCTGCATTCTTGGACGCACGGCCGTCGCGCGAACGGCCACGGTGCGCTCGGCTCGAAGCCTCGATGTGCTGGGCAAGCTCGCGGCGCGGCTACGGCGCGCCAAGCGCAATGAGTACGTCCGCGACTTCCTTCCATCCCTTGAATCCTGTCTGCGCAGGGGGTCGGTGTCGTGAAGCAGCCGATCGTTGTCGTCGGTGCTGGCGTGATTGGTCTGACCACCGCCGTCCGGCTGGCTGAGGCAGGCAATCAGGTCGACGTGGTCGCCGCCGAGCCGCCTCGAGCTACCACCTCTGCCGTGGCCGGTGCCCTGTGGGGGCCGTGGCTCGTCGAGCCGCGCGAGCGTGTGCTTCCCTGGGCTGCCCGCAGCCTGGACGTTCTGCGCGAGCTAGCCGACAACCCGAAGTCAGGCGTTCGGGTGACGAAGGGCATCGAGGTGTCCCGAAGCAGCTACGGCCCACCGGACTGGGCCAGCCTGCTGCCTGACCGGACACCCTGCACCGTCGAGGAACTCCCGACCGGCTACGGCCACGGGGTCCGGTACAGCGCTCCGCTGGTTGACATGCCAGTTCACCTCGACTATTTGCTTGCCAGACTGCAAGCGGCCGGCGGGACGCTGACCATCCGGCAGTTGAAATCACTGGATCAGGCTGGTGCAGACTCGCAGACCGCGATCGTGAACTGTGCGGGCATCGGTGCCAGGCAACTCGTGCCCGATACGGATCTGGTTCCGGTGCGTGGCTACCACGTAGTAGTGACGAACCCCGGCCTCACGGAGTTTGTCGAGGCGGATACCGGGGATTCGTCCGAATTGCTCGCCATCTATCCGCACAACGATCACGTGATCCTCGGTGGGACCGCGGAGCCTGAAGTATGGAACCGCGACCCAGACGCCGTGATCGCAGCTGCCATCTTGAACAGGTGCGTCGCCCTGGAACCTCGCCTCGCTCGTGCCACGATTCTCGGGCATCGAATCGGCCTGCGGCCGACCAGACCCACGGTTCGTGTCGAGGCGGAGCGATCAGCGACCGGGCGCGTGATCGTTCATAACTATGGACACAGCGGAGCGGGCGTCAGCCTCAGCTGGGGCTGCGCAGATGAGGTCGTGACATTACTTGCGGTCGCCATCTGAGTCGTCGGCCCATTCCGGGGACAGCTCGCCGATTCATTGACCTTCACGGGGGCCGGGTGCCGACGGCACAAGACATCTCAGTGAGTGTTCACGCCCACGCAGACGACGCTCGCGCGACGATACGGGCGCTGGCGTAGGTATCTGACCAGGTCCGCCCGGTGGAACAGTCGGGTCTGTCTCACCACGGTCGGTTGGGTTGTCACTCGCGAGCGCCGGCGAGCAGGTCGCGGGCGGCAGCCGGCAAGAGTCCGGGCGCCAGCCCGGGGGGTGGGTGGGAGCGCGCGGAGCGGACGCGTCTGAGGAGCGCAGCGACGAAGCTAGCGGCCGCGGAGCACGCGTGGGGGACCTACAGCAGGTTGCCGAAGTTTTCGATGGATTTGAGGGTGTCGGACTGGCTCATGCCGGGGGGCTGGATGC
The DNA here is from genome assembly GCF_042730855.1 of Kribbella sp. NPDC059898. Taxonomy (NCBI): domain Bacteria; kingdom Bacillati; phylum Actinomycetota; class Actinomycetes; order Propionibacteriales; family Kribbellaceae; genus Kribbella; species Kribbella sp. NPDC059898. The sequence continues at coordinate 72,608 of NZ_JBHWKR010000014.1, forward strand.
GGAGGATGATGCCGTCGGCGCCCATTTCGGTGTAGTGGGCGAGGCGGTCGGCGCATTCGGCTTGGGAGCCAATGAGGCTTCGGGCGGTGATGTCGTCCCAGCCTTGGGTGTAGCGGGCCGCGTCCGTCGATGTGCGCTTCCAGCCGGTATAGGCGTCGTACAGGTCGCGGAGTGGCTCCTCGAGGACTGTGCGGGCCTGCTGGGAGGTGTCGGCGCAGTAGCCTTCGCGGCAGAGGATGACCTCTTGGCCGAGCGACGACGGGCCCTGGGGATACGACCGGTATTCCGCGATCTTGTCCGGCAGATCGGCGTCGAGTTCGTTGAAGGACGTCGTCCACCCGTCGCACATCCGCGCCGTCCGTTCCAGTACGGCGGACACCCGCCCGCCGTTCCACAACCGCGGTCGCGGGGACTGCACCGGGCGCGGCGACAGGTACGCCTCGGAGATCGACGTGAACTTCCCGTCGTACGTCACCTCGTCGGACGTCCACAGCCGGGTGAGGATCTCCAGCCCCTCCTCGAACCGCGCAACCCGCTCCGCCTGCCGTACGCCGTACAGCGCGAACTCCTCCGGCCGGTACCCGAGCACGAACCCGGCCGTCAGCCGCCCGCCCGACAGTACGTCGATGTGCGCCAGCGTCTCGGCCAGCACCACCGGGTCGTACAGCGGCGCCACGATCCCCGCCGTCGCGATCCCGATCCGCGACGTGTGCGCGGCCAGCCAGGTCATCGAGGTGAGGATCTCGTGGTACCCGGGCCGGTGCAGGTGCCGTTCGCCGAGCACCACCCATTCGAACCCGGCCTGCTCTGCGAGCTTCGCCTGTTCGACGGCGTCGGCCAACCGGGGCCGCTCGTCCGGGGTGCCGTAGAGGTTCAGATACAGACCCAGCCGCATCAGGGGTGCCACCTTCCGCCGTTGACAGGGAGCGCTTAGGGTATTTACGGTCTTGACCGTAAATGCTTTCCGCCCAGAACGCTAGGAGCCGGTCATGAGTCTTGCAGCAGAGCCGGCCGGTTTGCCGGACGGGGGAGCGGCCGCGCCGATCAGCGCGGTCAAGACCCGGGTGGTGAGCGCCCGCTACCGGCGGCCGTTCCAGATCAGCAGCGGGGTCAGCAACGAGCTGATCAGCCTGGTCGTCGAGGTGCACACCGCGGACGGCGCGGTCGGGATCGGCGAGACGTCCCCGATGACGGCGTACACCGGTGAGACGCTGGCCGGGGTCCAGGCCGCGATCGAGGAGCACCTGGCGCCGGCGCTGGTCGGCCGCGACCCGCTCGACCGGGCCGGCGCGCACGTCGTGATGGACGGCGTACTGCGCGGCCAGCAGGTCGCCAAGGCCGGCCTCGACATCGCGCTCTTCGACCTCGCGGGACGCCTCAGCGGCTGGCCCGTGCACGCCCTGCTCGGCGGCAGCGTCCGGGACCGTGTGCAGACCACCTGGGTCGTCGGCCTCGGCACGCTCGACGAGATGGCCGCCGAGGCCGCGGAGTACGCCGGCCGCGGGTTCACGCACCTGAAGGTGAAGGGCGGCCACGACCCCGCGAAGGACCTCGAGCTGATCCGCGCGGTCCGCGCCGCGATCCCCGCCGACGCCGAGCTCTGCCTGGACGCCAACGAGGGGTACGACGCGACCACCGCGCTCCCGTACCTCGCGAAGATGAGCGCCGCCGGCCTCACGCTCCTCGAACAGCCGCTCCCCCGCTGGGACCTCGCCGGGCTGGTCCGCCTCCGCGACCGCCTCGACGTACGGGTGATGGTCGACGAGAGCATGCACTCGCTGCACGACGCGCTGGAGATCGCCCGCCGCGGCGCCGCCGACGTACTGAACATCAAGATCCTGAAGGTCGGCGGCCTGCACCGCGCGCTGCAGATCGCCGCGGTCGCCGAGGCGGCCGGGCTCGCGGTGAAGGTAGGCTCGATGCCGGAGCTGGGCGTCGCCACGCTGGCCGCCGTCCACCTGGCCGCCGCCGTGCCGGGCGCCACCGTCGCAGCGGATCTGGTGGGTCCGCTGATGGTCGACGAGGACCCGCTGGCCCCGACCGTGTTCGCCGACTGCGACGGCTGGATCGACGTACCCAAGCGCCCCGGTCTCGGCCACGACGTCTGAGAGGTCATCTGATGCATCCGCTCGTAGAACGCCTTCGCGGCACCCTCCTCCCCGCGGTCGTCACGCCGATGGACCCCGACGGGGTCGTCGCGTACGACGCCTTGTCCGCGTACGCCGTGACGCTGACGAGGCACGCGATCGGCGGGGTCGCTGTCTGGGCACACACCGGCCGCGGACTGTACCTGTCGCCCGGTGATCGGGTGAAGGTGCTCGAGACGTGGCGGGCCGCGACCGACGTACCGATCGTGGCGGGGGTCGGCGTACCGAAATCCGCCGACGCGCAGACGTTGCGGGAGGCGGCGGACGCGACCGTCGAGATGGCGCGGGCCGCGGCGGCGGGCGGGGCCGACGCGGTGATGGTGTACCCGTTGGCCGGGTTCAACGAGGTCGCGGACGGGCACGCGCAGGCGGTCGCGCTGCACGAGCGGGTCACGGCGGAGAGCGGGCTGCCGCTGGTCGGGTTCTACCTGCACGGCGAGGCCGGCGGGTATCCGTACTCACCTGACCTGATCCGGGACCTGCTGTCGCTGGACGCGATGCTCGGCGTGAAGACCGCCACGCTGGACCGGGCGATCGGCTGCCAGGACGCGATCTGGGCCGGCCGCGGTACCGGGAAGCTGCTGATCACCGGCGAGGACCGGATGTACGGCCCGTCGTTCATGTGGGGCGCCGACACCGCGCTCGTCGGGATCGCGTCCGCACAGGTCGAGCTGTCGGCCGCCGTACTGCGGGCCTGGACGGCCGGCGAGCACGCGGAGTTCCTGGCCGCGTCGGACCGGCTGGACCGGTTCGCGGCGGCGACGTTCTACGCGCCGATCGAGGGGTACGTGCAACGGATGCTCTGGGCGGCCGAGTGGGAGGGGCTGGTACCGGCCGCGGCCGCGCACGATCCGTACGGGCCGACGCTCCCGCCGGGCGAGCGTGAGCTGGTGATCCGCTGCTTGCGGGAGCTGCAGGGGCAGTGAGGTGGCGCGCTCCCTCCTTCGCTCCACCACACCGACGCTCCCTGGATCCGCCTCAGGGGGTGGCGGTAATTGTGGTCTTGACCGAAACTAGGAGAGTACCGGCCGGACGTCAAGATCTCAGGCCCGTGCTGCGCTATTCTGCGTGGTGAGAGGACTTGAGGGCCAGACCAGAAGTCGTCGGAGGCTGCCGTGGGGATCTGCGTCGGGGTCGTCGGCCCGGAGGACCTGGTCCAGCGGGTGACCGCGGTCGGCGCCCCGAGCGGTACGACGCTGGTCCCGCTCCCGTACCGGCACGAGACCGAGGCGGTCGACCTGGTCCGGCAGGCGCACGGTGACGTCGACGCGTTCCTGTTCACCGGGGTCGTCCCGTACACGATCGCCACCGAGGCCGGCGCGGTCGACCGGCCGGCGATGTACGTCTCGTACGACGGCGCGACGCTGCTCCGGGCGCTGGTCGAGCTGCTCCGGCTCGGGCACAACGTCACGCAGTTCTCGATCGACACGCTCCGGCGTTCCGAAGTACTGGAGACGCTGATCGAGGCGAAGCTGCCGACGGACCGGATCCACGTGCTGCCGTACCGGCCCGGGCTGACCTCGGACGACATCGTCGAGTTCCACCGGAACGCGCGGGCGAAGCACGACACGAAGGTCGCGATCAGCTGTCTCGGGTCGGCGTTCCACCTGATCGAGAACGAGATGCCCTCGGTCCGGCTCGCCCCGTCGAGGTACTCGATCCGCTCGACGCTGCAGGCGCTCGTACTGACGACCACCGGCCAGCACGTCGGCGACGCGCAGGTCGCGCTCGGCGTCATCGACCTCCCGGAGCCGGACGACGCGCTCGCCGCCGACCTGATCACGCTCGGCGGCAGCCTCGCCGCCCTCCCCGACGGCCGGCACCTCGTCGTCACCACACGCGGCCTGCTCGAGCAGGCGACGGAGCAGTTCTCCCGCATGCCCTTGCTGGATCACCTGGCCGCGCGACACAGCACGGCGTACGTCGGGTTCGGCATCGGCCGCACCGCCGCGGAGGCTGAGGCCCTGGCCCGCCGCGCGGTCGGCCGGGCCGCGTCGATCGGCACCGTCGCGGGCGTGGTGTCGATGTCCGACGACGTCGAGATCGTCATCGAGCCCACCGGCGACCAGCCCGCCACCATCCGCGGCACCGAAAGCCTCCCGCTGCTCGCCCGCCGCGTCGGCCTCAACACCCAAACCCTCGCCCGCATGCGAGAACTGACCGCCACCCTCCCCGACGGCCTCACCACCCAGGACGTCGCCGACCACCTGGCCGTCCAGCTCCGCACCGCCCGCCGAGTCCTCAAACGCCTCGAACGAGCCGGCCTGGCCGCCCCCACCGGCACCCAGCAACACGGCCGCACCGGCCGCCCACCCACCGTCTACCTGATCCGCCTGTAGCTACGGGGTGATGACGGTGACGCCGGCGGGGGTGCCGGTGGAGAGGGCTGCCAGGGCGGCTGGGGTTTCTTCGAGGGTGATGGTGCGGGTGATCAGGCGGCCGGGGTTGAGGTTGCCGGTGGCAACTAGGTTGAGCATTTCGGGGTAGGCGTGGGCGGGCATGCCGTGGCTGCCGAGCCAGGAGAGTTCCTGGCCGATCAGGCGGGCTACGTCGAGGTTCACGCCGGCGGGAAGGAGGCCGATCTGGACGTGGCGGCCTCGGGGGCGGAGAGCCCGCAGGGCTTGCTGGACGATGTCGCTGGAGCCCAGCGCGTCGATGGTGACGTGCGGGCGACCGACTTCGGTGAGGTCTGCAGGAGGTTGGAGGGTGTGGGTGGCGCCGTAGGTGCGGGCCAGGGTGAGGGCGTCGGGGTTGGTGTCGATGGCGGTGACCTCGGCGCCCAGGGCGGTGGCGATCATCACCGCGGAGAGGCCTACGCCGCCGCAGCCGAAGACGGCTACGTGTTCGCCGGCGGTTACCTGGGCGACCTGGTGGACGGCGCGGAACGACGTGGCGAAGCGGCAGCCGAGGCCCGCGGCGGTGGCGAAGTCCATGTCGTCGGGGAGCCGGACCAGGTTCACCTCGGCGTACGGTACGGCGACGTACTCGGCGAACGAACCCCAGTAGTTGAACCCCGGCTGCAGCTGGTTCGGGCAGACCTGCTGATTACCTTCGAGGCACTGCTCGCACGTCCCGCACGCGCAGATGAACGGCGTCGTCACCCGATCCCCGACCACCCACCCGGACACCCCGGCCCCGACCGCGGCGATCGTCCCCGCCAACTCGTGCCCGGGCACATGCGGCAACACGATGTCCGGGTCGTGCCCCATCCACCCGTGCCAGTCACTCCGGCACAACCCGGTGGCCTCGACCTTCAGTACAACCGCCCCGGCCTCCGGCTCCGGCCGCGGAACATCTCGTACGACGGGCACAACGCCGTACGCCTCAACCACAACCCCACGCATCCCCGAATCCTAAGCCGCCCCCGACTCGTGGCGATTGGTTCCTGCCCCGAACCGCGAGTCGTGGATTTCAGCGCCAAAACCCACGACTCAACGCCGGGTCTGAATCAGCAGCCGCCGGCGACGGCGGGGATGATGGAGATCTGGCCGCCGTCCTTGATTGTGGTTTGGAGGCCTTCGGCGAAGCGGACGTCGTCGTCGTCGACGTACACGTTGACGAAGCGGCGGAGTTCGCCGGACTCGTCGAGGACGCGGCCCTTGATACCGGGGTACGACGTGTCGAGCGAGTCGAGTACCTCGGTCAGCGTGCCGCCCTCGGCGGAGACCTCAGAGGCGCCCTGGGTGTAGGGCCGCAGGATGGTCGGGACGCGCACACTCACACTCACTGCAGGCCTGCCTTCACAAAGGCGTCGTACGACGCGGGAATGGTCACCTTGGGGCCGACCCGGTCGGCCACGGCGTCGAGCGTCTTCAGCCCGTCGCCGGAGTTGATGATCACCGTCTCGGCCTCGGGGTCGAGCTGCCCGGTGGCGATCAGCTTCTTCAGCGTCGCGACCGTCACCCCGCCCGCGGTCTCGGCGAAGATGCCCTCGGTCCGGGCCAGCAACTGGATGCCGTCGACGACCTCGTCGTCGCTGACGTCCTCGATCGCGCCACCGGTACGGCGGGCCACGTCCAGCACGTACGGCCCGTCCGCCGGGTTCCCGATCGCCAGAGACTTCGCGATCGTGTCCGGCTTCACCGGCTTCACCACGTCGTGCCCGTCGCGGAACGCCTGCGCCACCGGGGAGCACCCGGTCGCCTGCGCGCCGTACACCTTGTAGTCCGTGGCGTCGACGAGCCCGAGCTTGCCGAGCTCGGTGAAGCCCTTGTCGATCTTGGTCAGCTGGGAGCCGGACGCGACCGGGATCACGATCTGCTGCGGCAACCGCCAGCCGAGCTGCTCGGCGATCTCGAAGGCGAGCGTCTTGGAGCCTTCGGAGTAGTACGGGCGGACGTTGACGTTGACGAACGCCCAGCCTTCCTCCTCGCCGGCGATCTCGGAGGCGAGCTTGTTCACGTCGTCGTAGTTACCGTCGACCGCGACCAGCGTGCCGCCGTACACGGCGGTGGTGATGATCTTGGGGCGCTCGAGGTCCTTCGGGATGAAGACCACGGAGCGGATGCCGGCCCGGGCGGCGGCCGCTGCGACGGCGTTCGCGAGGTTGCCGGTGGACGGGCAGGCGAAGACCTTCATGCCGAGCTCGCGGGTCGCGCTCAACGCGCTCGCCACGACCCGGTCCTTGAAGGAGTGCGTCGGGTTGCCGGAGTCGTCCTTCACCCACAGCTTGCGCAGGCCGAGCTCACGGGCCAGGTTCTGCGCGTCGACGAGCCGGGTGTAGCCGGGCTCGGTGTTCGGGAAGCTCGCCACGTCCACCGGGACGGGGAGCAGCGGCTGGTAGCGCCAGATGTTCTTCGGGCCGGCCTCGATCTGCTCGCGGGTGATGGTCGGGTACTCGTACCCGACCTCCAGCGGGCCGAAGCACTCCATACAGGCGTAGAACGGGCCCAGCGGGGACTTCGCGCCGCAGGCGCGACAGCTGAGGTGCGTACCGTTGCCAAAGGCACCTTCACGGAGGGTGTGGGTACCGGCGGCGGTCAGGCTCATGAGTGAGGTTCCCCTCTCATCTTCCCCGGAACCGGATCTCGGCACGGGACGGATTTGGCACCGTTCCCTCGCGGAGGTGACCCCGGACGGGGGCTCCACGGGGAGGGTTGCCGGGACATCAACGGGCCGTTTCCCTCAGTCCCTCTGGATGAGCTCCCCCGAGATTACCCAATCGGGTCCATATTGTGTCCTGTGATCCCACCATTCGAGATGCGCGATCTCACCCCCGACCCGGATCTCCAGGCCACCACAATCCGCCCGCCGACCGGCCGCTGAGCGGGGCGCCACGCCTCCCGCCGCGATTGTGATGGCCTGGGCATCCGCACCCACTCCCAACCACTGGTGGACGGCCGGTAGGTGGTGGGGGCGGTGTGGCTACAGCCGGTGGGTGGCGCCTGGGGTGTGGGTGGGGAGGGATTTGCGGGGGCCGAAGCGGGGGTGGCCGGGGCCGGCGAGTTCGAGGAGGCGTTGGACGCGGAAGCGGTGGCCGCGGTACGGCTCGATCAGTTCGGCGCAGCCGTCGTCGTCCAGTTCCTCGCCGATCAGCGCGTACGACACGTTCCGGGACACGTGGTAGTCCGCGAACGAGAACGCGTCCGCATCCCCGTGCGCCCGCTGCCGTACCTCGGCCGCCGTCCACACGCCCACCCCGGGCAGCGACCGCAACCGCCGTTCGATCTCGGCACCGTCGGTCAGCTCGAGCGTCCGCTCCAACGCCGACGCCCGGGACGCCGCCGTCAGCACCACCCGCGACCGCCGGCTCTCGACGCCCGCCCGCAGGTACTGCCACGACGGGATCAGCCGCCACTCCTCCGGCGACGGCGGCACCATCAGCACCCGGTTGCCCTGCTCACGAGGCCCCGGCGCGGGCTCGCCGTACTCGCGCAGCAGCAACCGCCACGCGCGGAACGCCTCCTTGCCGGTCACCACCTGCTCGATCCCCGCCGCCGCCATCGCCTCGAACACCGCCCGCGACCGCGGCACCCGCACATGCGGGAACCGCCGCGCCGCGTCCACCAACGCCCGATGCGCCGGCAGCGGCTCGAACCCGTCCCAACTGTCCCGCTCCCCCAGCAACTCCGGCACACCGTCCAACGCCCACGCGGCCCCCGGTCCCCACGCCTCCGCCTCGACAGTCCCGGCGTACGGCGTCAACCGCAACAGCACCGGCCCGTCCGGCGTCCGCGTCGCCCGCCACACGGTCCGCCGCCCCGCATCGAACACGTACGCCGGATCACCCGGCCCCTTCCGCAACCCACCAATCACCGAATGCGGATCCACCACCCGCCCCGGACGCCAAACCCGCACCACCGAACTCACCCACCAAGTCTTACCCACCCCACCGACAACTAGTTGACGGTGGGTACGGGGGCAGCGAGATGTTGCTTCATCCACGGGTACGGATCAGCCAGCGGCTCCCGGTTCGCGAGCGCCGCTTGGACCATCAGCGTCAGCCGACCACCCATGACGTAATGCCGTCCCTTGGTCTCTCCGACGGCCTGCAAGAGTTGGAGTTCTGTGGCCATCGCCAGGTCACGCGATGCCGTCCGCTCCTCGATCCCGGCCCGACGCACGTAGGTGGAGCGGCGTATCCGAAACCCCAGGGAGGCATCGAACAGTTCGTCCGCAACCCGCTCCGGCAAGCCGAACTCGTCGATCACCTCGTCGAACAGCTGCCACAGCTTGCCGGCTTCGCGATAGCGACGACGGACCGTCTGCGCCTGGATGTGATGCGCGCGGAGGTTGAACTTCACCCACAGCGCAGCCGACCGATCGGGATGCCAGGCGCCGACACCGGTCGCAGCGAGGACGCGGTAGTAGTCGTCGGTATTGCTCCCCAACCACTCCTCGATACTCGAGAACGCCGGCTCGCCGATCCCGCCCCTCGACAGCACAAGAGTCTGCAGCGCTCTCGCCATGCGCCCGTTCCCGTCCCGGAAGGGATGAATCATCACGAGGTTCAGGTGTGCCATCGCGGCACGAACAAGGGGATCGGTCGACGCGTCCCCGGCGAGGTCGGCCATGAGTTCACCGACCAGCGCCGGTACTTCGTCCGCGAGCGGACCTTCGTAGACGTTCTCACCGGTCGTCTCGTCGTGGACGTAGACGGCGCCTGGCCGATAGCTGCCCGGGCTCTTGGTGAGGTCGTGGCTGAGCATCATGAAGTGCATACTGCGGACCACGGAGGCGTCGAGCCGGAAGTCCGCGTCCTTCGCCATCGCCAGCACGTACCCCAACGCCTGCCGATATCCGCGAATCTCGGCGAAGGTACGCTCGTCCGCACTGAGCGCTTCCTCGTCGTCCAGGGCTGCCGCCGCGTCGTCCAGCGCTACGTCGTACCCCTCGATGCTGTTGGAGCCCTGGATCGCGCGCGCCAGCATGCTCCGCCGCAGCCCGCCCGCCCATCGCCGAGGCACGCGCAGAACGTCCGCGAGCTCGGAGCGGTAGGCGTAGATCTGCTCCAGGACCGCTTGGTCCTCCAGGTCGGGATCGGGGGTGCCGAAGATCGTCATCGCAGGATGTCCTAATGTCTTAATTCTTAGGACACAAGCGTACCTCCGTGTCCCGATGATTGCGACATCGAGACACAGACAAGCGCCCTTCGACGTCTCATACTGATCCCCATGACCGCCTGGCAGTGGGTGAAGGTTGTCGGGAACTTTCTTAATCTGTCGACGTTCGTGGGGGTGTTGGTCGGTGTGCTCGGGCGGGTGCGGTTCAGTCGGGGGCCGCGGGGGTTGGTCTTTGCGAACGGGTACAGGCTGGGGTTTCCGGTGGCGGGGGCGTTCACGATCGGGAATGTGGTTCTGAGCAAGAACGGGCGGGAGTACTTCGACGACGCGGCGCTGGTGCGGCATGAGGAGCGGCATTCTTGGCAGTACTTCTGCCTGTTCGGCCTGCCGATGCTGCCGTTGTACGTCGTCGGCGTGGTGATCTCGTTCCTGCTGACCGGCGACCCGGCGTCGCGGAACCCGTTCGAGCGGCTCGCGAGCCTGAAGGACGGTGGGTACGTCGAACACCCGATCCAGCCGATCGGGAAGACCGTGACGCAGGCGTTCAGCGTGCTGCGATCGCGTCCGAAAGGGCCGTGAGGACGGTCACCACGCCGCTCGGGTCGTCGACGACGATGTCCGCGGCGTCGATCAGCTCGGTCGCGTTCGAGGACCGGGTGGCGAGCAGTACGGCGGGCAGCCCGTCGGCACGTCGCGCCTGGATCGCGCGGTACGCGGCCAGGTCGCCCAGGTCGTCACCGGCGTACAGGACCGACCGGGCGGCGGTGGAGTCGAGCAGGCTGTTGATCGCGACGCCCTTGTCGATCCCGGGCGGGCGCAGTTCGAGGACCAGGTTGCCGGGCTCCAGCCGCAGCTCGGTCTCCTCGGCGAGCGCGGTCAGCGGCCCACGCAGTACCTCGAAGGCCCCGGCGGGATCCGCCAGCCGGCGGGTGTGCACGGCGAGCGAGCTGTCCTTGTCCTCGACGAACGCATCCGGTACGCCGGCGTCGCGGAGCAGAGCGGGCAACCGCTCGCGGGCCGTCGCCACGCCCGCGGGCACCGGCGCGCTGGTCACCTTCCCGGTCGTGGCGTCCCACCGCTCGAGGCCGTAGTGCCCGAGTACGACGAGGCGCCCGAGGCCGGGGTGGCCGCTGACGCCGGACAGTTCGGTGGCGACCAGTGCGGGCCGGCCGGTGACGATCGCGACCTGGTTCACCGACCGGGCCAGCCGGGCCAGCGCGTCCAGGGCACCCTCGACCGGGCGGGAGCGGGCCGGGTCCTCGACCAGCGGCGACAGGACACCGTCGAAGTCGGTCGCGATCACCGCGGAGGCCGGGTCGGAGGCGATCGCCTCCCAGCCCTGGTGGCCGGCATCGGTCTTGATGACCGGAGCATTCATCCCGCCATCAACCCACGTAGTCCGAGGTCAGGATCACGGTCAGGCGGTCCTTCTTCATGTTGTCCAGCGCGCCCTTGGACCGGCCGACGCCGAGGTCGTGGGCGAGCTGGTTGGCGGCGGCCAGCATGCCCGGCGGGTAGTACACGGTGCTCTCGGCAACCTTGCCGTGCCAGTTGTCCGGCGAGCCGGCGACGGTCCACCCGGCCGCGCGGGCGCGGTTCGCGACCGAGTCGGCGAGACCCTTGCGCGGGGTGTTGTTGTACACCTCGATCGCCGGCCGCTCCTCGGCCGGGATGGTCACCGGCTGGGTGGGTTGCGGCGGCTGGCTCGTCTCGGTCGGCTGTGTGGTGGTCGTCTCAGGCGGTGCGGTCGTCTTCGGCGGTTCGGTCGTCGCCGGCGGCTGAGTCGTCTTCTCCGACGGTCGCGGGATGCTGGCCCCGACCGTCGACGGCCCGGTCGTGGGCTTCTTCTCCGGCGTACTCGCGGCGGCCGGCTTCTCGTCGGCCTTGCTGTCGTTGCCGCGGGTGCCGAACAGCACCAGCAGCCCGGCGACGATCGCGACCACGGCGGCGACCGCGACGAGCGACGAGAGCACCTGCCCCTGCTCGCCCCGACGGCGTGGGGCAGTAAGGCACGCCCTCAGGCGGCGGAACATGGTCAGACCTCGATGCCCAGGCGGCGTGCGGAGCGGGCGCGCTGGCGGGCGGCGCGGAGGCGGCGCAGGCGCTTGACCAGCAACGGGTCGTGCGCGAGGGCCTCGGGCCGGTCGATGAGCGCGTTCAGGACCTGGTAGTACCGGGTCGCGGACATCTGGAACTGGTCGCGGATCGCCTGCTCCTTGGCACCGGCGTACTTCCACCAGTGCCGCTCGAAGGCGAGGATCAGGCCGTCCCGCTCAGAAATCCCGGCGACGACCGGCGGCGCAGCTTCGGCGGGGCCGGGAGAGCTGGCGTTGGCGCTGTCCATCTGCTGCTGACTCCTGTGCGGTCGGTGATCGTCCGTCCGCCAGCCACTGTACGTGTTGAACAACAGCAATGTCATTCACCGACGACCGACACGAAGCGTGTCGCTGACGAGGCAACCGGACCCGTTCAACTCTGGCAGGATCGTGAGCGTGAGCTCAACCCAGTCCAGCGTGGCGCTGGTGGCGGAGCTGCAGGGGCGGATCGGGGATGTGGACCCTTCGGTCAACGCCATCTGCACGCCGAACCCCGCCGCGCTCACCGAGGCCGCCCGACTCGACACCGAACGTGACGAGGGGCGGGTCCGCGGCCCGCTGCACGGCGTACCGGTGCTGATCAAGGACAACATCGACACCGCGGACCTGCCGACCACGGCCGGTTCGCTGGCGCTGGCCGGGCAGCCGCCCCCGCCGCAGGACGCGCCGGTGGTACGCCGGTTGCGCGAGGCCGGCTGCGTGATCCTGGCCAAGACCAACCTGAGCGAGTGGGCGAACTTCCGCGGCTCCGCGTCCTCGTCCGGTTGGAGCGCGTACGGCGGTCTGACCCGGAACCCGTACGCGTTGAACCGCTCGCCCGGCGGCTCCTCGTCCGGCTCGGGCGCGGCGCTCGCAGCGGGACTCGCGGAGTACGCGCTCGGCACCGAGACCAGCGGGTCGATCGTCTGCCCGGCCGCGCTGAACGGCGTGGTCGGCCTGAAGCCCACGGTCGGCCTGATCCCGCAGCAGGGCATCGTCCCGATCTCGCACTCGCAGGACACCGCCGGGCCGATGACCCGCACGGTCGAGCAGACCGCCGCGCTGCTGACCGTGATGGCCGGTGGCCGGCTCGACTACACCGAGGCGTGTCGCGGCACGGACCTCGGCGACCTGCGCATCGGCGTACCGCGTGGTCCGCTGTGGGGGTACTCGAACGGGCTCGACCAGGTCACCGAGCGGGCGCTGGAGCTGCTCAGCCGGTGCGGAGCGACGCTGGTCGACCACCTGTCGTTGCCGACGCCGGGCGGCGACGAGGACCAGTTGCACATCCTCGCGCACGAGCTGAAGGGCGACCTGGCGGCGTACCTCGCCACGCGCGCCCCGGGCGGTCCGCGCGACCTGGACGACCTGATCGCGTTCAACAAGAAGCATGCGGACCAGGAGCTGCAGTGGTTCGGGCAGGAGCTGTTCGAGCGCGCAGCCGCGACGGACGGGCTCGATTCCCCCGTGTACGTCGCGGCCCGGCTGACCGCGCTGCGCGCCGGGCGGGACGGGATCGACAACCTGCTCCGCAACAACCAGCTCGACGCCCTGGTCAGCCCGTCGTACCAACCGGCCTGGACCATCGACCTGGTGAACGGCGACCACGTGATGGGCAGTTCGTCGTCGCACGCCGCCCTGGCCGGCTATCCGCTGCTGTCGGTGCCGTCGGGGCTGGTGTCCGGTCTCCCGGTCGGACTGACGATCAGCGGTACGGCGCGGAGTGAGTTCACGCTCATTCGCTTGGCGCACGCCTTCGAAACCGCGAGAATCGCAGCAGACGGACCGTTCCCGACCCCGGAGTTCAGACAGTGGGTATAGATCGCGTCAGGTGGGGAGTCGTTGCGACCGGCAACATTTCGACCCAGTTCACGCAGGACCTGAGGTTGCTGGCGGACGACGCCGTCGTCACCGCGGTCGCGTCCCGTTCACAGCAGAGCGCGGACAAGTTCGCCGCCGAGTTCGGCATCCCGCACGCGTACGACGACTACCGCCGGCTGATCGACTCCGGCGAGGTCGACGTGATCTACATCGGTACGCCGCACCCACAGCACTACGCGATCGCCCGGACCGCCCTGCGCGCCGGCATCGCCGTACTGTGCGAGAAGCCGGTCACGCTGACCGCCGCGCAGGCACGGGACCTGGTCGCGGTCGCCCACGAGCACCACACGCTGTTCGCCGAGGCGATGTGGATGCGCACCGATCCGGTGATTCAAGCGCTCTTCAAGGATCTCCACAGCGGCGTGATCGGTGAACCCCAGCAGGTCACCGCGGACTTCGCGTTCCACAAAGCTTCATTGCCGGTTCGCCTGCTCGACCCGGCGCTCGGGGGAGGCTCGCTGATGGACGGCGGCATCTACCCGATGACCTTCGCGCACATGGCGTTGGGCCGCCCGGCGGAGGTGAAGGCAGTCGGCTCGCTCAACGACGACGGCGTCGACCTGAACGTCGCGATGGCCTGGCGGTACGACTCCGGTGCGGTCGCCGCCCTCACCTGCGGGCTGCGTTCGCAGAACCCGTGGGTCGCGGCGATCAGCGGCCCGGAGGGGAACCTGCAACTGCCGCACCGGTTCCACCACCCCGAGTACTACGTGCGCACGACCGCTTCCGGAGCGGAGCGGATCGACGTACCCACGCATGGCCGTGGGTACCACTACGAGGCGAGCGCAGTGATCGCAGCGCTGCGCGCCGGACTGGTCGAGGTACCGGTCCTGCCCCATGCCGCCACCCTCGAGATTCTCGACCTGCTCGACGAGACCCGGAGCCAGATCGGGGTCCGCTACCCCGGTGACGACGACGACCTGAGTGGATGACGCTGACCATGTCTACAGTGCCGAACGGTAGGAGTTCCTTCGTAGTGGTGGCCAACCGGCTGCCGGTCGACCGGATCGAGATGCCCGACGGCAGTACGGCGTGGCGCCGCAGCCCCGGCGGGCTGGTGACCGCGCTGGCACCAGTGATGCAGAACCACCACGGCGCCTGGATCGGCTGGACCGGCAGTGCCGACGAGAAGCTCGACCCGTTCGACAACGACGGCATGCACCTGGTCCCGGTGATGCTGAGCGCCGAGGACGTCCAGCTGTACTACGAGGGCTTCTCCAACGCCACGCTCTGGCCGCTGTACCACGACGTGATCGTGGCGCCGGAGTTCCACCGCGAGTGGTGGGAGTCGTACGTCGCGGTGAACCGCCGGTTCGCGGAGGCCGCCGCGGAGGCCGCCGACGACAACGCCGACGTCTGGGTGCACGACTACCAGCTGCAGCTCGTCCCGGCGATGCTCCGGCGGCTGCGGCCCGACGTACGGATCGGGTTCTTCCTGCACATCCCGTTCCCGCCGACCGAGCTGTTCGCGCAGATGCCGTGGCGGCGGCAGATCCTGGACGGGTTGATGGGCGCCGACCTGGTCGGGTTCCAGCGCCCCGGTGCGGCGTCGAACTTCGCCCGGCTGGCCCGGAACCGGATGGGCCTGCGCACTCGCGGCGACCGGATCCACCTGCCGGACGACCGGATCGTGCGCGCCAAGGCGTTCCCGATCTCGATCGACGTGAACGAACTGGAGAGCCTGGCGCGGCAGCCGGAGACCACCGCCCGGGCCGCCGAGATGCGCCAGGAGGTCGGCAACCCGGAGCACATCCTGCTCGGTGTCGACCGGCTCGACTACACCAAGGGCATCCGGCAGCGGCTGCGGGCGTTCGGCGAGCTGCTCGACGAGAAGCGCGTCTCGGTCGACGACGCGGTCTTCATCCAGGTCGCGACGCCGTCCCGGGAGCGGGTCGAGCAGTACCGGGTGCTGCGCGACGAGATCGAGCTGCTGGTCGGCCGGATCAACGGCGAGCACGGCCGGATCGGTACGCCGGCGATCAACTACCTGCACACGACCTACTCGCGGACCGAGATGGCCGCGCTGCTCCGGGCCGCCGACGTCGCCGTGGTGACCCCGCTGCGGGACGGCATGAACCTGGTCGCGAAGGAATACGTATCCACCCGGTACGACGACACCGGTGCGCTCGTGCTGAGCGAGTTCGCGGGCGCGGCGGACGAGTTCCGGCAAGCTTTCCTGGTGAACCCGCACGACATCAACGGGATGAAGGACACCATCGTCGACGCGATGAACACCGACGAACGACAGCTCGGCCGCCGGATGAAGGCCATGCGCAAGCACCTCGCGGCGCATGACGTGAACGTCTGGGCCCAGAACTTCCTGAAGGCTCTGCATGACGAAGACTGACCACCGGATCCTCGCGCTCGACCTGGGGACGTCGTCCGCGCGGGCGCTCGTGCTGGACGAGTCCGACGCGTCCCCGATTCCGGGTGCACTGGCCCGGCACAAGATCTCCCCGGCGTACGGGCACGACGGCTCCGCGACGCTCGACCTGCACGAGTACGTCGAGGGGCTGCTCGGCTGCCTGGACGAGCTCCAGCAGAACGGGCACCTGGACGGCATCGGTTCGCTGGTGCTGTCCACGCAGTGGCACTCGATCGTTGCTCTCGACAACAAAGGCGCGGCGCGTACCCCGGTGATCACCTGGGCCGACACGCGCTCGGTGGACCTCGACCTCGGGACGTCGTTCGACGAGCAGGCGTTCCACGCCCGGACCGGGACCTGGCTGCACCGGCTGTACTGGACGCGCCGGATCCCGTGGCTGCTGGCCTCCGACTCCCCCGCCGCCTTCGCCGGCCTGCCCGATCTGGTCCTCGAACGGCTGACCGGCGAGCGGGTCACGTCGGTGTCGGTCGCGTCCGGGACCGGGACGCTGGACCTGGCGACCGGCGCGTACGACGAGGAGGCGCTGGCGGTCGCGGGCGTGACCGCGGACAAGCTGCCGACGATCGTTCCGACCGGCTGGACCGGGCGGTTGTCCAAGGAGTACGAGCGCCGCTGGCCCGGGCTCGTCGGCGTACCCGTGCATCCGCCGACCGGCGACGGCGCCGCGTCCAACGTCGGGACCGGCGGGTACGACGCGGGAACAGCCGCCGTGACGGTCGGTACGTCGGCCGCCGTACGGGTCGTGCACCCGATCGAGAACGCGCCGGAACTGCCGTGGGAGCTGTGGCGCTACCGGGTCGACGACAAGCGCGCCGTGACCGGTATGGCGTTCTCCGCGGCCGGAAACCTGCACGCGTGGCTGACCGGCGTACTGCGACTGGAATCCGACGAACCGCTCGGCGTGGAGATCGGCGGGACGCACGCGATCGCGATCCCGTTCATGGCCGGTACCCGCCCGCCCGCGAACGTACCGGGCGGCTCCGGGGTGTACTTCGGGCTGTCGTTCGACGACAGCTCCGCCGACCTGCTGGCAGCCGCGCTGCAGGGTGCGTCGCTGGAGATCGACCGCGGCCTCCGCCAACTCGACGCGCTCTTCGACCGCCCACTCGACGTGGTCCTCGGCGGCGGCGGCATCGACGCCTCCGAGTGGTGGCGCCGCTGCCTCACCGCAACCTTCGCCCGCCCCACCACAGTCTGTGCCGAACCCGAAGTCGGCGCCCGCGGCGCCGCCGCCGTCGCCCTCGGCCTGTCCCCCGAACCGGGCGGCGAGCACCTGACACCCGTTGCGGAGGACGTCGCACGGGTCGGCGAACTCCGCGCACGGTACGACGTACTCCGAGAGCTGGCTGTGCAGGCGTCGGCGATCTAGTACTGCAGGATCAGGGGGTGATGACGAGCGTCTGAGTCGCCTTGTTCAGCACGAGACCGAGCGTCTTGCTGTCGGCGGGACGGCCCGCGACGGTGAGCTCGGCGTCGGTCAGGGTCCGCCCGTTCTGAGCGACGTACCGCGTGGCCACCCAGCGGGTCGCGCTGCCGCTCTTGTACGTGTAGACGATCGTGCTGACGGTGAGCCGGCCCTGCCCGGCGGTGGACGGCATGCCGACGGTCGACGTACCCACGATGTGCAGCCCGCGGGTGCCCTTCAGCGCGGCGATCTTCTGCTTCAGCGCGCTCTGCGGCGTCTGCGGGCCCCACCAGGTGTCGAACCGGATCATCCGGCTGTTCGCGGTGTCGTCGAAGCGGGTCTCGTGCGCGGCGACGTGCACCTCGCGCCAGGTCTTCGGCAGTACGGCGTTCGACAGGTATCCGTGCGGGTACTTGCGCTCGAAGTACCGCTTCACGAACGTCACCGACGTACTGCTCTGGGCGGCCGTCAACTGGACCGGCTGCCGGGTCTCGGCCGCGCTGCTCGGCTGTGCCGTCCCCAGCAGCACAGCCCCCGTCGCCGCCAGCGCCGCCACCCCTGCCATCACGCCGTACCGCTTCATCTCTCGTTCCCTCCGTAGGACGCTCCCCCGTCGGCAGCGCACCGGTCGAGACACCGCGAAGGCACGGAAAGTTGCCGACGTGACTGCGACCACTGACAACAGCGTCGGTACGCCGGATCATTTCGGCTCATGTGGCGCGAGATGATGAAGTCGAAGGTGCACCGGGCGACCGTGACGCAGGCGGACCTGGACTACGTCGGGTCGTGCACGCTGGACGCGGAACTGATGGACGCGGCCGACCTGCTGCCGGGCGAGAAGGTCGACATCGTCGACATCACCAACGGCAACCGGCTGTCGACGTACCTGATCGAGGGGCCGCGCGGGTCCGGGATTGTCGGCATCAACGGCGCCGCGGCGCACCTGATCCACCCGGGCGACCTGGTGATCCTGATCGCCTACGGGATGTTCGACACCGCCGAGGCCAAGGTCTTCGCGCCGAGCGTAGTCTTCGTGGACGAGCACAATGCGATCACCCGCATCGGCTCCGACCCCGCGGAGGCACTGCCGGACAGCAGCACGCTGCGCGGGGACCAACTGCACCCGTAGCGCAGAGATGAGGACTGGTCACCGATGACCGAGAACGCTGCCGAGAACACCGCACCCAAGACGGCGTCGCACGACAACGAGCCGAGCCCGAAGCTGCGGGCGTTCATGAACTCGGGGTGGGCCGACTCCGAGCGGCACGATCTGTCACTGAGCGACGTCGGCGTGTGGGCGGCGAAGCGCCGGGACGCGTTGTCGCAGGCGTTCCCGGGCGAGCGGCTGGTGATCCCGGCCGGTACTTACAAGGTCCGTTCGAACGACACCGACTACGTCTTCCGGCCGCACACCGACTACGTGTGGCTGACCGGCAACCAGACCTCCGACGCGGTCCTGGTGCTGGAGCCGAACGGCACCTCCGGCCACGACTCGGTGCTGTACTTCCGCCCGCGCGCCGACCGCGCCCAGGGCGAGGAGTTCTGGCGCGACCGGATGTACGGCGAGCTGTGGGCCGGCCGGCGTCCGTCGCTGACCGAGACCGCGAAGGAGTTCGGGATCGAGACCCGGCACGTCGACCGGCTGGCCGACGCGCTGAAGGGCGACGTACCGACCCGGGTCCGGCGCGACGAGGACGAGTCGATCGCCACGCTGCTCAGCGGCGCGCACACCGACGATCTGAAGGACAACGCGCTGGCCGCGACGCTGTCCGAGCTGCGGCTGGTGAAGGACGCGTACGAGCTCGAGCAGCTCCGGGACGCGGTCGCGATCACGCACCGCGGGTTCTCCGACGTACTCGCGGAGATGGACAAGGTCCGGCAGTACGGCGAACGCTGGATCGAGGGCACGTTCTGGCGGCGCGCCCGTGCCGAGGGCAACGACGTCGGCTACACGTCGATCGCCGCGGCCGGCCCGCACGCGACCACGCTGCACTGGATCGAGAACGACGGCCCGGTGAACGACGGCACGCTGATGCTGCTCGACATGGGTGTGGAGAACCGGCAGCTGTACACCGCCGACATCACCCGCACGCTGCCGGTGAACGGCGAGTTCACGCCGCGCCAGCGCGACCTGTACCAGCTGGTCCTGGACGCGCAGAACGCCGGCATCGCCGCGCTCACGCCGGGTGCCGCGTTCCGCGCCGGGCACGAGGCGGCGATGGAGGTCGTCGTCCGCGGCCTCGACGCGATGGAGCTCCTGCCGGTGCCGGCGGAAGAGGCGCTCGACCCGCAGAGCCGCCTGTACCAGCGCTACACCTTGCACGGCGTCAGCCACATGCTCGGCCTCGACGTCCACGACTGTGCGTCGGCCCGCAACGAGACGTACCGGCAGGGGACGGTGCAGCCGGGGTACGTGCTCACCGTCGAGCCCGGCCTGTACTTCCAGGCCGACGACCTGACCGTCCCGGAGGACCTGCGCGGCATCGGCATCCGGATCGAGGACGACATCCTGATCACCGACGGCACCCCGGAGAACCTCTCCGACGCGATGCCGCGCACCGTCGAAGCCATCCAGAACTGGATGGCGTCCTAGACATTCTGGTAGCGCGGGTGCGGCGCGAACTCGCCGAGCTTGCCTGTTCGTAGCCGCATCCGCACCAGCATCTCGACCGTCGTGGTCGCGGCCGCGACGCCGTCGATCACGCTGACGCCGAGTTGGGCCGACAGGTCGTGGCACAGGTCCGCCATCCCGGCGCAGCCGAGCACGATCGCGTCGGAGCCGTCCAGCGCAAGGGCTTCCTCGCAGGCCCGCAGGATCTTCGCCCGCGCGTGCGGATCCGTCTCCAGCGCCAGGACGGGGATCTCACACGCGTGGATCCCCCGGCACTGCCGCGCGACGCCGTACTCCTCGGTCAGGTCGTGCGCGTGGCCGACCGTCCGCGCCAATGTGGTGACGACGCTGAACCCACGGCCCAGGTACGCCGCCGTACGCATGCCCGCCTCCGCGATCCCGACGACCGGCCCGCGGGCGAGCTCCCGCGCGGCCTTCAGCCCCGGGTCGCCGAAGCACGCGATCACGTACCCGTCGTACCCGGCGGCCTCTCCGTCCACGATCTCCTGCAGCAGCCCCGGTACGGCGTACGCGTCGTCGGCGTGGCTCTCGATCGAGGCCGGGCCGTGCGGCGGGTTCACCGCCTCGACGGTGACGCCCGGGCCGGCGACGGCGCGCGCGCAGTCGCCGATCAGCGCGGTCATCGACGCCGTACTGTTCGGGTTGACGACCTTGATCCGCATCATGCCTGCCCTTGAGCGACGCCCGCGCGGCGCGCCAGCACCGAGTAGAGCGCGTAGCCCGCGCCGCAGCCGATGAACCAGCTGTAGTCGCTGATCCACAACGCCTCGCCGATCCACCGCGGGACCAGGACCGACGCGACCGAGATGACGCCGGCGGCGATCACGGACTGGATCGCGACCGGGTTGTAGCCCTTGCGGTAGTGGTACGCGCCGTCTTTGTCCAGGGTGAACATGTCGTCGACGACCAGCTTCTGCTTGCGGATCAGGTAGAAGTCCGCGATCAGGATGCCGAACAGCGGGCCGATCAGCGCGCCCAGGATGCCGAGCGTGTAGTGGATCGCGGTGTCGTTGTTGTACCAGTTCCACGGCGTCAGCAGCACCGAGCCGACGGCCGCGATCATGCCGCCCATCCGCCAGCTGATCTTCTGCGGGCTGACATGCGAGAAGTCGAACGCCGGCGAGATGAAGTTCGCGACGATGTTGATGCCGACGGTCGCAGTTACGAAGGTCAGCGCGCCGAGCAGGATCGCGAACGTGTTGTCGATCCGCTCCACGGTCTTGATCGGGTCGGTCAGCAGCTCGCCGTACACCGGGACCGTCGCGCCGGCAGTGAGGACGGTCAGCAGCGAGAAGAAGACGAAGTTGACCGGCAGGCCCCAGAAGTTGCCACGGCGGACACTCTTGAAGCTGTTGCCGTAGCGGGCGAAGTCGCCGAAGTTCAGCATCGGGCCGGAGAAGTACGAGACCACCAGCGCGATCGCGCTCAGCATCGTGCCGATCGTCGCCCAGCCGGACAGGCTGTGCCCGGACAGGTTCAGGTCGATGTGGAAGCCGGACTTGACCAGCAGGTAGCCGCAGAGCAGCAGCATCGTCACGTACACGGCCGGGCCGGCCAGGTCGATGAACCTGCGGATCGTCTCCATCCCGCGCCAGAACAGCGCCGCCTGGGCGACCCAGAGGATCGCGAAGCTGACGTACCCGAGCGCCGACAGGCCGAGGAACCCGTGCACGTGCGAGTCCGCCCACGGGCCGAGGCCCGGCCAGAGCTTCAGGAACACGATGTTCAGCGACTCCGCGGCCAGGAACGTCTGTACGCCGTACCACGCGACGGCGATCAGGCCGCGGATGATGGCCGGGATGTTCGCGCCGAGCACGCCGAACGAGACCCGGCTGATCACCGGGTACGGAACGCCCGCCTGCTGGCTCGGCTTGGCGACCAGGTTGCAGAAGAACTGCACGATGCAGATGCCGGCGATCAGGCAGACGAACACCTGCCAGCTCGTCAGCCCCAGCGCGAACAGGCTGCCCGCGGTCAGGTAGCCGCCGACACTGTGCACGTCGGACATCCAGAACGCGAAGATGTTGTAGCTGCGCCAGGTCTGCTTCTCCAGCGGCGCGAGGTCCGCGTTCGTCAGCCGCGGGTGGTAGTCACGCTGCGCGCCGCCGGCTCGGGACGGGTAGCCGGCCGCGTCGACGATGTCCGCGGGCACACGGGGTTCGGTCACCATGCTGGCCTCCTCGGGGCCTGGCCGCGGCGCGGGATCGCGCGGCCGAGTGCACCGAAAGCTAGGCCACGCCCAGTGGGGATCGCCATGTAAAACGGTCAAATATAGGAAATGGCGGCCAAATATAGGAGCCGGTGTCAGACCGGGTCCGCGAAGCACTCCGGGTCGTCGGCGAACTCCGCGATCGCGGACTTGAGATGGGTGTAGTGCCGCTCGGACTCGGCGATCAACGTCTCCAGGTCGCGGGCGACGTACGCGCTGATCAGCCGCTCGTGGTCGGTGCGGAACTCGGCCCGTTCGTGCGCCGGGACCCGGGACATCGGCCGGGCCGGTTCGGTGATGTTCCAGGCGGTCTCGTACATCCGGATCAACCGGTGCATCCCGGACGGCTCGATCAGCGCGAAGTGGAACCGCCGGGTCGCGGCGGCGTACTGGCGATCACCCGCGGCACTCGCCGCTGCCAGCGAGTCGTGGGTGCCCCGGATCCGGTCGTGGTCGGCGGCGGTCGCGTTCACCGCCGCGGCCCGCAGCGCGGCGGCCTCCAGCGCCTGGCGTACGTCGTACAGCTCGCGGAACTCCAGGAACGTCAGCTTCGCGACCCGGTACCCGATGTGCGGGCGATGCTCGACCAGGCCTTCCCCGAACAGGGTCTTCAGCGCCTCCCGGACCGGGATC
The DNA here is from genome assembly GCF_042730855.1 of Kribbella sp. NPDC059898. Taxonomy (NCBI): domain Bacteria; kingdom Bacillati; phylum Actinomycetota; class Actinomycetes; order Propionibacteriales; family Kribbellaceae; genus Kribbella; species Kribbella sp. NPDC059898. The sequence goes on from NZ_JBHWKR010000014.1 coordinate 95,478, forward strand.
GCGCTGACGCCGAAGAACGCGGCCACCTCGTCGATCGGCACCGACGTACCGGGCGGCTGGTCGCCGGTCAGGATCGCGTGCCGCAGATCGCTCTCGACCGGCGGCATCTCGCCCGCCGCGGCCGTGGTCCGCGCGAGACGCGACGTGAAGTCCGACGATCTCCGCATCTCCGGACGATATGCCCCGGCCGGACCGGCTGTCGAGGAACAACTACGACTCGAGGCGGATGGCTACCGGAGTGCCGACGTACGGGCGGGTGCCGCCGCTTGGGGCGAAGCCGTCGTTGTCCTGCCAGGCCCAGTGGATCGTCACCGGCTTCAGCGACGGGCAGCAGGCCGGATCGTCCTTGGCGAAGTGCGTGTACTTGATCGTGAACACGCCCTGGCCCGCGCCCGCGAGGCTGGTCACGCCGGTCGTCTCGGTGTCACCGTCCCAGCCGGCGAACTTCGTGCCGTGGAAGAAGAACACCACCTGCCCGCCGCTGTCGGCGGCGTTCGAACGGGTGCCGACGACCGCGGTGAGCTTGCCACCGGCGCCGTCCGGGACGGTGGCCTTCACGGTGCTTGGGACGAAGTGCACGCTCGGCTGCTTGACCTCTACGGTCTGCGCCATCGCGCTCTTGATCGCCCCCGCGTCCGGCACACCGCTGGTGCTCACCGTCACCGGGGTCGCGGACTTCGTGGGTCGCGTGGCGGTCGGCGTCGTCGAGTCGCTCGGGAGCCCACCCGGATCCGTCGGCGTCCACCCCGGCGAGCTCGCGCTCGTAGCGGTTGACGTCTGGGCCGCCGGAGAACCCGCGGCCCCGGAACCGCCGCCCGAGCACCCCGCCAACGTCCCCGTCGCGACGACCGCAACCGCCAGCATCAGCCTGCGCGCACCCACCATCATCAGCCCTCCGTCAGAATCAGGTCGAGACCAAAACTAGCAACGGACCGGCTCACGCTTGTTGCCGACCGCCACCATCTACCCCGAGAGCGGCGAGTGCGGTCTGTGCCTCGGTGGTGTGGGCAGGGTGCAGGACGAGGGTGCTGACGCGCTCGAAGTGCGCGCCGATGCGGCCGAAGACCTCGGCGGCTTGGAGCAGGCCGTCGAGGTCGCGGCTGGAGCGTGCGGCGGCTCGGGTACGGCAGGCGGCGGCCCAGGTGTTCTCGACGGCGTCGCCGGCTGTGGCGTCGAGCAACTCGGGTGCCTCGGGCAGGGCGGCCAGTACGGCGAGTTCAGCCGCGGCGGTGCGCGCGTACGGCGCCCACCAGCGTTCAGCGAAGTCTCCGAACGCCCGCCGTACGATGCCCGGCGCCTGCTCGACGTCACCCAACTGTACGGCGACCCGCGCCCGCACGAACGTGTACGGCGCCGCCAGCCACGGCGCATCCTCCAGGTCCGTACACCGCGCCACCTCGAGCGCCCGCCGCTGCCAGAGCTCGAACAACCCGTCGTCCCGCACCCCGTGCACCATCGCGGCCGCCGACAACGCGGACGACATCCATTCGACCGGCGGCCGCCCCGCGCGCTGCCACCGCTCCCACAACGCCTCCGCCTGCGCCACGCAGGCATCGAACTGCCCGGTCAACGCAGTCACCCGAATCAACCGAGGCAACGAGATATACGGATGATCCCCCACCGGATCATCCACCCGCCCACCCGACACAGTTGTCTCCGGCGCACCGACCGCCGCCGCGGACGCCCGCAGATCACCGACCGCGGTCGCGGTGGTGGGGGCGACATCGTCCACCCGCCTATCCGGCGCAGTTGTCTGTCGGGCGCCGACTGCCGCGGCGGATGCGCGGAGGTCGCCGACCGCGGTTGCGGTGGTGGGGGCGACGTGGAAGGCGTCGATGATTTCGGCGGCGGCGTATGGCTCGTGCCGTGGCAGCGGGCCGACCAGGCGCATGCGTTCCACGGCGTACGCGCGGGCGTCGCGCAGGCGGCCAGCGTTCCCGGCAGCCACGGTCAGCGCGTCGAGCGCGCCCGCGATCAGCACCGGGTCGCCCGTACGACGAGCCGCTTCGACGGCCTGCTGCGCCAACTCAGCATCTGCACCGATGCGCCGGCCGCCGTACTCCCACGCCTTGGCGGTCGCGAGCAGCGCGGTCACCTGCGCGTCACCCGGTCCCGCGCAGTCGATCGCCTGCTGCAGAAGGTATGCGGTGCGCTCGGCGGGTACGTCGTACAGCGAGCCGGTCGGGTACCGGTTCACCGCGATCACCGCGAGCGCGAGCACCGTCGCCCGAACGTTGCCATCAGCAACCGCCCGCTCGGCGGCGTCGAGCAGCAGCCGTACGCCGGTCTCCGCGTCCGAGATCGCCAGCGTGGCATCCGCCGCCGACCGCAGGTCCAGCGCCGCCGCGACCCCGTCCGCCGCACGATCGGCGGCCGCCCGGTAGTCCCCGATCGACTCCCGGAACTGCCGCCGCGCGAACCCGAGATGCCCCAGCGCCCGCGCCAACCGATGCGCAGTCTGATCCGGCTCGGCCGCGGTTGCCGCGAGGGCGGCCCGGAGATCGGCGGCGACCTCGTCGTACGGCTGTTGCCAGCCAGGCGAATCCAGCCGGCTTTCGAGACCGGTGGCGGTATCGGCGGCCCAGTGCAGGCAGCGGTCCTGGGCGATGGCCAGCTCGTCAGCGGTCAGCTGCTCGCGGGCGAACTCCCGGATCGTCTCCAGCAGCCGCCAGCGCGAACCCCGGCGTACGGCGAGACTCTTGTCGGTCAGGCGCCCCAGCAGATCGGCGACCTCACCCCGACCCAACTCCGGACTGGTCGCACTGGCTGCGTCCAGATCGAACCCGCCGACGTAGATCGCCAACCGCCGGAACAGCAGCCGCTCCGCCTCGTCCAGCAACTCGTGGCTCCACCCGATGACAGCCGCCAGCGACCGGTGCCGGGCATCCATCCCACGGCCACCCGCGAGCAGCCGCAGCCGGTCGTCGAGCGCCGCCCGCAACCCGTCGGCGCCGAGCGACCCGATCCGCGCCGCGGCCAGCTCGATGGCGAGCGGCATACCGTCCAACCGCGCACAGACCTCCGCCAGTTCCTCGTCCGACGCAGCGAACTCCGGGTCGACCGCCCGCGCCCGTTGCACGAACAACTCGGTCGCCGCGTCCAGTGGTGGCAGCAGCACAGTCGTCTCGGCCGGTACGGCGAGGCGCTCCCGGCTGGTCGCAAGAATCGTCAGCTCGGGACACGTCCGCAGCAACTGCTCCGCCAGCTCGGCCACCTCGTCAACCAGGTGCTCACAGTTGTCCAGCACCAGTAACGAACGCCCCTGCTGCAACTGCTCCACAAGAACCTGCTCCAGGCTCTGGTGCGGACGCTCAGCCAACCCCAACGCTGTAGCCACAGCCCGGCTCACAAGCCCGTCCCGCACCGGCACCAGATCTACAAACGCCCCAACGCCGGCCGCCTCAGCCGCCACCACAGCGGCGAGCCGCGTCTTCCCCATCCCACCAGGCCCCAACAGCGTCACCAGCCGGGCCCGCCCCAGCGCTTCCCGCAACGCCGCCGCCTCTGCGGCCCGCCCGACAAACGTCGTTCGACCGGCCGGCAGCCCATTCACCCCAGCATGTTGAGTCCCTGCCAGATCGGCGAGCTCGCGACGGTCGGTGGCGCCGTACTTGCGGAGAAGGGACGACACGTGGCTCTCGACCGTGCGTACCGAGATGTGCAGTGCGTGGGCGATCTGCGCGTTCGACCGATGGGCGGCCAGCGCCGCCAGTACCTCGGCCTCGCGTGCGGACACCTCGTTCACGCGCCCCATCATGACCGATCGGTGGGGTTTCCGTGGTGGATCCGTGGTCGGCACGGATGTGGTCCGTGGCCCGCCGGACCGAGAGTCGTCGTACCGGAACAGCCCCTTGGAGGTAGTGATGAGTTCGACGATGACGACGGCGCGCAAGGCCCGGACGGGAAGCGTGGCGCTGTGGGTGGTGCAGGTGGTGCTGGCGGCGATGATCGCGATGGCGGCGCTGCCGAAGCTGTCGGGTGACCAGGTGATGGTGGACATCTTCGACGCGGTGGGCGTCGGTCAGTGGTTGCGGTACGTGGTCGGCGTCCTGGAGTTGGCCGGCACGATCGGCCTGCTCGTACCGCGGCTGTGCGGTCTCGCCGCGCTCGGCCTGTCGCTGCTGCTGGTCGGAGCGACGCTGACGAACATCCTCGTGCTGGGCGCGTCCCCCGCGATCCCGCTCGGGTATCTGCTGGTCGCGGCCGGGATCGCCTGGTTCCGGCGTACGTCGGTCCTGGCCTTGGTACGCGCGGCGGTCCGGCGATGACGATCGCGGCGTTCGAAGGTCGCCTGACCCGGCCGGGGGACGCGGGCTACGACTCCGGCCGGGCGGTGTGGAACGCGATGGTGGACCGCCACCCGGCGCTGATCGCGCGCTGTGCGAGTACGGCGGACGTGGTGGCGGCGCTCCGCTACGGGCAGGACGCCGGGCTGGAGCTCGGCGTCCGCGGCGGCGGGCACAGCTTCCTCGGGCTCCCCGTGGTGGAGGGCGGTCTGTTGCTGGATCTGTCCGCCATGAACACGGTCCAGGTCGACCCGGTCAGCCGTCGAGCACGGGTCGGCGGTGGGGCGTTGCTGGGTGCCCTCGACGTGGCCGCCCAGCGGTACGGCCTGGCGACGACGGCCGGCAATGTCTCGCACACCGGCGTCGGCGGGCTCACCTTGGGCGGCGGCGTCGGGTGGCTGGCCCGTGCGTACGGGTTGACCTGCGACAACGTCGCGTCGTACCAGCTGGTCACCGCGGACGGCGCCGTACTGCGGGTCAGCGAGACGTCGTACCCGGACCTGTTCTGGGGACTGCGCGGTGGCGGCGGGAGCTTCGGGGTGGTGACCGAGTTCGAGTTCCGCCTGCATCCGGTGGGCACGCAGGCGTTGACCGTGGACCTGTACTACGACCTGGCCGACGGCGGTACGGCGCTATACGGCTGGCGGGACCTCCTCGCGGAAGCCCCGCGCGCGGCCACACCCGTAGCTCGGGTAGGACGCCGCGCTGGCCGGCCGATCGCGAGCATCGGGTACGTGTGGGTGGGCGACGCCGAGGAAGGGCGCCGACTGCTGCCGTCGTACCAGGCGATCGGCCGGCCGATCGCCCAACGGGTCCGCGAGGTCAGCTACCTCGACCTGCAGACCCAGTCCGACGACGTCGAACGGCACGCGCTGCGCAGGTACTGCAAGGGCCACTACCTGCGCTCCTTGCCGGACGCCGCCATCGACGCGTTCCTGTCCCGGGACCTGCCCGGAGCACGGCTGACGCTGAACGGCGGCGCGATCACCGACGTACCGGACGACGCAACGGCGTACAGCCACCGCGACGCCCTGCTGGAGTTCACCACCGGCGACGACTGGACCGACCCCACCGAGGACACGGACCGCATCACCGCGGCCCGCACCTACGCCGCCGCCCTGGAGCCCTACACCAGCGGCAGCTACGTCAACACCATCGCCGACAACTGCCCAACCGCCATCCACCGCGCCTACAGCCCCGAAAAGCTCTCCCGGCTACGCGACCTCAAGTCCACCTACGACCGGGCCAATACCTTCAGCCGCACAGCGCTGACGTGCTGATCACCAGATGCGGACGCGGTCGTCCGGTGCCAGCCACATGGCGTCGGTTTCGGTGGTTTTGTAGGTGGTGTGGAAGACGTCGATGTTCTTGACCACCGCGTTGCAGCGGAACTCCGGCGGGGAGTGTGGGTCGATGGTCAGGCGGCGGGCGGCTTCCTCGGGGCGGGTCTTGGTGGCCCAGGCGTGGGCCCAGGCGGCGAAGAAGCGTTCGGCGCCGGCCTGGATCTCCTCGTCCGGCTCGGTGCCGTCGAGGGACAGCTGGTAGGCGACGTACGCGATCGACAGGCCGCCCAGGTCGCCGATGTTCTCGCCGAGGGTGAGTTTGCCGTTGACCTTCTGGCCGGGGGTCTCGGCCGGCTCGAGGGCGTCGTACTGCGCGACGAGCTTGTCGGTGCGCTGTTCGAAGGCGGCGCGGTCCTCGTCGGTCCACCAGTCGTTCAGGTTGCCGTCGGCGTCGTAGCGCGAGCCCTGGTCGTCGAAGCCGTGGCCGATCTCGTGGCCGATCACCGCGCCGATCGCGCCGTAGTTCGTGGCGTCGTCGGCGTCCAGCCCGAAGAACGGCGGCTGCAGGATGCCGGCCGGGAAGACGATCTCGTTCATCCGCGGGTTGTAGTACGCGTTCACGGTCTGCGGCGTCATCCGCCACTCGTTCCGGTCGACCGGCTTGCCGAGCTTGTCCAGGTCGCGCTGGGTCTCCACCGCGACCGAGCGGCGGACGTTGCCGAACAGGTCGGCCGGGTCGACCGCGAGCGCCGAGTAGTCCTTCCACTCGTCCGGGTACCCGATCTTCGGCACGAAGGTGCCGAGCTTCTCCAGCGCCCGCTGCCGGGTGTCCGGGCCCATCCAGTCCAGCGCCTCGATCCGCTGCCGGTAGGCGGCGACCAGGTTCTGCACGAGCTCGACCATCCGGGCCTTCGCGTCCGGCGGGAAGTGCTCCGCGACGTACAGCTTGCCGAGCGCCTCGCCCATCGCCTGCTCGACCGCGCCGACGCCGCGCTTCCAGCGCTCCCGCAGCTCCGGCGCACCGGTCAGCGTCTTGCCGTAGAAGGCGAAGTTCTCGTCGACGAACGCCTGGCTCAGCAGCGGCGCCGCGGTGTGCACGACCCGCCAGCTCAGCCACTCCTTCCACCGGTCGACGTCGACCTCCCGCAGCGCACCGGCCGCGGCGGTCAGGAAGTCCGGCTCGCGCACCACGACCTCGGCGAACGCACCCTCCGGTACGCCGGCACCGGTCAGCCAGGTCGCCCAGTCGAAGCCCGGCGTGAGCGCGTCCAGCCCGGCCCGGTCGAGCTTGTTGTAGGTGAGCTGGACGTCCCGCTCCTTCACCCGGTCCCAGTGCGCGCCGGCGATCCGGGTCTCGAGCTCGAGGATCCGCTCCGCCGCGCCGCTCGGGTCCGGCAGCCCGGCCAGCTCGAGCAGCTTCGCCACGTGCGCGACGTACGCCGTGCGGATCTCGGCGAAGGCGTCCTCGCGGTAGTACGACTCGTCGGGCAGGCTGAGGCCGCCCTGGGTCAGGTGCACGATGTTCCGGTCGGACTGCTTCGCGTCGGCGTCCACCCAGTAGTGGAAGACCCCCGGCACGCCCTCCAGCTCGAGCTGCCCGAGCACCGAGACCAGCCCGGCGACGTCGGTGACGCCCTGCACCAGCGCGAGCTGGCCGGCGATCGGGCCGGCGCCCAGCCGCTCGATCGTCTCGGTGTCCATGAAGCTGCTGTAGAGGTCGGCGATCTTGCGCGGCTCGCTGCCCTCCGGGTGCCCGGCCGCGACGGTCTTCTCGACGATCGCGCGGACGTCCTGCTCGGCGGTGTCCCAGAGCGCGTGGAACGCGCCGTGGATCGCCTTGTCCGCCGGGATCTCGTGCTCCGCCAGCCACGCCCCGTTGACGAACCGGTACAGATCGTCCTGCGGTCGCGCCGCGGCCGACCCGTCGATTCCTGCTGTCATCCCTGGCCCCTTGTCACGAGTGGAGTTGCTGCCAGCGAACATACCTGTTTCGCCGCGGGCCAGGGACCGGGTATTGCCACGCTGTGGAAAAGCTCAGCGCCCGGCGCGCGCCGCCGCCTTCAGCCGGCTCCCGCAGGACAGTCGCACCGAGTACCCGGCCGGGATGTCCAGCGGCTCGCCGGTCTGCGGGTTCCGGCCGGTGCGCGGCGCGCGCAGGACCCGCTCGATGCTCAGCAGGCCGGTCAGCGACACCTTCTCACCGCGCTGCACAGCCTCGGTGACCACGTCGCCCAGCGCGTCGAGGACCTTCTCGGCCTGGTTCCGCGGGATGCCCGCCTTCACCGCCACGCCGCTGATCAGTTCGTTCCGGTTCACGACTCTCCTCAGATTCGGTTCGCACGTCCGCGCCCACCTTAACTGAAATGATTGTCGTTAGCGAGAAGGGCTCCGTCAGAGGCCGTCGCGGTCGTGCCAGTGCTGCTGCCAGCGGGCGTCGACGGCGTCGTCGGCACGCTGGTACCGGATGTCGGTGGACAGCCGCATGCCGTCGGACACATTGTCGAGCGCCGCATGGATCGTGTGTGCGGTGTGTACGACGACATCCCCGGCCCGATAGTTCGCGACCAGCCAGTCCGCGTCGTACTCCGTTGCCAAAGCGGGCAGGTCCGCCGTCATCGACGCGGCCGGGCGTTTGAGCCGGCCGGCCGCCTCGTCGGCGAGTACGCGGTGGTGGCTGCCCGCCAGGTACGTCAGGCCGCCGCGGCTGACCGGGCAGTCGCCCAGCGGGATCCACGCCGACAGCACCTGGTCACTCCCCTCCCGCAGGTAGACGAGGTCGTAGTGCGCCTGGGTCGCCGTACCGATGCCGTTCTCACCTGGCGCCGTCTGCCGGATGATCTTTCGCCGGTGCAGGAACGGATCCCCGTCGAGGAACCACGCGAACCAGTCCTTCAACGCCGGCTGCGTACAGAACGCCGCGTACTCCGGACCCGGCACGATCTCCTCGAACAGCACCTTCCGGTACGCCGCCCTGTCCGCGGCAGCACCCGTCAGCCCGAAGTAGTACTCGCGGAACGCCCACACCACGGCGGGATCCAACAGCCCGGTCAGGTACAGGTACCCGTCCCGCCGCAGCCGCGCCTGCAGCACCTCCCGATCGTCACGCTCTTCCTCCGGCACCGCGACCAGGTCACCCAGCCGCCGCTCATCCAGCACATACCCGTTAGACGTCAGCACACCTCCATTCCAGCCGCCCGCGACACCGAACGGAATGGACACCCGGCCCAGCCTCTTGGACTCTTGTGACGTGCACGATTGGTCGATCTACCTGACCCCAGGCGCCGCCGAACGCCAGCTTGGACTCTTCTGCCTAGGTGCTGGCGAGCAGACGAACGCGTCCCGGGCCGCACCGGAGCGCGCACTCGGCTGCCACGCGCTCGTGTGGCTCAAGGAAGGACACGGCCATCTGCTCCACGGCCCAGACCGCCAACTACTCGAAGTACGCGCGCCTGCCCTGCTGACACTGTTTCCAGGCGTCCTGCACGGCTACCGCCCCGCAACCCGCTGGCGCCAGGCCTGGGCACTCTTCAGCGGCCCAGCCACCGAAGCACTCACCGCACTGGGCCATCTCGACCTCAACCGACCAGTACGCCGGTACACCGACCCGCAAGCCGTCGACCGCGCATTCACCCGACTGCTGCGCGTGAGCAAGCAGCACAACGCAGTACAGCTCACAGGCGCCCTGTACGACGTACTGAGCCAGCAGGCACCACCACAGGACGACGTCGCCGCACGGCTTGCTGAGCTCGCGTGTACACCGATGAGCATCCAGGGATACGCCAGTGCGTTGGGAATCACAGTGAAGGAGCTACGCAATGCGGTGCGGCGTACGACTGGCTCAACGCCGCATGAACTCGTCCTGGCCACAAGACTCAGCTATGCAAAGGTTCTGCTGGCAGAGGAGGACCTGGCGGTGAGCTTGGTCGCACGGCGGGTCGGGTACGACGACCCGGCGTACTTCAGCCGGTTGTTCAGTGCCAGAGTGGGCATGTCGCCGGTCAGCTTCCGGCGCTCCGGTTCGCTCGCGGGCCGGATTTCCTCCCTTTGAAGGAGGTGCCATCGACTTTCCGACGTGTAAAACCATTCACTGGGGTGACGTGTTTGAGGGCCGGGCACCGATACGGTCATGGCTATGAGTGAAACGCAGCGCCTCGACCCGCGAACCGCGAACCCGCCGCCGCGCCGCCCCAAGAAGCGGCGCAACTGGTTCCTCCGGACCGTCGGACTGATCGTCCTGCTGTTCGTCCTCATGCTGATCGCGGTCCCGCTCTACGCCTGGAGCCGGATCGACAAGATCGACGCGATGCCGACCGGCGACCGGCCGGCCGCGACCCCGGGGACGACGTACCTGATGGTCGGGTCGGACGCCCGGGAGAACCTCACCCGCGCCGAGCGCGCGAAGCTGCACACCGGCGGCAACGCCGGCCCGGCGCGGACCGACTCGATCATGCTGATGCACGTCCCGAAGTCGGGCCCGACCGTGCTGATCAGCATCCCGCGGGACAGCGCGGTGAACATTCCGGGCGTGTCCGGCAAGCAGAAGATCAACGCCGCGTTCAACAAGGGTCCGGCGCTGCTGATCCAGACTATCGAGAACGTCACCGGCCTGCACATCGACCACTACGTCGAGGTCGGCTTCGGCGGCTTCGCCTCGGTCATCGACAGCATCGGCGGCGTCCAAATGTGCTTGCCGAAGGCAATGGACGACAAGCTCGCCCACATCAACCTGCCGGCCGGCTGCCAGCAGCTGGACGGCGTGACCGCGCTCGGCTACGTCCGTTCCCGGCACGCGGACGGGCAGAACGACTTCGGCCGCGTCCAGCGGCAGCGGCAGATGGTCGGCGCGGTCGCGAAGAAGGCCAGCTCGCCGTCGACGTTCCTGAACCCGATCCGCTACTACAACGTGGCGACCAAGGGCGTGGACGCGCTGACCGTGGACAAGGGCATGAGCCTGCTCGACTTCGTCCGGTTCGCGAACGGAATGCGGGCGATCTCCGGCAGTGGTGGCGTGACACTGACGGTGCCGGTGAGCACCGACAACTACCAGCTCGGCCACGGCCGCGGTGTCGCGGTCAAGTGGGACACCGCGAAGGCAAAGGCACTGTTCGACGCGATCAAGCAGGACAAGACCAGCGGCCTGAAGAGCAGTTGATCCTCCTAGTCCACGCGGTGGTGAGCCTGGGCATGCTCATCGTCGTTCCCCTAGGCCTCACGCTGCTCCCGACGCGAACCACCAGCACCCGCTGGTGGTTCGCGTTCGCCGTTCCGGGCGCGGTGTCGCTGTGGCTGCCGCGTGGTGCAGTGTCGATCGCGTTGGCGTCGATCTACTGCGTTGGCACGCTGGTACTGATCGCATTGGCCGCAAGGCACTTCTTGCAGCACAAGAAGCTCGGTGCACGTCAGGTCGCGCTCTACACCGCTCTGGCCACACCGTCGATCGCTGCGCTCGCACTGGTCGCCGAGAGGTCGTCGTACGAACTCTTCGGCTTCAACCTGACGGTCTTGTCGCTCACAGTCGCTCACTTCCACTTCGCCGGCTTCACAGCAGCCTTGATGGCGTACCTCTCTGCGGACGGCTTGGCCGCCGTGAGCGTCCCACTCGGCACGGTGATCGTTCTGCTCGGCTTCTTCCTCGGCGACGCGGTCGAGCTCGCAGGAGCCGTTGTACTGACCACAGGCATGTGGCTGGTCGGCTGGGAGCTCTGGAAGCGGTCGCGCCGGGTAGAACGCAGTACGGCGGTCCTCCTGGTCGTCTCGGGGTCCGTGCTGGTCGTCACGATGGTGCTGGCGGTCACCTGGGCGCTGGGGCATGTGGTGGACACGCCGTACCTGCCACTCGGCTGGATGGTTGCCACGCATGGGGTGGCGAATGCGGTGGGGTTTGGGTTGTGTGGGGTGCTGGCGATGCGACGGGAGGGGTTCGATGAAGCTGGATGACCTGGCGGGGTTGCGGTTCACGTACGACGAGGTGGGGTGCACGCAGTACGACGAGACGCCCGAGGGGTACCACCGGCTCGAGTACCGCGGACGGCTCGGCGACGGGGACGAGGTGTTCCAGCGTGCCGCGGACGCGTTGCTGGCGTGGCGGATGCAGCGGGCGGCCGGACTGCCGATGACCGCGACCGACGCACCACCCCGCGTCGGGACCAACTCATTGGGGCTACTAGGCCCGGGGCTCATCAGCAAACGGCTCCGGGGCCGGCTGGGCCTGCCTGTCCCCTGCCGCGTTGTCTGGACCGTCGACGAACCGGACCGCATCGGCTTCGCCTACGGCACGCTGGAAGGCCACCCGGAGTCCGGAGAAGAGTCCTTCCTCGTCACCCGCGACCCTGACGGCGTGTACGTCGCCATCCGCGCTTACAGCCGCCCCGCGACCTGGTACACGCGTCTGGCAGGCCCCGTCACACGCACAGCCCAGCGCTACGCAGCCACCCGCTACGCCGCGGCACTGCGCCGGCTGTCGACATAGCAAGGGCCCCGCAAGCTCATACCTTTGCGGGGCCGCGACCTTTGTACCCTCCGTAGTGACACCAGCGTTTGAGCGACACGCGAACAGCAGGCGACAACCCGGGGTGCACTACGGACCGCAGTACTGCGAGACTGTGGCGGGTGAGTCCTAAGACGTTGGCGGATCTGGTGGCGCCGGACTGGGCCGAGGCACTGGCTCCGGTTGAAGGCACTGTGGCGCAGATGGGCGAGTTCCTGCGCGCGGAGATCACTGCGGGCCGCGCGTACCTACCGGCCGGCGAGAACGTACTGCGGGCCTTCCACCGTCCACTGGCCGAGGTCAAGGTGCTCGTGGTCGGCCAGGACCCGTACCCTACGCCGGGCCACCCGGTAGGGCTGAGCTTCTCGGTCGCTCCCGACGTACGGCCGATCCCGCGCAGCCTGCAGAACATCTACCGTGAGCTGATGGCGGACGTGGGCGTGGCTGCCCCGTCGAACGGTGACCTGACGCCGTGGGCCGACCAGGGCGTGCTGATGCTCAACAGAGTGCTCACTGTGCAGCCCGGGAAGTCCGGTGCGCATCGCGGCAAGGGCTGGGAGTCTGTCACCGAGCAGGCGATCCACGCGTTGGTGAACCGCGGCGGCCCGCTGGTCGCGATCCTCTGGGGCCGTGACGCGCAGACCCTCAAGCCGATGCTGGGCAGTACGCCGTACGTCGAGAGCGCGCACCCGAGCCCGATGTCCGCGGACCGCGGGTTCTTCGGCTCCCGTCCGTTCAGCCGTGTCAACGCACTCCTGGCCGAGCAGGGCGCCGCTCCGGTGGACTGGCGCCTTCCCTAGGGCAGTCTGAGGTGCATGACGCGCTACGTGATCGATGCACCCACCCTGTTGCACCTCGTCGACGGTGAGTTGTCCGTCGCAGCACACCATCAGCTGGTCGCGCCGGCGGCCATCCGCTCGGAAGCGCTCGAGCAGCTGCTCCGCGACGTACGCCTCGGTACCCGGACCGAGAAGGACGCGCGGCAGCTGCACACCCGGATGACCGAGGTGAAGATCCGCGCGCTCGGTGACCGGGTGTCCCGCTGGACGGCGTGGAAGATCGCCCGCGACCAAGACTGGGACACGCTCCGGGACGCGGAGTACCTCGCGGTCACGCGGCTGCAGGCGGACGCGCTGATCACGGTCGATCCGGACCTCGCGGCCAAGGCCGAGGGCGTCGTCCCGGTGGAGCCGGTGGAGAATTTGTTCGAATGATCCATTGCAGGATCGTTCAACAATCTCCTATGGTGAGCGGAATCGCCCTGTCCCCCCGGGAGGAACCATGTGGGTTCTGCTCGCCATCGCGGTGGTGGTCGTCGGGTTCGCGCTCCGGATCAACTCGATGCTGGTCGTCACCGCGGCCGGGATCGTGGCCGGCCTGATCGGCGGCCTGTCTCCGGTCAAGATCCTGGACGCGTTCGGCAACGGCTTCGCCGGTAGCCGGTCCGTCACCGTCTTCATCGTCACGCTGCCCGTCATCGGGCTGATCGAGCGCTACGGCCTGCAGCATCAGGCCCGCAAGCTGATCAGCAAACTCAAGGTCCTGACCACGGGCCGGCTGCTCGCGCTGTACATGGTGATCCGGCAGGGCACCGCCGCGGTCGGCCTGACCAGCATCGGCGGGTACGCGCAGGCCGTGCGGCCGCTGATCCATCCGATGGCCGCCGGCGCCGCCGAGCGCAAGTACGGCAAACTGCCGGAGAAGATGCAGGAGAAGATCAAGGGCTTCGCGGCCAGTTCCGACACGGTCGGGGTCTTCTTCGGTGAGGACATCTTCGTCGCGGTCGGCTCGATCCTGCTGATCACCGGCTTCGTCGACACGACGTACGGCCTGAAACTCGAGGCGATCGACATCGCGGTCTGGGCGATCCCGACCGCGATCTGCGCGCTGCTCATCCACGGCACCCGGTTGTGGCTGTTCGACCGGCAACTCGACAAGCTCGCCGCCGAGGCCGAGGCGGACGCCCAGGAGGCCGCACGATGATCAAGGTCGAGTGGTTCTACTGGCTGTGCGGGATCCTGTTCGTGCTGATCGCGCTGCAGGTCGGCAACGACCGCGGCAACCCGAAACGGCTCGGCAGCGCGGCGTTCTGGGGTCTCCTCGGCGTCTCGTTCGGCTACGGCACGTTCGTCGTCCACAAGCAGGCTCCGGCCTGGGTGCTCGGCCTCGCGGTGATCGCGATCGCGGCGCTGGCCGGCCTCGGCTTCCCGGCGCGGGGTCAGGAACGGACGACGACACCGGCCGAGCGGGAGCACTTCGCGAACAAGTTCGGCAACAAGCTCTTCCTGCCCGCGCTGGTGATCCCGGTCGTCGCGGCGATCTTCGGCGCCTGGCTGGCCAAGGTGAAACTAGGCAACGGCAAGCTGCTGCTGGAGACCGGTTCGGCGACGATCATCGGGCTCGGGGTCGCATCGATCCTCGCGCTGATCGTCGGCATGGTGCTGTTCCGGCCGAAGTCTCCTGCTGTCCCGCTGCACGAGGGCCGGCGGTTGCTCGAGCACATCGGCTGGGCCGCGATCCTGCCGCAGATGCTGGCCACGCTCGGGCTGCTGTTCACCGCGTCCGGCGTCGGCAAGGCGGTCGGGAACGTCACCAACCACCTGATCCCCAAGGGCTCGCTGATCGCCGCGGTCGCGCTGTACTGCATCGGCATGGCGCTCTTCACGATCATCATGGGCAACGCGTTCGCGGCGTTCCCGGTGATGACGGCCGCGGTCGGCTGGCCGCTGCTGGTGCAGCAGTTCCACGGCACTCCGGCAGTCGTGTTCGCGATCGGGATGCTGGCCGGCTTCTGCGGCACACTGTGCACGCCGATGGCCGCCAACTTCAACCTGGTCCCGGCGGCGCTGCTGGAGATGAAGGACCAGTACGGCCCGATCAAGGCGCAGATCCCGACCGCGATCCCCTTGCTGGCCTGCAACATCGTCCTGATGTACGTCTTCGCCTTCTAGGAGTCCGATGAAGTACGCCGCTGCCTGGGCCAACATCGCCTGCGAGGTACTCGACACCACCTACCCGTACGCCACACAGCACGCGTCCGCCGGTCCCGACGACGTGGACGTGACGCCGGACCGGCTGCACCCGGCGTTCCACGGGTCGTACGACTGGCACTCCAGCGCGCACATGCAGTGGTCCCTGGTCCGGCTGCTGACGCTCGCACCGGACGAGGTCGGCCAACGCCCGGCAGAGCTGCTGGACACGCGGCTGACGCCGGAGGCCATTGCAGTCGAAGCTGCGTACTTACGGGAGCGTCCGTCGTACGAGCGTCCGTACGGCTGGGCGTGGGCAGCCATGCTGGTTGCTGCGGCGCGTGACACCCGCTGGGGCGACGCCCTTGCTCCGTTGGGTGAGGTGATCGCGGACCTAGTACTCGCGTGGCTGCCGAAACAGGCGTACCCGGTGCGCCACGGCGTACATCTCAACTCAACCTTTGCGCTTGCGCTGCTTCATGAGGCGTACGGCGAGCTGGGCCGGGCGGATGTGGTGGAGGCCGTGCGGGCGCGGGCGTTGGAGTGGTACGGCGAGGACACGGCGTACGACACGCGCTTTGAGCCGTCAGGGACCGACTTCTTGTCGCCTGCGCTGTCAGAGGCCGAGCTGATGCGGCGGGTGCTGCCGGATGCGGAGTTCCGGAGCTGGTTGTCGGCGTTCCTGCCAGGACTTGGAGCCGACGCGCACCAGCACCTGCTGGAGGTGCCGGTGACGGACAACACCGGGGACGGGCAGTTGGCGCATCTGGGCGGACTGGCGTTGTCCCGGGCCTGGCAGTTGCGGACGATCGCTGCTGCCGTGCCGGAGGTAGCCGACGTACTACGGGCCGGAGCTGATCATCAGGTGGACGCAGTGCTGCCGACTGTGACGGACGGGGACTTCATGTCGACGCACTGGCTGGTGTCGTTCGCCCTCCTCGCCGAACAGGCACAGCCGAGGTAACCGCCACACCCTGACTTTCCAGCGCCGCGATTGACAGCGGCGCCGCTCCGCCGTACGGTCTCGCGTTAATAGGAAACTTTCCTAACAGTTGGGAAGTTCAGCGCGGCGAGTACCCGCGGGCGGCGAAGGGAGGCAGGGTTGGCTCATGGCAACGACACCCGGAACGCCGCGCCTGCTGCGCGCGATGAACGACCGCGCCGCCCTGGACCTGTTGCTCAGCCAGGGCCCGCTCTCCCGCACCACGCTGGGCAACCTGACCGGGCTGTCCAAACCGACCGCGTCGCAGCTGCTCGCCCGCCTGGAGGCGGCCGGGCTGGTGCGCCCGAGCGGGACCACCGCCGGGCGCCCGGGACCGAACGCGCAGCTGTACGAGATCAACGGCGAGATCGCGTACGTCGCGGGGCTGGACGTCACGCCAACGCGGATCCGGGCCGCGGTCGCCGACCTGACCGGCAACGTGGTGGGCAGCTACGAGCTGGGCACCCCGGGCCGCAGCGCCAAGGGCACGGTCGACCGGGTGCTCAAGGCGATCGACGGTGCGGCCGGCGAGGCCGGGCTGAGCCGGGAACGGCTGCACCGGGTCTCGATCGGTACGCCGGGTGGCTTCGACCCGACGACCGGCCGGCTGCGGTACGCGACCCATCTGCCGGGCTGGCACGCGCCGCACCTGCTGGAGGAGCTGGCCGCGGCGATCGCCGTACCGCTGGAGGTCGAGAACGACGTCAACCTGGCCGCCGTCGCCGAGCAGCGCGTCGGCCATGCCCAGGAGCACGAGAACTTCGTGCTGCTCTGGGGCGAGGAGGGCATCGGCGCCGCGATCGTCATCAACGGCCGGCTGCACCGCGGTGCCACCGGCGGCGCCGGCGAGGTCGCGTTCCTGCCGCTTCCGGGTACGCCGCTGATCCGCAACGTCGGCCGCAACAACGCCGGCGGCTTCCAGGAGCTGGCCGGTGGCGAACCGGTCCTCGAACTCGCCCGTGAACACGGTCTGAAGGCCCGTACGCCGGAGGGCGCGATCGCGGCCGCGCTGCAGACCGAGGGCGCCGGCGACGCCGTGCTGAAGGAGTTCGCGCACCGGCTCGCGGTCGGCCTCGCGGCGATCGTCGCGGTCGTCGACCCGGAGCTGATCGTGCTGGCCGGCGGTGTGATCACCGCCGGCGGGGAACGCCTGCGCGGGCTGGTCCAGGACGAGCTCGCCGACCTCGCCGTACCGCGGCCGCAGCTGTTGATGACCGCGATCAGCACCGACCCCGTGCTCTCCGGAGCACTGCAGTCCGCACTGAGCACGACCCGCGACGAGGTCTTCGACACCGCGGGACCACCGATCACGTAACCAGGAGAATGGATGCGAAGCTTCACCCGTGCCGCCCTCGGCACCGCCGCAGTCGCCCTCGCAGCGACGGCCTGCACCGGAACTTCGAACGCGCCGCAGGCGAACGACGATGCCACCAAGGACGTGACGATCACGTTCTGGCACGGATGGAGCGCACCTTCCGAGGTCGCCGCGATCTCCTCGAACGTGAAGGCCTTCGAAGCCGAGCATCCGAACATCCATGTCAAGGTCGTCGGCAACATCAACGACGACAAGATCAAGCAGGCGCTCCGGGCCGGCGGTTCCAACGCGCCGGACGTGGTGTCGTCGTTCACCACCGACAACGTCGGCACGTTCTGCGCGTCGAACGTGTTCAGCGACCTCACGCCGTTCCTCGGAAAGTCCGGGATCGACCTGGACGCGACGTTTCCGAAACCGTTGCAGGACTACACGCAGTTCCAGGGCAAGCGGTGCACGCTCCCGCTGCTGAACGACGCGTACGGCCTGTACTACAACAAGGACGCCTTCAAGGCGGCCGGGATTTCCGGGCCGCCGAAAACGTTGTCCGAGTTCGACGCCGACGCGAAGAAGCTGACCAAGACCAAGGGCGACAGCTACACGCAGCTCGGCTTCATGCCGAACTTCCACGGGTACGAGTCGACCACGTCGCACTTCGCCGCGCTCTGGAACCCGACATACTTCACCCCCGACGGCAAGTCGAACCTGGCCAAGGACCCGGCGTTCGCGAGCATGCTGAAGTGGCAGCACGGCCTCGTCGCGCAGCTCGGTGGGTTCGCGAAGCTGGAGAAGTACCGCGCGACGTTCGGTGACGAGTTCGGGGCGAAGAACCCGTTCCACACCGGGCAGGTCGCGATGACGATGGACGGCGAATGGCGGCTCGGGATGGCCCGCGACGCCGGGGTGAAGTTCGACATCGGCGTGGCGCCGTTCCCGGTGCCCGACGACCAGGCCGACAGCTACGGCAAGGGCTACCTGTCCGGGACCGTGATCGGGATCGCGAGCACCAGCCAGAAGCAGAACGCGGCTTGGGAGCTGGTCAAGTTCATGACCACCGACACCGACGCCGTGGTGAGCTTCGCGAACGCGATCCACAACGTGCCATCGACGCTGGACGCGCTCAAGTCGCCCAAGCTCAACGCCGACCTCAAGCCGTTCCTCGGCATCGCCCAGCACCCCAAGAGCAGCACCACGCCGGCCAGCCCGAACGGCGGCGCGTACCAGCTGACGCTGCAGGACTTCGGCTACGCCTACGAGTCCGGCAAGGTCCCTGACCTGGCGGCCGGTCTGGCGAAGACGGACGAGCAGATCGACAAAGACCTGGCCCAGGCGAAATGACCCTCCGGCAAAAGCGTCGCAGGGAGTCCCTGCGCAACCTCGCCTTCCTGTCGCCCTGGCTGATCGGCGTCAGCCTCTTCTTCCTGTACCCGCTGGTCTCGACCGTCTACTTCAGCTTCATGAAGTACGACGGGTTCACCCCGCCGACCTGGACCGGCCTGAAGAACTGGCAGTACGTCTTCACCGACTACCCGTTCTTCTGGCCCGCCCTGCGCAACACCCTGTGGCTGGTAGTCGTCATGGTGACGCTACGGGTCCTTTTCGGCCTCGGCATCGGCCTGCTGATCACCAAGGTGAAGACAGGCGCCGGCTTCTTCCGTACGGCGTTCTACCTGCCGTACCTGGCCCCGCCGGTCGCCGCCACGATGGCATTCGCGTTCCTGCTCAACCCGGGCACCGGCCCGGTGAACAACATCCTCGGTAGCCTCGGGTTGCCGCAGCCCGGCTGGTTCAACGACCCTTCCTGGTCGAAGCCGGCGCTGACACTGCTCGCGCTGTGGGGCATCGGCGACTTGATGGTGATCTTTATGGCGTCGCTGCTCGACGTACCACAAGAGCAGTACGAGGCGGCGTCGCTGGACGGGGCCGGCGCGTGGCAGCGATTCCGGTTCGTGACGCTGCCGAACATCTCGCCGATCGTGCTGTTCGCGGTCGTCACCGGGGTCATCCAGACTATGCAGTACTACACGCAGCCCTTGGTCGCCGGGAAGGTCGCGAGCGGGGTGATCGGCGGCTCGGGGCAGCAGTTCGAGCCCGGGTACCCGGAGAAGTCCACGCTGACGCTGCCACAGCTCGTGTACCACCTGGGCTTCCAGCGCTTCGACACCGGCGGCGCTTCGGTGATCGCGCTGGTGCTGTTCGTGCTGGCAATGGTGTTCACCGGGTTCCTGATGCGTTCCATGAGCGAGAGGAGTGCGGCATGACGCGCTTCTTTCACTGGCTCGGCGTACATGCGCTCGCCATCGCGGCCGCACTGTTCTTCGTGCTGCCGCTTGTGTTCATCTTCCTCACGGCGCTCATGAGCGACCAGCAGGCGCTCACGCGCAACCTATGGCCCGACAGTTGGCACTGGGAGAACCTACGGACGGTCTGGGAGACGCCCGGGTTCCTGACGTGGTGGAAGAACACCCTCATGTACGCCGTTCTCGGTACGGCGCTCACGTTGCTGTCGAGCATTCCGGTCGCGTACGCCCTCGCCCGGTTCAAGTTCCGCGGCAGGAACGCCGTACTGATGCTGGTGATTGCCACGATGATGCTGCCGCCGCAGGTGGTGATCGTGCCGATGTACCTGTTCTGGGCGAAGCAGTTGCACCTGTCCGGGACGTTGTGGCCGCTGATCATCCCGATGGCGTTCACCGACGCGTTCTCGGTCTTCCTGCTCCGGCAGTTCCTGCTCACGATTCCCAAGGACTACGTGGACGCCGCCAAGGTCGACGGCTGCGGGGAGTTCAGGGCGCTCGTACGGATCGTGCTGCCGATGGCCAGGCCGGCCATCGCTGCTGTAGCGCTGTTCCAGTTCTTCTACTGCTGGAACGACTACTTCGGCCCACAGATCTACGCCAGCGAGAACCCGGCCGCCTGGACGCTCAGCTACGGCCTGGAGTCCTTCAAGGGCGCCCACCACACCAACTGGAACCTCACGATGGCAGCAACGCTGCTGGTGATGGCCCCGGTGATCATCTTGTTCTTCTTCGCGCAAAAAGCCTTCATCGAAGGCGTCACACTGACAGGGGTCAAGGGATGAAGCTGACAGTTGTTGGTGGCGGGTCCACCTACACGCCTGAGTTGGTCGACGGGTTCGCCAGGCTGCGCGACTCGCTGCCGGTGTCGGAGCTGGTGCTCGTAGACCCTGTAGCAGACCGGCTGGAGCTGGTCGGCGGCCTGGCTCGACGTATCTTCGCCAAACAGGGCCATGCGGGTCGGGTGATCACCACGTCCGACCTGGACGCGGGGATCGACGGCGCTGACGCAGTACTGCTGCAGCTGCGCGTCGGCGGGCAGGCTGCGCGCAACGAGGACGAGACGTGGCCGTTGGAGTGCGGCTGCGTCGGCCAGGAGACCACGGGCGCGGGCGGGCTCGCCAAGGCGCTACGGACCGTTCCTGTCGTGCTGGACATTGCAGAGCGGGTACGGCGTACCAACCCGAACGCGTGGATCATCGACTTCACCAACCCGGTCGGGATCGTGACACGGGCGCTGTTGTCGCACGGGCACAAGGCCGTGGGGCTGTGCAACGTGGCGATCGGGTTCCAGCGCCGGTTCGCCGCGCTCTTGGGCGTCACGCCCGAGGAGGTGTCGCTGGACCACGTCGGGCTGAACCATCTGACCTGGGAGCGCGCCGTACGCGTCAACGGCGAGGACGTGCTGCCTCAGCTGCTCGAGAAGCACCTGACTGATATCTCGGACGACCTACACCTCCCGGCGGACGTCGTACAGCAGCTAGGCGTCGTTCCGTCGTACTACCTGCGCTACTACTACCAGCACGACGCGGTAGTACAGGAGCTGCTTCACAAGCCCTCACGTGCAGCCGAGGTCGCTGCGCTCGAGAAGGAGCTACTGGACATGTACGCCGACCCGAAGCTCGACGAGAAGCCCGCATTGCTCGAGAAGCGCGGCGGAGCCTACTACTCGGAGGCGGCCGTGGCGCTAGCGTCTTCGCTCTTGAACGACACCGGCGACGTACAGGTCGTCAACACGCTCAACAACGGCACGTTCCCGTTCCTCGCTGACAACGCCGTGATCGAGGTACCGGCCACGGTGAACGCACAGGGCGCTCAGCCGTTGACGGTGTCCCCGTTGGAGCCCCTGTACGCCGGACTCGTCGCACACGTGACGGCGTACGAAGACCTGGCGCTGCAAGCCGCAGTACATGGTGGGGCCGAACGCGTGTTCCAGGCGTTGTTGGCGCATCCACTCGTCGGGCAGATCTCGATCGCGCAGGAACTCACGGACAAGCTGCTGGCGCACAACAAGGCGTACCTGCCGTGGGCGCGCTAGTCCCGGGCGGCGTACTCGCCTTCGACGCCGGTAACAGCAAGACCGACGTCGCACTTGTCGCCGCTGACGGCACAGTGCTCGGTACGGCGCGTGGGGGCGGGTTCGAGCCGCAGAATGTCGGTCCTGATGCCGCGGTGGATGGGCTGGAGCCGCTTGTACGCGCTGCGGCCGCGGCGGCCGGGCTGCGCGTTGGCGACGTACCGCTGGTGCAGCAGGTGTCAGCGTGCCTGGCCAACGCCGACCTGCCTATTGAGGTCGAGCAGCTGACCACGGTCTTCCAAGAGCGCGGCTGGGCGCAGTCCGTGTACGTCACCAACGACACGTTCGCGCTC
The DNA here is from genome assembly GCF_042730855.1 of Kribbella sp. NPDC059898. NCBI lineage: Bacteria > Bacillati > Actinomycetota > Actinomycetes > Propionibacteriales > Kribbellaceae > Kribbella > Kribbella sp. NPDC059898. Next base: position 117,464 of record NZ_JBHWKR010000014.1, read on the forward strand.
TTGCGTTCTGGAGTGGACGAGCCGCGCGGTGTGGCCGTGGTGTGCGGTGCGGGCATCAACTGCTCGGGGATGCTGCCTGACGGACGTACGGCGCGGTTTCCGGCGTTGGGGAAGGTGACCGGCGACTGGGGCGGTGGCGCCCAGCTCGCCGAGGAGGCGTTCTGGTCGGCGTCGCGGGCCGAGGACGGGCGCGGCCCGGCGACCGCGTTGGTGACCGCGCTGCCCGTGCACTACGGCAAGACCTCCTTGAACGCGGTGATCGAGGCCTTCCACTTCGGCGAGCTGCCGTCGCACCGGCAACTCGAGGCGGCGCCGGTGCTGTTCCAGGTCGCGGCGGCCGGCGATACCGTTGCCCTGGGCATCGTTCAGCAGCAGGCCGAGGAGATCGTCGCGATGGCGTTCAGCGCGTTGCGGCGGCTCGACCTGCTCGCCGAACCGGTCACCGTCGTACTCGGCGGCGGCGTCCTCACCGCCCGGCATCCCGTGCTGCTCGACCGGGTCACCCGGCTGCTCGCCGACGTCGCCCCGAAGGCGCTGCCGCGAGTGGTCGACGTACCGCCGGTGGTCGGGGCGGCGCTGCTCGGGCTCGACCACACCGCGGCCGGAGCGGCGGCGCAGGAGCGGTTACGCGCGGCGTTCGCGCCGCCACCCGCCGCTTGATATTGCAAGCGTGTTGCAGCGCAAACTCCCGGGTCGGATGTGGCGTCCCATCCAGTAGGACCACATCCACTCGGGAGGTCGATGATGATTCGAAGGATCATGGGTCTTGGCGCCACGACGGCTCTTGCGGTGACCGCACCGCTCGTGCTCACCGGCGCGACACCCGCCAATGCCGCCACCTGTGCGGGTTCGGTGGCGGGGGTTTCCGCGACGACGTACGCCGACCGGCTCGTCCGCGCGTGGGGCAGCGGCAACACCGCGGCAGCCAACTGCTACGCCTCTGCGACCACCTCACGAACGCTCTTCGGGCAGGCGACGCCGGGCGGGATCCACTGGCGGCGTACCGGCGTCGAGGGCGCGGCCGGGACGATCTATGTGACGTACCACGACGACGCGCGCGGCGGGAACCTCACGGTCGGCGTACAGAACGTCGGGCTGCGCGGTGCCGGCGGCTGGCACGCGGCGTACACGGCCAGGTTCAGCAACGAGCCGAAGGCGTGGAACGCGGTGCAGTGGTCGGACAACCTCGTCCGGGCCTGGGGTCGCGGCGACGCGAAGTGGACGGCGTACTACGCGACGCCGGCCGCCGTTCGCCAACTGCACGGGGTGGCCGCCGTGGGCGGTTCGCACTGGACGCAGATCGGCTCGGAGGGCGCGGCCGGTACGACGTACGTGACCTACCGGAACGACGTCACCCGGCACACGCTGGTGATCGGGGTGTCGAACGTCGGCCTGTCGCAGGGCGACGCGCACGCGGCGTACACGGTGCGGTACCACTGACCGCTTGAGCGGGGCTTGTGAAGGGTGTAATCATGATTACATGAGTACGCAGACCGAGCAGGAGAAGGTGCGGGGCTGGCTGACCGGGCGGTTGCCGGGCGACTGGTTCGACGGTGAGACCGAACTGTCGATCGACCGGGACGAGATCCTGATCGTCGGCCGGATCCCCGCACCCGAGCAGAACCAGGACGTGAGCGCCGCCGAACGCTCCGCCGCCGAGGACGGCCGGATCAAGCAGTTCCGCGAGGACACCCGCGAACGCCGGATCGAGATCGCCCGCGAGCTCGAGCACGCCGCCCGCCGCAAGGTCGCCTGGGGCGTCCGCTGCGGCGACACCAAGACCGTCTTCACGTCGCTGTCCGCCCCCGTGATGACCCGCCTCCGCCAGCCCGAACGCCAGGTCCTCGACACCCTCGTCGACGCCGGCGTGGCCCGCTCCCGCAGCGACGCCCTCGGCTGGTGCGTCAAACTCGTCGCCCAGCACAGCGAAACCTGGCTCGCCGACCTCCGCGACGCCATGACCAAGGTAGAAGAAGTCCGCAAGGCCGGCCCGGACAACACCTAACAGACCCGACGACCTCCGGGGGGGATCGCGTGAGATCCCCCCACCGTCGACACGCCCACACGCCCCGAGCCCACCCACCCCCTATGCCCCGCACCAAAGGCGCACACGTCCAACCTGCGCCCGCACAACGCGCCTACCCGCCCCACGCATCGGGCAGAGCACCCGAGATCCCCCAACGTCGACACGCCCACCTGCCCCGAGCCCGCCGACCGTCCACGCACTGCAGCAGAAGGCGGAGGTCAAGATGCGCTTCCGCTCCAGGCACATGCTCGTTGACAACTGCGATACGTTGGCCCGCCCCTCCGCCGCGCCGACCGGGTAGCGCGGCGGGGTAGCTATCAACGAGCTCAGCATCAGCGAAGGCCGGCACTCGACGCCAGCGCAGACGGACGGGTTGGAGAGCAGGGCACGCGCGGGCGCAGGGACCAGCACGCATGCCCCGCCGATTGTGGGGGCTACTCGTCGTCCAGCCACTCCGCGTTGCTGCTGTCCCGGTGATAGCCGTTGTGATACCTGAGAACGCAGGCCTCGCCGGTCACAGGATTCCGACCGTCACACGGCTCGGCGTCAGACGGCCGGAGGACCGGCCAGCCTCGCTCGTTCAGAACGACCCCGCGAGACTCCCTGGCCGTGCTCGACAACTCCGACCTGTTACTCATCCCTCGACCTTCCAAACTACCAATCCACTGCGCGGTGGCACCGCACACCCAGTCGGCTCGGTCGCGCTCGTAGTCGCAACCTCACGGCCGACACACTGCCGCGACCTCGCCACCCGGATCGAGCACATTGCCAAAAGGTGCCCCCACTTGCCGACATGCATAATTCCGCCCGAGCACAGACGCCGCCCCTCCAACTGCAGAGGGGGCAACTTGTGGCAACCGGCTTGACCCGCGGCTGCCGCAGCGAGGAAGGTCAGATGCGGCAACTTCTGGCAACTCTCACGGAGGCACCTGCATGACTCTCGACTTCGTCGGCACAGATCCCAACTCGCCTGAGTCCAAGTGTCCCGCAGTTTTCGTCGACCCCGAGACCGGGGACTTCTACCAGCAAGGCAAGATCGTCACGGATCCGAAGATCCTTGCGGAAATCGCCAAACACTCACCATTGGGTGCGGACGAGGCGGTTGTGCGGCAGCCCGCGCGCATGGCCGGCATACTGGCCGAGGCTGCCGCTGGGACCTACGAGGCAGGACGCTTGGGCCACGGCGAGGTTGATCTCCTCGACCTGCTTCGCGGCGCGCGGCGGTCCGCGCTCCACCTGGAGATGCGGGAGACGTACGACCCCAACCACCCGGCGTTCAAAGAATTCGTCGCCGGTGGCTCAGGCGCATACGAGATGTCGTCGTGGAAGAAGCTCGTGTCAGATTCTGTGGCACGTGGTGTCCAGTTCCGTCGAGCGCGGATCGTGTCCGAGCCTGTGACGGAATACATCCGCTGGGAGCACATGCTCACCGCACAGAACGTCGAGGCGGGTGAAGATGTGCGGTGGCTACCGAGGCGTCAGACGTTCGACTTGATGCTGCCCGGTGCCGATCTCTGGATCATCGATGGCCGACTTGTCGCATTCAACTTCTGCGCCGGTGACGGTACAGATACCGGCGAGGAAGAATTCACCAGTGATCCGGACCTCGTTGCACGGTGTATCGCCACCTTCGAGCAGGTCTGGGAACGCGCGATTCCGCACGTCGACTATATTCTGAGGTAGAGCGCCGCGTCGATGCCGTCGTCAAGTTCCTCGAGCGCGCAGGCTGCACGTCAAGCCATCGCCGACCAGCTCCGCGAGATTCGCGAGCGTGCCGGGCTGACCGGACGCACGATGGCTGCGTCCGCCGGCTGGCCACCGCAGAAGATCTCACGTATCGAGCACGGAGCCCGCTCGATTTCCGCAGCAGATCTGATCATCTGGTGCCAGCTGTGTGCGGTGCCCACCCAGCGCGTTGAGGAGCTCATGGCACAGCGGTCAGCAGCCGCCGGCATGTGGACAACGATGCAGCGGTTGCACCGGGCAGGCCTGAAGCAGGCACAGGAATCCGTTCGGGAGATGTATCGCACAGTCCGGCACTACCGCTGCTACCAGTCGGCGGTGGTGCCAGGGCTGCTCCAGACCGCCGACTACACCCGAGCGGGTCTCGAATCCGTGCGAGACCTGCTCGGCATCACGGTCGACGACGTCCGGGAGGCTGTCGCAGAGCGCATGGACCGGCAAAGAATCCTGCGAAAGCCCGGGAAACGATTCGTCTTCGTGGTCGAGGAGCCCGTCCTTCACCACCGAGTCTGCGGCCGCGATACGCATCTTGAGCAACTCGCCCACCTGGCCACGGCCATGCGACTGCCGTCGGTCTCCGTCAACATCATTCCACTGGAGGCCGAACGCCGACTCCGCTGGCCCTGCGAAGGATTCGTCATATCGGAAGGAGCGAACGAGGCGAAGGTGACTGTTGAAGCAGTGTCAGGGTATCTGCAAATCACCAATCCGTCAGAGATCGCTTTGTATCGCAGGGAGTTCGACGAACTCCTCGGTCAAGCAGTCACCGGCGATCCCGCACGGCGGATCATCGAGATGGTCGCAGATCGTCTTTGACGAGATTCCGGGATCGGCTGACCTGACGGCTATCAGCCGATTGCCATGCTGGTGCCCGCGCACCCATCGAAAGAACGAAACTGAGATCAGAATCAGATGTCCCAGATCGCCAGGTACTGGCTTCGCGACAGCGGAGGTCCGTACGCGACCTTTCTGGCCGTTGTGGATACGTACTATCACCCGGAAGTTCGCAACGAGAACTTCGACGCTCTCGTGCACCGGGGCCCGACGAGTGGGACGACGACGGCGAGTCTCTGGCCTGGCTGTGGCATGAGGTCTATCCGAGCGAGCCGGTACCGGGCGCATCTCCCACACCGTGACATGCGACGGGCGGCAACCCCGGTTGGGTTGCCGCCCGGCGGGAGGAACAGTTACAGGCCCAGTTGCCAGTTTGCGTTTTTGGGGGTGGCGTTGGACCAGGTGCCTGTGCTGTGGGCGGGTGGGTGGAGCTCGGGC
>NZ_JBHWKR010000014.1:122514-210394 GCF_042730855.1 Kribbella sp. NPDC059898
GGGGGGTTGTGGTGTTTTGTTTTCTCGCCCGGCGTGCCGGCCCGCGGCCCCCCCCCCCCCCCTCCCCCCGCGCGGGCCCCCCCCGGGGGGGGGGCCCCCCCCCGGCTGGAGGAACAGTTACTGGCCCTGTTGCCAGTTGCCGTTTTGGGGGGTGCCGTTGGACCAGGTGCCTGTGCTGTGGGCGGCTGGGTGCTGCTCGGGCTGTTGTTGCTGGTAGCCGCCCTCGTAGTTGCCCTGGTAGTTGCCCTCGGCGGGGTAAGCCGCCGTACCGTTGGAGCCTGTCGCGTTCGGGTCCGCGGCCGGCTTCTGGAGGTTGTCCTTCGAGAACACGTTGCCCAGTGCGCGGCCGGCCATCTCGCGGCCCCCGAGACCGAAAGCGAGGCCGAGAGCGAGTGCGGCACCCGCGAGCACGATCAGCAGCGTGTTGCCGGTCAGCTGGACCGCGACACCGAGCTGGGTGAGGGCGGCGAACGCGGCGTACACCAGGACGGCGTACCGCGCCACCTTCGCCAGGGTCTCGTTGCCGGTGGCACCGCGGATGATCGCGGCCAGGAAGTTCGCGAACAGGGCCGCCAGGCAGACGATCACGATCGCGGCGAAGATCCGCGGGATGTAGCCGAGCATGTCACTCATGAAGTTCGAGATCTCCGGTACGCCGAGCGCGGAGGCGAACATCGTGAAGCTGATCAGGAACACGAACCAGAACACGACCTTGCCCAGCATCGCCGAAGCGGTCAGCCCCGTGCCCGACCGTTGCAGCACACCGGAGACGCCGGCCCGTTCCATCCAGTTGTCGAAACCGACCCGGCCGAGAAGTTTGCCGACGAGTTTGCCGAGCACCTTGGCGACGAAGTAACCGATCACCAGGATGACCAGGCCACCCAGCAGGTTCGGGATGAACGACAGCAGTTTGCTGAACGCATCCTCGAACGGCTGGGTGAAGTCAATCGCTAACGCTGACATCGGATGAACCTTTCAGGACTGGCCCGCATCCGCTGTCGGCGCATAACTGCCCCAACCCCGGCACGGGCGGATGCAGTGGTGTCCAGTATGACTGGTACCCGCTGATGCCCGAGGCAAACAACGGCACTCGGCGAGGCGGGCAACGAAAAGTGTTTGCATAAGGCAATCACCATCGCCGTACTTCGGTCCTTACCCCCATGACTGAACCGCTTCAGCTGTTTGCGATCCTGGACCCATGAACGACCTCGTGATCCGCCGCGCCACCGCCGCCGACGTCGCCCCGATCGTCACGATGATCGCCGACGACCAACTCGGCGCCACCCGCGAGTCGACCGCCGACCTGACGCCGTACCTGGCCGCGTTCGAGCAGATCGACGCCGACCCCAACCAGCTCCTCGTGGTTGCCGAACGCAACGACGAGGTGATCGGCACCCTGCAGCTCACGATCATCCCCGGCCTGTCCCGCCGCGGCTCCAGCCGCGGCCTGATCGAAGCCGTCCGGGTCTCCCGCCAGGCCCGCGGCGCGGGCCTAGGCACCACCCTCATCCAGTGGGCCATCGAGGAGTCCCGCACCCGCGGCTGCACCCTCGTCCAGCTCACCTCGGACAAGACCCGCACCGACGCCCACCGCTTCTACACCAACCTGGGCTTCGAAAACACCCACGAGGGCTTCAAACTCAAACTCCGGTGACACTGCCGGCCGGTGCCGCCCAGGTGTTGCAGCCGGCCGGTCCCCTTGCCGTGAACGCCTTCCGCATCCATCGGTCGAAGTTCACCATGTCGGCGTCGTGCCGGTCGTATCCCGGATGCCCGTAGTGGTCGAGGCGGGTACCCCGGATCCGAAAGGTGTCCCGGTTGGCCCCGAAGAACGCGGCCGCGAAGCAGTGCGCCTGCATCTCGCTGCGGCTCTCCTCGAGCTGCTTGGCGGCGCCCTTCGCCGCCCAGTACCGCTCGTCGTACTGGTCGAGAATGCCGGTCAGTGCCTGCACATGGTGCCCGTACTCGTGGCCGATCAGCCACTGCACCCATTGTTCGGCGTCGCGCTGGCCGAACGACCCCTCGACGACGTACTCCGGCCAGTTGAAGTAGATCCCCCGGTTGTTCTGGCAGTACATCCCGTAGACGTCCTTCTCCATCGTCCCGCAGGCAGTCCTGGTCCCTGGCGGCGACGAGAACACGGCTGACGGCGGGACGAAGTCGAAGCCTGCGCGGGTGATCACCGGCGCCCACGCCCGGTCCAAGCAGGCCACGAAGGCAGTCGCGTACCGGAGCATCGCCGTCTTGTTCACGAGCGCCGCGGTGGGCAGCGAGCAACGGACCGCGGCAATCGCGCCGGAGCTGTACAGCTGGTTGTAGAGCAGGAACTCGTCCTTGATCGGCGCGGGTGGTTGTACCGTCACCGCCCGCGGCGTCCGTGCCGGAACAACAGTCGAAGGGGCGACCGCGGGCACAGCTGCCGTCCTGGTGCACCCGGCAAGCAGAAGCACGGCGAGAAGCGCCGCCATACGTCGCACGTCAGCTGACCCGCTTCGCGGGGGCGGCCCAGGTATTGCAGGCCGACGGGGACTTGGCGGCGAAGGCGGCCTTGGACCAGGCCTTGTTGTTCTTGCCGGATCCGTGGTCGTGATCGCCGGTGCCAGCCCCGTCGTGGTAGGCGTCGAAGCGGTCGCCGTACAGGTTGAGCGTTGCCTGGTTCGCGCCGAGGAACGCGGCGGCCAGGCAGGAGGCCTGCAGTTCGAGGCGGCGGCCCCGTTCCAGGCTGTCGTCGGAGTACCCCATGATGCCGACCAACTGCTGGAGATGATGGCCGAACTCGTGCGCCAGCACGTACAACAAGTACGCCGACGCGTATTGCCGGTCGTCCGGGCTCTCCTCGACGTGTTGGGCCCAGTCGACGTAGATACCCGAGTCGTCGGCGCAGTAGAACGCATCGGAGTCGTCGTCGAAGTCGCCGCAGGCAGTCCCTGCTCCCACCGTCACGACGTACAGATCGGTCGGCAAGAAGTGGAGGTCCGCACGCTCCACCACCGGCTTCCAGGCGCGCTCGAGGCAGACGATCATCGCATCCCCGGAGCGTTGTACGTCGCTTCGCGTCGTCAACGGCACGTCCGGCAGATTGCACTGTACCGCGGGCACCTGCCCAGCCGAGTACAGCGGGTTGTGCACCAGGTAGGCGTCTTCCAGCGACGTGTAGGTCGTCGGGCTCGGTGTCTGCGGCGTGTTCGGGGCGCCAAGTGCGGCGCTCGCGCAAGCGCCGGCCGCCACAAGCAGCCCGAGCGTCAGGACCTTCCTGCGCACGGCTTAACTGACCCGTTTCGCGGGGGCGGCCCAGGTGTTGCAGGCCGCGGGAGACTTGGTGGTGAAGCCGGCTTTGGACCAGGTGGTGCTGCTTTTGCGGGAGCCGTGGTCGTGGGGTGCGGACGGGACATCCTCGTCGCCTACGTACGCGGCGTCGTGGTAGGCGCTGAGTCTTTCGCCGTACAGGTCGAGGGTCTGCTGGTTCGCGCCGAGCCAGGCGGCGGCGAAGCAGGTGGCCTGGAGTTCGTGGCGGCGCATCTGCTCGAGCTGGGCCGCGCCGGTGGCCTGGTTCCAGCGGTCGTCGAAGTACCGCGAGATGCCGACCAGCTGCTGCACGTGGTGACCGAACTCGTGCGCCATCACGAACTCGAGGTACGTCTGCGCCCAGGCCTGGTCGGCGTTGGACTCCTCCACCTGCTGGTGCCAGTCGAGGTAGATGAAGTCGTTCGCCGGGCAGTAGAACGCGTCGTCGTTCTTGCCGAACGTCCCGCAGCCGGTCCGCGCGCCGCGGGCGACTGCGTAGACCCTTGTCGGGGTGAACACCACGTCGGAGCGGTCGACCAGCGATTTCCAGGAGCGCTGGAGGCAGTCGAGAACGGCGTCAGAGTACCGCTGCACGTCTTTCTGTGTCCGCAGGTGGAGATCGGGAAGCTTGCACCGCACAGCCTGCACCCGCCCGGCGCTGTAGACCTCGTTGTACAGCAAGTACGTCTCTTCCAACGACCTGACCGTCATCGTCGTCGACGGTTCCAGTTTCGTCGGAGTCGGGGTCGGGGTCGGGGTCGGGCTTGGCATCGAAGTCGGAGTGGCCGACGTGGTCACCGCCGCAGGCGAGGTGGGCCCGGGGTCGCACGCGGTCAGGGCCAGTACGACGAGCAGGAGCCCTGTGCCGCGTTGCATCAGCTGACTCGCTTGGCGGGGGCGGTGAAGGTGTTGCAGGTGGCGGGGGTGGTGGAGGTGAAGGCGCGGGTGGTCCAGTAGGAGTGATTCTTGCGGGAGCCGTGGTCGCGGACCTTGCTGTACTCGTCGCCGACGTGGCTGACGACGTACCGCCAGTAGCGGAGGCGGAGGCCGGACAGCCCGAACGTGCTCTTGTTCGCGCCCAGGAAGGCGGCGCCGAGGCAGCTGGCCTGGAGTTCCTTACGGCGCATCACCTCCAGCTGACGCGCCTCGGACTTGCCGCGCATGAGTTCGTCGTACAGCGTGAGGATGCCGACCGAGTACTGGACGTGGTGGCCGTACTCGTGGGCGATCAGCTGTTCGAAGTTGACCAGGTTGAACTCCTGGTCCTTCGAGTCGAGGTAGATGTCGGTGTCGAAGCAGATCCTCCCGGTGAAGCCGCCGAAGTAGTAGAACGCGTCGGCGCTGCCCGGCGGGTCCGTGCAGGCGGGCGTGGCCTTCGGGTGGCGGGCGCTGTACGGGATCAGCTCGACCGACGTCTGCACCGCGTCCGCCTTCAGGACGAGCGGCGCCCAGGCCTTGTTCATGCAGGCGACCAGCGCGTTGCCGTACGCCACCAGCCCGGCCTTGGTGGTCAGCTGCGGCCGCGGCAACGCACACGGCACCACAGGCACCCGGCCGGCCGTGTAGAGCTTGTTGTGTACGACGCCCGACGTCATGTCGATGCTCATCGGCGAAGAAGGAGCCGTCGCCCTTGTCCGCGTCGGAGTAGGCGTAGGAGTAGGCGTTGGTGTCACGGCCGGCGTCGGTACGGCGGCCGGCTCCGTCCGCGCGCAGCCGGTCGCGGCCAGTACGACGAGCGCCACCAGCACACCGACGCGCCGCATCAGCTCACCTTGGCGGCGGCGGCGCTGAACGTGTTGCAGTCCTTGGGGTTGGCGGAGGTGAAGGCAGGACCGGACCAGGCCCAGTTGCTCTTCCGGGAGCCGTGGTCGCGGATCTTCTCCGGGTTGTACTCGTCGCCGGAGTGCTGCGCCTCCCACTGCCAGGTCTTCAGCTTCTCGCCGGACAACCCGAGGGACTGCTTGTTCGCACCGAGGAAGGCCGCGCCGAAGCAGGTCGCCTGGAGCTCGCGGCGGCGGGCCCATTCGAGCTTCATCGCCTTCGACTTCGTCCAGCCCTCACGGGAGAACGACGCGGTGATCATCTCGGTCATCTGCTGGACGTGGTGGCCGTACTCGTGGGCCATCGTGTCGAGCATCCACACCCGCGCGGCCTGCGGCTCGGCCTTGTAGTACTTGAGGTCTTCCTTCCAGCTGATGTTGATGCTCTCGTCGGCGCTGCAGTAGTACGCCGTGTCCGACTCGCCGGTGCAGTCCTCGTCGTCGGTGACCTGGCTGGTCTGCAGTTTCACCTTCGGCGACCGGAAGTCGTACCCGGCCTTCTTCACGATCGGCGCCCACGCATTGTTCAGGCAGGGCAGCAGCGCCTGGTAGTAGCGCAGGATCGTGGACTGCGAGTTCGGCTTGATGGCAGGCTCCTTGCAGCTGACCGAGACGACGGCGCCGGCGGCATAGATCTTGTTCTGCTGCAGCCGCACCATGTCCGGGACGCCCTGGACGGTGACCGTGACGGTGGGGTCCGGCGGGACCGGGATCGGCGCTTCCGACTTCTTGATCGACGGCTGCGACAGCGGACGCTGGAGACCGTACGAGTCGACGAGCTTGAACCCGCCGATGGTGGCGCCGGTCAGCATCACCACGACCAGGACCGCGAGGCCGGCGATGATCGGCCGCGAGTGCCGGCGCGGCGGCTTGAGCGGCGGCGGTTCGGCGCTGAACTGAGCCCCGGAGCGGGACGGGTTCGAGTGCCAGCCGCTCGGGCGCGGGCCGCCGGGGCGGCGGGTGCCGGTGAGCGGCGGGTACGGCGCACCCGTGGTGAGCGGCGCGATCGGCGGACCGTTGTAGTCGCTCTCGGTCCCCGGATCGGTCGGCAGCGGGCGGGCCTTCCGGCGTACGGACGAGTCGTCGTACGCCACCGGGCGCGCCTTCCCGAGACCGACGGGCTCCGCGGTCTTCAGGGTCAGCGGCTGGGATCCGGGCGGCGGCTCGCCGGTGCTGAAGTGGCCCGGCTTCGGGACGGAGTCAGGCATCGATCGTTCCCATCTCGCTCAGCTGACCTTGGCGGATGCTGCGCCGAAAGTGTTGCAGGCGCCGGGGCTGGTTGTCGCGAAGCCCTGGTTCATCCACAACGTGCGGCTCTTGCTCGAGCCGTGGTCGCGGACCTTGTCCTTGCTGAACTCGTCGCCACTGCGCCGGATCTGGTCGGTCCACTGCTGCAGCAGCTCGCCGCGGAGCGGGAAGGTCGACCGCGCGGCGCCGAAGAACGCCGCGCCGAAGCAGTACGCCTGCAGCGCCGCGCGCCGGTGCTGTTCCAGCTCGACGGTCTTGTTCGCCGCGGTGTCCGCCAGGTTGCCGGCGGCCTCGGCCATCCCGGTCAGGTTCTGCACGTGGACGCCGTACACGAAGCCGAACGACTGGGCCATCTCCACCCGGGTCGCGGCCCGGTGCTTCGGGTAGTCCTCGACGATCTTCTGCCACGGCATCGTCACGCTGCCGCCCTGTTCGTCCAGGCAGTACGACGCGAGGTCGGCGTCCTGTACGCCGCACGCGGTCTCCTCGCCGTCGTCGAAGACGATCAGCCGCGGCGACCGGAACTCGAAGCCCGCCTTGGTCACGACCGGCTTCCAGGCCTTGTCCATACATGCGGTCAGCGCCTGGTAGTACGAGCGCACGTTCTCCTTGGAGGTCGGGCGGAACGCGGGCTCCGGGCAGTTCACCGCCGCCAGCTTCCCGGCGGTGTAGATCGCGTTCTTGCCGACGATGTCCGCGTCCGGGGTGCCCTTGCCGACCGGCGCGGGGCTCGTCGGCGCGCCGCCGGGACCGTCGCTCGGGCTCGCGGACGGCGTACCGAGCGGGTTCGCGACGAAGCCGTCGTAGTTCGAGAGCATCTTGACCGCGAACGTCGCGCCGCCGCCGAGCAGCAGCAGGACCGCGGCGACGATCAGCGCGATCAGGCCCTTCGAGCGCTTCTTCGGCACGAACGGGATCGGCTCCGGGTGGAACACCTCCCGGTACGCCGCGGCCGCACGGTCGTCCGCCGGCGGCGGACCGAGCCGGGTGCCGGACAGCGTCGTACTCCGGGAGTCGAGCCGGCTGCCGCGGAGCTGTGGATGGGCCGGCTGGTCGTCCCGGCCGAGCCGTGGTGTGGGTGCCGCCAACGGTGCCGATCCGTCCGGCCGGCGCTGGTCCGCCGCCGTCCGGTCCCCGTCGCCGCCGGGCAGGAAATGCCCGGGCTTGGGCGCCGACTCGTCCGCCATAGGTTTCCGCTTCTCCCCAGTACCGGCTTCCACCGGTCCCCATCAGAAAGGCCGGCACAGACCCCCGAGCCGACCGCCGGCTGATATTACGGCCTGGACCGCCATCCGGAGAACCGGGTTGCAGCTATTGACACCGTTTCGCGACCGGCACTACCCACCGCACTCAACTGGTTACCTGAACGCATCCGGAAAGAACCTGGCATGCTGGGGGCATGAGCTGGGCTGTCTATGCGATGCGCGGGCCAGGAGGCGTACGGCGCCTCGACGACCTACCGGTGGACTACGAGCCGCCGTCGGTCGGGACCTCGACCGACGTGGTGGCCGCGGTCCGGGAACTGGTGCCGGACGTGGACACCAGCAAGCCGTCGTGGCTGGCGCTGCGAAGTGCCGACTTCGACGTCGAGATGACGATCGGCAAGGGCATCGAGGTCCGCGACATCACGTTCTACCTGAACGACGGTCCGCGGTCGATCCCGATCGTGATGGAGATCAGCCGCAAGCTCGGCGTCACGCCGTACGACACCGAGTCCGGCAACTTCCTCACCGAGGAGTCCCGGCCGCCGGTGCCGCCGCCGATGGAGCCGGACGAGATCAAGATGAACAAGCCGAAGTGGTGGAAGCTCGGCCGTAAGTAGTCACCTCACGCGCTGGGTCAGCTGCCTGGTCAGTCGTGGACGGTGAGGTCGGCCAGGCCCAGGCGGAGGGTGCCGGAGGTCAGTGGGGTGGCGCGGATGCCGCCGTGGCCGCGGAGGGCGCGCATTGCGCCGGGGGCGAGGACCTGGTCCATCCAGGCGCACGGGTTGGCCGGGCGGTTCGCCTGGAAGGTGATGCCGCCGAGGGTGAAGCGGCGGCCGGGGATGCGCGCGCCGTCGGGGGTGCGGCGGGCGGCGAGGTCGTCGATCGCGAAGCCGCGGAGGGTGATGTTGCGGCGGGTCAGGTGCGGGTCGAGCGGTGCTTGGAGGCCGAGGACTCGGACGACCTCGTCGAGGGAGGCGGCGTCGATGAGGGTGACGGCGGCGTTCTTGTGGACGGCCTGGCCGTAGTACCGGTCCCCGACGATGCCGAGCCCGGCGCGGACCTCGACCTCGGTCCGGGCGACCGGCTCCGGGTCAGGGCGCGGACCGTCGTGCGGGCGGCCCTCGAAGGCGTGCTGCCGGGAGACGGCGAGCGCGACGATCTCGACGGTCGGCACGGTCAGCCCCAGGTGAGGGGGTCGAGGAGGCGGAAGAAGTGCAGGCGGCGCTTGTCCGGGACGGGTACGCCGTACGCCTGGAGGAATGGGGTTGGGTCGGCGGACCACTCGTCGTGCAGCTGGATCGTGGTGAGGGCGAGGTCGCTGTACCTGTCCGCGACGCCGAGCCGCCCGAGGTCGATCAGGCCGGTCACCTCCAGGGTGTCCGGGTCGAAGAAGACGTTCGGCAGGCAGGCGTCGCCGTGGCAGACCACCGGCTCCAGCACGCTCTCCACATAGGTGCTCTCAGCAACAACCTCCGCCAGCAACTCCTCCGGCGCGACCTTCCGCCACTCGTCCGTCAAGAAGTCCGGGTTGACAGCCCCTCGCCGTACGACGTCCGCGGCCGACGCGATCACCTCCGCCAACGGCCGTTCGAACGGGCAGTCCTCCAACGAATGCAACTCCCGCAGAAACCGTCCGAGGCTGCGCATGGCGCGATCATGTGCACCTGCCGGAAGGGTGTCGCCAGGCACTCCAGGAACGGCAGACGTCATCAAACATCCACCCTCCGGCGACTCGATCCAGTCGAGGACTGTTGCGCTCGGCAACGCAGTCCCGGACAGCCACTGGATTCGGTCGCGTTCGGCGGTCAGCTCAGGTACGCCGGAAGGGGCGCAGCATTTGGCGAAAGCTTTGTCGCGACGGTAGACGGTCGTGTCGGACTCGCCGACCTCGACCAGGGACCAGTCGTCACCCGGTGGCTTGAGCAAGTTTTTCCCTTGTGTGGTTGAGGATCGGCGTGACCGGCCGACCGGTGACCAGGTCGCCGTCCGCGACGAAACCTTCCTCGCGCCCGGTGAGGTCCTGGATCAGGCGGGACCGCCAAAGCTCCCGCAACTCAGGCCGCAACGACACCAGGTTGTGCAACTCCCCCGGATCCGCCTCCAGGTCGAACAGCTGCTCCACGCCCCGCCCCGACCCCCACACGTACTTGATCTTCCCGTCCGTCACCCACTGCAGCGACTGATCGAAGTGCAGATGCTCCCCGTGCAACCACTCCCGCACCGGCACCTCCGAGCCACGCAGGAACGGCGCCAGCGACACGCCATCCACCGACGAAGGAACCGGAACCCCGGCGAGATCCAGCAACGTCGGCATCACGTCGCGCAACTCGACCACCTGATCCACTACGCCGCCGCGGACCGACGAGGCCGAAGCACGATCCGCCACGATGAACGGCACCCGCGCAGACCCTTCGTACGGCACCGACTTCCGGAACATCCGGTGGTCGCCCATCATCTCGCCGTGATCGGACGTGAACGCGATGATCGTGTCGTCGTACACCCCGAAGTCGACCAGTGCCTCGCGGATCCGGTTGACCTGCAGGTCGATCTGCGCCATCAACCCGTAGTACCCGGCCCGCGCCCGGTGCACCACGCGATCCGGCAGGTCCCCGATCGCGGCCTGGTAGTCCCCGTCCTTGCGGAACTCGTCCCACGAACTCTCCCAGTCGCCAAGCGTCTGCGAGTACGGCGGCAACGCGTCGTACCGGTCGAACGCCCAGGCCGGCGGGTCGTACGGCGGATGCGGCCGATGGAACGACAGGTACAGGAAGAACGGCCGGGTCGGATCCCGCCGGTACAACCAGTCGATCGTCTGCGTCCCGATCCACGACGTCGGGTGCAACGACTCCGCCTTGTCCCACGGCCGCGCGACCACCGAGTTGCAGTTCACCCCGTGATCGGAGTACTCCGCATCCGGCGAAACCCCCGGCTGCCGCCGCAACCACGGCACATAGTCGTCGAAGAACCCGAACTGCTGCCGGTACGAACGCCGCGAGTGGTGCAGGAACCCGTCATGCAGTACGACGTCGTCGAACCCGAGCCGCGCCCGCTCCGGCCACACGTGCATCTTCCCGATCGCCTGCGTGTGGTACCCGGCGCGCCGGAACTCCCCCTGCACAGTCACCGGATGCGCGACGTCGAACGGTACGCCGTCCGTGTACCCGACCCGCCCGTGCCGCTCCTGCGACTGCCCGGTGAACAACGCCACTCGCGCCGGCACGCACGTCGGCGTCGCGGAGTACGCGCGGCTGAACCGCACCCCGTTCCGCGCCAGCTCGTCCAGATGCGGCGTCTCGACGTACGGGTGACCGGCGCACGACATCGCGTCGCCCCGCCACTCGTCGACACAGATCAGTACGACGTTCGGCCGACTCAAGAAGACTCCCGGACGATCAGTTGCCAGGGGAAATCGAACACTTCACCGGGAGCGCCCTCCCGGTCCGTCAGCCGGCCGACGATGATCCGGGCGAGCGCCTCGTTGAAGCCGACGGGGCCGACGGTGGACAGCGCGGGGTCGAGGTGCTCGCCCTCAGGAGTGTTACCGACCCCGATGATCGCCAGGTCCCGCGGTACGTCGATCCGCAGCCGGTGCGCCGCCCGGACCGCGGCGATCGCGGCGAAGTCCGTCGTGCAGTACAGCGCGGTGGGGCGGTCCGGCCGGGACAGCAGCGCCATCGCGGCCCGGTACGCGCCCTCCGGGTGCTGCTCGAAGACCTCGACGTCGTCGCTGTGCACCGGTTTGCCGGCGGCGCGCAGCGTGTTCACGTATGCGTCGAAGCGAGCGAACCCCGTCGTTCGCGAGGTCAGCGCGCCGATGTGGTCGTGCCGCTCGAGCAGGTGCCGCACCGCGAGGTGACAGCGCGGCTCGGCGCCGGACCGGATCACGTCGAAGCCCCGCGGTTCCAGCGTCTCGGAGAAGGCGACGATCTGCACGCCCTGGGCGGCGAAGGCGGCGAGCTCCTCGGCCTGCGACGGGTCCGGGACGCTGTCGATGAAGATCACGTCCGGCGTCCGGTTCGCCAGCACGGTCCGCCAGTCGCCGTCGGCCACGATCAGCGCGGTCTTGCCGAACGGGGTCACCGCCGTACTGACCGTCGCCGCGACCGCCTGCGACCAAGGGTCCGCGAGCACGGTCAGCGACAGCAGGACCAGGTCCGACTTGCCGGTCCGGATCGCGCGGGCCGCGTCGTTGCGCCGGTAGCCCAGGCGCGACGCGGCCTCGCGGACCCGGTCCGCGGTGGAGTCCTTGATCGTGTGGCTGCGGTGCCGCCCGGACAGCACGTAGGACACGGTCGCGACCGAGACCCCGGCCTCCTTCGCCACCATCCGCAGCGTCGGCCGCTCGACCAAAGGTGAGGACATGAACCGAGCTTATGCCCTAGCCCTTGACCGCACCGGTGATGACGCCCTTGGTGAAGTGCCGCTGCAGGAACGGGTACACCATCGCGATCGGGACCAGCGCGACCACGACGACGGCCATCTGGAGCGACTGCGGTTGCGGGAGCGGGGTCACGCCGAGCTGGTCCGCGGACAGCGACTTGCCCTGCAGGACATACGTCCGCAGGATCACCTGGACCGGCCACTTCGACGTGTCGTTCAGGTACAGCAGCGCGTTGAAGAACGCGTTCCAGAAACCGACCGCGTAGAACAGCCCGACGACCGCGATCACGGCCTTCGACAGCGGCATGATGATCTGCCGCAGGATCGTGAAGTCGCTGGCGCCGTCGATCCGGGCGCTCTCCAGCAGTTCGCCTGGCACGTTCATGAAGAACGTCCGCAGTACGACGAAGTTGAAGGCGCCGAGCGCCCCCGGGAGGATCAGCGACCACAGGCTGTCCAGCAACCCGAGCTGCTTCACCACCAGGAACATCGGGATGATGCCGGGCGCGAACAGCAACGTGAACAGCACCATCAGCAGCACCGGCCGCCCGAACAGCACGGGCCGCGAGGTCGCGTACGCGAGCGCGATCGTCACCGCCAGCGCGATCGCCGTACCGACCACCGTCACGAACACGCTGACGAGGATCGCGCGGCCCATCAAACCGCCGGAGAACAGCGTCTGGTACGCCTTGAACGTCGGGTGCGACGGCCACAACACGTACCCGCCGGCCTTGATGATGTCCCGGTCGCTGGCCAGCGAGGTCGAGATGACGACGATGATCGGGATGATGATGGCGAGGGCGAAGCCGCCCAGGATGACGGCCTTGATCGCCTGGTAGCCGGGAGAGGGCCTCTCCTTCCAGACCGGTCTCATGAAACCCCTCGCTTCTGGAAGATCCCCGGCTCGCCGAGCCGGTGGGCCAGCGTGTTCGCGCCCCACAGCAGCAACGCGCCGACGACGCCCTTGGCCAGCCCGGCCGCGGCGCCACTGCTCCAGTCACCGCCGACCACGCCCGCGTAGTACGTGAACGTGTCCAGTACTTCGGCAGCGCCCGGCCCGACCGAGTCGCGTTGCAGGATGAACTGCTCGAACCCGACGCTGAGGATGTCGCCGATCCGCAGGATCAGCAGCAGCACGATGACGGTCCGCAGCGACGGCAGCGTGATGTGCCACATCCGCCGCCAGCGCCCGGCGCCGTCCGCCGCGGCCGCCTCGTACAGCGAGACGTCCACCGTGGTCAGCGCGGCCAGGAAGATGATCATCGCCCAGCCGGCGTCCTTCCAGATCAGCTGCCCGACGACGAGCAGCGGGAAGGTGTCTGGGTTCGTCATGAACGGGATCGGGTCCAGTCCCGCCTGCCGGAGCAGGTTGTTGACGAACCCCGCGCCGCCCAGCGACTGCTGGAACAGCGTCACCACCAGCACCCAGGACAGGAAGTGCGGCAGGTAGGCGATCGTCTGGAACCATTTCCGGAACCGGTTGCTGACCAGCGAGTCGACGATCAGGGCCAGCCCGATCGGCACCGGAAAGAACAGCAGCAACTGCACGCCGGCCAGCAGCAGCGTGTTCCGCAACGCGTCCCAGAAGTCCGGGTTGTCGTACAGGTTGACGAAGTTCTGCAGGCCGTTCCACTCGCTGTGCATGATCCCGAGGTACGGCTGGAAGTCCTGGAACGCGACCACGTTGCCGAGCACCGGCAGGTAGAAGAACACCAGGAGGAAGACCACGCCGGGGATCATCAGCAGCACCATCTGCCAGTCCCGGGCCCATTTCGCCTTCAGCGGCAGGCCGTTCTTGGCCTGCCGCTTCGACGAGCTCTGCTTCAGCATCAGGACACCGGAACGCTGGCGGGCAGTACGGCGGCGAACTCGTCGCGCATCTTGTCACCGCCGCCGGACTTCCACCGCTTCAGCGCCGCGTCGTACGCGTCGATCTTCTGCCGGCCGGTGACGATGTCCACGATCGTGTCCCGGAACGCCGCGGTCAGCTTCGGGCCGACCTTGCTGCTGGTGTCGGAGTACGTGCCCGCGGTCGGGTTCCGGACCGCGAACTCGAGCAGCTTCTGCTCGGTCGCGTAGATCTTCTGGGTGTCGTCCGGGAACGCCGGGTTGAAGATCACGCTCTCCGGCGCGTTCATGATCTGCAGCGCGCTGACCAGACCCGGCGCCTGCTGGTTCCCGGCCTTGGTCAGCACCGGGTTCTTCTGCGCGTCGAGCTGGTACTGCTGTCCCTCGACGCCGAAGTTCTTCACCAGGTACTCCTTGGTGCCGAACGGCGCCGACAGGTAGTCCATCAGCGCGAGCAGCTCGCGGATCCGGCCCTCGTCGGTCTTCTTGAACGGCGTGAACCCGACCGTCCCGTAGCCCATGTCGTACGTCGGCTTCGCCTTGCCGTCGTGGCCGAACGGGATCATCGTGTCGACGAACAGCGTCGGGTCCAGGTTGCGGAAGTCCGCGGTCGCCCGCGGGCCGACCACGACCTGCGCGGCGATCTGCCCGTTCACGGTCTTCGGCGTCGCGTCGGCAAGGTTCAGGTCCGGGTAGAACACCTTCGCGGCCCACAGCTTCGCGGCGTACTCGACGGCGGCCCGGTAGTTGTCGGTCTCGTACAGGTGCGTCAGCGAGCGGTCCTTGTTGACCCGCCACGAGTTCGGGGCGCCGAACCACTCGCCGAACATGTGCAGCATGTTGATGATGGCCGGCTCGAGCGCGTAGTTCGTGCCGTTGGTCAGCTCCTTGCACTTGGCAAAGAACTCGTCGGCGGTCGCGCACTGCAGCCCGCCGACCTTCGCCCAGGTCTTCGGGTTGCCCATCATCACCTGGCCGAACGGCGTCGACGGGATCGGGGCGCCCCAGATCTTGCCGTTCACGACCGCGGTCCGCCAGGAGGCCGGCTTCAGCGCGGCCAGGTTCGGGTACTCCAGGACGGCGTCGCCGGACAGGTACTTGGTCAGGTCCTGGAACTTCGCCTCGAGCATCGGGCCGATGTTCGGGATGCCCTGGTTCGGCGGCAGCCACATCAGGTCCGGCAGCGAGTCGCTGGCCAGCAGCGTGGCGAACTTCTCCGGGTAGCCCGGGTCGGTGCCGATGGTCAGCTTGAGCTCGGCGCCGAGCGCCTGGTTCAGCGCCTGCCACATCGGGTTGCTGCCCATCGGGGGCGGCGGCGTCGCGAACGTCTCGGTGAGCGCGGTCACCGCGTTCTTCAGCGGCGGCGTCTTCACACTCGCCACTGCGTCCGCCGGGAACTTCAGGAACCCGGGCTCCAGGCCGGACTCGGCCCCCGCCAGGTCGGGGTGCAGCCCCTCGAACGGCTTGTACGTCGGCAGCTTGAGCTCGCTCGAGGCCTTCGCGCCCCCGTTCGAGGCACCACCGTCGCCACAGGCCGCCAGCGTCGAGGCGCCGATCGCCGCCCCGGTCACCTGCAAAAACCGCCGCCGACTGATCATAGTTGCTCCAAGTTTCGAAGAAGTGCTCACTAACACTCACTTAAACGTTAACCCGGACCGTAAACCTGACCCCGCCTCCGATGCAAGGCGCAACCGCAAAAATGAGCCGACGGCCGCGGGGACTCGAGAACCCGCGGCCGCCGGCCGTCTTCTTCGGTGTTTCAGTACGTCGTCAGCAGCGGACGATCAGCCCTGTCAGCGCGGTGCAGGTCCGGGCGGCCTTGTCGTTCGCCGCCACCGGGTCGTTCGGTGAGCTCGCCGTCCGCTGAGCGGTCGCCGTCAGCGAGCCGACCGTGAGCAGCGTGGTGTCGGCCGTCAGCGTGCGCGTCGTACTCGCGCCCGCGGCCAGCGCCGCGACGTCACAGTTGACCGATCGCGTCGTACCGACCCGCGTACAGGTCGAGCCCGCAGAGACCAGACCGGCTGGATACGTACCCACGACCCGGATCCCGGACGCGTCGCCGGGCCCGTTGTTCGTGACCGTGATCGTGTACGTGATTCGTGCGGTCAGCAGACTCCGCACCGACGCGGAGATGCTGACGGCAAGATCCGCCGCGGTCACCGGCTCGGTGACGGTCAGCGCCGGCCCGTCGAAGACGTCGAACGCATAGTTCTCGCCGATGAACTGGTGCTGCAGCGTGATCGTCCCGAGCGGCGCGTCGGCCTTCACCCGGAACGTGAAGGTCACCGTCCGGGACTCACCGGGCGGTACGTCGCCGACGCCGCCGCGGACGCTGGTCCCGAGCGTGTCGCAGGCGTAGGCGCCCGGACAGGACACCAGCTCGACCATGGCCGGCAGCGACGTCTCCTTCGCGTACAGGCCGGCCTTCCCACCGGTGATCGTGAAGTCCCGGTCGTTGTACAGCGTCTGCGTGACCGTGAAAGTCCCCCCGCGGGCGACCGACGTCGCGCCGACCACGATCGCGCTGGTCGGCGGCACCGCACTCGCGACCGCCGGCAATGTTACGAGTCCCGCGCCGACGACAGCCGTCGTCAGCGCAGCACGAAATGTTCTCCAAACATGCACAGCCCAACCCCCTGGTTCCCCATGAATCCCCAGCTGCCCCCACAGCCCGCCCGACAGGCGGTGAAAGCAGTATGGAGTCAGCACTGTCCGTGGTCAACGACCTGAAAAATCGCAGTCAACCTTTCGGCGCTCCAGGGTGTCTCAGTGGGTGCGCCGCTCAACAACGGGCCGCGCAGAATCTTGGGGGAACACATGATGAAGCGGATCGTGACCGGTGTGGCGGCGCTGGCGGGTGCGGGTGCACTCCTGCTCGGCGGGGCGCTGCCGAGCCACGCGGCGACGCCGATCGTTGCGGCGAGCAACAGCTCGGCCGTCGCCTACAAGCTCCGGTACTTCAACCACTCCAGCGAGGGCTACCACGCGAGCGCCGTGCTGCCGGCGAACTGGCGGCTCGTCCAGCTGTCCACCTGGCACGCACGTTTCGACGACCCCGCGCACAACCGGATGGTCCGGATCAACACGGCGTACAACGGGAATCTCGGCACCGTCACCGCGCTGAACCAGAAGCTCAAGTCGCTGAAGAACACCCGCGGCCTGCACATCGTCGGTACGTCGACCGTGACGATGAAGTCGACCACCGGCCAGGGCCCGCTGCGCGCGAGCACGGTCGTCTACACGTACCGCAGCGGCAACACGACCCGCTGGGTCGCGACCCGGTACGTCGGCTGGTCCGGCCGGAACGCCGCCGACGTCGAGTTCTCGGTGGCAGGCTCGCCGAAGGACAGCAAGATGCTCGGGGCAACGATCAACAAGGCGACCGTCTCGCTCACCCTGGCCGGCTAACTGATCCCGGCCGTGCTCTCCCGCACCACCAGGCTGAACGGTGCTTGCAGTCGCACCGGTTCGCTGCCGGGTCGCTGATCGCGCAGCGCCTGCAGGGCAAGGCGCGCGATCGCGACCCGGTCGGGGGCGACCGTGGTCAGCGTCGGGAGGGTGGCGAGGTCGTACGGGATGTCGTCGAAGCCGACCACGGCGACATCCTGCGGGATCCGGAGCCCACGCAGTACGAGGGCCCGGATCGCGCCCATCGCGAGCCAGTCGGTCGCGGTGAACACCGCGTCCGGCGCCGGATGCCCGGAGTCCAGCCACTCGCCGAGGGTGCGCTCGGCGTCCTGACCGCGCAGCCCGCCGGTCGGCAGTACGACGTCCTCGTCGACCGGCAGCCCGGCCGCGGCGAGCGCGTCGCGGTACCCGT
Organism: Kribbella sp. NPDC059898; assembly: GCF_042730855.1. Classification (NCBI taxonomy): domain Bacteria; kingdom Bacillati; phylum Actinomycetota; class Actinomycetes; order Propionibacteriales; family Kribbellaceae; genus Kribbella; species Kribbella sp. NPDC059898. Next base: position 140,121 of record NZ_JBHWKR010000014.1, read on the forward strand.
TGATCCGTTCGTCGTCCATCCGCGGGCCGGGCGCCAGCGCCATCACCTGGCGGCGGCCCAGCGACAGCAGGTGGTCGGTCGCCACCCGGCCGGCTTCCCGGTTGTCGATCCCGACGTGGTCGGCGTGGTGCTCGGTGCCGGCCTTCTCCCCCAGCAGTACGAGCGGGAGCCCCGGAGCGCGGCCTTGCACGTCCTCGGGGGTCAGGCCGAGCGGGCTCATCACGATCCCGTCCAGCCGGGCCGGATGCCGGTCGTTCAGCAGCGCCAGCTCCGCCTCCCGGCGCCCGCCGGTCTGGTGGAACTGCACGATCCACCCGAACGCTTCGGCCTCGTCGAGCATCCGCGCCGCCAGCGACGCGAAGTACGGCCGGTCGAGCTGCGGTACGGCGAGCGCGATCACACCGCTGCGGCCCTGGGCAAGGTTCCGGGCCGCGATGTTCGGCCGGTAGCCGAGCTTGTCGATCGCGGCGAGCACCTTCTGCCGGGTCTCCGCGCGGACGTGCTCGGCGCCGTTGACGACGTTCGACACCGTCTTCATCGACACCCCGGCCGCCTCGGCGACATCGGTCAAGCGCGGCCTCATAGCTGGCAGGATCTCACTTGAGCCCGGTATGAGCCATTCCGGCCAGGATCCGGCGCTGGAAGACCACGAACACCACGACCACCGGGACCAGCGTGACGACGCTCATCGCGAACAGCGCGCCCCACTCCGAACTGCCGGTCGCGTCCAGGAAACCGCGGAGCGCGACCGGGACCGTCAGCTTGGTCCTGGTGGACAGGTAGATCAGCTGGCTGAAGAAGTTGTTCCAGGTCCAGATGAACGAGAAGATCGCGGTCGTCACCAGCGCCGGCGACAGCAGCGGCAGGATGATCCGCCGGTAGATGCCCCAGTACCCGCAGCCGTCGATCCGGGCCGCGTCGTCCAGCTCGACCGGGATCGACCGGATGAACTGCACCATCAGGAACACGAAGAACGCGTCGGTGGCCAGAAAGCTCGGCACGATCATCGGCCAGAACGAGTCGATCCAGTCCAGCTTCCGGAAGATCGAGTACTGCGCGATCAGCGTCACGTGCGCGGGCAGCATCAGCGTCGCGAGCAACAGCGCGAACAACGTCTTCCGGCCGACGAACGTCATCCGCGCGAACGCGTACGCGGTCAGCGAGCAGGTGATCAGGTTGCCGATCACGACCGCCGCGCAGATGATCAGCGAGTTCACGATGTACACGCCGAAGCTCGTCCCGGTCGAGGACCAGCCGAGCGCGTAGTTGCCGAGTGTCGGGTGCTCAGGGATCAGCCCGGGATGGTCGAAGATCTCGGTGTTCTTCCGCAGCGAGGCGCTGACCATCCAGAGCAGCGGGTAGAGCATGATCAGCGCGCCGGCGGTCAGGCCGGCGTGGGCCAGCACGCGTTTCATCGGCGTACCCCTTCGTCTCCGTAGAACACCCAGGTGCGGCCGAGGACGAAGTTCAGCCCGGTGAAGACCGCGATGATCAGCAGCAGTACCCAGGCCATCGCGGCGGCGTACCCCATCTTGAAGTTGCCGAACGCCTGCTGGTACAGGTACAGCGTGTAGAACAGCGTCGAGTCCGACGGGCCGCCCTTGCCGCCGCTGATCACGAACGCCGGCGTGAACGCCTGGAACGCGCCGATGATCTGCAGCACCAGGTTGAAGAACACCACCGGCGACAGCAGCGGCAGCGTGACCCGCCAAAATCGTTGCCACCGGCCCGCACCGTCGACCTCGGCGGCCTCCAGCACCTCGTCCGGGATCTGTCGCAGCCCGGCCAGGAAGATCACCATCGGCGCGCCGAACTGCCAGACCCGGAGCACGATCAGCGTCCACAACGCCGTACCGGGCTCGGAGATCCAGCCGCGGCCGTGGATCCCGAACACGCCGAGGATGTCGTTCAGCAGACCGTCGCTGCCGAAGATCTGCTGCCAGAGCAGCGCGATCGCGACACTGCCACCGAGCAGGCTCGGCACGTAGTACAGCGCCCGGTAGACGGCGAGCCCCTTGAGCCCGCGGTTCAGCAGTACGGCGACCGCGAGCGCGAACGTCATCTCCAGCGGGACCGAGACGCCGACGTAGAGGAACGTGACCTTCAGCGACTGCAGGTACCGCGAGTCGTGGAAGAGCGCCGTGTAGTTGTGCAGGCCCTGCCACTCGGGGGTGTTGAGCAGCGCGTAGTCGGTGAAGGAGTAGTACAGCGACAGCAGCATCGGGCCGATGGTCAGGCCAACGAGTCCGATCAACCAGGGCAGCAGGAACAGGTACGCCGGAATGCTTCGCCGGAGGTTTCCGATCACTGGCCCAGGGTCTTCCCGGCCAGGTCGACGAACTCCTGCGCGCCCTTGCCCGGATCGCTCTTCCCGAAGCCGATGTTCTCGGCGATCCGGCCGAACCCGGTGAGCAGTTCGCCGTACCCCTTCGGCCACGGCTTCGGCGACGGCCCGACCTTGTCCGCGATGTCCTCGACGTACTTGATCGCCCGCGCACCGGCGGATCCGGCGTCGGCGGCGACCAGGTCGCGCGCCTTCTTCGACGGCGGTACGCCGAGCAGGATGCCGATCGCCTTGATCGCCTTCTCGTCGTTCAGCAGGAACCCGATCAGCTTGGCCGCGTCCTCGGGATGCTTGCTCGCCGACGAGATCGACCACAGGTCGAGGCCCTTGACGAACTGGCCCTTCAGGTCACCAGCCGTCCCTTGCGGCACCGGCAACACCGACAGCGGATTCTTCACCACCGGCTGGTAGAAGGTGACCTGCTGGACCCAGCCGAACTGCAGCGGAGCCTTGCCCTTGGCAACCAGCGACTTCTCGATCGCGGTCGTCTCGGCGCTGACGTTCTGCGCCGGTGCGGCCTTCGCCTTGCGGAGATCGGCCCAGTACTGGAACCACGCCTGGACGGTGTCCTTGCTGGTGGCAAGCTTCCCGCCGTCGTCGGAGAACAGTTCGGTGCCGTGCTGACGCGCGTACACCTCGAACAGCTGGAAGTTCCCGGCCTGGTCGGTCGATCCGTACGAGCCCTGCACCGATCGGCTGTAGTCGCGGGCGAACTCGGCGAACTTGTCCCACGTCCAGCCCTGCGCCGGGACGGTCCCGCCGGCCTTCTGCACGGCGGCCTCGTCGACGTACATCGCGTAGCTGATCGAGCTCTGCCCCACGCCGTAGTTCTTCCCGTCGAGCAGCCCGCTGTCCGCGACGCCCTTGTCCAGACCGGACGTGTCGATCCCGGACGAGCTCAGGTCCTTCAACGCGCTCCGCCCCGCGTAGTCGCTGAAGTAGCTCATCGACATCCGCAGTACGTCGGGAGCGTTGCCGCCGGAGGTCTGCGTGGCAAGCTTGTCCCAGTAGTCGTCGAACGGGGCACTCTCCGCGGTGTACTCGGCGCCGCCGCTCGCCTTCCAGGCGTCCAGCGCCTTGTTGAGGGCCTTGGTCACCGGATCCGGGCCGTACCAGGAAACCCGCATCGGGCCGGACTTCCCGGAGCAGCCCGGGATCGTGATCGCGGCAGCTGTCGCGGCGCCGAGCCCGAGGAGGGTACGGCGGCTGAGTGTGCTCATGGTGCTTCTCCTCGGGGGGCCCATCGCCAGTTGTGGGGCAGGCGGAGCGGGGTGTAGTTGCCGTTCGGGAGGTCGTCGGTCAGCCGCGCCTGCCAGCGGGTGAGCTGGTGCAGCAGGCGGGCCCGGACGGCCAGGTGGTGTTCGTCGTCGAAGAGGTTCACGAGCTCGGCCGGGTCAGTGTCCAGGTCGTAGAGCTCGCCCGGCAGGTCAGCGTGGACGATGAGCTTCCACTGCCCGCTGCGCAGCATCCGGGCGGCGCCGGACTGCGTGACGGTGTTGAGCTCGTCGAACGTCGGGCCTTCGTAGCTGAAGTGCAGCGGCGGGCGGGCGGTCACGTCGTACGACCGGCCGCCGTACCCCTGCTCGGCGATGATGTCTCCGAATTCGCCTGCCGGGGCCTTCTCGCCGTACGCGAGTGGGAGCAGGCTGCGGCCCTGGACGCCGTCGGGGATAGGTTGGCCGACGGCCTCACAGATGGTGGGAAGCACGTCGACGATCGAGACCGGTTCGTCGCGGTGCTGTGGCTCGATGCCGTCGCCGGCGATGATCAGCGGGATCCGCATCAGGAACTCGGACAGCCCGGCGCCCTTGCGTTGCAGCCCGTACTCGCCGACGTAGTCACCGTGGTCGGCGAGCACGATCGTCAGCCGCGGTCTGGTGCGCTTGGCCAGGCCGTCGTGCAGGCGGCTGATCTGGTCGTCGAGCAGGCGCAGCATGCCGAGGTAGTTCGCGGTGTAGCGGCGCCAGTTGTCGTCGTACCCAGGACGCTTGTCCTCCTGGAGTTTGCGCAGCCAGGCGTAGGTGCCTTGCTTGACGTTTGTTGCCTCCGGCCCCGTCAGCCGATCGGGGACGTCCTCGGGCGCGACGAGGTCGAAGTACGGCCGCGGGACCTGGTACGGGTTGTGCGGCTCGGGGTACGAGACCCAGAACAGGCCGGGGCGGTCTGGGTCCGCGTCGTCGATCGCCCGGAGCGCATCGCTGGTGATCCGGTACGGGAGCTGCGTGGTCACGTCGTACGGCGTGGGCTCGTCTGCGACGCCGTGGTCGAGCCGCTCGAGCCATTCGTCGAACGCCTGCTCGTCGGGGGTCCGTTCGGGTCCCTGGGTGTGGAAGTACGGCCCGGCGTACGTGTCGAAGTCCTCCGGCCGCCGGTGCATGTGGGGCTTGCCGGCGAAGTGCAGCTGGTAGTCCGCGGCCCGCAGTACGTCGAGCAGGTCCTGCTCGTAGTACGCGTAGCGTGCGTTGCTGTTCTGGCGGACCCGATGCGCGCTCGGGAACCGCCCGGTGAGCAGGCTCGTCCGCGCCGGAACACACGCGGGCGCCGCCGTGTACGCGTTCCGGAAGTCCGTCCCACCGGCCGCCAGCGCGTCCACGAACGGCATGGTGTCCACCGCATACCCACTCCGCCGCGTCAGCCCCACCCGCTGCTGATCAGTCATCACGATGACGATGTCCGGCCGCACGTAACCTCCAATTTACAGCGCTGTAATGCAGCGCTGTAAACCCTGCCTCACGGAACGGCCGACCGTCAAGAGGCGGCCGGCCGGATACCATCGCCGCCATGATCAACGAACCGGCCAGCCGCCGGATGATCCTCATCAGCACGACCGTCGGCGTGGTCCTGGCGGTCGCGGGCCTGATCGCACGCCTGTCCAACATCACCGTCGCGGTGGTGCTGTTCCTGGTCGCCCTAGGTGCTTTCACGCTCGCCGGCTACGCCGCCCTCGACCGCCTCGCCGCCCGGCGCAAGGTCAGCTGAGGTTCTCCGCCAACCGGCGAACACCACGCTCAGGACTGGTCAGCACCACTCGCGAAGCCTCCTCCGCCGCCGACGCCATCGACGCCTGCGCGAGCACGATCACCTCGCCGGCTGCCGCCTCGATCGCCGCCGCGACCAGCGCATCGTGCCGCGCCCGGTCCCCCGCGACCGCCGCCTCGAACGCCCCCTCGACGACAACCTCGTCGATCTCCACCGCCCGCCCCGCCAACTCGGCCCGCTCCCGAAGCAACGCGGCCGTAGGCCGAACCGTCGTCGGCAACGTGGCAATCACACTGACCCGCCCACCACCGGCCACCGCCTCGTCCGCCATCGCCTCGTCGACCCGATAGACGGGTACACCGAGCCGCTCAGCCAGCGGACGGCAGACTCCTGACGACTAGATATTCAGCATCGGCTGGTCATTCAACCACCGACAGCCTCAGGTAGTCGAGGTTGAAGCCGCCGGTCTCGCAGTAGACGGTGATTGCCTGATCCCCGGCCGGCAGCGCAATCTGCGTACTGATCGACTGGTAGTTCGCCCAGCCGCCGGTGTCCGGCACGGTGACCTTGCTCAGCACTGCCCCGCCGGCGTCCCGGATCGAGATCGCGTCCGGGGCCGGAGCGCCGGTGCCGTTCGCGACCCGGAGCTCCAGGTTGTACGTCCCCTGCGTGACGTCGACGCGGTACTGCAGCCAGTTCCCCGCCGCCGTCCAGCCGACGTTCTTCCCGCCGCTCGCGGCCGCGTTGTTCTCGATGAAGTTCGCGCCACCCTCGGTCCAGCCGTGCTGGGCGACGTACGACTCCGCCTCGATCTTCTCGCCCGCCGGCGCCCCGTGCGGCCGGACGGTCAGGTGCACCGTGACGTCGTCGTGCGCCGCGCCGTCGGTCACCCGGAACTTCAGCTCCTGCTCGCCGGACACCGTGGGATGAATCGTCACCAGCCCGGTTTCCGCGTCGAGGGTGACACCGGCCGGCAGGTCGGTCGCGTAGTACGCCAGCCGGTCGTGATCGGGATCGGTCGCGCGCAACTGGAGCTGTGTGGTCTGGTACTGGTCCGCGGTCACCGGCGGCACGTCCTCGAACCGCGGTGCCCGGCTCCGGTGCGGAACCTGGCCGTGCCAGCGGTACGTCGCATACGCGCCGGCCGGGACCGTCACCGTGAACGACCTGCCCGCCAGCGTGATCCGTACGGTGCTCGGTGTTGTGTTGGCGTTCCCAACGACCGCGACGAAGTTGTCCCCCGCGTCCTTGTACACGACGTTGCTGATCCCGTTCGCCGTACCGCTCGACTCGACCCGGGTGTGCTCCGGCCCGAGGTACTTCGCGAACTGCCCCAGCGCGTACAGCTCGTCCCGGACCGAGAACGTCTTCGTACTCGTGTTCACGGTGACCAGCCGGTTCGGCCACTTCGTCGTCCGGCCGACCTCGTTCCAGTCGACGTTGTTGTCGCGGGCCGGCGTCCAGTGCAGCGTGCCGCCGTCCTGGTCGGTGGTCTGCGCCCACAGCACGTACGACGACGCGTCCAGCCGGAAGTAGTCGAGAACGGTCGCCGGATTCAGGTCACTGGTCTCCGTCATGTGCACGGGCTTCCCGTACTGCTCGTACGCGTCCCGCATCACCGCCGGATCACCCCAGTACGGGTGGAACGCGATCGCGTCCGCGGCGGCGCGCGTCTTCGGGTCGTCGAAGATCCGGTAGTAGTTCTTGGTGGCCGTACTGTTCGGGTCCCGCCAGTCCCAGAAGTTGAAGTCGTGCACGTACAGCTGGGTCCGCAGCCCGGCGCGCCGTACCTCGCGTTTGATCGCGACCGCGAGCTTCTGCTGCTGCGCGACGCTGATGTCCATCGCCGGGTACACCACGTCGATCCCCGGCTCGTTGAGCAGCGTCAGTGCGTCGACCGTGATCCCGTACTTCGCATACGCCTGCAGGTACTTCACGTAGTACTTCGCGAACACGTCGACGCAGTCGTCGCGGAGCTTGCCGACCTGGTAGTACGACGTCGTACTGCCGGGCTGCAGCGCGACCTCGCCGGTGAACCGGTTGTTGGTCTTCATCCAGGCGGGCGCGCTCCACGCCGACGCGAAGAACGTGGCCCGCGGGTTGTACTTCTGGATCAGCTTCACGGTGTCGACGATGTGCAGGTCGACGTCCCGCTTGATCGAGAAGTACTTCAGGTCCCGGTCCTCGGCGACCCCGGCCGGCGGTTCGTCGTACGACCAGAACGGCAGGTGCTCGATCAGGTCCGGGCTGCCGATCGTCAGCCGGAACCGGTCGAACCCGGCGCCGGTCCTCGGGTCCACCAGCAGCCGGACCGCCCGTTCGCGCTGCTCGGGCGTCAGCTTCCACAGGTTCGACACGCTGGTCTCGTCGAGCGAGAACCCGATCCCGGTGTACTTCTGCCTGCTGATGCTCGGGTCGACCACGATCGTGGTACCGGCCGGCCCGTCGTTCCCGACGTACGTCGTCGGCAACGGCTGCCACACGTGCGCGGCGCCGGCCGAGTACGACCCCCGCACCACCGCCCCGTGCTCCGCCATCGCCTGCCCGCCGCCCGCGGCGAGCCCCGCCGCCACCACGCCGACTGCCACCGTCAGCCCCAGAGTCCGCCTCACGAAACCTCCAACGTCGACCGGAAAGCCCTTTCAGGCAGGCCGACTGTAGGTTCGGAAACCGGTCCGCAACACCCCCTGCCGGTTCCGGAACTGGTTCCGGAACCTCAGCTCGAGGCGATCCCCGCGACCAGGTTGATCGTCGCGGCCAGGATGACCGTCGAGAAGACGTAGGCGAGCAGGCAGTGCCGCAGTACGACGGCCCGGATCGCGCTGGTGGACACGCTCGTGTCCGACACCTGGAAGGTCATGCCGAGGTTGTAGCTGAAGTAGAAGAAGTCCCGGTACGACGGGACCTCGGCCTCGTTGTTGAAGTCGATCCCGCCCTCGGGCTCCCGGAAGTACAGGTGCGCGTACCGGGCGGCGTACATCAGATGCACCGTCGCCCAGGTCATGAACACCCCGACCAGCCCGACCGCGGCGGCCGTGTGCCGGGTCCCGGAGTTGCCGAGCACCAGCAGTACGCCGATGCCGCTGAGGCTCGCGAGCGCCGTGATCACCACGATCAGCTCCTCGGCGAACGGCCGGAAGTCCTCGCGGCGCGCGTACTCCCGGGTCCGGTCCGCCGACATCGGCCAGAGCACGGCCACCCCGGTGCCGACGAAGGTCGCGGTCGCGACGGTGATCCCGGCGAGAACGCCCAACGGAAAGTTCCCGAGAACGCCGACCACGAGCAGTACGGCACCGCCGACGACCACCGCGATCGTCAGCCGGAGGAACGGATGGAGCAGCGCAGCACGGGTCACGTCGGAAGACATGTTGCCACCGCCAATGAATTCTGTCGCCCGCCGCACGCCGTCGTGCGCCACACTGGTACGGGTCCGGCAACGATCGACGAGAGGTTCCGTGATGGACAAGCTACGGGTCAAGGATGCTCTGCTGGCACACCTCGAGGCACACCTGCGGGCGACCGACGCCGCCGTCGGCCGCGAGGACTCGGCGGCCCGGCTCGATCCGGACACCGTGTTCTCGGTCGACGACCAGTCCCAGTCCGACGAGGCCGGCGACCTCGGCGGGCTGTTCGAGCACATCGGTGAGCGCGAGCACAGCACGGTCGACGAGGCCGCCCAACTGGACTTCGCCCCGGCCACCGAGGTCCGGCCGGGCGCGATCGTCGTACTCGACGGCAGCCGGTACGTCGTGGGCGTGATCAGCTCGCCGTTCGAGTGCGACGGCGCGACGTACGAGGGCATGACCACCGACGCACCGCTCTACGGCGCGATCAAGGGCCTGCACGGCGGCGACAAGTTCACCTACGACGCCACCGAGCACGAGATCGACGCCGTGTACTGACCGTCAGCGGAGCTGCAGCGAGTAGACGTGCAGCCCCTCGGCCTTCGCGTGCCGGCTGAGGTGCTGCAGGTCGGTCAGGAAGTCGACCAGGTCAGCCGCCTTGAGCTCCGGGACCAGCTCCGCCCACGGCGTGGCCAGGTCCTGGAGTTCGTCCTGGTCCCGGTCGGCGATCTCGCCGGCCAGCCGGTCGCCCAGGCGGGCGAGCCCTTCGACGGAGGTTTCCAGCCAGCGCTGCTCGTCGTCGGGGAGGTCGTCGACCGACTTCCCCCAGACCAGCTCGATCAGGACGCGGAAATCGCCGCCACTGAGTGTGATCGCACTGGTGAGCTGCTCGTCGTCGGACTGCTGCGGAGCATCGGCATCGTCGCGGGCCGTGTAATAGGTAGCCATACCTGCCATCATCCGCAGAATCCGGCGCCGCGGGAGGTGCTTTGTGCCCGCTGACGACAAACTCTGTCGGCGGCGTCAGTGCAGGGCGACCGACAGCACCAGTACGGACGCGGCCCGCGCGTGCACGTCGTGACGCTGCGGCGGGACCGCCACCAGCTCGCCCGCCTGCAGCTCGACCTCGGTGTCACCGGACCGCAGTACGACCTCACCCTGCAGGCACATCAGCGAAGCGTCGCCCGGACTCTGGTGCTCACCGAGCGTCTGCCCCGTGTCCAGCGCGATCAACGTCTGCCGCAAACGCGCACCGCCGCGCCCGTACAACGTCGTGGAGCTCCGCCCGTTGTCACTCTTCCGCGCCAGCTCGAGATGAACAGCCGCCAACTCTTCAACCCGCAGTACGTCCATCAACCGATGGTACGACTCGATAGCATCACGGGATGTCCACCGCTCCCGGGGTTGCTGTCGACGTCGCAGTACTGAGCGATCTCGACGACCTGGTCCGGCTCGAGGCCGGCCTGTTCCGCGACGACGCGGGCGCGCACGACCCGCTCGTGGACACCACCTGGCCGGACCGGCACGCGCGGGAGGACTTCGTCCGCCTGATCGACGGTGAGTCCGCCGTCGTGCTCGTCGCACGGTACGACGAGCACGTCAGGGGTCATCTCGTCGGCTACCTCTCCGCGCCGTCGCCGACCCGCTTCGACCGCCGTACGGCGGAGATCCGCAGCCTCTACGTGGACAGCGCCGTCCGTACGAGCGGTATCGGCCAAGCCCTGGTGACCGCGTTCATGGGCTGGGCCCGCGCCCACGAAGCTGTTGCAGTGGGCGTGAGCGCCTACGCGGCGAACGAAGGCGCCCGGGCGTTCTACGAACACCTCGGCTTCGCCGAACAGAGCGTCACCTTCCGTCTCCCGCTCGGTTAGGTGGTGTCTGGTAATTCCGCGCCGTAGCGAGGAGGTGCCCGGTGCGGTAGCTCGGCGTGCGGGGGCGAAGGTCTCGATGCGGAGCATCGTGGCCTTTGCACCCGTGCGGCGAGATGCCGCACCGGGTGCCCCGCAGTAGGCGGGGAATTGCCAGACACCACCTAGTCGCCGACGTCGACCACCACGGCGAGGGTGCCGCCACCGACAGGGCCTTGGTGGGTGGCGGAGCCGGAGATCCAGATGAGGTTGTCCTGGAGCCAGCCGGCGAACATGCCGGCGACCGCGGCTTTGACCTCGGTGCCGTAGGCCGGGTTCTCGACGACCTGGCGGCGGCCGCGGAGGAGGCCGTTGGGTGGGGGGCCGATCTTGACGTAGACGGCAATGACGCGGGCGCGTTGCTCCGGAGTCAACGGGCCGGTGCCGACGTCCATCCCGGCGCGGCGGAGTGCGCGAGGGAGAGCGTCGACGTCGAGCAGGTCGGCGACCACCGCGTGGCCGACCCGCAGCCTGCCGCCGGCGCCGGCACGGTTGCCGAGCAGGATGAGTTGAGTGTCCGGTCCGCCGGCGGCGCCTTCCCATTCGTTCGCGGAGATCGAGGCGCGGCCGGTCCACACGTCCATCCGGACGCCGACGTCGTCCCCGTCGAGCACCGGCAGACCCTCGACCGCCGTACCGATGCCGAGCGCGGCGCTCCCACTGGTCCTGCGGAACAGTGTGTAGTCGTCGTACGCCGGGATCGCCCGCCCCTCGGCCCGCGCCGCCGCGAGCGTCTGTTGCGGGACGTGATACGCCTTTCCGATCACGTACTCCGCCATTTCCGGCTCGATCCCCGCCTCGGCGGCCGCGGCCCGGACGGCGGCCGCGGTCTCCTCGATGACGCGCGACGTACCGGTCCACTCCGGCTGCATCTGAGCGGTCCGAGCCGTGCCTAGGGCGAGCCGCGGACCACCGTCCGCGGCCGGTTCCGCGGGCCGGCGGCTGTAGACCACGAGCTGCGGCGTGAGGATGCCCATGCCGCCCGACGTGAACACCATCGGGAGCTGCGCGATCTGGTCGTCGGAACGGGTGCCGTGCTCGGACAGGAACCCCCGGATCGCCTGATCGGCGTCGACCCGGCTGGTCTCACCAGGAGTGCAGCCCTCGGTCTTACCGGTCACCGCAACGACGTCGTCGGGCCGCAGTCGGCCGTCGGCGACCAGCCGCGCCAGCCCGGACACGTCCTTGGAATGCCCCAGCGGCACTTGCACAGCATCGACAGCCATCGGTTCACCGGACATCGCTGATCTCCTCCGCAATCACACCACCTGCCTTGACGACAACCCGTTCGGCGGGCAGCCCAACGATCGCCTCGCCAACCGTTGCGCCCGGCAACAGCACGAAATCGGCGGCAGACCCCTCACAGACACCGTGTTCCGGCAATCCCATCACCCGGCCCGACGTCGCGAGGTCCACGGCGAACTGCAGGTCCTCGTCGCCACCGAACCCGCACCGCCACGCCAGCAGATACGCCTTCAGCACCATGTCCGACCGGTTGAACGGACCCCACGAATCCAGTTGCCCATCGCAACCGACCCCGACCGCGACACCAGCCTCGGCCAACGCTTTCAACGGCGGCATCGGCCCACCGGACGGCACGCACGTCGTCACGCCGATCCCGGCCTCGGCCAGGTCGTCGATGATCCGCGCCGCCCGGTCCGGAGACACCGAACCGAGGAAGTCCGGATGACTGATCACCACCGGCCGCGGCAACTGGACCGCCTTCGCCCGCTCGATGATCAGGCTCGCCGAGAACGCTCCCAGCTCACCGTGCTCGTGCAGGTGGATGTCGACGCCGGCACCGTGCCGCTCGGCCAGTGTGAAGATCAGGTCGACATGCTCGACCGGATCCCGTTCGTACGAACACGGATCCATCCCGCCGACGACGTCGGCCCCTGCGGCCAGTGCCGCGTCGAGCAGTTCCGCCGTACCCGGCCGGCCGCTCACCCCGCTCTGCGCGAACGCGATCACCTGCATCGTGAGCGAGTCCCGCAGCTCGTCGCGGACCTGCAGCATCCCTTCGACGCCGCTCAGCCCGATCTCCGTGTCCACGTCCGCGAAGGCGCGGGTATGCGTCGCGCCGTTCGCGATCATCACCTCGGCGTTCCGCCGGATCTGCGTCGCGGCGTCCCAGTCCGGCGCGGTCCGCATCGCCCGCTCGTCGGCGAGCAACTGGTGCAGGTCCCGCGGCTGCCGCGAGTACCAGGGCCGGCCGATCATCGACTTGTCGAGATGCGAGTGCGCGTCGACGAACCCCGGCAGCAGCACCTTGCCGGTCCCGTCGATCGCCCGGCCGCCGGGCGGCGCCTCGATGCTGTCCGCGATCGCGGACACGGTCCCGCCGTCGACGAGTACGTCGTACCGCCCGGTGCGGTGCGGCAGCAGTACGTTCTGGATGATCACAGGTCACAGGTCCTTTCCGGCGTACACCTGCACGCCGCGGTGGAAGACGTACCGCCGAGGTGTCCGCCGGGCGATCGCCTCGGCGGAGCACGTCGCGGGCGTGAGGAAGAAGCTCGCCTGGTCGCCGACGGCCGGCCAGCCGCGGGTACGGTCGGCCCGCCAGCGGCCGGCGTCGCCCGCCGCGTAGTGCAGGGTCTGCGCGATACCCCACTCGTCGTACGCGCCGATGCGCTGGGCGAGGATCCACAGCTGCTCGACCAGGTCGCCCGGCCCGAACGGCGTCAGGATGTCCATGATGCTGTCGCTGCCCAGGGTTACCTCGACACCGGCTTGCTCCAGGGCCGTGAACGGGAGCAGCGAGCCGCCGACGCCGACCGTCGTACCGACACTCACCTGAGCGGCGGCCAGCCGGCCGGCCAACGCCCGGACCGTGTCCGGCGACGCCCCGGACAGTGCGTTCGCGTTGCTCAAGGCAACTCTTCCCTGCCAGCCCGTCCGCTCGACGTACGAGAGGATCTGCGAGATCTCGTACAGCCCGAGGCTGCCTCCGTCGTGCAGGTGGAAGTCGATCCCGGCGCCGTGTTCCACGGCCAGCCCGAACGTCACGTCCAGCGCCTTCGCCACGTCGCCCTCGATCCGCGCCGGATCGATGCCTCCGACAACGGTCGCGCCGAGCCCGAGCGCCTCCTCCAGCAGCGGCACGATCGTCCCGTCCCGGAGGCCGTGCTGCGGATATGCGATCACCTTCCAGTCGACGTCCGCACGGGACCGCAGTACATCGAGGAGCCGCTCGACGTTCCGGGTCCCGACGATGTGGTCGACGTTGCAGTGCGCCGCGACCTCGGTGGTGCCGTTGGAGATGAGCAGGTCGAGGATCGCGTTGCTGCGTACCGGGATCTGCTCGGACATCTCAGGCAGCAGCCGCTCCTCCTCCGCCAGCCACGACCGCCCCGGGACCGGCGCCCGCCACGGCCCGCCGTAGAACGTCTTGTCCAAGTGGATGTGCAGGTCCCGCATCGCCGGCATCAACAACATCCCGCCCGCGTCCAACCTCCGCCGGCCGTCGTCGGGCGCCCGTTCTCCCCGCCGTACGTCGGCAATCACACCGTCCTCGATCCGTACGGCGCCGACATCGACCTGCGTCTCGCACGCCCCGTCGCCCCGCTCCACGACCCCCGCCTCCAGCCCGACCCGATCGAGCCACCAGTCGTGAGATTTTGTATTCATTTCAACCCTTTCAGCACGACAGAGTCGGTTGTCAGAGATGAAATGTATACATTTTCGCCGACGGAGGCTAGGGTCAAGAAGCGCCGGTCACGCGTCCGGCCGACTCTCCCGCAGCATCTGCAGGGCCGGTTCGCGGCCGGACTCGATGTGGGCGAGCATGATCGACTCGGCCAGCAGTTCGTTGCCGTCGGCAATTGCCTGGGTGACGGTGCGGTGCTCGGGGCTCGGGCTCTTCGGGTCGCTGCGGATCGACAGGTAGAACATCCACACCAGCCGCCCGGCGACGGCGGCCATCAGCGACGTCATCAAGGCGTTTCCGGTCGCGGCGACGACCTCCTGGTGGAAGTCCGCGTTGGCCTGCGCGACCGCGAGCGCGTCACCGGCCCGGATCTGCGCCTCCGACTCCTCCAGCCGCTCCCACAGCCGGTCGAGCTCGGCCTTGCCGTCCGCCGCCCGCCGCGCGGCCAGCCGGGCGGCCTGCCCCTCGATCGCGATCCGTACGTCGAACACATGGTGCACGGCCTCGTCGGTCCACCGGCTGACCACCACGCCGCGCCGGGGGAAGCTCTGGATGAAGCCCTCGACCTCGAGCTGCGGCAGCGCCTCGCGCAGCGGGATCCGGGACACGCCCAGCTCCGCGGCGAGGCTCTGCTCGGTCAGCCGCTGACCCTGGGGGTACACGCCCGTGATGATGCCGCGCCGCAGCTCCTCGTACAGCCGCGACGACAACCGCGGCCCGGACGTTTGCTTCACCCCGTCATCCTTACTCCGAACTGCTCCGGTCGGCCAACCCTACCCCCGCCGTCCGCAGCAGCTCCCGGCCCCACGACGCACGCTCGGCCGGGCCGGTCTGCGCCCCCGCATCGCGCGCCGACCGCAGTACGGCGACGAGTTCCGGTACGTCGAGGTCCGGCTGCAGGGCGAGCCAGTCCTCGTCGTACAGCGGCATGTCGAACTCGGCGCGGTGGATGTCGAGGACGTACTCGACATGCCGGTCGGCCAGTCGCGCGACGATCGCCTGCCACGGCAGGTCGCCGTCGCCGATCGGGCGGAGCCGGCGGGCGAGTCCTTCCGGCGTACGCACGACCCAGGTGTCGTCGACGAAGACGGTGTGGACCAGGTGGGCCACCCGGTCGAGAGCGCGGAGCGGATCTTCGAGGCGCGTGACGACGTTGACCGGGCTGAAGCCGACCTGCAGACCGGGCACATTCTCGGCGAGCCGGCACAGTTCGAAGGTCGTCATCTCCTCGTGGGTGCGCATCACCAGCGGACGCTCGGCGCGAGCGACCAGCTCCCGGAGGCCCTTGTGTCCCACGTCGAGCTGCTTCGACCAACTCGCGAGCCCTGCCAGGCGATCCGCGAGTACGCCGAACGACGTGTGGAAGGCCGTCGCTCCGAGCGTCTCGCCGGCCGCCAGCAGTACGACCTTCTCGTCCATCCGCAGCCGATCGGGGTGGACCTCACCGATGCCCACCTCGAGAGTCACGCCGTACCGGTCCGCCTCGGCCCGCACCTCGCGCAGCTCGCCGGGATCGAGCTGGGGACTCGCGACCCGCGGCGACGGCAGCATCAGCACCCGCCCACCGAGCCCGGCGAGCTCTTCGATCGCCGCCACCACCCGGTCACCGTTGAGATCCCGCGGCGTGGCACCACTCAGCTCGATCATGCTCTAATGTATACAACTTCTCGCCTTGAAGCACCATACTGCCGCTTCAGTAGCTCATCTGTATACTTTCACCATGCCCTTCGACCACGAGCTGATCGCCGCCGCCTGGCAGAACGACGTCCCCGAGGCCGCTCGGCTGATCGCCGCGGGTGCCGACGTCAACGCGCTCGACGACACCGTCCAGAGCGCGTTCCTGATCGCGGCCAGCGAGGCTACCTCGACCTGCTCAACCTGACGCTCGCCCACGGCGCGGACGTCCACAGCCTCGACAGCTACCACGGTACGGCGCTCATCCGCGCCGCCGAACGCGGTCACGCCGCCGTCGTCGGCCGGCTGATCCAAGCGGGTGTCGCAGTCAACCACGTGAACAACCTCGGCTGGACCGCGCTGCACGAGGCGGTCATCCTCGGCAAGGGCACCCCGCAGTACGTCGACACCGTCCGGCTGCTGATCGCGGGCGGCGCCGACCGCAACAAGCCCGCCGAGCGCGACGGTACGACGCCGCTCCAGGCCGCGACGTCCGACGTACTCGCCGTCCTGCGGACCGCCCGCCCGGAGTACCCCACGACCGCGTTGCTGCAGGCGGCCACGACCGGCGATGCGAACCTCGCGGCGGCGGCGCTGGCCGCCGGCGCACCGTTGGAGTACCGCGACGGCAACCGCCGTACCGCCCTCCTGCTGGCGTCCCTGAACGACAACGTCGACGTCGCCAGGCTGCTCGTCGGTCTCGGCGCCGACCCGAACGCCCAGGACGATCGCCAGGACTCCGCGTGGCTCGCGACCGGCGTCACCGGCAGCGTCGCGATGCTCGAGACCCTGCTGCCCGCCGGCCCCGATCTGAACCTCCGCAACCGCTTCGGCGGCATCTCGATCATCCCCGCCAGCGAACGCGGCCACGTCGACTACGTCCGGCGCGTGCTCCGGACCGGGATCAACGTCGACCACGTCAACAACCTCGGCTGGACCGCGCTGCTGGAGGCCGTCATCCTCGGCCACGGCACCACCCGCTGGCAGCAGATCGTCCAGCTCCTGCTCGACGCCGGCGCCACCCGGGACCTCGCCGACGCGGACGGCGTCACCCCGCTGCAGCACGCCCGCGACCGCGGGTACACCGCGATCGCCGCACTCCTCAGCCAGGTGTAAGGGGTCGTGTGCCACCATGGTGCGCGATCTCGGGGAGGAATCACATGGGGGCTGCGCGGACACTGGGGATCGGCGCACTGGTGCTGGCCTTGGTCACTGGTTGCCAGGGCGCGACGAGCAAGACGTCGACCGACAAGCCGACACCAACACCCAGCGGTACGACGAGCCAGCCGGCCAAGGCCGCCGAGGTCCAGTGGCAGATTCCGAACCGCCTGGTGGCCAAGCCGATGGAGCTGTCCGGGTACGCCGACCACGTGAGCGTTCGCAGCGGCGAGGCGTTCCGGCTGTTCGCGACCTCGATGGGGCACCCGTTCACCGTCCGGGCGTTCCGGATCGGCTGGTACGGCGGGGCCGGCGCGAAGCTGATCTGGACCTCGCCGGAGCTCAAGGGCACCAAGCAGCCGCAGCCGATCCTGACCAAGGAGCGGATGGTCACCGCGATCAACTGGTCGCCGACCACGACCGTGCAGACCAAGGGCTGGCCCGCCGGCAGCTACCTGTTGTTGCTCCGGGCATCGACCGGCCGGGAGAACTACGTCCCGATCGTGATCCGGTCGGACTCGGCGCGCGGCGCCGTACTGATCGTCAGCGGGGTGAACACCGACGAGGCCTACAACGGCTGGGGCGGGTACAACCTGTACGGCGGACCGGCCAAGCACTCGCACGACCAGCGGTCGCTGATGGTCACCTTCGACCGGCCGTACGCCCACAACCCGGCGCGCGGCGTACTGCACGACAACCTTCCGCTGGTCCAGCTGGCCGAGCGCAGCGGCGTACCGCTCGCGTACGCGACCAGCGTGGACCTGCAGGCCGACCCCGGGCTGCTCGCCGGTGCCCGCGCGGTCGTCTTCGGCGGGCACGACGAGTACTGGTCGCTGCCGATGCGCGCGGCGGTCACGAAGGCACGTGACGCCGGGACGAACCTCGCGTTCCTGGGCGCCAACTCGGTCTACCGGCGGATCCGGTACGCCGCCGATCCGCACGGCCCGAACCGGATCATCGTCGACTACAAGGACGCCGGCCTGGACCCGATCCACAACGCGCCCGACACCACGGTGAACTGGCGGCAGAACCCGTTCCCGGACCCGGAGAACAGCCTGGTCGGCATGCTGTACGAGTGCTTCCCGGCCACCGGCACGTTCACGGTCCGCGACCCGAACTTCTTCCTGTTCGCGGGCACCGGCGCCAAGGCGGGATCGGCGTACCCGGGTCTGGTCGGCAACGAGGCGGACCGCGCGTATCCGATCAAGGGGACGCCGGCGAACCTGCAGGTGGTGGCGCACTCGCCGACGACCTGCGACAAGCGGCACACGTTCTCGGACTCGACGTACTACACGGTGAAATCCGGCGCGGGCGTGTTCGCCACCGGGTCGATCGAGTGGGTCCGCGCACTGCAGGGCCCGGACCCGAAGTACGGCGTCGTACCGGTGTCGGTGGCGTTCGCGCAGAAGGTCACGCTGAATCTGTTCACCGCGCTCGCGGCCGGGCCGATGGGACAGACGCATCCCGCGGTCGGGAACCTGGCGAGCGTACGGGACCTCGCCACCACCACGACGGGAACCGGCGGTCCGATCGGGAACGCACCGGGGCCGAGCGGCGACTGAGCCTCAGCAGGACAAGGCGGGGAAGCCGTAGCCGCGCGCGGCCAGGTCGGGCAGGAGCTGGCCCAGGGCGGCGACGGTCTGGGAGCGGTTCCCGCCGCCGTCGTGCATGATCACGATGGCGCCCGGCTTCACCGCGGCCAGAACCCGCTTGACGATCACCGCGACGCCGGGGCGCGACCAGTCCCTGGGGTCCACGTCCCAGAGCACCTGCTGCAGGCCGTCGCGACGGATCTCGGTCAGCACGCGGTGATCGGTCGCGCCGTACGGCGGCCGGAAGCAGCGGGACTGGATGCCGTTCGCGACCTGGGCGTGCAGGGACGCCGGTGAGAGCTTGGTCAGCTTCGGGTGCGACACCGAATGGTTTCCGACCGCGTCACCGGCCGCGCGCACCGCGTCGACCAGGTCCGGGAACCGGCGGGAGTGCTGGGCGAGCATGAAGAAGGTCGCGTGCGCGCCGTGCTTCGCGAGCATCGCGAGCACCCGCGGCGTCCACACCCGATCGGGGCCGTCGTCGAAGGTCAGGTAGACGACCTTCCCGTGCCCCTGCTTGATCGGACCGGTCGGCCGGGGCAACGGTCTCGGCGACACCGACGCCGTCGCATGGGACGGCTCACTGGCTCGAGCGTTGCGGTTGCCACCGGAGATCACCGCGTGCAGAGCCCACACGACGAGGATCGCGCCGACCAGCAACGCGGCCGGCAACCTGGCCTTTCGCCATATCCTCACGAGAGCTGACGCGATGCCGCGCTCTCAGGTTGTCCTGTGCCCGGCGAGTTGGTCGACCAGCCAGGGGAACGCCGTCGCGAACGCCGGTGCCGCGAACTGCCACGTGTGCGTGCCCGGGGAGATCTCGACCAACGACCTGATCCCTACCGCGGACGCCGCCCTGGACAGCTCCTGCGCCTCGTGCTGATGCCGGATCTCCTCGGTGCTGGTCAGGAACACGCCCGTCAGGTTCGTGTAGTGGCCGTGGGCGCGCATGACCAGCAGCGCCTCGTTGGCGTGCTGCGCGGCGACGTTCCCGCCGTACAGGTCCTTCAAGGTCTGCGCGGGCGTCCCGGTGTACGGCGCGAGGTCGCCGGAGATGTCGACGAAGTGGTGGAACACGTGCGGGTACTCGACCACCAGGTCCAGCGCACACGTCCCGCCCATCGAGAACCCGCCGACGGCCCACTGCTCCGGGTTCTTCGAGGCGCCGAACGTCTTCTCGACGTACCTCGGGATGTCCTGCGCCAGGTGGTCCGCGGCGTTCCCGCGCGGACCGTTCACGCACTCGGTGTCGTTGTCGAAATGCCCCGTCGCGTCGGCGAAAACCAGAATCGGCGCGTACCCCCGATGCAGGTGCGCGTAGTCGTCCGACGTACGGACGGCGTCGCCGAGCCGCACCCAGTCCGCCGGTCCGCCACGCTCGCCACCGATCAACTCGACCACCGGCAGCACCGGCCGCCGATGACCGACGAACCAGATCGGCGGCAGGTACACCAGCTCCTGCCGGTGCTCGAAGTGGCTGTCCGTCGCGGGGATCGTCACCTCGACCAGCTTCCCCGCCGCCGGGACACTCGCCGCTCCCGCCGCGCGCACCGCACCCGGCAACGACGTCTGCCCCGGCAACGGCTTGTGCGTCCAGTCGTTGAACGCCGCCCCGAGCGTCGGGTAGTAGCCGACGAACTGGTTGATCCCGTTCGCACACGCGAACGCCGCGAGCCCCACGGCCAGAACCGCCGTACCGCGCCGCCACCACCGCGCACTACGCCACCCCACCACCAGCACCAGCAACGCCCCCGCCGTCGCCGCCAGCCAGAACCACACCACGAACGGCACTGGATCCACCTGCCGAACCGCCCTGGCCCCCGGATACGCCGCCAGGAACCCGAACAACACCGTCACCCCGACAACTACCGGCAGCACCCGCCACCGCCACCACCGATCCCGCCACCCCACCGCAACCAGCAAAACCCCACCGGCGACAACCTGCACCACCACCGGAAACCAACCCCGCAACAACGACCACCCCGTCACACTTTCGAGAGTAGCGCCGCGGAAACCCGGTCATGCCCTCACTGCGCGGCGGCCCCGCAGTCCGGCGCCGGAGCCCGCCGACGCAGCACCCGACAAACTGGAGCATTCGACAACCCGCTTCTCACCCAAAACCTTCCACGGCCAGGCACCGGAAAAACGCTGTGACGCCCGACCCCGGACCGAAACAAGAAAGCCGGTGAGCTTCGGTTGGCGACGCTATCTGGATTCCTGTGCAGCGAGTGCGAGCGACTCCGCATGCTCGCGCAGCATCCGGTGATGTACGGCGCACTCCTCCAGATGCTCGTGCCGGCACGCCAGCATGTGCGCGAGGGCGGCCTGCGCTTCCTGGGTCCGTCGTAGCCGCTCCTCGAGCTCTTGTTGCTTCGCCGATGCCAAGGCCCGCCACTGCGGAGTACTGCGGCCGACGGGATCAACGAATGCCGCGATCTCCGACAGGGTGAATCCGGCCAGCTTGAGCAGGTCGATGAGCGCGACCTGCTCGATCGCGGTCTGGTCGTACGTGCGTTTGCCCCCGGAGCGACCTGTGGCCCGTAACAGTCCCTTGCGTTCGTAGAAGCGCAGCGCTGAGGACGCCAGACCGGTCCGCGCCTGCAACTCGGAGATCGACAGCTCGCTCATTTGACTTGAACCGTAGTTCAACCGGCAGGGTCAGTGGAACACATCCATCACAGGAGGTTCCAGAAAATGCCGAGTGGACGCGCAGCCGTCGTCACGGGCGCAGGCCGAGGGATCGGCCTGGCGATCGCGCAAGCTTTGGTGGAGGACGGGTACGCCGTCGTCGGCGGCAGTCGTACTGTCACAGAACAGCTGGCGAAGATCACCGCCGATGCGGTCCAGGTCGACCTCGGCGCCGCAGACGGGCCGGCCCGTCTGGTGCAGCATGCTCTCGACCGGCACGGACGACTCGACTTACTCGTCAACAACGTCGCCGGTACGGCGAACCCGGCCGGTGGCTTCGGGGAACTCGACGACGACGCCTGGCTGCACACCGTCAACCTGACCCTGATGGCAGCCGTCCGCGCGACGCGAGCCGCGCTGCCCAGCCTGCTCGAGCACCGCGGCGCGATTGTCAACATCAGCTCGGTCAACGCCAGGCTGCCACAGCCCCGGCTGATCGCACAGTCGGCCGCCAAGGCAGCGCTCACCAACCTCGGCAAGTCGCTGGCCGAGGAGTACGGCGCCCGCGGCCTGCGGGTGAACACGATCGCCCCCGGTCCGGTCTGGACGGATCTCTGGGCCGCTCCCGGCGGCCCTGGCGACATGCTTGCCGAACGCGCCGGCGCGGAGCGCGAGCAGTTACCCGCGGTCCTCGGAATGTCCACAGGCCGGTTCACCGAGCCCCGCGAGATCGCCGACCTGGTCGTCTTTCTGGCCTCCGGCAAAGTAGGCAACATGAGCGGCTCCGAGATCGTCCTCGACGGCGGGATGATGAAAACCGCCTGAGGGGCCTAGGCAGGCTGTCCGCTCAAGCCTTCGATGGCATTGCGTGAGCGGCGACGCCGGCCTGCGCGGCGTCCGCGTCGGCAGCGGTCCGGCTGACCAGGTGCTGAGTCATCTCGAAGTTTCTCCGCCTCGCTCACTGCGCTCTGCGGCTCGTCGTTGAGCCCGCTCGCGCCCAGCTCCGTTCCAGGACGGCCCCGGACGGACGGGGACCGGTTAGGTACGAAGGGCGGACACTGCGGCCAGCTCCGCCCATAAGGTCGGCGGGACAGGTTTGTTCATCCAGTAGCTGTTCGCGGTGATCTCCGCGGGAGTGGCGGCGCCGACCAGGACGGTGGTTACGGCAGGATGTTGCAGGGGGAACTGAAGTGCGGCCGCCGGGAGCTCGGTCTCGAATCGTTGGCAAATTGCTTGCAAGCGTTGGGCTCGGGCCAGCACTTCCGGGGCGGCTGGGCGGTAGTCGAATCGTGCGCCGGGTGACGGGTCCGCCAGGATTCCCGAGTTGAAGACCGCGGCGGCAACCACCGCTACGCCGCGCTCGAGGCACAGGGGCAGCAACTCCTCCTCGGCGCTCCGGTCCAGGAGCGTGTACCGGCCGGCCAGGAGCACCAGGTCGAGATCGGCGCGCTGGACGAACCAGGCCGGCAGGGCGGGCCAGTTGACCCCGAGTCCGATGGCTCGTACGACGCCCTCCTCGCGCAGCGCCCGCAGTGCGGGGTATGCCTCGTCCAGGGCTTGTGCTCGGTACTCGTCCGGATCGTGGAGGTACACGATGTCGACGCGGTCCAGGCCCAGTCGTTGCAGGCTCTGATCCAGGGATCGGCGGATGCCGTCGGCGGTGAAGTCGGCGACCGGTGTCCCGTCGGTGAGCTGCCAGCCGACCTTGGTCGACAGGACGAGTTCCGCTCGGGGCTTGCTCCGCAGCGCGTTGCCGATCAGCGTCTCGGACACGCCGTTCCCGTACCTGGGTGCGGTGTCGAAGTAGCGGACCCCGGCCGTCCAGGCCGTGTCGACGACCGCGGCGACCTGCTCGCCGGACATCGACTCGTAGAGTCCGCCGAACGGCGCACCGCCCAGTGCCAGGCGGCCGACCGCCGGCCCGCCGCGCCACAGCTCGCTACCAGCGTCGCTCATCGGATCGGTCCTCCAAGGCGGGAGATGGGTGGGAAGAACACGGCAGACCTCCGAGGGTCGCGGCCGGCGCCGTCGCAACGCCGGCCGCGCTGAGCAGGATCAGACCGTCACAGTGTTGGTACCGGCGTCGGTGAGACCGCCGGCCGGACCCTGGTAGATCGAATGGTCCTGGCGGGCCAGCACCATGGTGTTGACCGTGCCCGTCGAGGTGAGCGTGTTGTCGACGGCCAGCGTTCGCGAGCCGAAGGTGCCGAGCGGGTAGGGACTGCTGGCCGGGGATCCACCGACCCGGACGCCGAAGGAGGCGTTGCTGATGGTGTTGCGGGCGGCAACGTTGCCGTAGAGCAGCTTGGCCGGGGGCAGCGGCCCGGTCGGGGTGCCGCCGTCGGGCCAGAGGATGCTGATGTACGAGATGTGCCCGCCGGCGACCTGGTTGTCGTTGATCTGCGTGTAGAGACACAGATCCAGCAGCGGTGGGGCGTACCCGGTGCTCAGCCCGAAGAACGCGATGCCGGCGCCGTCCGTGTTCGGCGGATTGGCCACCACCGCACCGGTGATGTCGAATTCGTTGCCGGCGGCAATACACAAGGCGCTCGGACCGTAGTTGCCGAGGTACTTCGGACAGGCGGTGATCGTGTTGCCGACGTACAGCTGGCGCTGGTGCAGTACGTCGACCACGAAGACCGAGGTGGTGTCGGGAACCACGTCCCACGCGGTGTCGACGGTCAAGGCGTTCGCGGTGTTGCGCACGACCTTCCGCAGTTGGCCGGATCCGGTGCCGGCGGTGACGACCACGGTCGCCCCGCGCGGGTCGAGGTTACTGGCCAGCGCGAAGGTCACGTCGGCTGTCTCGATCGTGGTCGCGGTAGCCGCGCTGGTGGTGAGCGCGCGACGGCCGCCCTGCACCGCGTTGAACTGGTCGCCGACCATCGCCTCCCCGCAGTTGGTGGCCGGTTCGCCGGCACCGACGACGGTGTTCTGGCCACAGTAGACGTCCTCCACGCCACCGGCGTCGGGGGTGCCGAACACCGACGACGGCACCTTGAGTGCGCCGGTCTGCACGGCCCGCGCGTAGTAGTACGTCGTCGACCCGCGCTCGAAGAGGTTGCGCCGTACGGTCAGCCGCTTGCCGCCCCATACCTTGATGCCTGAGTCGTCGGCCTGCCGCTGTGGGCTGTTGGCGGCTCCCGCGGCTCGCGGGAAGAACAGCCGGAACACGCTGTCCTCGATCAGGACATCGGTCACGGCGATCAGGAACGCACCGTTGGCGCAGTGGAGATCGCAGTTGGCGACGGTCAGGTTGCGTGAGTTCTGGGCGAACAGTCCGTAGCAACCGACGTAGAGCCACACGTCTTGTGGATAGTCGACGTTCTCGACCCCGACGTCCGACAGCGTGACGTTGTGACGGCCGTCGATTTCGAGGCCGATGAGCCGGCGCTGGTTGGTGTCGAAGGTGAGTCCCGCAACGGTCACCGCGACGTCGGACGGCGCCAGGTACAGCATGCCCTTGTCGTCGGCCGCGGACACGCTGTACGTGTCGGTGGCCACGGAGCGCGGCATGCTCGGGCTGAAGACCGTCGCGTCACTCATCCGGATCGTCGTCCCGGTCCGCCCGGCACCCTGGACGATGACTGGCCCGAGGCCCGCGCCGAGGTGCAGCTTGCTGGAGATCGTGTAGGTGCCGGCGGGAATCGTCACCTCCGCTCCGGAGCTGCTGGCCGCCGCGGCGTCGAGGGCAGCCTGCAGCGCCGCCGTCGAGTCCGCCACTCCGGTCGGGTCAGCACCGTGATCGGCGACGACATCGATGGTTGTCGTCGGGGTCACGGCCGGCGCTACAACGGCCAGGCTGAGGGACTGGTCCTGGCCGGGCGTCCCGCCGTGGCCGTTGGACACGCTGACGGTGTAGCTGCCGATCGCCGTCGACGCGGGGATCGTGAACGTGACGTGATACGAATCGGAGTCCACGATCGCCGCGGCCGATGCCGTCGTACCGGCCACCAGGTCGACCGCAGGAGCGGCACTGTCCAGCCTCAGGTTGTCGCCGTACACCGTGACCTGATCGCCCGGGGACGCCTGCTGTCCGTCGAGATACCAGGCCTGTGCCGCGTTCAGCAGGAACGGGGCCGAGTACGCCGATCCATCGGCCGACGACACGTAGATCGCGTACACGTCGGTCGGCGAGCTGCTGGGGATGATCAGCACGATGCTGTCATCCGTGGCCGAAGTCACGGTGGCGGTCACGGCCGCGGCCGGTGGCGTGGCCGGAACCGTCACGGCGCCAGGCCCGTTCGGTACCAGCCAGGCTCGGGCCGAGGCCGTCGAACTGAATCCGGAACCGGCGATCAGGAAGGCTTCCCCCGAGCGTCCGGATCGGACCTGGCGGGTATAGAGCACGGGTGGCTGGTCGGCCGGTACCGTGTCCAACCCGACCGGAGCCGCTTCGGCCAGCGCCGCCGGCAGGACACTCGCCGCAGCGGCACCGGCGGCGACCAGTCCGGTGGTCGTCAGGAACGATCGCCGGGAGACTGCCGAGGCAGTACCGGGTTTCGGGTCGATCTGGCTGGTGGTCACTGTTCTCTCCTCGCAGTTGGTGGGGTGGACCGTGGCGACTGTTGACTGGGTTCGGCGGCAGAGATCAGCAGCCGGTGAGTTCCCGTCCGGCCAGGCGCCCGGGCGGTCAGGGTGACCCGGTGGACGGCGCTACCCCAGACACGGGTCAGCAGGTCGTCGGTCAGGTCGACGGTTTCGATCCGGGCCTCGAACCGGGTGACGTCGAAGCGGGCCAGGAGCGGACCGATGGTCAGTACGCCCGGCGTGTCACACCGAGGGGCGGTTGCTGTCATCAGATGCAGCGAGAGCTGGTCCGGATCGTGTTCGAGGTCCCACTGGTCCTCGACGACGATCCGCGGCTCGGCACCGTCACGCTGCAATCGCATCGTCCGTGACCACGACCTGATGCCCGCGGCCGACGGGTACGCCGGCCCGAGATCCAGCCGCAGTTCGGCGCTCCCCCGATCGAGCGTTGCGGCGACCTCTGCCGCTCGATGATCCGCGCCGTGGGCCTGTTCGAAGCCGTCGACCGTGGGGACGTTGTGGTAGCTGCTGCGCATGGTCCAGATCTCGTACCGATCGCCGGAGAACGTCCGGGCCGTGTAGTTGCCCACCCCGACATCGATGATCACCGGCACCCCGTCGTGGGCGACGATCCAGTTTCCGACGTCGTTGTGATTGTGGTTCTCGGCGTTGTGACCGGCCTTCGCGGCCAGGAACAGTCCGGTGTCCGCCCCCGGACGTTCGCGCGCAACCAGTACTTCGGTGGTCGGCAGCCAGGTCTGGTCCGGGTACGGGAAGTCGTACGCAGCTGTGACAGCCCAGTCCGGGTCGAACAGGACGCCCAGGATGCAGGCCAGCGACGCTCCCGGAGTCACCGGCACGGGATAGCGACCGAATACTCCGGCCAGAGCACCGGCATGGGCGACCACCTCCGGGTCGCCGACCGCACGTCCGAACCGGTGCAGCAGCCCCGGCACCACCGTCCCGGGCCGGGGCAGCGCGAACCCGTCGGCGAAGTTCACGTGCCAAGGCCCCCCGATGTGAGCGGCAACCGGGTAGCGCGCGATTCGGCCCAGCAAAGGCAGATCGAAGGCGTCGAAGGCTCCACCGGTGGCCGTGTGCAGGATCTCCAGGCACTCGAACAGGGTCGCGCCGGCACGCCACCAGTAGGTGATTCCCTCGTCGCATCCGCCGTCCGCCGGAACCTGCGCGAGATAGTGGTCCAACCCACGCAGAACCTGGCCGATCGTGGCGATCAGATCCTCGCTGCCGGATTCGACCAGGAGTGCGGCCGCCAGCACGTTCGAGTGGATCCAGGGATTCCAGTTGTTGCCCGCGGCGTACCAGAAGGTGCCGGTCGCGTCCCGGTACGGGCGGAGTACGCGGGCTCGCACCTCATGATCGATGCGGTCGGCAACCAATGGGTACTGCGTTCGCAGCACCGGCCCGAGCACCGACCCCGCGTACGCCAGGAGGGCTCCGGTCTCGGCGGCGAACAGGTCGAGGGTCGGCGCCTGCCGGTCGGGAAGCGGACCGGGCTCATGGGCAGGAAAGCACCAGGAGCTCTCCTCGCACAGCAGCCAGATGCCGTCGATCGCCGACGACAGGTGCCGGGCGCGGTCGGCCGGGGCCGTGGCCAGGGCGGCTGCGAGAACCGTACGGGCCAGGCGATCGCGGCGCTCGAGGTACGGCGTTTCGTACGACTGCCGATCGCCGTCGACGCTGAACCGCAGGTATCCGGATGCGGTGAGTTCGGGCCAGGGGGTGTTCCGCTCGTGGTCGACCTCGGCCAGGATGTGCTTCACGAAATCCTGATCGACTGCTGTCCACGCTGATCGCCGGCTGGTGTCCGGGTACGGCTGCCAGCGGCCGGCAGCGGCCAGCGCGCGGGCCAGATCTGCCGTGGGCAGCAGGCCGGACAATCCGGCGGAGAATCGTTCGGAGTCAGGTCTTCGATCCGCGGCCGGATCCGTGGTTGTGGGTCTCATCGCATTGTTCCTTCCAGCCGGCTGCGGGCAGCTCGGTAGATCGATCGGGCAGTCGTGTCCATGACCTGCGCTACCTCGCCGGCGTCGGCCCCGGCGTCGGCGAGTGCCGTTCGGGCCATCGCGAACGGGTCGCCCGCGCCAAGCAGGGCCACCGGCCAGTCGGAGCCGAACAGCAGGCGTCCAGCGCCGACAGCTGTGAGCAAGGTCGCCGTGGTCTCGGCCACCAGCTCGCGATCAGGGGTTCGCCCGCCGGGGCCGCGGGTGGCCAGGCCGGAGAACTTGTAGCTGACGTTGGCGGCGCCGACAGTTGCGAGGGTGGTGAGCTCGGCCCGCCACTCCATCCCACCGATCACCAGTCCGCCCAGGTGGTCCAGCACGACAGTCACCTCGGGATGCCGGCGAGCCTTCGCGACGATGCCGGGCACGTCGGCCGGGCTCGCGAGTACGTCGACAGTCAGCCCGGCCGACTCGGCCAGCAGGAGCAGTGGCCGGGACAGCGAAGCGGCAGACACCCGGATGCCAACCAGCAGGTCTCCTCCAGGGCCCGCGGCCAACGCCGCCAGCCGGCCGGCCGCGGCGTCGTCACCTCCCAGCGATCCGATCACCCCGTGCACCGTGCTCCGGTGTTCGTGGGCCGTGGCGAGGAGGTCGGCGGTTTCGGCTGGGTCGTGCAGGGCTTGAACGAGAATGACCGACGTCGTGCCGGTGGTCGCGCGTAGGTACTCGTCGAGCGCGAAGGTTCGCTTCAGCACCGGCGCCGTGATCCAGTCGTACGATCGGCGGCTCAGGTCCCAGAGGTGTATGTGTGCGTCGAGGACACCACTCATTGAGCGGCCTTCCAGGACTGGTACTCGTCCCAGTTCGACTCGGAGACCGGGTAGTAGTCGGCCAGTCGACCGCCTTCCTCGATGCGGAGTCGGGAGAACCGTTCCCATTCCTCGTGCTCCAGCGAGGTCGTCGCGACCTCGGCGGCCAGGGCCTTCGGTACGACCACCGCACCGTCCTCGTCGGCGACGATGGCATCGCCGGGCAGGACCAGAGCGCCGCCGGCCGCGATGGGTACGTCGTACGCCCAGGGGAACAGTTCGGACTGGGAGGCATAGTTCGGCGTTACCCCGGTGCACCACAGCGGTACGCCGAGCGCCCGGACCGCGGAGGCGTCCCGGATACAGCCGTCAACGACGATCCCGGCGCCGCCCCGCTTACGGAAGTACCGGACCAGCATCTCCCCCAGGCAACCTGTGCTGCTGCTGCCGTTGGCCTGCACCACCAGGACATCGCCGGGCTGGATCGTCTCCAGTACCGCCCAGAGCGCAGTACCCCGCTCGACGGTCTCCTGGGCCAGACCCGAGTAGACGTCTTCGCGTTGTGGCATGAACTGCAGGGTGACCGCCGGGCCCGCGATTCTGGTCTCGGTCCGCGGCGTCAACGGGCGCGGCCCGTCGACGAAGGCGTGCCGGATTCCGGCGGACCGCAACTTCGCGCTGGCAGTAGCAGCGCTCAACTCGGAAAGGGCGCGGACATGGGCCGGATCGGCGCGCTGGAACTGCGGGCCTCGGACCGGAATCGGCCATGCGGCAGTGGCTTTCGCTTGGGCAGTCATCGCAGCGGCGAGTCTTTCTGTTCGAAGGGCACGGCGGGACGGTCGGTCAGCACACGGTTCGCGTGCTCTGATGGCGTGGCTGGGCGGCGCGCAACCGCAGGGTGAGAGACACGGCGATCTGATGTCCCGGCGGCAGCACCACCTCGACCGCCGGTACGTCGATGCCGATCTGGTCGATGCCGGTGCGATCGCTGCCTGGCAGCTGGATCGCGGTGATCCGGTGTTCGCCGAAGGCTCCCGCCGCGACCACGACCCGTCGGGTCGTGCTCGCGGACAGGTTGACCAATCGCACGGCGACCCCCTGGTCGTCGACCCGGGTGACCAGTGCCGCGACGTCGGGTGGCAGTCCGGGGCGGCGGCGGTCGGGGTCGTAGTGGCGCAGCCTCGAGGTCAGCAGCCCCCCGTTGTAGAGCACCTGGGGTGTCCCGGTGGTCAGTTGGAGCAAGGCTTCGGTGAGAACCGGGTTGAGCTGTTGCCAGAAGTGCAGTTCCTCCGGGCCGCTGGGTTCGCCCCACTGGTCCATGAGCAGGATCCGCCGATCGACCTCGGCGAGCGCGACGGACAGCATCCGCTCGGGATAGTCCGGGTTCCGGCCGGCCAGGTACTCCAGCCACGGTTCCTCGTGGCCCGACTCCATCTTGTCCCGGAACGGCCGGACGGTTCGCCAGTCGTATCCGCTGGCAGCGTGGATGTCGCGGATGCGCTGCGCGTCCTGGCGCTCGCCCGAGGCGTGCCACAGCCAGGTCGCGAACGGCATCGGCGGCGGCTGGTAGTCGAACCAGCCGTCCGGCCTGTGACGGTTGGGGACCAGGACACTCTTGGCGGCCAGGTCCTCGCCCAGATGGACGGCCCAGATGTCGCGCAGGCTCATCGGCTCGTCGGCGATCACGCCTTGTTTCGCGGACGCCCAGGTCACGTCGAGCGGATTGCGGGCCAGATCGAACCGGCTCCGATCCCCGTCGACCAGTACGGCGTTGAGCGCGCCGATCAGCGCCGCCGCACCGACAGTGTGCAGGCCGTGCGGCCACGTCCAGCCGTAGTGTCCGCCGTACCAGGCACCGTCGTGCAGCTCGCCGACCAGCCCGGACGGCCCGGCATTGTCAGGAAGGATTCCCGTGGCCTGCATCCGCTCGCGCCAGGCGTCGGTGTAGTCCAGCACCCACCGGCCCAGGTCAGCGGCGCCCGTGAACAGCCAAGCGTTGGTGACCAGACTGGTCACCCCCAGGTTCACCACCGTGTCGCCATGCCCCAGCCGGCTCTGCAGTGCCGCGCCCATCCTGCGGGCGTTCGCCGGGTCGGCCAGATCGTCCCACTCGGTGATCCCTGGCAGGTCGTACAGCGGCAGACCCCAATGCCGCATCCCCGAGTCGTGCCGGTAGCTGCTCCAGCCCTCGTCCAGCCCCGGACGTGGACCGCCGGCGCCGGTGTGCGGAGCACGGATGATCCGGCGACCGGGATCGTAGTTGCCGCTCGGGGACCCCGGGAGGTACAGCCGCGCGAACCGATCGGCCCGTTCGGCAAAGGACTGGTCGTCCGGGTCTGCCGCACACAGCCCGAAGAACAGCAGCAGAGACTCGCCCTGATGGAACCAGTCGTAACCGCGCTCGAACTCGTCGACCAGCATGCCGAGCTCGGTCAGCTGCGCCGTGACCCCGGACCAGTGGTGTTTGGCGCTGTCGAGCAGGTCGTCTGCACCGCCCAGCAGGTACAGCGTCGGCCAGTTGAAGAACGACTCGTAGAAGTCGTCGACGCCGTCGCGGGAGCTCAACGTGTACGGGAACCTCAGTCGACCGTCCCCGCTCGTGTACCGGACCGTGAACTCGCGGCGGCCGCGGTCCATCAGGTCGAACAGCCGGCGTTGGAGTACGGCCCAAGGCGGCGGCTCCGCGGCGCCGTCCGTCGCGGTCAGCCGGATCCGCTCAGAGCTCGGTCGGATCATCGCCGTTCTCCACATCCGCGAGGATCCGTACCGCCAGCAGGTTCCAGGACAGGAAGCCCGGATTGAACCCCGGCCGGCCCGAGTCCGCGTCGTAGTACTCGTGGATGGTGCCGTTGGCCGCGAGGTCGGCTGCCAGCAGGCCGATGAAGCGCCCGGCCACGCGCAGCGCTTCTGCCCGGTAGCCGTACCGGGCCAGTCCGTAGCACGTGAGCATCGTGCTCAGGCCCCAGACCGGTCCCTGCCAGTTCGACGGATCAGCCATCGCCAGGTTGTTGTACATCCGGTCGTCGGCCGGTGTGGAGCGGATGCCGAAGCCGGACAGGAAGCGGTCCGGGTTCAGCACCTGCGATCGGACCAGGCGATCGGCCCGTCCGTGGTCGGCCACTCCGGTCCAGAGCGGGAACAGACATCCCCAGCTCTGGACCTTGTAGGGCAGCTCCCAGGTCGCGTGCTGCAGGGTGACGCCCTGACGCGGAGGGAGGTGCAGGTGGTAGTAGGTCTCGTCAGCCGGGTCCCACATGTAGGTGTTGATCGACTCCGTCAGCTCCGCGGCCGCGGCACGGTAGTCGACAGCGTCGTCAATTCCGAGTTCATCGGCCAACGCTGCCATCGCCCGCAACTCGCGGACGTGGAAGCAGTTCATGTCCACCAGGGCGACCTCGCCGCCGGGGCGGCCGTAGATCGCACGATCGTTGTCGATGCCGGAGCCGGCTCCGTCGATCCAGGTGTACAGGTGATGCCTGCTCCGGCAGTGCCGATCCCACCAGTCCCGGACAGCGACCAACGTCGGCCACACGGACGGCAACCAGGACGGGTCCGAGCGTTCCAGACGCAGTACGGCCAAGGCCCACTGGGCGTGTACCGGTTGCGCGACATGCTGGTACGACGGCACGCCGGCCGCATCGATCAGGCTCGGGGGCCGGCCGTCGTCCGTGACGGCGGACAGCAGGTTGTCCAACGATCCCGCGAAGGCCTCCGGATGCTGCTGCTGTACCGCCAGTCCGGTGAAGTACGCGTCCCAGGTCCACAACTGGTCGTACGACGCTCCCGGAACCAGATACGGGAAAGCGAACGCCGGAGAACTCACCACGATCCCCGGCACCTGTGCCAGCAGGGCGTCCCGGACTGTCTGCCGGGCGTCGCCGGGCCGAGGCTGATAGCCGAACGGCGGTCGCGGAAACGCTCCGGTGCCCTCTCGGGCGGTCCAGCCGTCGGTGTCGTAGGAGGGTCTCCAAGCAGCGCTGATGTCGTACGCCGCCGGCCGTACGGTCGTCATTTCGCCGACTTCAGCTTGTCGAGCTGGGCCTGGACTTCCTTGAGGATCGCCGGCAGACCCGCCTGCTCGGTCCGGCTGAGCAGCGTGGAGATCCCGTTGCCCGGATCGACGAGGCCGTTCATCAGTGGTTTGAGGTACTCCCCCATCGCGGCGCTCACCGTGGCGACCTGGGTCTTGACCTTGGTGGTGTCCAGCGAGAAGCCGATCGCCTTCGACACCACCGCCTGCGCGTTGACCCTGGCCTCCACCTGCCAGCGCTTCGCCTTCGCGTCGGCAAGATCCCGGTAGTAGGCGTTGAACTGGTTGCCGAAGGCCCAGTCCATGTTGGGGTTCCACTTGCTGGTGGCCGCCGTCTGCCCGGCGGGCAGACCTACCACCCCGAGCGCCTTGTCGGTGAAGACGTAGTGCTTGCCCTCGACCCCGAAGCACATCAGGTTGTAGAAGTCCTTGTCGGAGTTCAGGAGCTCGAGGAACTCGATCGCCTGCTCCGGCCGTGAGGCGTTGTGCCGGATGCCGTTCAGCGTCGCGCATACCCCGTCGGTGTTCAGGATCGGCTTCGGCACCAGACTCTTCCCCAGCGTGGGGAACTGCCAGTACTGCGGGTTCGTCGGCGCCACCTGGCCGCTGTTCACCGCGATCCGGCCGGCGTTCATCCGCGCGTTCATGTCGCCCTGCGACGGCGGCGAGGCAACGGCGTACCCTTTCTGCTGCCAGCCGCGGATCAACGCGCACGCGGTCCGGAACTCGGGGGTGTCGTACATGTTGAACGCGGTCAGGCCCGCGTCGTCGTAGCGGACCGCGATGCCGTACGCCGAGGCGACCGGATCCCAGCCGTACAGCTCCGGGTGGAAGACCGTGCAGTCCGAGCTCAGGTCGGTGGCCCACGGGGTGATTCCGTTCCCGGACTGTTTGACCGCCGCCAGGAACGGTTCCAGCTCGGCGAACGACGTCACCGCGTCGACGTCCAGGTGATGCTGCTCGGCCAGCTTCTGCTGTACCACGAATCCCCACAGCTTGGGGAACCGCTGCTGGTTGATGACCCCGTAGATCTTGCCGTTCACCCGGGCCGCGTCCCAGACACTGGCCGGCATGCTCTTCCACAACTTGGGCGCGTACTTGGGCAGCAGGTCGTCCAGCGCCATCAGGTTCCCGCTGCCGACGTTGCGGTAGTAGTCGTTGGCCCACGGGGCGGTGAAGAACACATCGGACTCGGAATCGGCCGTCATCGCCAAGGTCATCGCCTGGCTGTAGTTCTGCACCGGGGTGAGAACGATCGTGAAGTCCTTGCCCTTGCTCTTCAGATAGGCGTTCATCGCGTCCTGGACGACACCGGAGTCCGACTGATTGGTGTTACCCATGAACTGGAAACCGATGCCGCCGGACGACGACTTGGCGTTGCCGGACGAGCAGCCGGACAGCAACGGTCCGGAGAAGGCGACGGCGCCGCCGGCCAGGGCCAGCCGGCCGGTGTTCCTGAGCAGCGCACGACGGGAGAATGTAGACATGCTGTGGACCTTTCGGGGTTCGTGACGGCATGCGGCGGACGGTTCAGTCCTTGACGCCGCCGACGGTGATGCCACGGATCAGGAACCGCTGGACGAAGAAGAAGGCGACGACGATCGGGCCGATCGCCAGCACCGCGATCGCGGCCCGCAGTGTCTGGATGGGCACGTCGAGGGACTGCCCGGCGAACTGGCTCTGCGAGGTGACGAAGTCGATGTTGGTCAGGATCCGGTACAGGAACAGCTGGACCGGGATCAGCTTGTCGTTGGTGATGTAGAGCAGACCCAGCCACCAGTCGTTCCAGTAGACGAGCGCGACGAAGAGTCCGACGGTGGCCAGCGCCGGTTTGGACAGCGGCAGCACGATCCTGGTGAACAGCCTCCAGTCCCCGGCTCCGTCGACCCGGGCCGCGTCGAGGATCTCGTCCGGCAGCTGGGAGAAGAACGTCCTCAGCAGCAGGACGAACCACGGCGACACCAGGTACGGCAGGATCAGGACGAACAGCGTGTTCTGCAGATGGAGGTACTGGGTGATCAGGATGTAGCCCGGTACCAGCCCGCCGCTGAAGATCATCGTGAACAGCACGTAGAACGACAGCGGCCGACGGAGCCGGTACGAACGCTGTGCCAGGCTGAATGCCAGCATCGACATGACGGCCAGTGACACGACCGTACCGACCGTCGTCACCAGGATCGAGACACCGTACGCCCGCAGGATCGAGCTCGGGTCGTTGAGGATGTAGCGGTACGCGAAGGTGGAGAACTGCCGCGGGAGCACCGAGTAGCCCTTGGCGCTGATCGCCGACTCGCTGGAGAACGAGGCGGACACGATGATCAGCAGCGGCATCACGAAGGCCAGCGAGACCAGAGTCAGCGCGCCGTGCATGACGATTCTCGGTACGTCGACCCGCGGCCGGGACCGGACCGCCGCTCGGGGCCGGTGCAGAGTGGACGCCTGCTGAGCCATGTCTTGAGGCCTTCCTGTGAGTGACGGTGATTCGTCGGCGGGGTGCCGGAACCGCTCAGAACAGCGCGTTGTCGCCGCTGCGCCGGCGTACCCACCAGTTGGCGCCGACGACCAGCAGAAAACCGACGACGGCCTGGTAGAAGCCCGCGGCCGCGGCCATGCCGATGTCACCGGTCGAGGTCAGCGACCGGTACACGTACGTGTCGATCACGTCCGTGGTCGGGTAGAGCGTGGGGCTGTTCAGCGTGACCTGGAAGAAGAGCCCGAAGTCGGCGTTGAAGATGTGGCTGACCGACAGCAGCACGTTCATGATGATCAGCGGTGTCAGCAACGGCAGCGTGATCCGCCGGATCTGTGCCCAGCGGCCGGCGCCGTCCAGCTCGGCGGCCTCGAACAGTTGCGGGTTCATCGCCATGATCCCGGCCAGGTAGACCACGACCCAGAATCCGGCGCCTTTCCAGACCTCCACGACGGTCAGGATCAGCGGCCACCATCCCGGCGAGTTGTAGAAGTCGACACCGTTGCCACCGAATGCTCTCAACACGTGGTTGACGATGCCGGTGTTGCTCTCCAGGAAGGTGAGTACGAAGTTGGTGAGCACCACGTACGACAGGACGTACGGCAGGAACATCGTCGACTGGTAGACACGGCTCAGCCACCGCGAGCGGTCACGGAGCTCGTTCAGCAGGACGGCAAGGCCGAGAGACACCACCAGGTTGGCCGTGATGAACAGGCCGTTCATCCCCACGGTGTTCCGGGTGATCCGCCAGGCGTCACCGCCGACGAGCAGGTACCGGAAGTTGGCGAGGCTGACCCAGTGGCTGCCGAAGATCCCGGTCGACGGCCGGAAGTCCTCGAAGGCGATCGCTAGGCCGGCCAGTGGCAGGTAGTGGAATACGAACAGCAGCAGGAGCGCCGGCGCTCCCATCAGCAGCAGGACCAGATCCCGCCGCAGGCGACGCGCACGGCCCGCGCCATCGGGCCGCGAACCCTCGGCCCTTCCTAACACCCGATCGGCAGAGCCCGACCGCGCGTCGGTACGGCGATCCCGGCCGAGCGTGTCAGCTTGGTCCAGCTCCGGCCCCGGCAACGCCGTCGCGGCGTCCGAGGAGGACTGTCCGGCTACCACGGGATTCCTCGATACGGCACGTGAACCTCCGGACTCACTGCCACAGGTCGGCGCAGTGATTTCGTATTGACTATACAATGCAATGGTCAGTAATATTCACTCATGTCGTTGCTACGTCAAGCCCCAGTTCCCGGAACGCGCACCGCAGCGCTTCAGCGGATCGAGACGGCCCTGGAGTCGCTGGCTCCCTCGGAACGACGCGTCGGGGAGGCGATCCTGGCCGACCCCGGCTCGGCGATCGCACTCTCGATCAGCGAGTTCGCCGAGCTGTGCGGGGTCGCTCAACCGACCTTGTCGCGCTTCGCGAAGAGCATCGGCTTCAAGGGGTATCCGGCCCTTCGGCTCGGGATCGCCCACGACTTCGCCGGCGACGAGCAGGCGAGCAGTACGTACGCCTCGGCGACCGGCCCGGCCTCCTCGGTGTATCGCGACATCCGGGCCGATGCCGCACTCCCGGAGCTGGCCGACGCGTTGCGCGACGCGACCACGGTCGAGGTCTGGTCGTCCGCCGAGCTGGGCGCCGGCGCGAACCTGCTGGCCGCGCAGCTTCGGGCGCTCGCCGTCCCCTGTGCCGCGTCCGCAGTACCGGCCCATTGGGAGCTCCGGGCCGGCGGCCTGCCGGCGGGGGCGGTCGTGCTGCTGCTAGCGCCGCCCAGCAATGACGCGGTCGTCACTCGCGCGATCGAGCGGGCCCGGGAGGCGCAGGCAACAATCGCGACCGCTTCCTGCGGTTCCGGACTGGCGCCGGCCGAGGCGACCGATCTGGTCCTGTCCCTCCCGGCGTACACGCCGAGCGAGATGCTGGGCCTGTGGGTGGCCGAGGCGATCACCGACGCGGTCCGCGAGGCGTCGAACATCGCGGGCCCGGCCGGAGCTGCCTCACCGTGGCTGCCCTGGCCGCATCGCCGCGAGGTCTTCCTGCCCACGGATGGGGACGAGCCGATTCCGGGTGTTCTGCTGTTCCATCAGACTCCGGTGCCGGCGCCGTCGCTGGTCCTGTATCTGACCGGCATGAACGGCTCGGTGGCCGCCGCGGTGCAGCCGGCCACCAGGGACAGCCACATCGACGCGGCCATCATCGCCGCCCTGCTCAACGCCGGCCATACCGTGCTCGTCACCGACAACCCGGCGCACGGCGCCCGCAAACGGCAATGGGAGAGTCCCGAGGAGCTGATCCGGTCGAGCCTGCAGGGAACCGGCGACGACGTGCTGGCTCGATCCCGGTCGGAGGCCACCGCACTGGTCGACGGTGCGCTGGCCCTTGGCATCATCGACGACCCGAGCCGGTTGGCCATCGTCGGGCAGTCCTGGGGCGGACTGCAGGCGCTGCTCAAGATGTCCGGAGACCCCCGGATCGCCTGCGGCGTCGGCATCATGCCGCTGTGTGACGCAGCTGCACTCGAGCCGTTCCACGAGTTCGCCGACGCAGCTCGTGTGCAGGCCAGCAGCCTGCTCGGTCCGCTGGCCGCAACGATCGCCCCGCGACCACTCCTGCTCATCTCGGGCTCGGACGATCCCACGGCCACCCACGACCAGGTGGACCGATTCGAGGCCCACCTCCGCCCCGAGTACGCCGCCGCGGGGAAGACTGCCGACCTCGAACACATCCGGCTGGCCCACGTAGCCCATCATTTCGACCCCGGCCAGATCGAACACACCATCGAGTGGCTGACCCGGAGCCTCGACCGCTGACCCTCGGGCGGTGCGCACCTGCCGGCGCTTCACACTCGCCCTCACACCGCGGGACACCGCCAGAAGGACGCCGACGCAACGCACGATTCCAGGCCCGCGCCGTCAAGCCCCTTGGGCGAGCTGGGGACGAACACCCTGTGCAGTAAGGCGGTTGCGGTCCGTCGGGCAATTCGGGTGTGGGTTTCGCTGAGACGGCGTGCGGAGACTTCCTGTGACGAAATCGTAGGCGAACGGCACCTGGGGGCATCATGGACAACAGCTTGTACAACGGGGGCGGACAGGTAGGCGGCATTGCGCGAACGACTGCAACCACAAACGCGAAGCTCGTCAGCTTTCTGTTGGCGCGCATCGCCGAGGACGAAGTCGATGCAGCGAAAGGCCCGGAGACAACGCAGGCCGAGGCCAGAGCTCGACGGAGGCTCGTCGAGATTCACAGCCACCGAGACAGCAGCGGGGAAACGTGTGGCGACCCCTGCTACACCCTCCGGATCCTCACCGCGCGATACCTCACCCACCCTGATCTCCCGATCGAGGTCAGCACCATCGATCTGCGGACCAAGTCATGACCTGATCCCGCACCTACAGGCGGTCTGATGAACTCGCGCATGACTGTCTCGAGCGGTGCATTGCGGTCCGATGGGGACTGCCGCAGGCTGGTGGCGTGGGGGCGGAGATGCGGGACAACAAGCCGCCGATCCGGCTGGCGGAGCTGGTTGTCGCGCTGTCCTCGGTGGCGGATCTCGGCATTGGGCTGCCCGTCGGCTCCGCGGCGCGGACGGCCCTGATCGCGGTTCAGCTCGCGCGCAGCCGCGGGTGGCCCGAGGCTGCGGTGGGTCATGTCTTCTACGCGGCGCTCCTGCAACACATCGGGTGTACGGCGTACTCGCACGAAGTGACTGCACTGTTCACCGACGAGTTCTCGGTCAAGCGCGCGTCCATGGCCACGGACTTCACCCGTCCGCAGGAGGTCCTTCGCGACTACCTGCCGGAGCTCACTCGCCACGCGCCACCCGGGGAGCGGTTGCGCACCCTGCGATCAGGTCTGTTGCACTCGCGCCGGATGACGGACGGCTATCGGTTGTCCAACTGTGAAACGGCCGCCGCGGTCGCTCGGCGACTCGGCCTGCCGGACGAGGTCCGTACCGGCCTGCTCGACAACTTCGAGTGGTGGAACGGCAAGGGCGGCCCACGAGGCCTGCAGGGCGAGGACATTTCACCAATCGCCAGGGTCGTCAACGTGGCCGGATATGCCTCGTTCTTCGATCAACGCGGTGGCCCGGAGACTGCCGCTGCCGCGATCGAGCAGCGCTCCAGTCGGTACTTCGACCCAGCGCTCGCGACGGCCTTCTGCCGACACGCGAAGGAACTGCTGGCAGAGACCGCGGCGGGTGATGTCTCAGACCGGCTGGTAGCGGCCGAGCCGGCGCCGGCCGTGCAGGTTCCACCGACGGAAGTCGAGGAGGTACTGCGGGTCTTCGGCGAGGCCGTGGATCTCAAGTCACCGTGCCTGCACGGCCACGCCACAACCGTCTCCAGGCTTGCCGATGGGGCCTGCCGACGCCTCGGTCTGGCGCAGGCAGATGTCGAGCTGGCTCGCCAGGCCGGCCTGGTTCAAGACCTCGGCAGAGTCGCCGTGGCGACCGGGATCTGGGAGTACCCGGGTCGACTCGGCAGCGATGCCTGGTCGCAGGTACGGCTGCACACCTACCACAGCGAACAGATCCTCGCTCGCTCGAAGGCACTTGGACGCCTCGCGACGCTGGCCGGACTCCATCACGAACGTCTCGACGGCAGCGGCTACTACCGACGAATCGCGGCAGCGCAGCTTCCGATGACGGCCAGGGTGCTCGCGACCGCGGACGTCTTCCAGGCGTTGACCGTCGATCGCCCACACCGCCGCGCGTACTCCTCCGATGCGGCAGCGGCCGTCGTACTGGCAGAGGCACGCGGCGGCCGGCTGGATCCCGACGCCGCCGATGCGGTTCTCGCCGTTGCGGACGGTACGCCGATGTCGCGCCGCCGGCAGGTGGCCGGCCTGACGGATCGGCAACTCGAGGTGATCCGCCTGATCGCTCGAGGCCTGTCGAACCGGGCCATCGCCGGCGAACTGGTGATTTCGACGCGCACCGCCGAGCACCATGTCCAGGACATCTACGCGCGGATCGGGGTCTCCAGCCGGGCCGCGACCGCCCTGTACGCCATGGAACACGG
Source organism: Kribbella sp. NPDC059898 (assembly GCF_042730855.1). Classification (NCBI taxonomy): domain Bacteria; kingdom Bacillati; phylum Actinomycetota; class Actinomycetes; order Propionibacteriales; family Kribbellaceae; genus Kribbella; species Kribbella sp. NPDC059898. The sequence continues at coordinate 180,212 of NZ_JBHWKR010000014.1, forward strand.
CCTGCTCTGAGCAAGATTGGTAGTTCTGCCCATGCGCGAGCGGATCGGCGACCGCGATCCTCCAGAAGTACGACCAGTTCGAGGAGGAACCATGAGCGAGACGAACAAGACGATCATGAAGCGTTTCATCAACGACTACCAGGTCGGCGACGACCAGCAGGTGCTGTACGCGACAGTGTCGCCGACGCTGGTCAACCACACTCCGATGTTTCCGGACGCACCTGGCGGGCCGGCCGAGGTCAAGACGATCTTCGACCTGTTCCACGCTGCCTTCACCGACTTCGGCGCCGAGGTACTCGACCAACTCGCCGAGGGCGACAAAGTCTTCACCTACAAGGCTTTCACCGGCACACACACCGGCGATTTCCTCGGCGTCGCCCCCACCGGCGCGCAGGTCCGCTTCGAGGTGATGGACATCGTCCGAATCGCCGACGGCCAGATCGTCGAGCACTGGGGACTCGTCGACCAGCTAAGCCTCCTCCGCCAACTCGGCGCAACATCCAGCGGTGTTGCCTAATCGGTAGCGGACGGCCAGTTGGCGTGCCGGACGCGGCCGCCGTCCACCGATACCCGCAAACGCGTCCGGCCATCGGATCGCAGGCAGAGCTCGTAGTCGCCCGCGCGGAGATCCGGAACACCGCCGAGTGCAGCGTCGCACCGGGGACTGTCCGGGCGAGGATGGCGACGTGCCGGGGTACGGCGGGATCCGGCCGGCCGTCGACCGGCCGGATCTCGAGCTCGTGGCCCTCGAGCCGGGCAGGCATCGTCACCACAAGGGCGCCGACGTCGCCGCCGATGTCGAGCAGCACCGGCCCCTGCCCGGCGTAGGGATTTTCAGACATGCGGTACGCCCGGTGACGTCTGGTACCCGCCGGCGGGCGTACCGAGGTACGGGAAGCTGGTCAGGTACGGCGGGTTGGTGTTCGACGTACCGTCCCGGATCACCGAGGTGGCGGCGTCCGGGGTGAACGAAGGGTCGACCAGCGGAATCGTCAGACCGGCCACGGCGCGGAGCTCGACCGTGACGACGTCGTCGAAGACCCGCCGGCCGTTCGGGAAGCCCGCGGCGTCGCCGGCGACCAGGCCGAGCGGGTCCGGCGACGACGACGGCGGTACGGCGACGTTCAGCCGCAGCAGGTCGGCGAGCACCGGGCCGGTGAAGTTCTGGAACCCGGGCACGACACCCTTCGGGATCCCGGTCAGCAGGATCGCGACCAGGTCCGCCCGCGGTTTGGTGTACGCCGCGAGGTGCGGAAACACGCCCGGGTACAGCACTGGAAGCAGGCCGGCCAGCTCGGGCTTCTCGACGTACTTGGCGAAGTCGTCGTCCTCGGTCGGCGGCAGCGCGTTCCAGCAATCCTTGTCCGCCATCGGCACGATCACCTCGTTGAACAACGGGTTCCCGAGCCGCGACACCTGCCGGAAGCCGCCGTGCGCCTCGGTCTGGCCGTCGGCGGTGAGCATTCTGACGCGCTGCCGGCTCGCGCTGGCCCAGACACCGACCACCGCCTTCGGATCGAGCACGTCGGTGGGCCGGCTGCCGTCCCGGGCGAGTTCCCGGATCGGTACCTGCAGCGCAATCGTGTGCACGTTCAGGCCCTGCAGACCGCTCACCCCGGCCGCGGCGGCGGACGGGATCAGGTGCAGGTTCTCGAACGGCCGCAACGTGCCCAGGTCGAAGATGCTGCCCAGGTCGACGAAGAAGCCGTCCACCCGCTGCCCGGCGAACACCCGCCGGGCCGCGCCGATGCCATGGATCGCGGCAGCGGTGAAGGTGGTGGCGTAGTTCGCCGTACTGCGTGGACCGATGTTGACCGGTGGCACCGTCAGGCCGTCGGCCAGCAACTGCGGCGCCCGGCCGGCCACGACCTTGGTCACCGAGTAGAACTGCGGCCGGTTCCAGGACTTGGCGGTGATCGCGCCTGCCCTGAGTTCGAGACCTTGATCTCGTACAGGACGTCGTCGCCGAACTCGTAGAGGTTCGGGCCACCGTCCGGCTTCTGCAGCGGGATGAAGTTCGCGATCAGAGTCACAGTGCCGGGGCGGCCCGCTCACCCACCATCACCGCGCTCTCGTTGCGCCGTACGTCGCGCACGTACGCCACCAACGGCCCACTGCGCCGCACTTCACCGGCCGCCGGCGCAGCAGCCCCACCTCCCACAGCAGCCGCCCCCATCCCCGCCATAGCCAGGAATCCGCAACCACGAGCTTCACCGAGTAAGTTCGAGCGACTGCGGATTGCCTCCAGGAACCTGAGAAATGCATGACCGGGCGATGATGGTTTTGTCATTCATGGCCGGGATCCCCGTGCGGTAAGGGATTTTTAGGTTGCTGGGCGCATCTATGGGGTTCCGCGGTTCCCGGTCGGGCTTAACGTGCGGATTGTTCGGTGCACTGGCCGCAGTGCCCGCGCAGGCGTACGGAGCGACCATCAGGGTGCATCCGCGCCAGTCGATCCAGGCGGCGGTCGATCGAGCCGCACCGGGGACGACGATCGTCTTGGACGAGGGTACGTATCGGCAGAGCGTGCTGATCCGGAAGGGCCACCTCGCCATCCGCGGCGAGGGGGACGGCACGGTTCTGATGCCACCGGCGAAGTTGCCGAAGAACGTCTGTACGACGGACTTCCTCGGGGGCAAGGGAGCCGCGTTCTGCGTGTTCGCCAAGCAGCTGGACGCGACGCAGAACGTGGTCACCCGGGTCTTCGACACGAAGATCTCGGATCTGCAGGTGCGCGGGTTCGACGGGATGGGGATCGTGGCGTACGGCGGTTCGGGGTTCGTCGTCCACGACGTGACCGCGATCCACGACGGCGACTACGGGATCGCCCGGTTCAACACGCTCGGCGGGGCGGTCTACGACAACGTCGTACGGAACAACGACGAAGCCGGCATTTATGTCGGCGACACCGCGATGGCGAACGCCATCGTCCGCGACAACGACGCGACCGGGAACCAGCTCGGCCTGTTCGTGCGGCATTCGCGGTACGTGAAGGTGTTCGACAACAGGTCCTGGGCAATTGCCAGGGCATGCTGATCCTGGACGACGGCCAGCCCGGCGGCGCCGGGAACGTGGCGGCCTGGGACAACGACCTGAACCGGAACAACCAGTTCCGCGCAGCGAACGCGGAACACCCGCCGCTGCAGGGCGGTGTCCTGCTGGTCCTGGGCGGCACGAAGAACGTACTGCGTGACAACACAGTGCTCGGGAACGTCGGCACGCAGTTCAACTCCGGCGGGATCGTGCTCGTGTCGGCCTCGGCGCCGGAAACCGCTTCATCGACAACAACTGCCACACCTCGATGCCCGCGGGGCTGTGCAACTGACAGTCAGCCGTTGTCCGCGGGTACCGGCCGATCTAGCCTCGCGTCATGGTGATCCTCGCGAACCAGGACCTGAGGCGGGTCCGTCGGCTGTTCGAGGCGGAGCACCTCACGCTGGTCGTCGACGCGGTGCTAGCAGGCAACAGTCCTGCGACCGTGTGGGTTGACGACACCGCCGTACCACGAACAGCGTTGATCTGGAACCGAGCGCACCGCCGAGGTTGTGCTTGCCGGGTACCCGTCGCATCGGCGAGAACGCGTGCTCTACCGAGGCCCCTTGGCTCCGCGCTCCGATTGGCGGACACCCCTGCCGGCCGGATTCCACATCAGCGCGATCGACGACCGGTTCAGCGAGTTGAGCAACCTGTCCAACTGGAGCGAGGTCGTCGCGGAGATCGAGTCCTGCTGGCGGTCGGTGCGCGAGTTCCGCCGTACTGGGTTCGGATTCGTGACGCACGACGCCGAAACAGTCGTGTGCTGGTGCACGGCGGAGTCGGTCAGCGACCGGAAGTGCGGCATCGGCATCGAGACCGTCGCGCCGTACCGCGACCGCGGCTTCGCGACCCAGACCGCAGCCAGATTCCTGGAGCAGTGCGCGGAGCGGGGCTTGGTCCCGTTCTGGGATGCATGGCGCGCGAACCTGCCATCAGTCGCCGTCGCGAACAAGCTGGGCCTGCAAGAGGCCGAGACCTACTCGGTGCATGTCTGCGAAACCACGGGCGCCCAGCGCTGAGGTGCGCTGACTCGGACCTACGGCCCACAACCAACGGAAAGCAACCCAGGTCGCAATCATTCGCATCAGCGCGGCCTGATTCAGGCGGGGGTGATTGTCGGGTCGAGGAGGAGTAGGCCTTCGGGGAGGGTGTCGGCCCAGGCGGCCAGTTCGGGGGTGACTCGGACGGGTTCGGCTGTGGCGAAAGGTTGGCCTTGGGGGTCGGAGTTGCCGGTGCCGAAGGACTCCAGACGCCACTCCAGGAAATGGGCATGGAGGACGTCGCGGACCTCGTCCAGTTGGGCGCGGGTGAAGCGGCTTCGGACTACGCAGAGCTGATTCGGGAGGCTCGGGGACAGCCGACGGGTGACCGCTCCGACGTCGGTGGCGGCTACAACGAGGACCTCCTGGTCTTCCGAGGGACGGAAGATCGCCCCATGGACCATCGCCCCGGACGATTCCAGATCGCCGATGTCCAGGTCCAACTCCGAGACCGCGCCATGTGGCCAGCCGTCGTACCAGACCACGTTCTGTGGCCAGCCCCCGGGAGGTGTCGGGCATGGTGGGTGGGTCCTGTCGGTACGCGGCCGTGGAGGAGGGCGTTCCGGCGTCTGTGTCTCGACCTCGATGCTCTCGTCACCGAGTCGTGCCTGCTCTCCGGGGGCGGGGGCGTGCCACCTCCCGACCACCGTGATGTGGCCCGGGACCTGATTCCGGCCGAACTCGGAGGGCACGGCCGCGGCGTCGGCACCGATCAGGCGGATCGACAGCTCCGACTTCCAGCCGGGCGGTTTGATCAGCAGATCGTTGACGCGTTGCAGGTCGAGCCAGTCACTATCCGGACCAGAGACGAAACGGCCCGAGGTGCGGACCCTGTCGCCCGGTCGGAACACCAAGTCTCTGGCCGCCATGCATCCATGATGACCAGAAATCACTGAGAAGCTGATCAGGTGCCCACGGCAGCACCGCGCAAAGGGGTGAGTAGGAGGTGAGGTGGGGCCCGGGAGTTCATTACTCCCGGGTTATATCGCCAGGTCAGAGAGCCGGTGAGGGGACTTGAACCCCTAACCCCCGCTTTACAAGAGCGGTGCGCTGCCAGTTGCGCCACACCGGCCGGTGTGCGGGTACATAGTAGAGGATCGGGGGCTAGGGGTGGAGTTCGGTTATCGGGCGGTGGAGGGCTCGGGCGCCGGGGACTGCTATCAGGGCTATGGCGGCCATGAGGAGGAAGGCTGCGGTGGGGTGGTGGACCAGGAGGCCTACTGCTACGGCTACCACCAGGCCGCCCAGGTTGCCGGCCATCCAGATGAGGCCGGCGGCTGTGCCTTCGGCTTCGCCTGTTCGGCGTTCTACCAGTTCCAGGACGATGGGGAGGGCTGGGAGGAGGAGTAGGCCGATCACGGTGATGGAGAGGAAGCCGGTGGCGGTGCTGGGGGCCAGGGCCAGGAGGACGCAGGCGGCTGCGGTGGTGGTGAGGCTTATGACCAGGAGCAGGGATTCGGCTCGGCGGCGTACGACGAGGATGGGGATGGTCGCGCTGCCGATGACGCCGGCTACTACCTGGAGGAGGAGGATCGTGCTCGCGGTGCCGCCGGTGACGCCGGCGGGTTCGAGGAGGGCCTGCGCGAAGGTGCTCATGGCAACGAATACGCCGAACGGGAAGATCGCGAGGATGCAGAGGCGGCGGATCAGCGGGTCGCCCCAGGCGGCTGCCAGCGCGCCCTTGTGGTGGCGACCGGCGGCGCCGGCCGCGAGAGGTACGACGGGATCAGGCGGGAGGCCGGGCTGGTCGGGTGGCACGGGCTCGTTGGCGCGCGAGACGGCGGGTTCGCGGGTGGTTGCGGCGGCGGGTCCGGGGACCGCGGGTTCGGGGGTGAGGGTGGGGCGGGTGTAGAGGACGGCTAGGAGTACGGCGGCTGCCGCGACGCAGAAGGCGGCGGTTGTCACGAGCATCGTCGGGAGGGATGCGGCGGTGGTGAAGAGGGCGGAGAGGAGGAAGGCGATCACCATGCCGGCGAAGATGCTGGCGGTGCCGATGGCGATGCCGGTGGGGCGGTGTTTTTCGTGGAGGTAGCGGCCGGTGATGCCGGTGACGGCGTTCAGGACCAGGGGCTGGGCGATCGACGCGAGGATCTGGCCGGCGAGGAGCCAGCCGAAGTTGTCGCCGAGGAGGCGGACGATCGCGCCGAGGGCGGTCAGTACGGCGCCTGCCACCAGGCCGGCGCGGAACCAGCGGTCCAGGATCAGGCCGCACGGGATCGCCAGGACGACGTACAGCAGCGGGAAGACCTGGGCGAGCCAGCCGATGGCGCTTTCGGACACGCCGTACCGTGCGGCGGCGACGGTCGTGACGCCGGCGAAGTTCAGCCAGACCAGCTGGGTCGCGGCGCCGACCAGGGAGTAGCCGACGATCGCCGACCACCGACTCCGGATCTGCATGGGCGAACTGTAGCCCCAGTATCCCGAAGTTTCTGAGCGGTCGTGTCGATTTCCGCCGGGGTCGCTCGACGCAGGGATGTACGACGACCAACCAGGAGGAAACCGATGTCGTTCCAGGCGTACTTGGACAAGATCGAGGAGAAGACCGGCAAGACCCCGCGGGAACTGGTCGACGAGGGCATCAGCCGGGGGTACGGCGCCGCGGACGTCAAGGCCGGGACGATCCTGGACTGGCTCAAGGCGGACTACGAGCTCGGCCGCGGGCACGGGATGGCGCTGGTGCACGTGATCAAGAACGGCGCGCAGATCAGCGACAAGCATGTCGGCAGCAACGGTACGCACGCGGACCCGAGCGACATGCTCTGGCTCGATGGGAAGGCAACCAACCCGGCGCTACGGTAGGCGGGTGGAAAAGAAATCGCCGCGCGACAAGTGGATCACCGTCTACGGCCGCAAGCCGGTACTGGAGGCGCTGCACGATCCGAAGCTGTCGGTGGCGAAGGTCGTGCTCGCGGACAACGCGACCGGAGGCTCCATGCAGGAGATCCTCCGGGCCGCGGAGAAGTACGGAACGCCGGTCGAGCGGGCGACGGCGAGCCGGGTGAAGTGGCTGGCCGGGAACGGCAAGCACGACCAGGGCGTCGTCGCGGACGTGAACGCGCCGCGGATGACGCCGCTGGAGGAGTTCGTCCGGGATCGCGGAAACCGTCCGACCAACGTCTTCCTGCTCGACGGCGTGACCAATCCGGGGAACGTCGGGATGATCCTGCGGACCGCGACCGGTGCCGGGTTCGACGGCGTCATCCTGCCCCGGGCCGGTACGCCGCACGTGGGGCCGCTGGTCATCAAGGCCTCGGCCGGCATCGCGTTCCAGGCGCCGATCGTGAACACGTCGACCGCGAAGGCCGCGGTCGACCTGCTGCGGACCGCCGGCTATCACGTGTACGGCCTGTCGGCGCGCTCGCGGGACTCGCTGTTCACGGCCGAGCTGGCGCCGCGGGCGGTCTACGTGCTCGGCGGGGAGACGAACGGAGTCACGGTGCCCACCGATTCCGACCTGCGGATCCCGCTGCACGCCGGCGTCGAGTCGCTGAACGTCGCGGTCGCCGCGGCGATCGTGGCGTTCGAGGTCACTAACCGGTGATCTTCTTGGCCAGCGCCTCGGCGGTCTCGCGGGTGTAGGTGCCGGAGATCTGGATCTTGCCGCCCGGGATCGCGGACTGGACGCTCGGTGCGGTGACAACCTGGCCGTGGACGAGGATCGCGAGCTGGTTCGCCGGCGGGTCCTGCTTGGCGAGACTCGCGGTCAGTTCGCCGAAGATCTTCGTACCTTCGGGATCGAGGTCGAGGCTGACGTACCAGTAGGAGCTGCCGCCGGCGCTGTATCCGGCCTTCACCTCGGACACGTGGCTGCCGTCCAGCTCGACCTTGCCGACCGTGTAGACGATGCCCTTGTCGTCGCACGCCGTGCCGTCGCGGGCCGGGGTCGGGCAGGTGCCGGGCTTGCTGGTGAGTACGCGGCGAAACTCGACGGCCTTCGGGTCGGACGGCTTGGTGTTGGCGGCCGGGGATTCCTTGGCGGCCGGCTTCTCGTCGGTACTGCGGGTCACGAACAGGAACGCGCCGAGGCCGACGAGCAGGACCAGCACGAGCACCAGACCGCCGACGATGATCAGCGGCAGCCGCGACCGCTTCTGCGGCGGCCCCTGGTAGCCCTGCCAAGGCTGGTACGGCGGCGGCTCGTTGGGTGGCCCCGGCGGCTGCGTCATACGCACATGCTAGGTAACCAGGAAGTCACCGCAGCCGAGCCGCCAGCTCGGCGTTGCGCTGCGCGAACGTCCGCCACAACTCCGGCGTACCCGCCACCCGCTCCCGAGCGGCCGCCGCACCACACGACCGCACGGTCCACGTGCACATCCGCCCGCCGCGCAGCTCGAACCGCACCAGCACCCCGTCGGCCCACCCGTACACATCCGCGTCCCGCGGGTCCAGCCACGCCACCTTCTGCTCCGCGACGATCCAGTCGAGCGCCTCGATCTCCCCCTGCACCTTGGCCGCGAACTCGTACCGCAACTCGCCCGCCGCCCGGTCGCGCCGTCGTACCAGCTCGGCATGCAACGCGTCCACGGCCGCCGGCTCCCGCTCGAGTACGGCGACCGCCGTACGAGCCAACGCCTCCCGGTCGCCCGCCCGATCCCGAACAGCCGCCCGAACTCCTCGGCCGACCCGTCCCCCGCCACGGTGTACTGCAACGGCAGCACGCGATGCAGCCCGGAGATCGCCTGCCGGATCCGCAGCCCGCCGAGGTACGGCCCGAAGTGCGCGGCCGTACCGCTCACCGTGTGCTCGAACCGCAGCCCGGGACGGGCGCCGTCACCGAGCCGGATGTACCCGACCACCTCGGCCCCGCCCTCGGTCCGGTTCCACCGCGGCTTCGAGTGCTCGAGCAGATTCCGCTCCAGCCAGGCCGCCTCGTGCTCCGAGTCGCACCAGACCCCTTCCACCCGGTCGATCCGCCGCACCATCCGCGCGAGGTGCGGCCGGTCGCCCAGATGCGTCCAGTACGACTGCACCCGGCGCCGCAGGTTCCACGCCCGCCCGATGTACAGCACCTTGCCCGCGTCGTCCCGGAACCGGTACACGCCCGGACCGGTCGGAAGCTCCCGGATGCCGCTGATCATCAGCCCAGTGTGCCTGCTCGGACCGGCGGCGTGACCGCGTGGCGGCGGGTTGGCCACGAAAGCCTGCCGGGCCTTGCGCAGCGTCGTACCGAAGGTTCATTCTGACGGGCGATCCGGGTGCTTGCAGGGGGCTGTGGGGACAAGCGCCGGAGTTCGGGCCTGGGGGCGTCGTGAGGAAATCTGCCCGGTGGCTGCGCTGTGCGCTGCCCACTTTGTGTGTCGTACTGCTGCTGCCGTTCGCCGTGATCGCGCCGGCACGCGCCGCGGTCACACCGTCCGCTTTCAGTGAGCAGGTCGTGTTCAGCGGACTCAACAGTCCAACGAACGTGGCGTTCTCGCCGGACGGTCGCGTCTTCGTGGCCGAGAAGAGCGGGCTGATCAAGGTCTTCAGTTCGCTCGACGACCCGAACCCGAAGGTGTACGCCGACCTGCGCACGGAGGTTTACAACTACTGGGACCGCGGGCTGCTCGGGATCGCGCTGCATCCCAACTTCCCTACGGATCCACGCATTTACGTGCTGTACACGCACGACGGGCTGATCGGCGGCCCGACGCCGAAGTGGGGTACGCCGGACACCGACGCGGACCCGTGTCCGTCACCGCCCGGACCGACGGCGCGCGGCTGCCTGGCCAGTGCGCGGCTCTCGGTGCTGAACGCGAACGGAGCGGAGCAGGTGCTGGTCGAGGACTGGTGCCAGGTGTTCCCGAGCCACTCGATCGGCTCGATCGAGTTCGGTCCGGACGGCATGCTGTACGCCGGGGGTGGCGACGGCGGGAGCTTCAGCTACGTCGACTACGGGCAGAACGGCAATCCGCCGTCCGACCTCTCGCCGGACAACCCGTGTGGCGACGGCCCGGCAGCAGTGGGCGCGAAGCTCACAGCGCCGACCGCCGAAGGTGGTGCGCTGCGCGCGCAGGACCTCCGTACGCCGAACGACCCGACCACGCTGGACGGTTCGATCATCCGTATCGACCCGGACACCGGGCAGGCCGCGCCCGGCAACCCGCTGAGCAGCAGCACCGACCCGAACGCGCGCCGGATCGTCGCGGAGGGCCTGCGGAACCCGATGCGGCTCACGTTCCGCCCCGGCACGAACGAGCTGTGGATCGGCGACGTCGGGTACTCGACCTGGGAGGAGATCGACCGGATCGCCGATCCGAAGGCGGGCGTCACGAACTTCGGCTGGCCGTGCTACGAAGGCCCCGCGCAGCAGCCCGCGTACGCCGCCGCGAAACTGAACATCTGCCAGAACCTGTACGCCGCCGGCCCGTCCGCGGTGGCGCAGCCGTACTACGCGTACAACCACGCCGACAAGGTCGGTGGAACCTGCTCGACCGGGAGCTCGTCGATCTCCGGAATGTCCTTCTACAAAGGCGGAAACTACCCGGCGCAGTACGACGGCGCGCTGTTCTTCACCGACTACAGCCGCAAGTGCACGTGGGCGATGATGCCCGGCAGCAACGGTCTGCCTGATCCCGCGAACATCCAGCTGTTCGCGTCGGGGTACGGCGCGACGCGGCTGCAGACCGGGCCGGGCGGCGACCTGTTCGCGGTGGACTACGACAACGGCCGGATCCTGCGGTACGTGTACAACGGGACCAACAACCCGCCGACGGCGATCATCCACGCCACCCCGGCGAGCGGGCCGACGCCGCTGACCGTGACCTTCGACGGGACCGCGTCGAACGACCCCGACGGCGATCCACTCACGTACGCGTGGGATGTGGACGGCGACGGCCTGTTCGACGACTCCACGGCGGCGACCGTGCAGCACACGTACACGACCAGCGGGACGGTGACCGCGCGCTTGCGGGTGTCGGACGGGAAGACGTCGACGACCACGTCCGTGCAGATCAACGTGGCGAACACGGCGCCGACGGCAACGATCACCGCACCGGGTCCGGCAACGACCTGGAAGGTTGGCGACACCATCAACTTCTCCGGGTCGGCGACGGATCCCGAGCAGGGCACGCTGCCGGGGTCGGCGCTGACCTGGACGTTGATCATGCACCACTGCCCGAGCGACTGCCACACGCACACGATCACGTCGTTCACCGGGGCCACCGGTTCGTTCGTCGCGCCCGACCACGAGTACCCGTCGTACCTCGAACTGAGGCTGACGGCAACGGACTCCGGCGGGCTGACCGACACCAAGAGCGTGCTGCTGAACCCGCGGACGACGGAGCTGACGGTCAACTCGTGGCCGCCAGGGATGCCGCTGGCGATGGGGAACGCGGCCGGGGAGAGTCCGTTGGTCGGGACAACGATCGTCGGGTCGAGCGTGTCGGTGTCGGCCGATCCGGCGCAGCCGGTGGCGAACGAGATGTACCGGTTCGGGCTGTGGAGCGACGGCGGGGTCCGCGACCACAACCTGGTGGCTCCGGATCGCGTGGCGACGACGTACTCGGCGTCGTACGGGCTGAAGCACAACCTGGCCCGCGGGCGTCCGGCCCTTGCCTCGAGCACCTATGTCGCGGGCCGCGAACCGGCGAAGGCCGTCGACGGTTCGATGAAGACGGCATGGGCGAGCGCGCGGACCGATGCGCAGTGGTACCAGGTCGATCTCGGATCGGTGCAGGTCGTGAACCGGGTGCTGATGAACTGGATGTCGTCGGCGTACGCGAAGGCGTACCAGATTCAGGCGTCCGGCAGCGGGCGTACGTGGAAGACAGTTTCGGCAACTGTCTCCGGCGGCGGCGGGACCGACAACGTGACGTTCTCGCCGATCTTCGCGCGGTACGTCCGGCTGGTCGCGACGAAGCGGGCCGTTGCCGGGAGCTACTACTCGTTGTGGGAGTTCGGGGTGTTCGGCGACACCGGGTCCGCCGTCGGGATCGGCGGCAAATGCATCGACGTGTACCAGGCGCTGACCACGGACGGCACGCCGACGACGCTCTACACCTGCAAGGGCTCCGCGAACCAGCAGTGGACTCCGTCGACCGACGACGGCACCATCCGCACGATGGGCAAGTGCCTGACGGCGGGCGGTACGACCTCGAAGTCGCCGGTCGTGCTGTGGACCTGCGACGGATCGGCCGGCCAACGATGGCGACCGTCGTACGACGGCACCTTGCAGAACACCGCCTCCGGATACTGCCTGGACGCATCCGGCGCCTCGTCCGCGAACGGCACGAAGCTGATCCTCTACCAGTGCACCGCCGCCGTGAACCAACGCTGGGCGCTGCCGTAATTCGATCGTGCTGACAGGGTGCGTCGGCCTATCGTTCGGCGCATGAGTCGGGGATGGGTGGAGGACGGGTTCGGAGCCGTTGCGGACACGTTCGCGGAGAACTTCAGGTTGTTCCCGGAGCTCGGGGCGGCAGTCACCGTGTACGCCGGTGGCCGCAAGGTGGTCGAGCTCTGGGACGGCGAGGCGGCCCCGGGGCGGGCGTGGTCGGCGGAGACCGTGGTGCCGGTGTTCTCGTGTGCGAAGGGGATCGTGAGTGTCGTCGTCCATCTCCTGGCGCAGGAGGGGCGGCTGGACCTGGATGCTCCGATCGGGACGTACTGGCCGTCGTTCGTTGCTCACGGCAAGGAGAACATCAGCTGCCGGATGGTGCTCGGGCACCGGGCCGGGGTCCCGGTGCTGGACAAGACGCTGACGTTCGACGAGATCGCGGCGTGGGACCCGGTGATCGCGGCGATCGAGGAGCAGCAGCCGTTGTGGGAGCCGGGGTCGACGTACGAGTACCACGGGCACGTGTTCGGGTTCGTGCTCGGTGAGGTGGTACGGCGCATCACCGGGCAGTTGCCAGGTGCGTACTTCCGTACCGTGATCGGGGATCCGCTCGGCCTGCGGGCGTGGATCGGGCTGCCGGCGGCTGAGCTGCCCACGCTGGCGCGGCTCGCGGAGGCGGACAGTCGGCCGGGGATCGACCCGGAGCACCTGCTGATGCGGATCGTGACGATGAACGGGGCGCTGGAGTTTCCCGGTCTCGACGTACCGCACGGGTGGAACGACCCGGCGCTGCTGGGGATGGAGCTACCGGGGGCCGGAGCGGTCGCGTCGGCGACCGGGCTGGCCGGGGTGTACGCGGCGGCGATGACCGGGCTCGACGGTGCGCCGCCGCTGCTGTCGACCGCGACCGTCGACGATGCGTTGCGTGAGGTGTCTTCCGGCGTTGGGTTCCTGGGCTTCGACGGCGGCGCGCGGTGGGGCTCCGGCTTTCTGCTCGACTCGTCGTTCCGGCCTACGCTCGGGCCTCGGAGCCTTGCGAACGACGGCGCGGGTGGCCAGTTCGCGTTCGCGGACGACGAGCACGGCATCGCGTTCGCCTACACGGCCAACCGCATGATCGGCCACGGCGACCCACGCGCGAGCCGTCTGGTCGCGGCGCTCCCCCGGACCGGGACGAAATAGCCCGACGTTTTGTGATGTGGGGTTGTTCACGTCACAGGTGGTGAGTGGCGGTCGTCAGGTGTTTGTTCGATGAGGACAAACGCGAAGGAACGTCATGACTGCAGTGGTCGAAGGATTTGGTGGGCAGGTCTTCGGGCCTCAGGACGAGGGGTACGACGCGGCGAGCCGGACCGTGCTGGTCGCCGGCCGCCCGGCGTACGTACTCCGGCCGGCGAGCGTCGACGACGTACGGAAGGCCGTCCGGTACGCCGTGGACAGCGGGCTGCCGCTCGCGGTGCGGGGTGGTGGGCACTCGTTCCCGGGGTTCGGGACGAACGACGGCGGCGTGGTGATCGACCTGTCCGGCCTGGCCGGGGTCGAGGTGGTCGACAAGGACAAGCACGTGGTGCGGATCGGCGGCGGCGCCACCTGGGGGCAGGTCGCGGCCGCGCTGGCGCCGCACAACCTGGCGATCTCGTCGGGTGACACGAAGAGCGTCGGCGTCGGCGGGCTGACGCTGAGCGGCGGGATCGGGTGGAAGGTCCGCAAGTACGGTCTCGCGCTGGACAGCCTGGTCGCGGTCGAGCTCGTGACCGCCGCGGGCGACGTCGTCCGGGCGTCGGCGGACGAGAACGCCGACCTGTTCTGGGCGGTCCGCGGTGGCGGCGGGAACTTCGGGGTGGTGACCGCGTTCGAGTTCGCGGCGCATCCGACCACCGACATCCACTTCGGGAAACTGACGTTCCCGGCGGCCGAGATCGCCGAGGTGCTGCCGCGCTGGGCGCAGTACCTGCGGACCGCGCCGGCCGAGCTGACCTCGATCGCCGGGTTCGCGAACCCGTTCCTCGGCGGCCCCGAGGCGCCGCTGGAGATCCAGGTCGCGTACGACGGTGACGACCCGGAGCTCGCCGCGCGGGCGATCGACCCGATCCGCGACCTCGGCACGCTGCTGTCCGACAACGTCGCAGTGACGCCGTACGCCGAGGTGCTGGAGGAGGGCATGGTCCCGCCGCCGGGGATCCAGCTGGTGACCCGAAGTGCCTTTGTCGACAAGGATTCGGTGCCCGAGGTCCTGCGGATCCTCGCCGCGGCCGGTACGTCGCAGGGCGCGCCGATCATCGCGGTCCGCAGCGTCGGCGGCGCGGTGGCGCGGGTCGCAGACGACGCGACGGCGTACGCGCACCGGCAGGCGGAGCTGATGTTCGCCACCACGACGATCGGCCCGCCACCGGTGATCGAGGCGACCCGGCCGGGCCGCGAGCAGCTGTGGGAGACGCTGCGTCCGCACGTGAACGGCGCGTACGCGAACTTCCTGTCCGACGACGATCCCACCGACGTGTACCCGGCCGCGACGTACGAACGGCTGGCCGGAATCAAGCGGAAGTACGATCCCGAGAACGTTTTCGCCGGCAACCACAACGTGCGGCCGGCATGAGCAAGGTCTGGTTCGTCACCGGCTCGTCCCGCGGCCTCGGCCGGAGTTTCGTGGAGGCCGCGCTGGCCCGCGGGGACAAGGTGGCGGCGACGGCGCGGTCGAGTCCGACGGGGTTGAGCGAGAAGTACGGTGACGCCGTGCTGCCGTTGGTCCTGGACGTCACTGACAAGGACAACGTTTTCGCGGCCGTCGACCAGGCGCAGGCGCACTTCGGGCGGCTGGACGTGATCGTCAACAACGCCGGGTACGGGCTGTCCGGAGCGGTCGAGGAGCTCGACGAGTCGCAGCTCCGGGACCAGCTGGAGACGAACCTCTTCGGTCCGCTCTGGGTCGTCCAGGCGGCCCTGCCGTACCTGCGCGACCAGGGCGACGGCCGCATCATCCAGGTGTCGTCGGTGGCCGGCCTGCTCGGGCTTCCGCTCGGCGGCGCGTACTGCGCGTCGAAGTGGGCGCTCGAGGGACTGAGCGAAGTACTCGCCCAGGAGGTGGCGGGCTTCGGCGTCAAGGTCACGATCCTCGAGCCCGGCGGCTACGCGACCGACGGCGTCACCGGCGGCGTGCAGTCCGCCGGGATCCCGCTGTACGACGACCTGCGCGCGGCGCTCACGGCGTACGTCGCGGCCGCGGACTTCGGCGATCCGGACGCCGCCGGACGCGCGTGCCCGAGCGCAGCGAGGGCACCATCAAGCACA
This sequence comes from Kribbella sp. NPDC059898, assembly GCF_042730855.1. Lineage (NCBI taxonomy): Bacteria > Bacillati > Actinomycetota > Actinomycetes > Propionibacteriales > Kribbellaceae > Kribbella > Kribbella sp. NPDC059898. The sequence continues at coordinate 195,833 of NZ_JBHWKR010000014.1, forward strand.
GTCTCGAACTCGCCGACACCCCGAACCAGGTCCATCGGACCCTTCTTCGGCACCCAGGGCTACCCGATGGCCCAGCAGGCGTACGCGGACCGCTTGAAGACCTGGGCAGACTGGCAGGACCTGTCGGTGAAAGCCATGTGAAAGGCTTTACGTATGCGGACCTTGACGTTCAACATCCACCACGGCGTGGGTGTGGGCGGCAAGCTCGACCTCGAGCGGGTCGCGCAGACGATCGAGGCCTCCGGTGCCGACGTGGCCGGCCTGCAAGAGGTCGACAAGTACTTCGCTGCGCGCAGCAACTGGGAGGACCAGCCGTCCTGGTTGGCGGCACGCCTGAAGATGAACCAAGTCTTCGCCGCCAACCTGGACTGGGATCCCCCGGAGCCGGGCAAACCGCGCCGGCAGTACGGGACGCTCGTCCTGTCGAAGTACCCGATCGTCGACTCACGCAACACCCTGCTCCCGCTGCACGCCGGCAGCGAGCAGCGCGGTCTGCTGGAAGCGCTGATCGACGTGGACGGTACGCCATTGCGCTTCGCCGACACGCATCTCACCACGGACAACGACGGCGAACGCCTCGAGCAGGCGAACGCCGTCGTCGAGCTGTTGGAGGACGCTCCCGAGGCGACGCTGCTCGTCGGCGACCTGAACGCCGTACCGTCATCGGCCGAGGTCAAGACGCTGACGGCGCAGTGGGCCGACACCTGGCGGGAGAAGGGGTTCGGTCCCGGCTTCACCAACCCGGTTCCGCTGCCGGCCAGGCGGATCGACTACCAGCTGCACAGTTCGCAGCTGGTGCCGACCGCCGCGTCGGTCCTGCTGAGGTTCGCGTCCGACCACTATCCGGTCGCGGCCACCTATTCCTTCAGCTGACGCTCGTACGCGTCCGCCGACCAGCTGGCCGCCGTTTTCGTGACCAGGTGAGCGCCGATGCGTTCGTAGAAGCGGTAGCCGGCGGTGTTCTCCAGGCGCAGACCCCAGCCGATCGGGAGACGTTCCGGGAGGGCGATCCGGGCCAGCGCCAGCATCAGCTGACGACCGACGCCGGCGTCGCGGAACGGCTTGCGGACATAGAGATCGTCGAGGGCCAACTGATCCCCGCCGACCCACAGGTACGGGCGCCGGAGCGCGGAGACGTACCCCGCGACCGCGCCGTCCACCGACGCGACCAGCACGATCACGTCCGGCCGCTCGAGGAACTCCTCCCAGTCCGCGACCTCCGCCGTCACGTACACGCGCTGATCCTGGTAGGCGGCCAGCTCCCCCAGCATCGTCAGCACGGTCTCCGCGTCCACGCTCTCCGCGCGGCGGATCTCAATGGACATGCGCCGTCTCCCCTGTGGGCTTGAACGACGGTACGACGATCAGCGTCAGCGCGGCAGCGATCGCGGCCGTGATCGCCGCGAACGTGAAGCCCCGCGTGAACCCGGTCGTCACGGTACCGGCGAGACTCGCCGCCGCCACGCTCGACACCACCGCGACACCGAGCGACGCACCGAACTCGTGGAACGTGCTCAGGATGCCCGACGCCAGCCCCGCCTCGTGGTGCGCGATCTGCCCGAACGTCGTCGTCGAGGACGCCACGAACGCCGCGCCGAGCCCGACCGTCCCGACCGCCATCCCGGTCACCACCACCGCCGCGCCGTCCCACAGCGCGGGCGCCGCGACACCGATCGCGGTGAGCAGGAACCCGGCGATCGCGATCGGCCGCGCGCCGACCTTGCCGACGAACTGACCGGCCAGATGCGCGCCGGCGATCGCCGCCACCGCCACCGGCAGGAACAGCAGCCCGGTACGCAGGGCGCCGTACTGCTTGAAGTGCTGGAGGTAGAACGAGCCGAGGAAGAACATCGAGATCATCAGCGCGGTCGCGATCAGCAACATCAAGGTGCCTGAGGCAACGGATCGGCGGGCGAGGATCCGGAGGTCCATCAGCGGCGAGCGGACGGTGCGCTGCACCCACGCGAACCCGCCGTACAGGACGAGCGCGCCGGCCAGCGTGCCGAGGGTCGCGGCGGACAACCACCCGCGGTCGCCGGCGTTGATCAGCGCGTAGATCGCCGTACCGGTGCCGGCGGTCACCAGCAGTGCGCCCGGTACGTCGAGGCGGCCCTGCTGCTCGCCGGGCTGGTCGGCCGGGAGCATCCGGAACAGCACGATGAACACGACCAGGCCGATCGGCAGGTTGATGTAGAACACCCACTGCCAGCCGGGACCCGCGGTCAGCAGGCCGCCGAGCAGTACGCCGATCGCGGAACCGCCGCCGCCCATCGCGGACCAGATGCCGAGCGCCTTGTTCCGTTCCTCGCCGTCGAACGTCTTCGTGACCACGGAAAGCGCCGCCGGGGACAGCATCGCGGCGCCGATCCCCTGCGCGACCCGGCCGCCCAGCAGGACCTCCGGACCGTGCGCCAGACCGGTGACCAGGGAGGCGAGCGTGAAGACGGCGAGGCCGGCCAGTACGACGCGCCGGGAGCCGAACAGGTCCGCGGCGCGACCACCGAGCAGCATCAGGCCGCCGAACATCAGCGTGTACGCGCTGACCACCCAGGTCAGCGTCTCGCGCCGCAGGTGCAGGTCGGTCTCGATGTTGGGCAGCGCGATCGCGACCACGGTCACGTCGAGGATCAGCATGAACTGCGCCACGGCGAGCAACCCCAGCAGCCGCCACCGCCGAGGGTCCGGTTGATTCATGATCTCGTCCTTAAGTTGAACAGGTATGTACGAGTTGAAGGTAACTCGTACACTGCTGTTCGACAAGAGGAAGTCGTACAATGGTGTTCGAGATCAGGGAGGTCCCGGATGACAGTCACCACCAGGCGTGCGGACGCACAGCGCAACATCGACGCGATCCTGTCCGCCGCCGCGGACTGTCTGAGCCGCAACCCGGCGGCGAGTACGTCGGAGATCGCGAAGGCGGCCGGTGTCGGCCGGGTGACGCTGTACGGGCACTTCCCGTCCCGCGCCGAGCTGCTCGACGCGGTGTTCGTCCGGGCGATCGCGACCGGCGAGGAATCGCTCGGGCAGGTCGACCTGACCGGCGATCCGCGCGCGGCGCTGATCCGGCTGATCGAGACGAGCTGGGAACTGGTCGACGGGTTCCGGACACTGTTGGTCGCGGCTCAGGAAGTGCTGCCGCCGGCGCGCGTACGGGACCTGCACGCCGACCCGATGGCGCGGGTGGAGCGATTGCTGGAACGCGGGCGCGCGGAGGGCGCGTTCCGGACCGACCTGCCGACGACGTGGCTGGTCAGCATCATGCACAACGTGATGCACGGCGCCGCGAACGAGATCCAGGCCGGGCGGATCACCTCGGCCGAGGCAGCGCCGTACATCACCGCGACACTACTGGCGGCGTACACACCGCCAGGCGAGCGCGTGCCGGTCTGACTACTCGAGCCAGATCGTCTCGAACGTCGGGTTCGCGTGGATGTGGACGGCCTCGTAGCCGCCCGGGCCGGTGCGGAACTTGTGCGGGGTGTCCGCCGGTACCACCAGGATCTGGCCCGCCGTACCGACGATCTCCTCGCCGTCGACGGTGAACGTCGCCGAACCACGCCGGATGATGAAGGTCTCGGCGTACGGATGCTTGTGCAGCCGCGGGCCGCTTCCCTCCTTGGTCGTCGACTCCAGAATCAGCGAGACACCGGCGCCACCGGGCAACTCGGTGTAGTTCTCGGTCCATTCCTCACCGTCGGCGCGCCCGTCGGCCCGGCTGATCACCGCGGCCCCGGACTTCGCGATCTCGGTCATGCCACCCTCCTCGGTCGATCCAGCCCACCGTAACCGCCCACCGGCTCGGCGCACAGGAGGGTTTCGGCCAGCTCCGTGCCGTTTAGGGTGTTGGGCATGCCGCTGTATTCGTTCGAAGGTAAGCGCCCGACCGTGCACCCCGACGCGTGGATCGCGCCCACCGCGACCCTCGTCGGCGACGTGGTCGTCGAGGCCGGGGTCTCCATCTGGTACGGCGCCGTGATCCGCGCCGACCTCGGCACGATCACCATCCGCGCCGGCGCGAACATCCAGGACAACACCGTCATCCACGTCGGCCACAACGGCTGCGAGATCGGCCCGAACGCCACCGTCGGCCACCAGTGCCTCGTCCACGACTGCACCATCGGCGAACAAGCCCTCGTCGGCAACGGCGCCATCGTCCTCGACGGCGCCGTCATCGGCCCCCGCTCCCTGGTCGCCGCCGGCTCCACCGTCACCCCCGGCGCCGTCGTACCCCCGGAATCGGTCGCGATGGGCAGCCCCGCCAAGAAGATCGTCCCGCTCGACGGCACCGCCAAACTCTTCGTCGACCACAACGCCACCGTCTACCACGCCCTCGCCGAACGCCACGCCGCCACCGTCGAACAGGTCGACCCGTGATCGACGACTTCGCGAAGACCTACCTGCACGATGCGCTGCGCTACGTGCGCGGGTCGCTGGTCGAGAAGGTCGAGGGATTGTCCGAGTACGACGTACGCCGCCCGCTCACGCACACCGGCACGAACCTGCTCGGCCTCATCAAACACCTCACGCTGACCGAGGCCCGATACCTCGGCAACATCTTCGACCGCCCCTACCCCGAGCCACTCCCGAGCTTCACCGATCCCGGCTATGCGAACCGGCATCACCTGTGGGTCCCCGAGCACGAGACGCGAACGCAGATCCTCACCAACTACGAGCGAGCCCGCGCCCACGCCGACAGCACCATCGAAGCCCTCCCGATCGACACCCCCGCCACAGTCCCCTGGTGGCCCAGCCCGGACGTCATGCTCTTCAACGTCCTCGTCCACGTCCTCACCGAAACCAACCGCCACGCAGGCCACGCCGACATCCTCCACGAACAACTCACCGGCCCGGCCGACCCTTCGGTGGATTGGGCGTCCCACCGAGCCCAAATAGAAGCCGCCGCCCGCGCCGCTGAACAGTAGAGAAGTGGGATGTGGTCAGCCCCCGCGTGCTCCGGAGGTGCTCCGGTCGCGGTGCTCCCTCCCGCACCCGCTGCGCGCTGCCACCCAACCCGCCGGCTTGGCGCCTGCCTTTGCACGCTGCCGCGGGCGAGTTGCGACCTGCCGCTCGCGGGTGAGTGCTAGGTCGGCGCAGTTCGTAGGACGGGGCGTGTGACTGGCCCGGGGTACCGGCCCGTGGCACGCGACCTGGTCCGAACCGGCCGGCTCCTGCGAACTTGCGATACCCCAGGGGTCCTGCAACAGGCTATTGCCTATCGTCGGTCACCGTAGGGTGTTCACGGTCCCGCCGAGCGCCACCTCCACCTCCCCACTCCCCACTCACCACCTCCCCACTCACCACCTCCTCACTCACCACCGCTCGCCACCTCCGCCGCTCATCACCTCCAACCCTCCACTGGCCGCCTCCACCGCTCACGGCCCGCCTCCACCGCTCACGGCCCGCCTCCACCGCTCACGGCCCGCCTTCAGCGCTCACAAGCCGCGCCACTCACCACCAGCCGCCTCACCCAGCACACCCGCCTAGGGCAGTCGCCCGCGAGCGGCAGCTCGCAACTCGCCCGCGGCAGCGGGCAAAAGGCCGGCGCCAAGCCGGTGGATGGGTGGGAGCGCGCGCAGCAGGTGCGGGAGGGAGCGGCAGCGACCGGAGCGCCTGCGGAGCACGCGGGGGGCGGACCACATCCCCCCGTCCTCACATCCGTCTCCTCCAGTACCTCAGCTTTTCCAGGTGTAGCGGCGTTCGGGGCGGCCGGTGGTGCCGTAGCGGAGGGTTACTTCGGCTTGGCCTTGGGTGGTGAGGAATTCGAGGTAGCGGCGGGCGCTGACGCGGGAGATGCCGATGCGTTCGGCGCATTCGGCGGCGGAGAGGTTTTCGGGGGCGTTGCGGAGGGCGGTCGTGACCAGGTCGGTGGTTTCCTGGGAGAGGCCTTTGGGGAGGCGGTTGGTCAGGGGGCGGGCGGGGGCGAGGACGCGGTCGACGTCCGCCTGGGAGGTGACCTGCGAAGGGATGCTCGCGCGGCGCCGGGCGTACTCCTGCAACCGCACCCGCAGATCCTCGAAACCGAAGGGTTTCAGCAGGTAGTTCACGACCCCTTGGCGGACAGCACCCCGAACGGCCTCCGCCTCGCGGGCGGCGGTGATGACGAGGATGTCGACCGACGGCTGTACGGCGCGAAGCCGGGCGATCAGGTCCAGGCCGAAGACGTCGGGCAGGTACAGGTCCAGCAGTACCAGGTCGGGCGTCAGCGACTCCAGCGCGGAGACGGCGGCGTCGCCGGAGTTCGCCGTACCGACGACTTCGAAGCCGTCGACGCGGTCGACGAAGCCGCGGTGGATGCGGGCCACCATGAAGTCGTCGTCGACGACCAGGACCGTGATCATCGGGCTCCTTCCGGTGTGCGTTGGGTGGACATCCGGGCGATGAACGCGGCGCCGCCGTCGGTCGGGTTGGTGACCGCGACCTCGCCGCCGCGGCGGCGGCAGATCAGCCGGGTCATCGCGAGCCCGATGCCGCGCTCGCCCTCGGCGGCGGCCTTGGTGGTGAACCCGTGCGCGAACACCTCCTGCGCCAGCTCGGGTGCGACGCCGGGGCCGGAGTCCCGTACGACGATCTCCACCGAGCTCGCGTCCTGCCGGAGTTCGACCTCGACCCAGGCGGGTGACAGCGGCGTACCGGACTGGGCGGCGGCGTCGACGGCGTTGTCGACGAGGTTGCCGAGGACGGTCGCGATGTCCGCGGACAGCGACGGGTCGAGGCGGAGCAGGGTGGTCCGTTCGGACACCCGGAGCTCGACGCGGCGTTCGGCAGCGAGCGAGGACTTCGCCATCAGCAGGGCGGCGACCGTGGTGTCGTGGACCCGCCGGGTCACGGTCAGGTCGAGCGATTCACGATAGCGGTTCAGCGCGCCGACGTACGTCACGACCTCGTCGTACTCCCCGATCTGGATCAGTCCGGAGATCGTGTGCAGCTGGTTCGCGAACTCGTGGGTCTGCGCCCGGAGCAGCTCCGCGGACGAGCGGAACGAGCCGAGCTCCCGCTCCAGCTGCGCCAGCTCGGTCCGGTCGCGGAGCGTGGTGACGGAGCCCAGCGACCGGCCGTCCTTCACCACACTCATCCGGTTCATCACGAGCACCCGGCCACGCCGTACGACGACCGCATCGCGCGCCTCGTCGTCGCCGGACAGCACCTCGCGCAGGCGGCCCTCGACGCCTAGCTCCTTCAAGGACTTGCCGACCGCGTCCGACGGCAGATCGAGCAGCCGGCGGCCGACGTCGTTCACCAGCGTCACGCGCAGATGGGGGTCGAGGGCAACGACTCCTTCGGCGAGCCCGTACAGCATGGCTTCCCGGTGTTCGGCCAGCCCGGCGATCTCCCGCGGTTCGAGGCCGAGCGTCTGCCGCTTGATCCGGCGCGCGAGCAGCCACGACCCGAGCAGCCCCAGCACACACGCGATCCCGAGATAGATCGCCAGGTACGACGATGCGCCGCGCAGCCGCTGCAGTACGGAAGGTGACCGCTCGCCCACCATGACGGTGCCGATCTGGTCGCCGAGCGTCCCGTCGGGCCGGCCGAAGCTGTCCCGGCCCTCGCTGAGCACGGGAACCTGTGCGACCAGCTCCCGGGAGCTGTCGACCCGCAGCTCGCCGGACCAGCCGCGACGCTTGTCACCCGCCGGATCACCGTACGTGAGATTTGTGCCGATCAGCGTCGGGTTCGTTGCCGCGATCACCTTTCCGTGTGCGTTCGCGACCGTGATCGACGTGACACCGGACTGCGCGAGGCTGGTCTGCAGCGTGGGCGCGAGCATCTCCGCGGGCGCCGGGTTCCGGATGTTGAACCGCAGCGCGGGGCTCCCGGACAGTTGCTCGGCCAGCAAGGTGACGCGGCGGCCCTCGACCCGGTTGAAGGTGGCGGCGGACTGCGCGAGCGAGACCGCGGCGACCGCGACCAGCACGATCACCACGATCGCCAGCTGCAGCACCAGCAGCTGACCGGCCAGCGTCGGCCGTCTGCCGAGTCGTACCGCCATCTTCACCTCCCTACACGTCCTGCCGCATGATCACCGTTGCGGCGCCCGAGTGCCACAGTTCACCCTGATTCGGCCTGTGACCACAATGAACTCAACCACCGCTGCGGCCACAACGCAGACTCCGACAGCTCCGGAGGTCCACGATCGTCGCCACCTGAACACCTCCTGAAAGGATCCGCCAATGAGGTCCAGGCCACTGCTGATCGCGGCCGTCGCGCTGCTCGGCATCACCGCCTGCGGGGCGACCGCGAACAAGACCGACGCCGCGAACGAGGACAGCGGGAAGCCGGCCACCGGGCTGCGGCTGATGGTGCCGAACACGGCCGGCGGCGGGTACGACACCACCGCACGGGTCGCCGCGAAGGCGATGGAGGACGCGAAGATCGCCACCGGCGTCCAGGTGTTCAACCTGCCCGGCGCCGGCGGTACGGTCGGCCTGCAGCGGGTCGTGAACGAGAAGGGCAACGGCAAGCTCGCGATGCAGATGGGCCTCGGCGTCGTCGGCGCGACGTACACCTCGAAGTCCAAGGCGACGCTCACCCAGACCACCCCGATCGCGAAGCTGATCGAGGAGGCCGGCGCGATCGTGGTGCCGAAGAACTCGCCGTACAAGACGATCCAGGATCTCGTCACCGCCTGGAAGGCGAACCCGAAGGGGATGGCGGTCGGCGGCGGCTCGTCGCCCGGCGGGCCGGACCACCTGCTGCCGATGCAGCTCGCGCAGGCGGTCGGCATCGAGCCGAAGGACGTCAACTTCGTCTCGTACGACGGCGGCGGCGAGTTGCTGCCCGCGCTGCTCGGGAGCAAGATCGCCTTCGGGACCAGCGGTTTCGGCGAGTTCCTCGACCAGGTGGACAGCGGCCAGGTCCGGGTCCTCGCGGTGAGCAGCGAGCAGCCGATCGAGGCGCTGAAGGACGTGCCGACGCTGAAGGGCTCCGGTATCGACCTGGTGTTCACGAACTGGCGCGGGATCGTGGCGCCGCCCGGGATCAGCGACGCGGACAAGAAGGTCTGGATCGACGCGCTGACCACGATGCACGACTCCGCCGAGTGGAAGGCCGAGGAGAAGAAGCACGGCTGGACCGACGCGTTCGTCACCGGTGACGAGTTCGGCAAGTTCCTCACCGACCAGGACAAGGCCGTCGCGGACATCCTGACCAAGCTGGGCCTGGCGTCGTGACCGAGGCCGCGACCCGGCGGCCGGATCGTGCGCAGTACGGAGTGTGCGGGGTGCTGGCGGTGGTCGGCGTCCTGGTGATCGCCGACGCCGCCCGGCTCCCGCACATTGCCACCAGCAACGATCCGATCGGCCCGAAGCCGGTGCCGATCGTGCTCGGCGTACTCCTGCTGGTGGTCGCCGCGCTGTACGCCGTGGACGTGACCCGCGGCGGCACCGGCGCGGCCGAGGAGGGCGAGGACGTCGACGTGACGTCCCCGGTCGACTGGCGCACCGTCCTGCTGCTGATCGCCGCGTTCGTGGTCAACCTGGCGACGATCGAGCCGCTCGGCTGGGTGATCAGCGGGACCCTGCTGTTCTGGGGTTCGGCGTTCGCCCTCGGCAGCCGGCACCACCTCCGCAACCTGTTCATCGCGGTCGCGCTGTCGCTGGCCACGTTCTACGGATTCGCGATCGGGCTCGGGGTCGGCCTGCCGGCCGGCGTACTGCAAGGGATTCTCTGATGGACAACCTGATGAACCTGCTGAACGGGTTCGGCGACGTACTCACCCCGGTCAACCTGCTGCTCGCGCTGCTCGGTGTCACCGTCGGTACGGCGGTCGGCGTGCTGCCCGGGATCGGTCCGGCAATGACGGTCGCGCTGCTGCTGCCGATCACGTACGGACTGGAGCCGGTGCAGGCGTTCATCATGTTCGCCGGCATCTTCTACGGCGGCATGTACGGCGGCTCCACCACGTCGATCCTGCTGAACACACCGGGCGAGTCGTCGTCGGTGGTGACGGCGATCGAGGGCAACAAGATGGCCCGCGCCGGGCGGGCCGCGCAGGCGCTCGCGACGGCGGCGATCGGGTCGTTCGTCGCGGGCACGATCGGGACGATGCTGCTGGTGCTGGTCGCGCCGCAGGTGGTCAAGTTCGCGATCAGCCTGGGTGCGCCGGACTACCTGGCGATCATGCTGCTCGCGTTCGCGGGCGCCACCTCGGTGCTCGGGTCGTCGCGGATCCGCGGGTTCGCGGCCTTGCTGCTCGGGCTGGTGATCGGCCTGGTCGGGATCGACAAGGTGACCGGTCAGCAGCGGCTCACGATGGGCATCCCACAGCTTGCCGACGGCATCGACGTCGTGGTGGTTGCCGTCGGCATCTTCGCGGTCGGCGAGGCACTCTGGGTCGCCGCGCACCTGCGCCGCAACCCGGGCACGGTGATCCCGGTCGGCCGCCCGTGGATGGGCAGGTCGGACTGGCGGCGGTCGTGGAAGCCGTGGCTGCGCGGTACGGCGTTCGGCTTCCCGATCGGTGCGCTGCCGGCCGGCGGCGCGGAGATCCCGACGTTCCTGTCGTACGCGACCGAGAAGAAGCTGTCGAAGCACCCGGAGGAATTCGGGAACGGCGCGATCGAGGGGGTCGCCGGGCCGGAGGCGGCGAACAACGCATCCGCGGCGGGGACGCTCGTACCGATGCTGGCGTTGGGTCTGCCCACGAACGCGACGGCGGCGGTGATGCTGGCCGCGTTCACGTCGTACGGCATCCAGCCCGGGCCGCTGCTGTTCCAGCGCGAGCCGAAGCTGGTGTGGGCGCTGATCGCGAGCCTGTTCATCGGCAACCTGTTCCTGCTGCTGCTCAACCTGCCGCTGGCGCCCGCGTGGGCGAAGCTGCTGCAGATCCCGCGCCCGTACCTGTACGCCGGGATCATCTTCTTCGCCTCGATGGGTGCGTACGCCGTGAACGCGCAGCCGCTCGACCTGCTGCTGCTCCTGGTGCTCGGGCTGCTCGGGTTCGGGATGCGCCGGTTCGGTCTGCCGGTGCTGCCGCTGATCATCGGCGTGATCCTCGGCCCGATCGCGGAACGGCAGGCCCGGATGGCGCTGCAGCTGTCCAACGGCGACGCCTCCGGCCTGGTCGGCGGGCCGGTCGCGTACGTGATCTACGTCGCGATCCTGCTGATGATCGCCTGGCCGCTGATCGCGAAACTGCGCCGGAAAATCATGACGAAAGATGTCGTAATTTCCGCCTGACACTGGATGCATGAACGAGATGCAGAGGGCTTGGCTGGGTGTGGTCTCCGCGGACCACACCCAGCGCGCCGTTCAGGGCGGCTTCATCCAGCTCAACCACGGCAAGCGGTACGGCGTCGCCCGGCTGCGGCGTGGCGACGGGTTCGCGATCTACTCCCCGACCGAGCAGTACCGCGAGAAGCAGCCGCTGCGGGCGTTCACGGCGCTCGGCGTGGTCGCGGACGACGCGCCGTACCAGGCTGAACCGATGTCGATGGGCGAGCGCGGCACGGTCCAGCCGTGGCGCCGGCGGATCGAGTTCCTCCCGGTCCACCGGGCGATGCTCCGCGACGTCGACCTCCAGCTGACCCGCCCAGCGAACTGGGGCTACCAACTCCGCCGCGGCCTGGTCCCGCTCACGGTGCTGGACTTCGAGGCACTGCGCGCCCTAATGGCTTGACGTATGCCGATATAGGCATATGATCGTGGCATGGCACGGGCGGCGACGACCTCGGATGCGTTCAACGCGATTGCGGAGCCGCAGCGCCGGGACATCCTGGTGTTGCTGCGCGGCGGCGAGCGGCCCGTCACCGAGGTGGCCCGCGATCTGGGCATGAGCCAGCCGCAGGCGTCCAAGCACCTGCGGGTGTTGCGGGAGGTCGGTCTGGTGCGGGTTCGCGGCGCGGGCAAGCAGCGGCTGTACGACCTGGACGCGCGCGGGCTGCGGCCGGTGCACGAGTGGGTGGGCGGGTTCGAGGACTTCTGGAACGAGACCTTCGGGCGACTGGACGAGTACGTGCAGGAGCTCAAGCAGGAACGGCGAAAGGGACCACAGGATGAGTAGCGCCGAGGCGGACCGGGAGATCGTGATTTCCCGGCTGATCAACGGCCCACGGGAGCTGGTGTTCGAGGCCTTCACCGAGGTCCGGCACCTGTCGCAGTGGTGGGGACCGGCGGGCTTCAGCACCAAGACCCGGTCGTTCGAGTTCCGCGTCGGCGGCGACTGGGACTTCGTGATGCACGGGCCGGACGGCACCGAGTACCAGGAGTGGATCACCTGGTCCGAGATCGACCCGCCGGCCCGGATCGCCCTGGCCCACGGCGAGTCCCGCGACGACCCGAACGCCTTCGCGTCCGTGCTCACCTTCGAGCCGGCCGGCGAGCGGACCCGGATCGTGATGTCCACGCTGTTTCCCAGCAAGGAACTGCGCGACGAGGCGGTGGAGAGGTACCACGCTGTCGAGGGCGGCGAGCAGACGCTGCACAACCTGGCGACGTACGTCGCCGAACTGACCGGAAGGGATGTGGACTGAATGACTGGAAAGGTCTTCTTCGGCGTGACGATGTCGCTCGATGGCTTCGTCGCGCCGGTCGCGGACGTGACTGTCGCGGAGGTGTTCTCGCCCGAGGGCAAGGACAATCCGCGGGTCCAGACCTGGCTGCGAAAGTGGGGCGAGCTGCAGGCGTGGCTGTTCCCGCAGCGCTCGTTCCGGGAGAACCTGAAGCTCGGCGAGGGCGGCGAGGAAGGCCTCGACGACGATCTCTCCCGGGCGACCATGGAGCGGATCGGCGCGAACGTGATGGGCAAGCGGATGTTCGACGGCGGCGAGCTGGCCTGGCCGGAGGAGGCGCCGTTCCACACCCCGGTGTACGTCGTCACGCACACGGAACGCGAACCGTGGGTACGCCCGGGCGGGACCACGTTCCACTTCGTCAACGACGGCATCGAGAGCGCGCTGTTCCAGGCCCGCGAGGCGGCCGGCGACCAGGACGTACGGATCTCCGGCGGCGCCGACACGATCCAGCAGTACCTGAACGCCGGCCAGGTCGACGAGTTCTCGATCTCGTTGGCGCCCGTACTGCTCGGCAGCGGCATCCGGCTGTTCGACCACGTGGACGCCGACCGGATCGCGCTGGAGCAGATCCGTACGGACGCGTCGTCGCAGGTCACCCACCTGACGTACAAGGTTTCCAAGCGGTGACCCCATGCCGCGCTATACGTTCGACTCATGGTGGCCGTGGGCGACGAGGTCTCGACGGAAGTGGCGCGGCGGATCGCGCTGAGCGTCCAAGGATTCGGCGCGCCGCATCAGCCGGGTGACGTGCGCTGGGCGATCCGGCAGGCCGCCGTACTGCAGCTGGATTCGGTGAACGTGCTGTGCCGGTCGCACTATCTGCCTGTGTACGCGCGGGTGGGCAACTACCCGCGGGCGGCCCTGGACGAGCTGAGCTGGGGCGCGGAGCGGGAGCTGTTCGAGTACTTCTGGGGCCACAAGGCCGCGCTGATCCCGCTCGCCAACTACCCGCTGATGCGCTGGCGGATGCGGGCCGCCGAGCGGCAGGTGTGGGACGAGGAGCTGAGCCCGGACGTGACCGCGCCGTGGTCGGTGGTCGCGGGGATGCGCCGGCTGACCGCCGAGCGGCCCGGGTACGTCGACCAGGTCCTGCAGCTGGTCACCGACCAGGGCCCGCTGACGGCGGGGGACGCGAGCCCGGACGGCGTACGGCGGAAGCGCAGCGACCCGGACCCGGATCCGACCACCGGGACGATGTGGAACTGGCAGGACGCGAAGATCGCGATCGAGTACTTGTTCTGCACCGGGCAGGTGACGATCGCGGGGCGGCGGCACTTCGAACGAATCTACGACCTGACCGAGCGGGTGCTGCCGGCCGGCGTCCTCGCGGCGCCGGAGCCGACCGCGGCCGAGGCACGGCGGGAGCTGGTCCGGATCGCGGCCCGTGGGCTAGGGATCGGGACGTTGCGGGAGCTCTGCGGCGGGACCGGGCAGGCGCACTTTCCGTTGCCTGCCGCAACTGGTCGCGAGGTGATCGGGGAGCTGGTGGACGCCGGCGAGCTGGTGCCGGTGCGGGTCGAGGGTGTGAAGCAGCAGTCGTACCGCTGGCACGAGGCACAGGACCGGCCGGTGGACGCCTGCGCGCTGTTGTCGCCGTTCGACCCGCTGATCTGGAACCGCGATCGAGCCCAGCGGCTGTTCGACTTCTTCTACCGGATCAGCATCTACACGCCGGCACCGCAGCGCGTCCACGGCTACTACGTCCTGCCGTTCCTGCTCGGCGACCGGCTGGTCGCCCGGGTCGACCTCAAGGCCGACCGCCCGGAGTCGACGCTGGTCGTCCCCACCCTCACTCCCGAACCCGGAGCTGCCGACTTCGTCGAGCCCCTGGCAGCCGAGCTCCGCCAACTGGCCGCCTGGCTCGGGCTCGAGCACATCCGGGTCACCGCCACCTCCCCTGCCGCCAAGGCGCTGGCCCGCAGCCTCTGATCAACTCCTGGGGTCACGCGACAAGCTATTGCTTGGGGGGGGGGCCCCCCGCGCGGGCCGTGGAGGCGGGGGGGGGCCCCGGGGGGGGGGGGCGCCCCCCCCGCCGGGGGGGGGGGGGGGCCAA
>NZ_JBHWKR010000015.1:0-125796 GCF_042730855.1 Kribbella sp. NPDC059898
GAACAAGCAATTGCTTGTTCCGCGCACCCATTGCCTGTGGTCAGTCCGGGGGTGGTGGGGTGCGCGTACGTGTTGGTGCGGGGTTCGCCAGCAGATGGGTGAGCGGTGGGGGTGTGGGCCGGTTGTCGGGGACTGGTACTGGCGATAGGCAGTGGGGACTGTGAACACGGCATGGCTTGTTCACAGTCCCCGCCGGGGATGGCGAGTCCCGTTGGGTCGGTCCGCCGTGTGGGTCCAGGTCCGCTGTGTGGGTGCGGGTCGGGCGTGTGGGATGCGGTCGGGTGAGGGCGGGTCAGTGGGGAGGTAGGGCGGGCTGACCCCGATGTTCGACGCGGTGGGGTGGTTCGTCTGGCGGGGCGGGCGGGGCTGGGCTGTTGGTTGGGTGCCGGTCAGGTGGTGTGGTTTATGCGGGCGGGGTGGGGGTCGGGGCTGGCGGGTTGGGCGTGGGGCGGTCGGCGAGTTTTAGCCAGATGACGCCGGTGATGGTGATGGTTAGGCAGGTGGCTTTGGAGAGGGTTAGGGGTTCGTGGAAGAAGATCGGGCCTAGGAGGGAGGTGCCGGCGGCGCCGATGCCGGCCCAGGTGGCGTAGCCGATGCTTACTTCGATGGTGCGTAGGGCGAGGCTCAGCGCCCATAGGGTCAGGAGGAAGAACGCCGCGGCGGTTACGGACCAGGTCCAGACGGTGAAGGCGTGGCTGCCGGCGACTGACAGGGCGTAGCCGATTTCGAAGGTGCCGGCCAGGAGGAGGGTCAGCCACGCGGTACGGCGGGTGCTCACGAGGCGCTCGTCAACTGCAGGCCGACTACTCCGCCGATGACCAGCGCGATGCCGACCGCCTTGTGCCAGGTGAGCTGCTGGCCGAAGACGAGGGTGCCGAGCAGGGTGATGCCGACGCCGGCGAGGGACGTCCACAGCGCGTAGCCGACGCCGACGTCGAAGGTGAGCAGGGCTCGGCTGAGGAAGTATGTGCCTAGGGCGCCGGTGAGGAGCGTTGCCGCTGTCCATCCGCGGTGTTTGAAGCCTTGGGCTTTGCCGGCCGAGACCGCGACGGCGATCTCGAAGACGACGGCGATCGCCAGGTAGAGCCAGTGCATGAGGGTCCTTCCACGAAGGGTGCGGTCGGGCCATCGTGGAACTTCACACTGGTGTCAGATGCAACACTGGGCGCATGCGAATCGGGGAGCTGGCGAGCGCCGCCGGCGTGAGTACGCGCTCCTTGCGGTACTACGAAGCGCAGGGCCTGATCCGCTCGAGCCGTACGCCCGGTGGGTGGCGGGATTTCGACGGGGCGATGGTCGAACGGGTCGTGATGATCCAGCATCTACTGGCGGCGGGTCTGTCGAGTACGACGATCGGCGAGCTGCTCCCGTGCCTGGAGGCGCCTCCCGAGGAGCGCACCGGCGTACTCGAGGTCTTGCTCGCCCAGGAAGTGCAAAGGCTGGAATCGAAGCGCCGCGAGATAGACCGCGAACTCGACGTACTCCAGGCGCTCCGCCAAGACGTCAGCGTTTAGCCGCCCAGAACAGCGCGTGGCCGCCGGAGCCTTCCGGTACGAAGGACTCCGCCTCGACGGTCAACCCGGCGGCAACGAGCCAACGCCGGTACGTCGTCACATCGGCCTGGCTCCACCACATCTCAGTCCCACCGCCAAGCCAGTCGTCCTCGGTCCCGGTCCACGCGGTGTGCCCCGTCGTACACAAGAAGAGCCCACCAGGCCATCGGTTCGAGCAGCACCTGCTGTTCGTTCAGTAGCCTGCATCTCGTCCATGAGCAGTTGGATCAGCCTCTATTAGCCTCGCTGATGTCCACGCCGAGCAGGTGATGCCCGGCGGTCCGTCAGTTTGGCGATTCAGGTTGTGTACTTCGAGTCCGCGGCGGTGGCGGCGTCGTAGTGGTGGGAGAGTACGTCGTACCCGCGGCGGACGATGTCCTTCGGGTCTTCCATTCGTTGGACGGTAGTGCGTTCAGCGGACGCTGGTCAGGTGGTTTTCGCGGGACGTGCGTCGGGTGAACACCGACGGGCGGTTGGTTGCCGACTGCAAGAGCGCCTCGTCGCGGGTGAGCTGCGACAGGTGGTCGACGTACACGGTGCCGGCCAGGTGCTGGGTCTCGTGGATGAGGCAGCGCGCGAAGTACCCGGACGCCTCGACGGTGAACGGGTTGCCGTCCACGTCGTACGCGTGCAGAACGGCGTGGGTCGGCCGGGGGAGTGGTGCGTTGGCGCCGGGCACCGACAGGCAGCCCTCGGTGCCGCCCTGGGTGCCGAGCAGCGCCGTACTCGTCTCCACGCGCGGGTTGAACGCATGCCCGACGTGCCGGTCGCCCTGCTCGTCAGTGAGGTCGTACACGAACAACTGCGCGTCGACGTCGACCTGGTTCGCCGCGAGCCCGCAGCCCTCGGCGATCCACATCGTCGCGAACATGTCGTCGATCAGCCCGCCCCACCGCTCCGCCCCGAACTCGGTGACGGGCCGGCAAGCCCGGTGCAGGATCTCCTCGCCGTACTCCGTGACGCGCAGCGGCGTGCCCCGTCGCACCTCGTCCAGCAGCTCAGGCAGGCGACGACTCAACCGCCCTTGGATGTACGTCGGCATACAAAGACCGTACTATGCAAAGTCGAGGCTTTGCAAAGCCACTAGGATGCCGCCATGACCACGAACCGCCGGGACGTCGTCCGCGCGCATCCACTGCGCGAGGAGCTGCTGCGGCTGATCGACCGGGACGGCGCGACGACGTCGACGATCGCCGCGCGGGAACTGGGGGAGAGCACCGGGTCGTGCTCGTTCCACCTCCGCCGGCTGGAGGCGCTCGGCGTGATCGAGGCGGTGCCGGGCGCGCCGGGCCGGGTCAAGCCGTGGCGGCGGGCGCGGGCCGAGCAGGCGACGCTGAACTGCGAGCTCGAGGACACGGCGTACGCGAGCTGGCTGGCCGCGAAGACCTCCGACGACGAGGACTTCGCGTTCAGCGCGGTCGTCACGCTCGCCGACGGCGAACTCGCCGAACTCCGCGCCCGCCTGCACCGCGTCCTGCACGACTTCGTCAGCTCAGAACCCGCCGCGGAGTCCGCCACTCCGACCGCCGTGATCATCCGCGCGTTCCCGCTCCACGAGGAGTAGCCCGCCGGGAACCGCGCGCCGCGCCGCCGCGTCAGGACTGTGGACGGCAACCCGAACGTGGAGCACCTATGACCAACAGCCAGCCGACGGACCAGCGCTCCGGATATCCGCAGCAGCTCTGGCCGGACTACGCGCAGGCACGGGCCCAGCAGCACGCTCGCAGCTGGCCTGCCGGACCGGTGGCGGCGCAGCGGCCACGCTCGGCGGTCTTGGGGATGGTCGGGCTGATCGTCGGCCTCGCTGCCCTGGTGGCTCCGTTCCTGCCCCCGGTGGAGATGACGACCTTGCGGCAGTACGGCACGGTGCTGCTGGCGATACCAGGACTCGCGCTGGCCGTCGTTGGCCTGGACCGCCGGCGGCGCGGTCGGCCGGTCGCGGCGATCGGGCTGGCGATCAATCTGTTCGCGCTGGCGATCCTGGCGCCGTTGGCGTTGGCATTCCCGTGAAAACAAGCCAGTCGATGGCGTGATTTGTCCGTACGGTCGTCGCCATGCGAAGCGTGACGCGGGAACAGGCCATCGCCTATCGGCTGGACATGAACCATCTGGTGCACCGGCTCCCACCCGGCTCGCAGGCGCAGGCGGCGTACGTCGGCCTGCAGGACACCGCGCCGCGAGACGCCCTGCTCGGGATGGCCGCGAGGATGGAAGGGACGACACTGCCGGACTGGGAGCACCCGTCGCTGATCCAGACGTACAGCCCGCGCCAGGCGGTGTACGTGCTGCCGGCTCGTGACTTCGGCGTGTTCACGCTCGGCCGGTTGCCGCCCGATCCGGCCGCGGTACGGCGGGTCGACGAGCTCGCGGACTCCGTGTGCGACGTACTCGCCGGACAGGAACGGCGCGGCGCCTACATCGACGGTCTGCGTGAGGCCTGCGCCAGCGGGCGGATCGCGCTCCGGTGGGACACCACCTCGCTGTACGCCCGCGAGGTCCCGCGCCCGGAGATCGACGTACCAGAGGCACGCCGTGAGCTCTGCCGGCGCCACGTCCGGTACTTCGGACCCACGACGCCGAAGGTGTACGCCTGGTGGTCGGGGCTGTCACCTGCCGACGCCCGCGCCGTGTGGGATCAGGTGGCGGACGAGCTGGTTGAGGTCGACTTCGCCGGCGTACCGGCGTGGGTACTGCGAACCGCCGAGGCCCCGCCGGCGCCCCACGGCGTACGGCTCCTGGTCGCTTCCGACCTGCGGCTGCTCGGCCGCGACCGCGACGCCCGCTTCATCGCCCCCGGCCTCCGCAAGCTAGCCCCGGTCGCCGACACCTTCCATCCCAACGGCCTGCTCGTCGACGGTCAGATAGCCGGCGCCTGGGGTCGCAAGAGTGGACGGGTGGACGTCCTGCTGTCGCAAGACCTCACACCGGACCAGTACGACGCCCTGGACGCCGAGGTGGCAGCCCTGCCGCTCAAGAGCTCGGAGCTGTCCGTAAGAATCAAGGCATGCTCAACTGCCCCTGTGGTCAGCCCCAGCCGTACGCCGCGTGTTGCGGCCCGCTCCACCAGGGCAAGGTCACCGCGGCGACGGCCGAGCAGTTGATGCGCTCCAGGTACACCGCCTTCGTGATGCACGACGCGGCGTACCTGCGACGCACCTGGTCCCTGGCGACCCGCCCCGCCACCATCGAGTTCGACCCGAACCGCCGGTGGACCCGCCTGCAGATCCTCGGCACCACCGGCGGCAGCCCCTTCCACACCGAGGGCACCGTCGAGTTCAACGCCCACCACAACACCGGCGTACAACACGAAAACAGCACCTTCATCCGCGAAGCCGGCGAGTGGGTGTACGTCGCCGCCCTCTGACATGACCGAACAACACACCTGGCGCCCACCCCGGGCAATCCGAATCCTGGCCGGACTCATCGTCCTTGCCGGGCTCGTGACGACTGTCCTGCTGCCGGAGTTCTGGCCGTCGATCCCGCTCAGCCTGGTGATGCTGGCCGTGGTGCTCCGCGAAGAGCTGCGGTTGACCGACGACGACCTGGTGTTCCGGACCATCTTCGGCACGACCCGGATCCCGCGCGCCGAGATCGAGTCGGCCCGGTTCGACTACCACCTCGTCGGCGGTGTCTACCTGGAGATCCACCGGCGCGACGGACGGGTCGAGAAGCTGCGGGTCTCGCCGAAGGCGACGTCGACGGAGCTGAGTGGTGACCCGCCGGCGCCGGACAGTGCGGCGTACCAGATCACTCGGTGGGCCGCGGACGGTCGGTCCACCGAGGCGGGTTAGTTACTCGGCGACCTGGTACGTCGGGGTGATGATTGCGCGGGCCAGGGTGTGGAAGGCGAGGTTGAAGCCGACGACGGCCGGGGTGGCGTCGGAGTCGACGTCCAGGGCCTCTACGTCGATGGCGTGGACGACGAAGTAGTAGCGGTGGATCTGGTCGCCCGCGGGCGGGGCGGCGCCGCCGAAGGACTTGGAGCCGAAGTCGTTGCGGACGTGGAAGGCGCCGTTGTCGAGGCGCTCGGTGGTGCCGGCGCCGGCCGGGAGCTCGGTGACCGTGGCGGGAAGGTTGACCAGCACCCAGTGCCAGAAGCCGGACACGATCGGCGCGTCCGGGTCGAAGCAGGTGACGACGAAGGCCCTGGTCTCCGCGGGGAACCCGGACCAGCTGAGCTGCGGCGACGTGTTCCCGCCCGCGAACGCGTGCGCGTCGGCCAGCGGCTCGCCGTCGCTGACGTCGGTGCTGGTGACGGTGAACCCGCCGACCTCCGGGAGCAGCTTGTACGGGTCCGGTGTGACGGGACGATCGAGCGACATCTGTGAGCCCTCCAACGGCGAGCGACGTGTGGTGATCCCGACATTACTGTCCAGGGATCGCCGGTCCTCCGATGGGTCGATTGGTTCTTGCAGCCGACTCGTTGGTTGCCAGCGTGTGCGGATGGCTCTGTGATGGCGGCGCGTGCTTTCGGCGGCTGAATTGTGTCGGTGGTCTCGGTCAGACTGCTCCTGTGCCCGACGATGCCGCCTTGCTCGCAACAACTTGGCCTTCCGTACCGCGCAGTGCGGTGCGGGACGACGCTGAGCTCCTGCTGGCGCTGATAAGGCGCGCCATCGCATTGCCGTGGGACGCGTCGTGAGGTTGCGGGCATACAAGTATGCGCTGAACCCCACTTCCCGTCAGGCGCGGTACCTCGAAGGTCACTGCGGCGCGGCGCGGAAGGCGTTCAACTGGGGTCTTGGCCGGGTGAAAGCGAACCTCGGTCAACGAGCGGCGGAACGCACCTACGGGATCCCGAACGAGCTGTTGACTCCGACGATCTCGTGGACGATGTACTCGCTGCGCACAGCGTGGAACCAGGTCAAGGACGACGTGGCGCCGTGGTGGGCCGAGTACTCGAAGGAGGCCTACGCCTCAGGCCTGACCCAGTTGGCCGCCGCGCTGAAGAACTGGGACGCATGCCACAGGGGTAAGCGTGTCGGTCGCAGGATGGGATTTCCGCGGTTCAAGTCCAAGCACAAGGCGGTCAAGTCGTGCCGGTTCACCACCGGAGCCATCGGCTGCGACGAGCGGCATGCTGTCCTGCCGCGGATCGGCCGGGTCCGGCTGCACGAGAGCCCGGCACCGGAGTTGCTGGACGGCACGGCCCGGATCCTGGCGGCGACGATCCGATTCGAACGCGGCCGGTGGTTCGTTTCCTTCACCGTCGCGCAAGAGTTGGCTGACTGTCAGCCGAGGCGTCCAGAGGCCGCGGTTGGCGTGGACCTGGGCATCAAGTGCCTGGCAGTCCTGGCCCAGCCAGGCGGTAGCCCTCGGACGGTGCCTAACCCGAAGCGCCTCGACGAGGCTCTGCGCAAGCTCGGCAAGCTGTCGCGTCGCGTGTCCCGCCGGGTCGGTCCGGACCGCCGCACCGGCCAGGCGCCGTCGAAGCGGTGGAAGCGCGCTGACGCCCACCGCAATCGTGTCCATCACCGGCTTGCCTGCCAGCGAGGCGACGCGCTCCACAAACTCACCACGAAGATCGCCGCCGAGTACGGCACAGTCGTCGTGGAAGATCTCAACGTTGCCGGGATGCTGCGGAACCGTCGCCTCGCTCGCCGGATCGGGGATGTGGGTTTCGGCGAGATCCGGCGACAATTGGCGTACAAGACCGAGTGGAACGGCGGACGGCTGGTCGTGGCCGACCGGTGGTTTCCCTCTAGTAAGACCTGTTCGGGCTGTGGAGTGGTGAAAGCCAAGCTGCTCTTGTCCGAACGCGAGTACAGGTGTGAGTCCTGCGGTCTGTGCATGGATCGTGACGAGAACGCGGCGAGGAATCTTGCCGCGCTGGCGGTCGCCGCGAGTGGTGCGGAGACGTTAAACGGACGTGGAGCCGACCAGAAGACCCGGGATCTCGGGCAGGTGGCTGTGAAACGTCTACCCGGCAGCCCAGAGCGTGAGACCGGGACCGCCTCGCCAGAGGCTGTAGGTGTGTAGCCGATGACTACTCACTTTCAACGGATGCGAAGATCGTCCGGAGGCTACGAGTGGAGGACTGGTGGACGAGTACCTGGAGCGGATCGCTCCCGCTGATCAGCCGGCGATGCGGGCGGCCGCGGAACGGCATGCGCGGCTGACCAAACCGGCCGGCTCCCTCGGCGTCCTCGAGGAGCTGTCGGTGAAACTCGCCGGGATGACCGGCGCGCCCGCCGTACCGGGGCCAGCGGTCGTCACGGTGTTCGCGGCCGACCACGGGGTGCACGCGCAGAACGTCTCCCCGTGGCCGCAGGAGGTGACCGCCGCGATGCTGGCGAACTTCGCCGCCGGTGGCGCCGCGGTCAACGCGTTCGCGAAGAACAACGGCGTCGACGTACGCGTGGTCGACGTCGGCGTCGCGACCCCGGTCGACGGGCTCGACATCGTGCACGCGAAGGTCCGCCCGGGCACCCGTGACCTCTCCCAGGGCGACGCGCTCACCGAGGACGAGGCGCGCCAGGCGATCGCGGTCGGGTTCGGCCTCGCGGACAAGCTGGTCCAGGACGGGTACCGCTGCCTGTTGACCGGCGACATGGGCATCGCCAACACGACCGCCTCGGCTGCGCTGATCGCCACCTTCACCGGCGCGACCGCCGACGCGGTGACCGGCCGCGGTACGGGCATCGACGACGCGGCGCTCGCGCACAAGACCGCCGTCGTACGGGAGGCACTCGCGCGGCACGGCGTACCGCCGACCGAGCCGCTCCAGGCACTCCAGGCGTACGGCGGACTCGAACACGCCGCGCTCGCCGGGTACATCCTGGGCGCGGCCGCGAACAAGGTCCCGGTCATCCTGGACGGCGTGATCGCGGGCGCCGCGGCGCTCGTCGCGCAGGCGTTCCACCCGGCGGTCATCGACTACTGCGTCGCAGGGCACCGGTCCGCGGAGCCGGGGCACGCGGTCGCGCTCAAGCAGCTCGGCCTGCAGCCGCTGGTCGATCTCGACCTGCGGCTCGGGGAGGGGACCGGCGCGGTGCTCGCGTACCCGATCCTCACCTGTGCGGCCCGGGCGCTCGCCGAGATGGCCACCTTCGAGGACGCGGGGATCGATTCGTGACCCAGCAGTACCTGTCCGGGCTCGTCCTCGACGGACGGCGCGTGGTCGTCGTCGGCGGGGGCGGCGTCGCCCAGCGGCGGCTGCCGCGGCTGCTCGAGTCCGGCGCGCGGATCGACCTGATCTCGCCGTCGATCACGCCGACGATCGAAGGACTGCTCGGCAACCCGTCGCTGACCTGGATCCGGCGCGGGTACGAGTCAGGGGACCTCGAGGGTGCCTGGTACGTCGTGGTCGCGACGGACGATGCCCTGGTCAACGATCAGGTGTCGGCGGAGGCGGAGGAGCTGCGGATCTTCTGCGTACGGTCGGACGACCGGTCCCGCGCGACCGCGTGGACGCCCGCGTCGGGGCAGCACGACAACATCACGATCGGGGTCCTCGGCGGCGGCGATCACCGCCGGTCGGCCGCCGTACGGGACTCGATCCTGGAGGGTCTGCGGACCGGTGAGCTGGCGGCGCGGGACGCGGAGCGGCGGCCCGGGGTGTACCTCGTCGGCGGCGGGCCGGGCGATCCGGACCTGATCACGGTGCGCGGGCGGCGGCTGCTGGCCGAGGCGGACGTGGTGGTCGCGGATCGGCTCGCGCCGCAGCAGTTGCTGGACGAACTGCACCCGGACGTGGAGCTGTTCGACGCCGCGAAGCTGCCGCGCGGGCGGGCGGCGCTGCAGGAGGAGATCAACCGGATCCTGATCGACCGCGGGCAGCAGGGGAAGGTCGTCGTACGGCTGAAGGGCGGCGATCCGTACGTCTTCGGGCGCGGGTTCGAGGAGGCGATCGCCTGCGCCGCGGCCGGTGTGCCGTGGACGGTGGTGCCGGGCATCACGAGCTCGATCTCGGTGCCCGCCGTGTCCGGGATCCCCGTCACGCATCGCGGCGTCACGCACGAGTTCACGGTGGTGTCCGGGCACATCCCGCCGTCGCACCCGGACTCGCTGGTGAACTGGGACGCGCTGGCGCAGCTGCACGGGACGCTCGTACTGCTGATGGCGGTCGAGAACCTGCCCGCGATCACTGCCCGGCTGATCGAGGCCGGCCGGCCGGCCGATACCCCCGCCGCGGCGATTGCCGACGGCACCCTTCCCGGCCAGCGGATGGTGACGTCCGACCTCGCCGGGATCGCCGGCGCGATGCAGCAGAACGGCGTGGGCGCGCCCGCGATCGTTGTCATCGGCAGCGTGGTCCAGGTGGCTGCCGAACTGCGATGAGAGTCTCGATCGAGGAGCCAGGTGACGACCGGCTGGCCGACTACGTGCAGCTGCGGGAGGTGAACCTGCGGCGGCTGCTCGAGGAAGAGCACGGGCTGTTCATCGCCGAGGGCGACAAGGTGATCCGCCGCGCGGCCGACGCCGGGTTCGAGCCGCGGTCGTTCCTGCTGGCGCCGCGCTGGCTCGACTCGCTGCGGGACGTGCTGGCGAAGTGGCCGGACAAGCCCGTGTACGTCGTGTCGGAGGAGCTGGCCGAGCAGGTCACCGGATTCCACGTGCACCGCGGCGCGCTGGCGTCGTACAAGCGCCAGGCCGCCGTACCACTGTCCCAACTCTTGACAACAGACGTCTCGCGGATCGCGATCTTCGACGACATCGTTGACCACACCAACGTCGGCGCCGGGTTCCGGGCCGCGGCCGCGCTCGGCGTCGGGCTCGTCCTGGTCACGCCGACCTGCGCGGACCCGCTGTACCGGCGCTCGATCAAGGTCTCGATGGGCACCGTCTTCCAGGTCCCGTGGACCCGCCTGCAGAGCTGGCCGGGCGACCTGAAACTCCTGCAGGAGCACGGGTACGTCGCCGCCGCGATGGCGCTCACCGACGACTCGATCACCCTCGACGACCTCGCCGCCCGCAAGGACGAGAAGCTCGCGCTGATCTTCGGCACCGAAGGCCACGGCCTCAAGCCGAACGTCCTCCGCCAGGCCGACCTGACCGTCAGGATCCCGATGACCGGCGGCGTCGACTCCCTCAACGTGGCATCCTCGGCGGCAGTAGCGTTCTACGCCACCCGACGCTGAGGGGGAGCCGTGCGTACGACGGAACGCCTGGTGCTGCGGCCGTTTCGGGAGTCCGATCTCGGGCCGTGGGCTGTGCTGAACGCGGATCCTGAGGTGACGCGGTACCTCGGGCCGGCACTGACCCGGGAAGAGTCCGACCGGATCTCGGCGGCGGTGAACGCGGCGTACGAGCGGAACGGGTACGGGTTCCTGGCGGTCGAGCGGCGGTCGGACGGGGCGTTCCTCGGTGCGGCCGGGTTGTCCCGCGAGGAGTTCTACCCGGACGACCTGGAGATCGGCTGGCGGCTCGCCCGGGAGTACTGGGGCCACGGATACGCGACCGAGGCGGCGGCGTCCTGGCTGGATTACGCGTTCGGCGAGGCCGGGCTGCCCCGGGTTATTGCGGTGACCGACACTCCGAACGTCCGTAGCATCGCGGTCATGCGCCGGCTCGGGATGAGGTTCGACCACGAGGCGGTGCTGACGGAGGACGGCGTACCGTTCGACGCCACCATCTACTCCCTGAAGGCGGAGGAATGGCGAAGGTAGTACTGGTGACCGGGATGCAGGCCGCCGGGAAGTCCACGATCGCGCCGCTGCTGGCCGCCCGGATGGGGCCGCCGGCCGCGACCCTCGACGGGGACGTGTTCTACCGCGGCGTCGTCGCGGGCGCAGAGGTGATGACGCCGGACCCGTCGCCCGAGGCGGTCCGGCAACTGGAGTTGCGGTACGACGCCAGCGCCCTGATCGCGCAGCACTACGCCGACGCCGGGTTCGACTTCGTCTGCAGCGACATCGTGCTGGGCGAGCACGTCGAACGCTGGTTCGCCCGGCTGCGGAACGTCGACCCGTACCTCGTCGTCCTCGTCCCGACTGTCGAGTCGATCGTGGTCCGGGAGGTCGAGCGCGGCGGCGGGAACGCGTACCGCGACTGGGAGGAGCCTGGCGGCTCACTGGCGGACGCCGTACGGGCCTTGCAGGCCGGCCTGGAGGAGATCCCGCGGCGGGGTCTGTGGCTGGACAGCACCGGCCAGACCCCGGCCGAGACGGTCGACGCGATCGACCTGGAGAAGGCCCGCTGGTGACCGATCAGGTCGCGGGGGTCTCTTCCTCTTGGTCGTGGTCGACCATGGGGGAGACCGGCCAGTCGCTCGGGTAGTCCGGGGCGAACTCCTCGGCCTCGGCGTACAGCCGCTTGCGGTACTTGCGGGACAGCCGGTCGCCGAACACCATGCCCTGCGTGTGGTCGGTCTCGTGCTGCAGGCACCGCGCGAGCAGACCGTCGCCCTCGTACGTCACCGGCTGGTTGTGGTGGTCGACGCCGGTGACCTTCGCGTAGTCGGGCCGGGCGCACTTGGTGAACGCGCCGGGCAGCGACAGGCAGCCCTCGTCGCCCTCGTCGAGGTTGCGGTCCTTGCCCTCCGGAAGCTCCAGCGTCGGGTTGCAGACCACACCCTGGACGTGGTTGCCGTCCTTGTCCGGGCAGTCGAACACGTACAGCTGCAGGTCCACCCCGACCTGGTTCGCGGCCAGGCCCACGCCCTCGGCCGCGCGCATCGTCGCGACCATGTCGGCGACCAGCGTCTGCAACTCGTCGCCGAAGTCGGTGACGGGCTTGTTGACCCGGTGCATGACGTCCTCACCCCAGCGGGTGATCGGCCGCACCGAACCGTTCTCAGGCAACGTAGACATGCGGGAAAGTGTAGGCCGGGTGACCGGTACGGCGGCCACCCGGCCGGTGGTACTACTTGGCGTTGGCCTCGTCGCGCCACGCGACCCAGTCGCGGAGCAGGCCGAGGTCGTAGTCCGGGCCGGAGGCGTGCACGGTGAACAGCCGGGTGCCGACGTCGAGCAGCTGCTTGCCGACCTCCTCCGGCTTCTTGTCGCCGACGCCAACCGACCGCTCGATCTCGCCCGGGTCGCGGCCGATCGTCGTGCAGTGCTCGTCCAGGACGGCGTGCTTGTGCGCGATCGTCTCGGCGTCGCCGAAGCCGTGCCAGATGTTCGCGTGCTGGGCGACCAGCTTCAACGTCTTCTTCTCGCCGCCGCCGCCGATCAGCACCGGGATGTCCCGGGTCGGCTTCGGGTTGAGCTTCTCCCAGCGCGCCTCGATCCGCGGCAGCGCCTCGCCGAGGGCGTCCAGCCGGCCGCCCGCCGTACCGAAGTCGTAGCCGTACTCGTCGTAGTCCTTCTCGAACCAGCCGGAGCCGATGCCGAAGATCAGCCGGCCGTCGCTGATGTGGTCGACGGTGCGCGCCATGTCGGCGAGCAGGTCGGGGTTGCGGTAGGAGTTGCAGGTGACCAGGGCGCCGATCTCGACCCGCTCGGTCGCCTCGGCCCAGGCGGCCAGCATGGTCCAGCACTCGAAGTGCAGGCCCTCGGGCTCACCGCTGAGCGGGTAGAAGTGGTCCCAGTTGAACACCACGTCGACGCCGATCTCCTCGGCCGCGGCGACGGTCCGCCGGATGTCGGCGTACTGGGCGTGCTGGGGCTGGACCTGCAGACCGATCCGGACGGGAAAGGCGCCGTACGGCCGGTCGGTGGACTCGGAAGCTGTCATGGTGGAGATCTTATCCGGCTTTGCGGAGGACCCTCCGGATAGACCGGAATCCTGGATGGGGTACGGCGGGATGGACGACGTCGACGAGTTCGCGCGGTTGTTCACGCGGTTCCTGGAGCGGATGCAGGCGGCCGGCGGGCCGGGGGTGGCGCGGGAGAGCCTGCGGGAGCGGCTCCGGGAGCATCTCGGCGTGGATCCGGAGCAGGTGCCGGTGGTCGCGTCGTCGTACCCGTCCTACGACCTGCCGAACGTGCAGCGCGCGGTCGAGTCGTGGTTCGACTCGTTCGAGGTGGTCGGGCTGGCGGGGTCGAACCGCGGCCATCACACGCTCGGTGAGCTGCTGGAGCTGGCGGAGTACGACCGGTTCGGGATCGGGGCGGTCGACTACCAGCGGGTGCAGATCGACGTCGACGCGGAGGCGGACTGCGTCGCGTTCGGGTTCTACCTCGGGGTGAAGGGCGCGGACCGGTACGTCGCGTTGCTGCGGGCGGCGAACCCGCAGTACGGGCGGAACAACGTCGACCTGGAGATCCTGGTGGCGGCGAAGGAGGCGCGCGATCGGTTCCTGGGGGCGCTGCCGGAGCTGATCCGGGAGCACAACGTGTTCCGCGGCAAGGTGGTGTCGTTCGAGGGGCACGAGTTCGGGCAGGGGGTCGGGCCGTTCCGGCTGCACCCGCGGCCGGGGCTCAGCCGGGATGATGTCGTACTGCCCGACGGAGTGCTGGAGCGGATCGAGCGGGAGGTCGTCGGGATCGCAGAGCATCGGGAGACGCTGCTGACGGCCGGGCAGCACCTCCGGCGGGGCGTCCTGCTCTACGGCCCGCCCGGCACCGGGAAGACACATACCATACGGTATGTCCTGTCGCAGTTGCCGGAGTTCACCGTCGTACTGCTGGCCGGGACGAGTATCCATTTCATCGCGCAGGCGTGTGCGTTGGCGCGGATGTTGCAGCCGGCGTTGGTGGTGCTCGAGGACTGCGATCTCGTCGCGGAGGCGCGCGACTTCTCGCGGGGCGCGGAGAACCCGCTGTTGTTCCAGGTGCTGAACGAGATGGACGGGTTGGCGCAGGACGCGGACGTCGCGTTCCTGCTGACGACGAACCGGGCGGATCTGCTGGAGCCGGCGCTGGTGCAGCGTCCGGGGCGGGTGGACATGGCCGTCGAGGTGCCGCTGCCCGACGCCGACGGCCGGGCGCGGCTGCTGCGGCTCTACGGCCCCGGTCTGGACCTGCCGGCCGAGCTGGTGGACGAGATCGTCGAACAGACGGCCGGTACGACGGCGTCGTTCATGAAGGAACTGGTACGCCGGACCATCCTCCTGGCGGCCGAGGCAGCCGAGCCGCCCGCCCCGCAGCACCTCCGCGCGGCCGTGGCCGACCTTCTCTCCTCCCAGGACACCCTCACCCGCCGCCTCCTCGGCGCCACCCCACCCCCGGGACCCGGGACGACCGGCTGAGGGTGCGGACCTGGGGGGACCCACCAGCCCGCGTGGGCGGGTCCTCGCACGCTCGACCGCGGTTGTCGGCCGGCCTTGCGAGGGAGTTGCTGAGTGGTGGAGGTCCGCCTCTCAGCTGAAGTACGCCGCGAGGTGGGTGAGCATGGTGGCGACGCCGGGCTTGATGGGCGCCTGTTGCTCGTCGGTGAGACCCACGCTGCGGTAGTCGAGTTGGGTGCGGCCGTCGGGGAGTTCGGTGAGGTTGACGGTGATCTCCTCGGCGGGGTCGTCGAAGCGGAGTTCGACGTGGTGGGGGAGGTCGAGCGCGCCGAAGTGCAGGGTGAAGGGGACCTCGGCGTCGCCGACGAAGACCGCGGCGATCTGGCCTCCGGGGCGTACGTCGATGCGGACGCGGTCGGCCGGTGTCCGGAACCCTTCGGCGACGAACCAGGCGGCGAACGGCTCGGGCTCGGTGAACGCGCGGACGACCTCGCTGGGCGGGGCGTCGACGAACTGCTGCAGGGTGAACATCACAGGCACCTCCATCGGAATCAAGCTGACTCCGTCAGCATGCCGCGAGGCGTTTACGGTTTGTTTTCGGTGGGGAGCTGGGCGGCGTAGGTGTCGGCCCAGGCGCCCAGGGCGCGGATGGGGACCAGCAGGTCGGTGCCGGCGGTGGTCAGGGAGTACTCGACGCGTGGGGGCGCTTCCGCGTAGCGCTGGCGTTCGACGAGGCCGTTGTGTTCGAGGCGGCGGAGGGTCTCGGTGAGGACCTTCTGGCTGATGCCGCCGATCTGGCGGCGGAGTTCGCCGGGGCGGGCGGGGCCTTGGGCGAGGGAGTACAGGACGACCATCGGCCAGCGCCCGCTGATCAGGTCGGCGGCGACGCGTGCCTGGCAGTCGGCGAAGAATCTCGGCTCCACCGGTCCATTGTGCGTCGCCCGTTGGGCACCAGGAGGTGCGCATCGATCTGGCTACGGTCGGGACCATGCGAATTGGGACATTGGGCAACGGAATGATGGCCGAGGCACTCGCGAGCGGATGGGTCCGCGCCGGGCACGAGGTGATGATCGGCGGGCGGTCCGTCGAGCGGGCGGCTGCGGTGGCTGAGCGGGTCGGTGCGGCGGCCGGCACGCTCGAGGACGCGGCGGCGTACGGCGAGGTCGTACTGCTGGCTGTGCCGGGTGAGAACGCGGTGGAGGTCGCCCGCCTGGTGCCTGGGGGCAGGACGCTCGTCGATTGCACGAATGCTCTAGATCACAGGAACTTCACGTTGGCCCAGGACTGTATTACGGAAGCGGTCAGTGCGGTGACTGACGCGGTGGTGGTGAAGGCGTTCAATCTGGCGGCGGACACCGTGTGGAGGAATCCGCCGCGCGGGCTGGGGGTGCCGCTGTGTGGGGACGAAGGCGTCGAGCAGGTGGCGGAGCTGGTGCGGGATCTGGGGTGTGTGCCGGTGCCGGCCGGTGGGCTGGTACGGGCGAAGTTGCTGGAGGCAACTGCCGCCTTGGTGATCGGGATCTGGGTCGCTGGGGGAGACGTGCGTGGGATGTTCCCGCCGCTAGAGGCTGCTTTCGGTACGGTCCCGCCGGGCGAGCCGCAGGCTCCAGGCCGGGAACAGTAGGTACGTCCCCGCCCAGCTGACGCCCGCCGCGAACGTCCACCCCGGCGCGCTGCTCATGTCGTCGAGCCCCATCAGGATCCCCGGTACGCCGACCAGCCCGAGCAGCATCACCACACCGGGCAGAAACCCGCGCACCCCGACCAGCCAGACCCCGACGAGCGCGAACCCGAAGCTCGACCACAGCCCCGCGAGATAGAACCCGGTGATACCCCCGAGGACGAGGACCGTCCCGACAACGGTCACCACCGCGCCGACGGCGGCGAACCCGACCAGGACGGCACGACGTGGCACCAGAACCCAGGCCAGACCGAAGCTGAGCACACCCAGCACCGCATTACCGACATCGTTGATCGGTCCGAACGCCGACGCCCCGGTGTAGAAGACGATCAGGCACAGGCAGGTGGCGAACCCGACGACCGCGTGCGTCAGCGCCACCTGCCGCACGGTCCGATCAATGCTCACCCCTGGATGATCGCGCAAAGAGCTCGTTCAGGTCAGCCTGTGGGATCTGATCCGCGGCGAAGCTGATGGTCCCGCGGGTCGCCAGCTCCTCCGCACTCCGCCGGACGAAGCCGAGCGCGGCCCGGGCGATCGATCCGCCCAGGCTGATCCGCGCGACGCCGGCGGCCTGCAGCTCGCCGACGTTCAACGTCGACGTACCAAGGCCGATCACCACGTTGAGCGGCCCGTCGATCTCCTGCACCAGCGTGCGGATCGTGGTCACATCGGTGACGCCCGGCACGTACAGGCAGTCCGCCCCGGCCGCGCGGAACCGGTTCGCGCGGTCGATCGAGTCCGCCAGCGGTACCGGCGTACGCAGCAACTGTCCGTCGGTACGAGCCGTCAGGACGAAGGACGGCCCGCCCGCCTCCCGGGCCGCGGCGATCCGTTCCACCGCGAGTGAGACGTCGTACAGCTCCCGCCCGTCGTAGTCCTCGATGTTCCCGCCGGCCAACCCGGCGTCCCGCGCCAGCCCGATCGTGTCGGCGACCCGCGACGGCGCGGCGCCGTACCCGTCCTCGAGGTCTCCGTTCACCGGTACGTCGACGGCCGCGGTGATCTCCCGGACCCGCGCGAACATCTCGTCCCGCGACACCGCGGGCGCGCCGTCCGGCAGCGTGTGGTCGCCCTTCGCCAGCGAGAACGCGATCCCCGCGCTCGTCGTGGCGATCGCCGGGAACCCGGCGGCCGCGAGCAGCACCGCGCTCCCGGCGTCCCACGCGTTCGGCATCACGAACCGGCCGGCATGCAACTCTCGGAACGTGCCTCGGAGCGTCATGGCCCCGAGTCTGTCACCGCGACAGTTCGGAGCTCACCGAACCTGCCGCGCTGCCTTCTCGTCCAGCAGCCAGAGCGTGCGGTTCTGCCCCTTCGGACGGGCCGCCGGTACGTCGCCCTCGGCCAGCGCCTTCGCGACCGCGTCGGCCTTGTCCTCGCCCGACACCACGAACCAGACCTCGCGCGCCCGGTCGAGCAACGGCATCGTCAGCGACACCCGCGTCGGCGGCGGCTTCGGCGAGTCGTGCACCGCGACCGCCGCCACGTCCGTCACCTCGACCTGCGGGTACCCCGGGAACAACGAAGCGACATGCCCGTCGGGCCCGACCCCGAGCATCACTACGTCGAACGTAGGCGAACCGGCCGCTTCGAGCTCGGCGCCGTACGCCGCGGCCGCCGCCTCCGCGCCCTGACCGGTGTCGGCCGCCATCGGGTGCACCCGTGCCGGGTCGACGTCCAGGGCCGACAGGAACGCGTCCCGCGCCTGGGTCTCGTTCCGTTCGGGGTCGCCGGCCGGCAGGAACCGTTCGTCGCCCCACCAGAACTCGACCCGCTGCCAGTCGACCTCGACGCGCGCCGGCGACTCGGCGACCGCCTGGTACACCTTCGCGGCCACCCGCCCGCCGGTCAGCACCACCTGCGCGACGCCGCCGGTGCTCTGCGCGTCGACGATCGCGGTGATCAGCCGGCCCGCCACCGAGAACGCCAGGTCCTCGGCATCGGGATGAATCACCAGCTCAGGATCCACAGTCATCGCTTCGCAGCCTTCTTCGCAACGGTCTTCTTGACAGCGGTCTTCTTGGCAACGCTCTTCTTCGCGGCGGCAGCCTTCTTGGCCGGAGCTTTCTTCGTCACAACCTTCTTGGCCGCGGCAGCCGCCTTCACCGGCGCCGACTTCCGCGCCGTCTCCGCAACCTTCTTCTTCTCGGCCGGCATGCTGTCCCGCTCCACCATGCACGCGAGCGTCTTCGCATACACATCGTCCGGGTCCAGCCGCCGCAGTTCCTCGCTGAGGAGCTCAGACGTCGTACGCCGCTTCAACGCCACCGGCCGATCCGGCTGCCCCGGCACGCTGAACGTCGCCACCGCGCCGTCCGGCCGGGTCAACGCGATCGGCCCCGACGGCGTGAACAGCCGTACGGCGGTCACGCCCGGACCGCGAGACGTCCGCTGCTCCACCGGAACCTTCAACCGGGACTGCAGCCACGCCGCCATCAGGTCCGCGCTCGGGTTGCCACGCGCCGCCGACACCTCGGCGCCGGTCACGCGCGTCGGGTACTGGTCCAGGGCGGCCGCCATCAACGCCCGCCACGGCGTCAGCCGCGTCCACGCGAAGTCGGTGTCGCCGGGCGCGTACCCCTCGGCCCGGGCGCTGTAGTCCACCGACGCTCGCCGCGTCGCCGCCGCGTCGGTCACCCGCCGCCGGCCGAGCTTGCCGAGCGGATCCTCGGCCGGAACCCGCGGTCCGCCGCCCGGCCACCACACGATCACGGGGGAGTCCGGCAGCAGCAGCGGCGTGATCACGGACTCCGGCACCTTCGCCAGCTCCCCGTGCAGCCGCAGCAGCACCGCCTCGCCCGGAATCCCTTCACCCACACGGACTTCGGCGTCCAGCCCGGGCGCACCCTTGCCGGGTCGCAGGATCGCCACCAGCACCCGCGAGGGGTGCTCACGGCCGGCCTCGTTCGCGGCCTTCATCGCGTCGTGGTGGGACGCCTCGTCGACGACCACCACGATCGTGCCGACCATGCCCATCGCCGGCGATCCGGC
Source organism: Kribbella sp. NPDC059898 (assembly GCF_042730855.1). NCBI lineage: Bacteria > Bacillati > Actinomycetota > Actinomycetes > Propionibacteriales > Kribbellaceae > Kribbella > Kribbella sp. NPDC059898. The sequence goes on from NZ_JBHWKR010000015.1 coordinate 19,280, forward strand.
GTTCCGCCGCGCCTTCAGCAGCGCGGACGCGATCTCGCTCGACGTGGTGTCGGTCAGGTCGATGATCATGGCCGCCTCCAGCTACGTCCGTCGCGGGCGAGCATCTCGTGCGCCGAGTCCGGGCCCCAGTCGCCGGACGCGTACTGCTCCGGCTTCCGGTGCCGGGCCCAGTAGTCGAGCACCGGGTCGAGGATCTTCCAGCCGAGCTCGACCTCGGTGTGCTGCGGGAACAGCGGCGGATCACCGAGCAGTACGTCGAGGATCAGTCGCTCGTACGCCTCGGGCGAGGACTCGGTGAACGATCCGCCGTACGCGAAGTCCATGTTCACGTCGCGGATCTCCATCGAGGTCCCCGGTACCTTGGCGCCGAACCGGACCGTGATGCCCTCGTCCGGCTGGATCCGCAGCACCAGGGCGTTCTGTCCCAGCTCCTCGGTCTCCGTCTTGGTGAACGGCAGGTGCGGCGCGCGCTTGAACATCACCGCGACCTCCGTGACCCGGCGGCCGAGCCGCTTGCCGGTCCGCAGGTAGAACGGGACGCCCGCCCAGCGCCGGGTGTCGACGTCGACCCGGAGCGCCGCGAACGTCTCGGTCGCGGAGTCCGACGGGATGCCGTCCTCCTGCAGGTAGCCCTTGACCTTCACGCCGCCCGCCCAGCCGGCGGCGTACTGCCCGCGGGCCGTGTGCAGGTCCAGCCGCTCCGGCAGCGTGACCGCGTTCAGAACCTTCTTCTTCTCCTGCCGCAGCGACCACGCGTCGAAGCTCACCGGCTCCTCCATCGCGATCAGCGCGAGCAGTTGGAGCAGGTGGTTCTGGATCACGTCGCGGGCGGCGCCGATGCCGTCGTAGTACCCGGCGCGGCCGCCGATGCCGATGTCCTCGGCCATCGTGATCTGCACGTGGTCGACGTAGTTGCTGTTCCAGATCGGCTCGAACATCGCGTTCGCGAACCGCAGCGCGAGGATGTTCTGGACCGTCTCCTTGCCCAGGTAGTGGTCGATCCGGAAGACCGCCTCGGGCGGGAAGACCGACTCGACCACGTGGTTCAGCTCGCGGGCGCTCTTCAGGTCGTGCCCGAACGGCTTCTCGATCACCACCCGCCGCCAGGACCCGGGCTTCTCGTCGGTCAGCCCGTGCTCGGACAGCTGCCGGACCACCTCCGGGAACAACCCCGGCGGGATCGACAGGTAGAACGCGTGGTTCCCGCCGGTACCGCGGGTGACGTCGAGCTCGTCGACCGTCTGCCGCAGCCGCTCGAACGCCTCGTCGTCGGTCAGGTCACCGGGCACGAACCGGAAGCCCTCGGACAGCTGCTGCCAGACCTCCTCGCGGAACGGCGTCCGGGCGTGCTCCTTCACCGAGTCGTGCACGATTTGGGCGAAGTCCTGGTTGGTGTAGTCCCGGCGGGCGAACCCGACCAGGGCGAAACCCGGGGGCAGCAGCCCCCGGTTCGCCAGGTCGTAGACCGCCGGCATCAGCTTCTTCCGGGCGAGGTCGCCGGTCACCCCGAAGATCACCAGGCCGCACGGCCCGGCGATCCTCGGCAGCCGCCGATCCTGCGGATCGCGCAGCGGATTGACCGGACCTGTCGGCTCTTCGTCGAGCTCAGCGGTCATAGCCACTTTCCTCCCGTGTCAGGTGGCTCTACTCGAACAGGGACAGCAACTGCGGTACGCCGGCAGCCACGTCGGTCAGGTGCAACCGCAGCACCGGACGCCCGCGTTCGGCCAGTACGTTCGCGTCCCCGGCGGCCTGCGCCGAGATCAGCGTGCCGAACGTGAACGGCCGGTCCGGGATCTCCACGTCCACCGGGTGCGCACCGGTGATCTGCAGGTACACGCCCTCCGGGTGCCCACCCTTGTGGTACTGCCCGGTCGAGTGCAGGAACCGCGGGCCCCAGCCGAAGGTCGTCGGGCGACCCGTCGTGGTCGCCAGCGCCGGCCGGACCGCCAGCAGGTCGGCGTCCCGCTCGGAGTCGAGGTACGCCATGACTGCTACGTAGCCCTTGTCGTCGAGCTTGCCGAGCAACGCGTCCACCGCGCCCTTCAGCGAGGCGACACCGTCCAGCAGACCCGCGGAACCACGAACCTCGACAGCCCCCTCGGTGAAGGCGGCCGCCTCCGGCTCCGGCTGCGCGTCGAGCAGCCCGCGGGCCGCCTTCTTCGCGCTCTCCACGTCCGGCTGGTCGAACGGGTTGATGCCGAGCAGGTAACCCGCCACCGCCGTCGCCGTCTCCCAGAGCAACATCTGCCCGCCGAGCGACCCCGACGTCAGCGCCGTCGGCACCCCGCTGGTCGCCTTGTCCGCGAGCAGCGCGTTGGTCAGGTCGGCCGCTTCGCTGCGCAGCTCCGGCGCGGTCACCTCGACCGCGACCGGGAGTACGCCGGTGCCGTTCTTGCCGGTGCTCTCCGCGATCAGCTGCTCGGCCCAGTCCGGGAACCCGACGATGTCGGACCCGTCCGCCGTGATGATCGCCTTGTCCCGGCCCGCGCTCGCCGCGAGAACCGCACCCAGCCACAGCGCCGGGTTGTCGGTCGAGTCGGCCTGCAGCGAAGGTGCGGCCTCGGCCGCCTGGTCGAGCAGCTCGGCGATGTCGGCACCGGCCAGACCGGACGGCACCAGGCCGAACGCGGTCAGCGCGCTGTACCGGCCGCCGATGTTCGGGTCGGCGAGGAACGTCTTGCGGTAGCCCTCGTCCTTCGACAGCTTCTCGAACGGCGACCCCGGATCCGTCACGACAACGATCCGCGAGGCCGCGTCGATGCCGGCGTCGGTGAAGGCCTTGGCGAAGGTACGCCGGTGGCTGTCGGTCTCGACCGTACCGCCGGACTTGCTGGACACCACGATCACGGTCTTCGACAGGTCGCCGTCGAGCGCGCGCTTCACGACACTCGGGTCGGTCGAGTCCAGGACGACGAGCTCGACGCCCGCCGTCCGGGTGATGACCTCGGGAGCCAGCGAGGAACCGCCCATGCCGGACAGCACGATCCGGGTCAGCCCTTCGGACCGCAGGTCCGCGAGCAGCGACTCGACCTCGGCCAGCAACGGCCGGGACGTCTCGTGCAGGTCCACCCAGCCGAGCCGGATGGAGGCCTCGTGCTCGGCCTCGGGGCCCCAGATCGTCGCGTCCTTCGCGGCGATCCGGGAGGCAATCTTCTCTTCGACGAGCTTGCCGACGACGTCGGTCCAGTCGCCGTTCTGGGTGGTTACAGCGGTCACTTGGCAGCACCCTTCAGAGCGGCGGTGACGGTGTCCTGCAGCTCCGACCAGGACGCGTCGAACTTCGCGACACCCTCGTCCTCGAGGATCTGCACGACCTCGTCGTACGAGATGCCCAGCCGCTCCAGGTCGTCGATCACCTTGCGGTCGGCCGCGTAGTCGCCGCGGACGGTGTCACCGGAGAACTCGCTGTGCTCCTCGGCCGCCTTGATCGTTGCCTCCGGCATCGTGTTCACGACGCCCTTGGTGACCAGGTTGTCGACGTACAGGGTGGGGGAGTACGACGGGTCCTTGGTGCCGGTCGACGCCCACAGCGGGCGCTGCGGCTTCGCGCCGGCGGTCTCCAGCTCGCGCCAGCGGTCGGTGTCGAAGATCTCCTCGTACGCCTGGAACGCGAGCCGGGCGTTGGCGATCGCGGCCTTGCCCTTCAGCGCCTTGGCCTCGTCGGTACCGATCGCGTCCAGCCGCTTGTCCACCTCGGTGTCCACCCGGCTGACGAAGAACGAGGCGACGCTGGCCATCTTGGTGACGTCGTGGCCGTTCTCGACGGCCTGCTCGAGGCCGGTCAGGAACGCATCGGCGACGGCCTTGTAGCGCTCCAGCGAGAAGATCAGCGTCACGTTCACGCTGATCCCGGCGGCCAGCGTCTGGGTGATTGCGGGCAGGCCCTCCTTGGTGGCCGGGATCTTGATGAAGACGTTCTCCCGGCCGACGATCTCCCACAGCTGCTTGGCCTGCTCGACCGTCTTCGCGGTGTCGTGCGCGAGCGTCGGCTCGACCTCGATCGACACCCGGCCGTCCTGGCCCTCCGTGTCGTCGTACGTCGGCTTGAACACGTCGGCGCCGTCGCGGACGTCGCTGGTGGTGATCACCCGGATCGCCTCGTCGGTGGACACCCCCTGCGCGGCCAGCTTGCCGATCACCTCGGCGTACGCGTCCGCGTCCGAGATCGCCTTGGCGAAGATCGTCGGGTTCGTGGTCACGCCGGTGACGTGCTTGTCCTCGATCAGCGCCTGCAGGCTGCCGCTGGTCAGCCGCTCGCGGGACAGGTCGTCGAGCCAGATGGAGACACCCGCGTCGGCGAGTGCTTTCAAGCGATCGTTCATGTTCCGATGCCTTCTTCCGGAATGTTCTCGGGTGGGTGTCAGTTGGCGTCGGCCGGTCCGACCGGCCCGGCGGCGGAACGTCCGGGCGGGACACCCGGACCGCTGATCTGTGCGGCGGCGGCGATGCTGTCCTTGGCGGCCTGCACGACCGCGTCGGTCGTGATGCCGAACTCGTCGTACAGGGTCTGGTACGCCGCGGAGGCGCCGTAGTGCTCGAGGCTGACCGACCGGCCGGCGTCGCCGACGATGTCGTGCCAGCTGAGCGCGATCCCGGCCTCGACCGAGACCCGGGCCCGGACGTCCGCGGGGATCACGGTCTCGCGGTAGGCGTCGTCCTGCTCGTCGAACCACTCGCGGGAGACCATCGAGACCACCCGGGCCTTGATGCCTTCCTCAGCGAGCTTGGCGCGCGCCTGGACGGCGAGCTGGACCTCCGAGCCAGTGCCGATCAGAACCACGTCCGGCGTGCCGTCGGTGTCGAGCAGGACGTACCCGCCCTTGCGGACGTTCTCCGTGGTCGCGTAGCCGTCGGCGCCGCGCGGGAAGGTCGGCACGTTCTGCCGGGTCAGGATCAGGCCGGCCGGACGGTCGGTGTGCTCGAGGACGGTCGCCCAGGCGGCGGCCGTCTCGTTCGCGTCACCGGGGCGGACGACGTCCAGGCCCGGGATCGCGCGCAGCGCGGACAGGTGCTCGATCGGCTGGTGCGTCGGGCCGTCCTCGCCGAGGCCGATCGAGTCGTGCGTCCACACGTACGTGACCGGCAGCTTCATCAGCGCGGCCAGCCGCACCGACGGACGCATGTAGTCGGAGAAGACCAGGAAGGTACCGCCGTACGGCCGGGTCAGCCCGTGCAGGGCGATGCCGTTCAGGATCGAGCCCATCGCGTGCTCACGAATACCGAAGTGCAGCACCCGGCCGTACTCGTCGCCCTGGAACTCCTCGGTGGAGTGCTCCTTGGGGATGAACGACGGCTGCCCCTTCGGGGTGGTGTTGTTCGAGCCGGCCAGGTCGGCGGAGCCGCCCCACAGCTCGGGCAACTCGGGCGCCAGCTTCGTCAGCACCTCGCCGGAGGCGGCCCGGGTCGCGATGCCCTTGGCGTCGGCGTCCCAGCTCGGCAGTGCCTGCCGCCAGCCCGCCGGCAGCTCCCGCTTGGAGAGCCGGTCGAACAGCGCGGCACGCTCGGCGTTCGCGCCCTTCCACGCCTCGTACTTGGCGGTCCAGGCGGACTCCAGCGTCTTGCCCCGCTCGAGCGCCTGCCGGGTGTGGGCGAGCACCTCGTCGGCGACCTGGAAGGTCTGCTCCGGGTCCCAGCCGAGGATCTGCTTGGTCGCCGCGACCTCCTCGGCGCCGAGCGCGTTGCCGTGCACCTTGCCGGTGCCCTTCTTGGTGGCTGCCGGCCAGCCGATGATCGTGCGCAGCTTGATGAAGGTGGGCTTGTCGGTGACCGTGTTGCCGGCTTCGATCGCGTCGTAGAGCGCCTGCACGTCTTCGTGGTAGCCGGTTCCGCCGTCGGTCCAGTCGACGGTCCGGACATCCCAGCCGTAGGCCGCGTAGCGGGCGGCGACGTCCTCGGAGAACGCGATGTTGGTGTCGTCCTCGATCGAGATCTTGTTGTCGTCCCAGATGACGGTGAGGTTGCCGAGCTGCTGGTGACCGGCCAGCGACGATGCCTCCGCGGAGACACCCTCCTCCAGGTCGCCGTCGGAGGCGATCACGTACACGTGGTGGTCGAACACACCGTCGCCGGGTGCGGCCTCCGGCTCCAGCAGGCCGCGCTCGCGGCGGGCCGCCATCGCCATCCCGACCGCGTTGCCGACACCCTGGCCGAGCGGGCCGGTGGTGGTCTCGACGCCGGCCGTGTGCCGGTACTCCGGGTGGCCGGGGGTCTTGCTGCCCCAGGTCCGCAGCGACTTCAGGTCGTCCAGCTCGAGGCCGAAGCCGGCCAGGTACAGCTGAATGTACAGGGTCAGGCTGGAGTGGCCCGCGGACAGCACGAAGCGGTCGCGACCGGCCCAGTGCGGGTCGGCCGGGTTGTGCCGCATCACCTTCTGGAACAGCAGGTACGCCGCCGGCGCCAGGCTCATCGCCGTACCGGGGTGCCCGTTGCCGACCTTCTCGACCGCGTCCATCGCGAGCACCCGCACGGTGTCGACCGCGCGCTGGTCGAGCTCGGTCCATTCAAGCTTGGTCTTCTCCGTCACGCCGCCGGCGCTCCTCTCGAGGAAAGTCTTCTGGGTACTCACTCAGGATGAGCCTACTGTGGCGAGGACCGTCCGCTGGGTACCACTCGACTGTTTGTCAACCGTTCAGCGTCCGACCCTGTTCCCCGATCCCGAAGGGGGGTGTGCGAACCCTCCTACGGGGCGTCGTAGACTGCTGAATCGTCAGCGCCGGTCAGCCGGCGTCAACCCAGATTCTGTTCGAGGTGTTCGTGACGGCCGTCGACCCGCGTCCCGCCGCGACGACGTCGTACCCGACGCCGCTGCCGGACGCTCCCGCTGTGTCAGCCGCAACAGCGAGTCCGTCGGTGCGCGACGTGGTGAAGGCGTACGTCGGTCTGACCAAGCCGCGCATCATCGAGCTGCTGCTGGTGACCACGGTGCCGGTGATGTTCCTGGCCGCGGACGGCGTGCCGGGGCTCCGGATCGTGGTGGCGACGCTGATCGGCGGCATCCTTGCCTCCGGCAGCGCGAACACGATCAACTGCGTGTTCGACCGGGACATCGACGAGCAGATGCGCCGGACCCGGCGCCGCCCGCTGCCGCGGCACGCGGTCAGCCCGCGCTCGGCGACGATCTTCGGGGTCGTGCTCGGCGTGCTGGCCACCCTGGAGCTCGGCTTCTTCGTGAACTGGCTGTCCTCCGGCTTGGCGCTGGCGGCGAACCTGTTCTACGTCTTCGGGTACACGATGGTGCTCAAGCGCCGGACCGTGCAGAACATCGTCTGGGGCGGCATCGCCGGCTGCTTCCCGACCCTGATCGGCTGGACCGCGGTCACCGGCAAGCTGGCCTGGACGCCGGTCGTGCTGTTCCTGGTGGTGTTCTTCTGGACCCCGCCGCACACCTGGTCGCTGGCGATGCGGTACCGCGAGGACTACGCGGCGGTCGACGTGCCGATGCTGCCCGTGGTCGCCACCCCGGTCGCCACCGCCCGGCAGATCATGGCGTACTCGGTGATCATGGTCGCCACCTCGATCGCGCTCTGGCCGATCGGCGGCACCGGCTACGTGTACCCGCTGGCCGCGATCGTGCTCGGCTTCGTGTTCCTCCGCGAGGCCCGCCGGCTGTTGCTCCGGGCCCACACCGGCGCGGACGGCGCGGCGCTGCGGCCGATGCGGCTGTTCCACTTCTCCAACATCTACCTCGCACTGCTGTTCATCGCCGCCGCGATCGACCCCTTGCTGCGCTGAGTTTCCGCTGAGTGTTGACCTCGCCGTGATCTTTTGTTGCGATGGTCCGGTCTGTGGAGGGGGATTCCACGCCTGGGGAGACGTGGCTTCAGGGGGAAACACATGGGGGTACGAACACGCATCGCCGCGCTCGCGGCGCTCGCACTGACAGGGTCGCTCCTGCTCGCGGGGCAGGCCGACGCCGGCGGCAACCATTCGGGACTGCGGCCGGTGGCGACCGGGCTGGACGGGCCGCGCGGCGTCTCGACGTACCGGAACCAGGTCATCTACAGCGTCACGGACGGTTCCGTGTACGCGACCGACGGGCACAGGACGTGGAAGCTCGGCACAGTGCCGGGCACCGGCGGGTTCCCGCCGGCGATCGACACCAGTCACCGGGGCGTCACGTACGCACTGACCGGCGCGGGCGGCGAGCCGGGGCAGCCACCGGTGCCGGGCAGCTCGACGCTGTACAAGCTGTGGCGCGGGAAGGCGATCAAGGTCGCCGACATCGCCGCGTACCAGGCGCACGACCCGGATCCGTACGACCTCGAGAACAATCCGACCGACTCGAACCCGTTCGGGGTCGCCGCGCTCGCGGACGGCACCGTCCTGGTGTCCGACGCGGCCGGCAACGACCTGCTGCGGGTCTGGCCGAACGGCCACATCGCGACGGTCGCACGGCTCAAGCCACGCACGGTGACGGTTCCGCCGGGCCTGCCGCCCGAGTTCGGGCTGCCGCCGGCCGGTTCGAAGGTCCCGGCCGAGGCGGTCGCGACGTCGGTCACGGTCGGGTCGGACGGGTACTGGTACGTCGGTGAGCTCCGCGGCGTGCCGGCGACACCGGGGACGTCGGAAATCTGGCGGATCGGGCCGGGCTCGGTGGGCGCGGTGTGCGACCCGGAGAACCCGTCCAAGGGGAGCTGCAAGCGGTACGCCGACGGCTACACGTCGATCGTGGACCTGGCCGGCGGGCCGCACGGGAAGCTCGCCGTGGTCGAGCTGGCGAAGGCGAGCTGGCTGCAGTTCGAGCTCAGCGGCCAGCCCCAGGTCGGCGCGCTGTTCGTGCAGACCCGGGGGCATCGGACCGAGCTGGCGAAGGACAAGCTGATCCTGCCCGCCGGGGCGGCGTTCAGCCGGCGAGGTGACCTGTATGTGTCCGGCCCGGTCTTCGGCCCGGGCGCGGTCTACCAGGTGCGGTAGCTATTCGGCTTCCGGTATGAGGATGGTGGCGAGAGCGACCCGGCGGCGGGTGCCGGGTCGCTCCTCCCGGTACGGCGCGAGTACGTCGTTGAGCTGGTTCTGCAGCGCGGGCAGATCGCCGTCCGCGACGTACAGCTGGCCCATCCCGAAGCCGAGGTAGTCACGCAGCTCCTGGTCCTCCGCGGCCAGGAACTTGTCGAACGTCTCGCCGACCAGGCCGAGGAAGGTCAGGAAGCTCGTGCGCAGCTGGGCCGCGTCCATCGCCCGGATCTCGTCCAGGTCGGCGATCGCGAGCCGTTCGCCGAGCGCCAGCGTCCGCTCGGTGGTACCGCGGACCTTGCGTTCGGCGACCACCGCGAGGATGCCGGCGTCGATCAGCGCCGCGACGTGCCGGTAGAGCGTCGCCTGGGTGATCTCGGGCAGGGCCGCGCGGAGCTGGGTGGTGGTGAGCTCGCGGCCGCCGAGCTGCTGGATGATCCGCAGCCGGGCCGGATGCATGACCACGTCGGCGATCGGTGAGTCCTTCGGCACAGTGTCTCCTGATCATTATCAGTCTGATAATGTTATCGCTCTCAGGTTGATAATAGTCGGAGAGGGGACAGTCATGGTGCCGATTCGGGTGTCCGGGCTGAGCAAGAGTTTCGGGGCGGTGCAGGCCGTGCGGGACGTGACGTTCACCGCGGCCGCCGGCCGGGTCACGGGATTCGTCGGGCCGAACGGGGCCGGGAAGTCGACCACACTGCGGATGCTGCTGGGCCTGATCCGGCCGGACGCGGGCAGCGCGTTGTTCGGCGGCACGCCGTACCGGGAGCTGCCCGACCCCACCGGAGCGGTCGGCGCCGTACTCGATCTCGCGGCCGCGCATCCGGCGACGAGTGCCAGGGCGCATCTGCGGACCGTGTGCGACCTGAGTGGTCACGACCGCGCGCGGGTCGAGGCGGTGATCGAGGCGGTGGAGCTGACCGGGTACGCCGATCGCAAGGTGCGCGGGTTCTCCACCGGGATGCGGCAGCGGCTCGCGCTGGCGACAGCGTTGCTGGGAGATCCGGGCGTACTGGTGCTGGACGAGCCGTCGAACGGCCTGGATCCCGCGGGCATCGTCTGGCTGCGGACGTTCCTGCGGTCGCTCGCCGACGAAGGGCGGACCGTACTGATCTCCAGCCATGTGCTGACCGAGTTGCAGTACAGCGTCGACGACCTGGTGCTGATCGACCAGGGGCGGATCGCGTGGTCGGGCGGCCTGGCCGACTTCACCAGCCACGGAACGACGCTCGAGCAGGCCTTCCTCACGCTGACCACGAAGGAGCTGACGGCATGACCACCCTGATCCGCGGCGAAATCACCCGGTTGTTCTCGACCCGCCTGCCGCTCTGGGCGCTGATCGCCGCGGTGGCCTCGGGCGGCGGACTGACCGGCATCCTCGCGCTGACCGGTCCGGAGAACGCGACCCCGCCGATGCCCGCGATCGACACCCCGGCCGGCGCCGGTCTGACGGTGGGGCTGACCGGCCTGCTGCTGTTCGTCCCGGCGCTCTTCGGCACGATCGCGGTCACCAGCGAGTACCGGCACCGCACGATCGGTACGACGTTCCTCGCGGCACCGCGGCGCGGCCGGGTGCTGTCCGCGAAGCTGATCGTCTACGGCGTCGGCGGCCTCTGCTACGGCCTGATCGCGTCCGTGACGTCCGGTCTCGCCCTGCTCGGCGCGGCCCTCGTCCGCGGCGTCACGCTGACGGTCGACCCGGCGGACCTGCTGCTCCTGCTGACGAAACTCGCCGTGGTCGCGGCCGTCTACGTCGTGATCGGCGTCGCCGTCGGCGCACTGGCCCGCCACCAACTCGTTGCCGTCGGCATCGTCCTGGGGTATTTCTACTTCCTCGAGTACGTGCTGATGATCCTGCCCGGCGTGAACCGGCTGTACCCGTATCTGCCCGGCGGCGCGACGTCCTCGCTGACCAGCTTCACGTTCCTCACCGACACGATCGCCGACCAGACCTCCAGCCACCTCGGCGCACCATTGCCCCCGGCGTACGCCGCCTTGGTCCTGATCGGGTACGCCGCCGTCGGCGCGATCGTCGCCGCCGTCGTACCGCTGCGGCGCGACCTCGTCTAGGTCGCCGGCGTACCGCGCTCGCCGTACACGGCGGTGACGAGCGCGATCAGCAGGCCGGCCAGGAACATGTGGACGAGTACGACGCCCCACGGCAGGCCGGTGAAGTACTGCGTGAAGCCGACCGCGCCCTGCAGCAGCTCGATCGCCAGCAGCCAGGCCGCGAGCTTGCGCAACGTCCGCGAGGTCGCGGTCACCCGGGTCGCGATCACCAGCGCGATCGTGATGCCGAGCAGGCCGAACACGACGTCCGCGTGCAGCTGGCTGACCAGCTCCGGGTCGAACCCGTTCCGGCCGGTCTCCGGATCACCCGAGTGCGGGCCGGCCCCGGTGACAATGGTGCCCAGGGCAACGGTCAGCCAGACCGCCACCACCGCGGCGGTCGCGAGCGCGCGGACGACCGGGGGAGTGTGCGGGTACGGGCTGGTGCGGGATCGGCGCATCATCGAGACCGTGAGCGTGATGATCACCGGCGAGACCAGGAAGTGCGCCGACACGATCCACGGGTTCAGGCCGGTGAGCACGCTGATGCCGCCGATCACGCCCTGCAGCGGGACCCCGAGCGCGGCCGCGGTCGCGAGCCGGCGCAGGTCGCGGCGGATCGGGCGGTAGCGCATCACGACCAGCCAGGTGATGATCGCGACGATCGCGACCACGAACCCGAGCATCCGGTTCGTGAACTCGATCGCACCGTGGTAGCCGAGTGCCGCGTGCGGTACGTACGAGTCGTCGGTGCAGGACGGCCAGGTAGGGCAGCCGAGACCGGACCCGGTCAGCCGGACCAGTCCGCCGGTCACCACGATGCCGATGTTGACCGCCACCGAGGCCCAGCCCCAGCGCCGGACGACGTCCAGGCTCGGCTCGGGGATCAGGCGCCAGAACTTGCTGACCGGCTCGCTCTCCTGGGGCGGGGTATCCGTGCTCATCACCGGCACACTCTAAAGCTCAGTCCCATTTGAACGTCCGGGAGACCAGGTATCCCAGCACCGCGGCCCACAGCGCGAGCGACAGCGCCGCGGTCCACGGCACCACGCCGTGGACGGTCGAGTTCGAGATTCCGCTCGCCAGCGCGGCGCTCGGCAGCAGCCGTACGACGGCCTGCATGCCGTGCGGGTACTCGTCGACAGGGGTCATGATCGCGCCGCCTACGAGCAGGAGCAGGTACAGCAGGTTGGCGGCGGCCAGGGTGGCCTCGGCCCGCAGTACGCCGGCCATCAGGAGGCCGAGGGAGGCGAAGGCGGCTGTTCCGCACAGGACGGTGAGGAGGACGCCTACGACGGCGACGAATCCTCCGACAGGTTTCCACCCGAGTGCGAACCCGGCACCGATCAGGACGATCAGCTGGATCGCCTGGACGAGGAGGACCGCGCCGATCTTGCCGGCGAGGAGGCCCGTACGGGACAGGGGTGAGGCGCCGAGGCGTTTGATGACGCCGTACCGGCGTTCGAAGCCGGTGGCGATGGCCAGCGAGGTGAAGGACGAGGACAAGACCGCCAGCGCCAGGACGCGGGGGACCGCTTCGTCGATCGGGCGGCCGCTGCCGAGGGGCAGGCGGTCGCCGAGGCCGGTCGCGCCGAGCAGCAGCAGGACGCCGAGCGGGATGACCAGGGCCAGCAGCAACTGCTCGCCGTTCCGGACCAGGAGCTTGAACTCCATCCGGGTGTGCGAGAGCACTTTCTGTGCCCAGGGCGCGCTGCCGGGCTGCGGTGCGTACGTCGTCATTTCTCGTGCCTAGGAGAGGTGAGCTCGAGGAACACGTCCTCGAGCGACTTGGTGTGGTGTTCGGTGAGCGAGTCGGGCGTACCGGAGGCGATCACCTTGCCGGCCGACACGACGTGCACCTGGTCGGACAGCTGCTCGGCCTCGTCCATCGCGTGCGTCGTCAGTACGACGGTGACGCCGTCGTCGCGGAGGTCCCGGATCAGCTGCCAGATCTCGCGCCGCCCGTGCGGGTCGAGCCCGGTGGTCGGCTCGTCCAGGAACGCCAGCTCCGGCCGCCCGACGATCGCCAGTGCGAACGACAGCCGCTGCTTCTGCCCACCGGACAGCCTCCGGTACGGCGTACGCCCGCAGCTGCCGAGGTCCAGCCGCTCCACGAGCGCGGGGACGTCGAGCGGATGCGTGTGCAGCGTCGCGACGTACCGGAGCATCTCGACGGCGCGGACGCCGGACCAGGCGCCGCCCTCCTGGAGCATCACGCCGATCTTCGGCATCAGCTCGTCGTGGTCGGCGAGCGGGTCCAGGCCGAGCACCCGGACACTGCCCGAGTCGGGGCGCCGGAAGCCCTCGCACGTCTCCACGGTCGTGGTCTTGCCGGCACCGTTCGGGCCGAGCACGGCTGTCACCGTGCCGGCGGTTACGGTGAGACTGAGACCGTCGACCGCGGTCTTCTCGCCGTACCGCACGACGAGCTTGTCGATCTCCACCGCGACTGGCACAAACGGCAGCATAGAGAACGGGGCGGAGTGACCTCGCTCACGCCTCCCTCTGAGTCCCGCCTGAGTCCGGGAACCGGTTAGGTGAGCCTTATTTGAAGGCCCCGGGGAATTACGCGACACTGATGTTGTGAAAACTCCTGCGAGCACTCCCGCGCCGGGCTCCGGCGCCAGTGTCGCGCGGGACGAGTCCACCCGGGACCGGGTCGCCCGCTCGATCCTGACCAACGGCCCGTCCAGCGCCGCGGTCCTGGCGGAGCGGCTCGAGCTGACCCCGGCGGCGGTTCGCCGGCACCTGGACCACCTGCTCGACGAGGGCCTGGTGGAGTCCCGCGAGGAGCGCGTCTACGGCCCCCGCGGCCGCGGCCGCCCCGCGAAGGTGTTCGTGCTGACCGACACCGGCCGGCACGCCTTCCACACGGCGTACGACGACCTGGCGGCGACCGCGATGCGGTTCATCGCCGAGGCCGGCGGTGACGACGCGGTGACGGAGTTCGCCCGCCGCCGGGTCGCCGAGGTGGAAGAGCGCTACCGGGACCTGCTCGCGCAGGCTCCGGAGGGCAAGAAGACGGAGGTGCTCGCCCAGGCTCTGACGGCCGACGGGTACGCCGCCTCCACGGCGCAGGCGGCGCACGGCGCGCAGCTCTGCCAGCACCACTGCCCGGTCGCGCACGTGGCCGAGCAGTTCCCCCAGCTGTGCGAGGCCGAGACCGAGGTGTTCTCGAGACTCCTCGGCAAGCACGTACAGCGACTGGCCACCATCGCCCACGGTGATGGTGTGTGTACGACGCATATCCCGGGTGCGACCCCCGTTACCCCTGTAACCGACGGCGAATCTGCGAGGACTGCACGATGACGCAAACCGCTCACCCCGAACTGGAAGGCCTCGGCAACTACCAGTACGGCTGGTCCGACTCCGACGCCGCCGGCGCGGTCGCTCAGCGCGGCCTGAGTGAGGACGTGGTGAGAGGCATCTCCGCCCTCAAGAGCGAGCCGGAATGGATGCTCGAGCTGCGGCTGAAGGGCCTGAAGCTCTTCGGCCGCAAGCCGATGCCGTCCTGGGGCGCCGACCTGTCCGGGATCGACTTCGACAACATCAAGTACTTCGTCCGGTCCACCGAGAAGCAGGCCACCTCGTGGGAGGAACTGCCGCCGGACATCAAGAACACCTACGACAAGCTCGGCATCCCGGAGGCGGAGAAGCAGCGCCTGGTCGCCGGCGTCGCCGCGCAGTACGAGTCCGAGGTCGTCTACCACCAGATCCGTGAGGACCTGGAGGCGCAGGGCGTCATCTTCCTGGACACCGACACCGGCCTGAAGGAGCACCCGGAGCTCTTCAAGGAGTACTTCGGCTCGGTCATCCCGGTCGGCGACAACAAGTTCGCCTCGCTGAACACGGCGGTCTGGTCCGGCGGCTCGTTCATCTACGTCCCCAAGGGCGTCAAGGTGGACATCCCGCTGCAGGCCTACTTCCGGATCAACACCGAGAACATGGGCCAGTTCGAGCGGACCCTGATCATCGTCGACGAGGACGCCTACGTGCACTACGTCGAGGGCTGCACGGCGCCGATCTACAAGTCGGACTCGCTGCACTCCGCGGTCGTCGAGATCATCGTGAAGAAGGGCGCCCGCTGCCGCTACACGACGATCCAGAACTGGTCCAACAACGTCTACAACCTGGTCACCAAGCGCGCCACCTGCGAAGAGGGCGCGACGATGGAGTGGATCGACGGCAACATCGGTTCCAAGGTGACGATGAAGTACCCGGCCGTGTACCTGATGGGCGAGCACGCCAAGGGCGAGACCCTGTCGGTCGCGTTCGCGGGTGAGGGCCAGCACCAGGACGCCGGTTCGAAGATGGTGCACAACGCGCCGTACACCTCCAGCTCGATCGTGTCGAAGTCGGTGGCCCGCGGCGGCGGCCGGACGTCGTACCGCGGTCTGGTCGAGGTGGCGCCGGGCTCGCACCACAGCAAGTCCACGGTGCGCTGTGACGCGCTGCTGGTCGACACCATCAGCCGTTCGGACACCTACCCGTACGTCGACGTCCGCGAGGACGACGTGGCGATGGGGCACGAGGCGACCGTGTCCAAGGTCAGCGACGACCAGCTCTTCTACCTGATGAGCCGGGGCATGGCCGAGGACGAGGCGATGGCGATGATCGTCCGCGGCTTCATCGAGCCGATCGCCCGCGAGCTCCCGATGGAGTACGCGCTGGAACTGAACCGTTTGATCGAGCTGCAGATGGAAGGGGCCGTCGGCTGATGTCGTCGTCTGACACCCTTGTTGCGACCGGCAACAAGGCGCACTCCCACGGGCCGGGTTCGCCCGTTCCGCTCCAGGCGCGCAGTGAGCGGCCGACGTCGTACGACGTGGCCGACTTCGCCGTGCCGAATGGACGCGAGGAGGAGTGGCGCTTCACGCCGGTCAAGCAGCTGAAGGCCCTGTTCGAGGACGCGGCCGGCACCGAGACACCGAAGATCGACGCCTCCGGGCCGGACGGCGTGGTCTTCGAGACCGTCGCCGCGGACTCGCTCAAGGTAGGAACGCCGCAGGACCGCTCCGCGGCCGTCGCCTGGCAGCACGCCGGCGACGCGTTCGCGGTCCGGATCCCGGTCGAGGCCGAGCTGGCCCAGCCGGTGCACGTGAACGTCGCGAGCCTCGGCGCCCGCGGCTTCAGCCACCTGATCGTGGACGCCGGCCGGCACAGCAGGTCGATCGTGATCATCGACCACACCGGCGCCGGTGAGCTGAGCAGCAACGTCGAGATCGTCGTCGGCGACGGCGCCGACCTGCGGGTCGTCTCGATCCAGCAGGCCGACCACGAGTCGATCCACCTCGGCCAGCACGACGCGCTGGTCGGCCGGGACGCCCGGCTGCACCACGTCGCGGTCACCCTCGGCGGCAAGGTCGTCCGGATCGGCACCAACGTCCGGTACGCCGGACCGGGCGGCGACGCGGAACTCGTCGGGGTGTACTTCGCCGAAGGTGGTCAGCACCACGAGCACCGGCTGTTCGTCGACCACGAGGCCACGCACTGCAAGAGCAACGTGGTCTACAAGGGCGCGCTGGCCGGCGACAACGCCCGCTCGGTGTGGATCGGCGACGTGCTGATCCGGGCCGCGGCCGAGGGCACCGACACCTTCGAGCTGAACCGGAACCTGGTCCTCACCGACGGCGCCCGCGCCGACTCGGTGCCGAACCTGGAGATCGAGACCGGCGAGATCGAGGGTGCCGGGCACGCGTCCGCGACCGGCCGGTTCGACGACGAGCAGCTGTTCTACCTGCAGGCCCGCGGCATCCCCGAGGACGCCGCCCGCCGGCTGGTCGTGTCCGGCTTCTTCAACGACATCATCGGCAAGATCGGCGTACCCGAGGTGTCCGACCACCTGCACGAGGTGATCGAGGAGAAGCTCGCCCGCGCGGCCGAGCTGAGCGACGCCGCCAAGGCGGTCGTCGGCCAATGAGAGCGGCCATGAGAGCGGCACTGAGAGCGGCACTGAGAGCGGCACTGAGAGCGGCACTGTGAGCGACACGTTCGAGCGCGCCTGCGCCGCCGCCGACGTCCCCGACGAGGGAGTGATCCCGGTCGAGGTCGGCGGTGTCGAGGTCGCGGTCGTGAAGAGCGAGGGACAGTACTTCGCGGTCCGGGACGAGTGCTCGCACGCGCAGATCCAGCTGTCCGAGGGCGACGTCGGCGAGTGCGAGATCGAGTGCTGGCTGCACGGGTCCCGCTTCGACCTGCGGACCGGCGAGCCGACCAGCTTGCCGGCGTACGACCCGGTGCCGATCTACCCGGTGCGCCTCGACGGCGACGACGTACTCGTCGACGTGAAGAACCCCATCAATCAGGCTTCCCTGTAAAACCGACGGAGGTAGAAGAAACCATGGCGACACTCGAGATCCGCGACCTGCACGTGTCGGTCGACACCGAGAGCGGCCCGAAGCAGATCCTGCGCGGCGTCGACCTGACCATCGCCGGTGGCCAGACGCACGCGATCATGGGCCCGAACGGCTCCGGCAAGTCGACGTTGGCGTACTCGATCGCCGGGCACCCGAAGTACAACGTCACCAGCGGCACCGTGACGCTGGACGGCGAGGACGTACTCGACATGAAGGTCGACGAGCGCGCCCGGGCCGGCCTGTTCCTGGCGATGCAGTACCCGGTCGAGGTTCCCGGCGTGTCGGTGGCGAACTTCCTGCGCACCGCGAAGACCGCGATCGACGGCGAGGCGCCGAAGCTGCGCACCTGGGTCAAGGACGTCAACAAGGCGCTCGCCGACCTGGACATGGACGCCGACTTCGGTACCCGGAACGTCAACGAGGGCTTCTCCGGCGGTGAGAAGAAGCGGCACGAGATTGTCCAGCTGGAGCTGCTGAACCCGAAGGTCGCGATCCTTGACGAGACCGACTCCGGCCTCGACATCGACGCGCTGAAGATCGTCTCCGAGGGCGTCAACCGGTTCGCCTCCCAGGGCGACAAGGGTGTCCTGCTGATCACGCACTACACGCGGATCCTGCGCTACATCAAGCCGGACTTCGTGCACGTCTTCGTCGACGGCCGCGTCGCCGAGGAGGGCGGCCCGGAGCTCGCCGAGGAGCTTGAGGCCAACGGGTACGAGCGGTTCCTGAAGGCCGGCGCCAAGTGACCGACGCCCGGACGTTCAGCAGTCCCCTGGACCTGCAGTCGGTCCGGGCGGACTTTCCCATCCTGTCCCGCGAGCTCGCGGGCGGGTTCCCGCTGGTGTACCTGGACTCGGCGAACTCCTCGCAGAAGCCGCGCCAGGTCGTCCAGGCTCTTGAGGACCACTACCTCAAGCACAACGCCAACGTCGCCCGCGCCATGCACCAGCTCGGTGCCGAGGCCACCGCGGCGTACGAGAGCGGTCGCGACAAGGTTGCCGCGTTCATCGGTGCCCCGTCGCGGGACGAGATCGTGTTCACCAAGAACGCGTCCGAGGCGCTCAACCTCGCCGCGCACACACTCGGCGCGTCGCTGAAGCCGGGCGATGTCGTGGTGGTCTCCGAGATGGAGCACCACAGCAACATCGTCCCGTGGCAGCTGGCGTGTGAGCGGACCGGTGCGACGCTGAAGTGGTTCGGCGTGACCGAGGACGGCCGGCTCGACCTGTCGAACATCGACGAGCTGCTCACCCCGGACACCAAGGTCGTCGCGCTGACCTGGGTCTCGAACGCGCTCGGCACGATCAACCCGATCAGCGACATCGCCGCCAAGGCGCACGCGGTCGGCGCGACCGTTGTCGTCGACGCTTCGCAGGCCGTTCCGCAGTTCCCGGTCGACGTCTCGACGCTGGGTGCCGACCTGCTGGCCTTCACCGGTCACAAGGTCGTCGGCCCGACCGGGATCGGCGTGCTCTGGGGCCGGTACGACCTGCTCGCGTCGCTGCCGCCGTTCCTCGGTGGCGGCGAGATGATCGAGGTCGTCCGGATGACCGGTTCGACGTACGCCGCTCCGCCGGCCAGGTTCGAGGCGGGGACGCCGCCGATCGCGCAGGCGGTCGGGCTCGGTGCGGCCGTCGACTACCTGTCCGGGATCGGGATGGACAAGATCGCCGCGCACGAGCACGCGATCGTGGAGTACGCGCTGGAGGGGCTGAAGACCGTTCCCGGCCTGAAGCTGCTCGGCCCGACGGACGCCAAGGATCACGGCGGCGCGATCAGCTTCGCGCTGGACGGCGTCCACCCGCACGACGTGTCGACCGTACTGGACACCCGGGGCATCGCGGTCCGGGCCGGGCACCACTGCGCGCGGCCGGTGCACGAGCGGTTCGGAATGCAATCGTCGACCAGAGCGTCTTTCTATCTGTACACGACCCCCGAGGAGATCGAGGCGCTCGTGGACGGACTGGGATTCGTGCGCAAGTACTTCAAGGTGGATTGACATGCAGCTCGACAGCCTCTACCAGGAGATCATCCTGGACCACTACCGCAGCCCGCACCACGCGGGGCTGTCGGACCCGTACGACGTGGAGGTGCACCACGTGAACCCGTCCTGCGGGGACGAGGTCACGCTCCGGGTCGAGCTCGACGGCGACACGGTGAAGTCCGTGACGCACGACAGCGTCGGCTGCTCGATCAGCCAGGCGGCGACCTCGGTGATGTCGGACCTGGTGATCGGCAAACCGGTCGCCGAGGGTATGGCGACGTACGAGAAGTTCCTCGAACTGATGCAGGGCCGGGGGAATGTCGAACCCGACGAAGAGGTTCTGGAGGACGGTGTGGCGTTCGCTGGCGTCGCGCAGTTCCCGGCCCGGGTGAAGTGTGCACTGCTGGGCTGGTCCGCGTGGCGCGACGCCACCGCCCAGGCCCTCGCAGCCGACCAAGGAGTGAGCAATGGCTGACCAGACCGACGAGAAGATCGAGCTGCCCGAGGTCGACCTCGCGGCCGGCTCCTCCCCGGCGAAGGTCGAGGACGTCACCGAGGCCCTGAAGGACGTCGTCGACCCCGAACTCGGCATCAACGTCGTCGACCTCGGCCTGATCTACGGCATCACCGTCGACGACACCAGTACGGCGATCATCGACATGACCCTGACGTCGGCGGCCTGCCCGCTGACCGACGTGATCGAGGACCAGACCCGAATGGCCCTCGACGGCCTCGTCAACGATTTCCGCATCAACTGGGTCTGGATGCCACCGTGGGGCCCCGAAAAGATCACCGACGACGGCCGCGACCAACTCCGCGCCCTCGGCTTCAACGTGTGATCCCCAGCAATCTGCTAGCATTGACAGCAGATTGCTGGAGTCGCAAGGGGGCAGCGGATGGCTACACTCACGCTTCGTAATGTGCCTGAGGAGACCAGGCGTGCACTGAAACGACGTGCGGCTCAGCACAACCGGTCGATGGAGGCGGAGGCCCGGGCGATCCTGGACGCGGCCGTGGTTCCGCGGAACTTCATCGAGGACTGGCTGGACACCGCGGAAGAGCTTCGGGGCGACGAACTGGAACTCCCCGAGCGGTCCGTGCCCCGTGAGCTCGATCTGTCGTGATCGTTGCTGACACGAACGTCTTGTCCGAGCCGCTCAGGAAGGAACCGGACAAGGCGGTGCTCAGGTGGCTGGCCGACAACGGGTCGGATCTCGCCATCACGTCGGTGACGGTTCACGAACTGCTGTACGGCGTCCTTCGTCTCCCCGAGGGACGCCGCAGGACGGCGCTGGGGGCGGCTGTCGATCGGTTGATCGCCGCCGCGCAGGACCGCTTGCTGAGTTACGACGAAAGCGCAGCCAGGGCTCACGCGCAGCTTCGCCGCACGCGGTCGACGGCCGGGAAGCCGACCTCGCTGGAGGATGGGATGATCGCCGCCATCGCGCTCTCACACGGAGCGCCGGTCGCGACCCGGAACGTCGCGCACTTCACGGGATTCGGCGTCGAAGTCGTGGATCCATGGAACGAATGACCCGGGTCGTCCACGTCGCGCCGGAGCGGTTGGACGGGTGGTTGACGGGGTTCGGTGAGCGGCATGGTGAGGTTCGGTATGACGTGACGGCCGCGGTGGTCACGTTGGTGGCTGAGGACGGTGAGAGGGCCGTTGTCACGGTGCCTTTCGAGCCTCTTGCGGAGTTGTCGCGCGAGGGGCTTGTCGCGCATGTGCTGCGGGCGCGGCGGCTCGGCGTACTGCTGGTTCGTCGGGGCGGGTACGGCGCCGGGGTGTTTGCTGGCGGCAACCTTGTCGACTCGAAGGTCGGGTCGCGGCACGTGCAGGGTACGACGAAGGCCGGTGGCTGGTCGCAGCAGCGGTACGCGCGCCGCCGGGACAACCAGGCGCGTGAGGCGTTCGCCGCCGCGACCGAGGTGGCGGTGCGGATCCTCGCCCCGGCGAAGCTCGACGTACTCGTCTGCGGGGGAGACCGGCGGGCCGTCGACACCGTGCTCGAGGACCCGCGGCTGCGTGAGCTCGTACCGCTGGTGCGGGCGCCGTTCCTCGGCGTACCGGACCCGAAACAGAAGGTCCTGGAACAGGCCGGGGCGGACGCCCGCGCGATCCGGATCGAGCTGACTCAGGGCGTTTCTTCGTAGAACCCGATGAAGTCCTCGTTCACGCCGCGCCAGTACTCGAGCTCCTCCTCCATCTTGGCGCGGGTGACCACGTCCGGGTTCGCGTCCTTGACGCCGGCGCCGAACGTCGACCAGATCTCCCCGTCCGGGACCACGTCCTCGCCGTCGGGCAGGAACGCCATCGCCTGCAGCGTGGCGTCGACGGCGAGCTCGAAGCCGAGCGAGATCGACCGGCGCCGTTCCTGGTCCTGGAAGTCGCCCTTCGGGTGCTCGTCACCGGCGTACTCCATCATGTCCGCGATCGCCCGTTCGCCGTACAGGTGGGCGACGTGGATCCACTCCGCGGCGTCGATCAGCCGGGACCGGCCGAGCCCGAACGGCGCGCCGACCTGGACCGTCGTCTTCTCGGACACGTACGGGATCGCGATGTCGCCGATCGGGGAGTGCCAGGTCCAGCCGTCCGGACCCTCCGTCATGTTCTCGCCCACCTTCGGCGCCGGCGTCGGCGACACCAGGCCCTCCGGACGGGGTGTGGTCTCCGCGAGCCGGAGGTTCACGTAGGTCTCGGCCTCCCAGAGGCTCCGTGCCATCAGCATCGACTATCTCGCTCCCAGTTGTTCGGCCAGCTCCGCGTACCTGTC
This sequence comes from Kribbella sp. NPDC059898, assembly GCF_042730855.1. Classification (NCBI taxonomy): domain Bacteria; kingdom Bacillati; phylum Actinomycetota; class Actinomycetes; order Propionibacteriales; family Kribbellaceae; genus Kribbella; species Kribbella sp. NPDC059898. The sequence goes on from NZ_JBHWKR010000015.1 coordinate 41,401, forward strand.
CCGGGTCAGCAGCAGCCGCTGCAACCGGAACCGGCCGGGGTCGGTCTCCCGGTTGGCCCGGCCCTCCACCGTCCAGAACTCCTCGTCCGGTACGGCGTCCAGGCCCTCCGGGACGAACTTGATCACCTCGGCGACCGCGGCGCGCGCGATCGCCAGCGCGCGGCCGGCCTCGGTCCGGTCCGTGGGCACCGCCGCGACCAGCCGCTCCGCGACCTCGAGCCACTGCCCGGCGTCGATGACATCGGACGGCTCCGGCCCGCCGAACGTCGGCCAGCCCCGCACCGGCGTCTCCCGGTCCGGTACGCCGAACAGGTACTCCCGTTCGGCGCCGCAGCCCGGGCAGACCGCGCTGTAGCTGATCGACAGCTCACCGTCGACGTCGACCAGCGCCTGCTGCCAGGGTGCCTCGTCGGTCCCGCAGTCCGGGCACGAATGCAACTCCAGGTACAGGTGCGCCTCGTCCCGGGTACGTACCACCGAGAATCCCATGAAGCCCCTCTCGCTCCCGAAGTCCAGCAGTATTCATCATCGGCTCAGGGTCCGGCCAGTGACGTGCCGTGGGACGGTGAAATCGTGTGCCCGGCCGAGCCGCCCGAATGGGTGCGGGCCGAGTGGCTCACGACGTACGCCATCTGCTGCACCGTCGTCTGGTAGTCCAGCCCCTTGAGCACGTCCCGCGGTACGCCGTTGTCCATCAGCGCCTGGGCCACCTGCCCGTTGAAGTTGCCGGGCGGCGCGGTGTTGTGCAGCTCGTGCAGGTCCACCCGTCCCTCGGCCATCCGGACGACGGTCGGGTGCAACCGTTCGAACGCCGGGCCGAACCGCGGGTCGCCCTCGCACTCCAGCAGGCCGTCCTTGGTGGCCCGGTACTTCTGCTCCTGGCCGTCGGCCTGCCTGACCAGCAGCACCAGGGTCCGCTCCTCGGCTTGTGCCTGCTGGATCAGCTCGAGCACCGGCGTGTACGGCCGGCTGACCATGCCGGACTTGCCCGGCTGGAGCTCGTCGACGACGCGGTCGGGCCGCCCGAAGTCCGCCGGCTCCGCGCGTAGCTGGGCATCGGCGATCGCGGTGTCGAGGTCGGAGCCACGCTCCATCTGCCGGAGTACGTCGAGGTACTGGTGCCCGAGCATCCGGACGAAGACCTCGCCGCGGGCCAGGTCCCGGACCTTGGTGGAGTGCCGGGGGACCGGTTCGCCGCGGCCGTTGTCGGTGCTGGTCCGGATGGTCGCGTCGTATCGGACCGGGATCCGGACCGTGACCAGCTGACCCTCCAGGAACCTGCTGGTCTCCAGCCTGGTGCCGTTCGCGTCGGACGCCTGTTCCTTGACCTGCTCGCCGACCGAGCCGCCGACCGAGACCAGACCGCCGTCGACACCGGCGGTCGCGGTCACCGGCGTCAGCCGGTTGCCGGAGTTGGAGGTCTTGTACGTCTTCTGGTGCCGCCAGACCCGGCCGACCTGGCCCTCGACCTCCGGACCGTGCAGCTCGAACCCGATCGCGGTCGCCTGCAGATGCACGTTGACCGTCTTCTTCCCGTTCCCGGGTCTGGCCATCGGCTGCAGGTCGATGCCCGGGCCGAACATCCGCGAGGTCTTCGCCGCCAGGGCGGTCGGGGTCAGGCTCGTGTGCAGGAGATGCTCGTACGCCGCGGCGCCGTGCTTGCCGAGCAGACCCGGCTGCTCGAGGTGCCGGGTGAGGTTCTCCAGCAGCTCGTGCCGGCGTTCGCGGTCCCGGGCGTGCAGCTGGATCCGGATCGGGACCGCGCCTTCCGGCAGTTCGATCCGCCGGTGGTCGGGTAGCACCGGCGTTTCCGGCCCGGTGTCCGGCGCCGGGCCGTCGAGCAGGTCGCCGCGCGGGATCCACTGGGTCAGGTCGGCGCGGACGCTCTTGAGGTCCGACACCGTGGTGATGTCGGCCGGGTCGATCCGGCCGAGCCGCCAGCGCAGACCCGTCTGCGCCGCGGCCCCGGCGTTCCGGATCCGGACGACCTCGGTGGTGAAGACCGCGGCCCGGTGGGTCTTGACCAGGTCGAAGTGGCCGAGCCGGTCGATGGTGGTGTTCTGCTCGCCGCTGCCGGCCGTCTGGTTCTTGGTCTGGTCGGTGGACAGGCCACCGGACAGGTCGGTTCCGCCGCCGGCGGCACCCTTCCCGTCGAGGCCGACGGTCACCGAGGTGGTGTGCCCGACCTGCCGGTCGATGGACTGGTAGTCGTACTTCTGCCGCACCTTCCCGACCGACTCGCCCGGGATGTCGGGCTGGGTGCCGGCGTCCGGGTTCTGCTCGTCGACCGGCTTGTCCGGCACGTTGTCCATCGTGCGCTCGCCGGTGAACCGGGCCCGGACCCGGACGAACAGCACGTCCGGCCGGGCCTGCCCCGGCACCGGGACCTCGATCGGCGCGTAGAACCCGCCGGGCCCGAGCATGTCGTTCAGGTGGCCCTGGAAGCTGCGCGGGTCGAGGTCGACGTCGAGGGCGTTCTGCAGTTGCGGACTGGCCGCCAGCAGCCCCGGTGCGACGGACTCGATCTGCGCCCGGACCTGCTCGCGTGGGTCGAACGGCTTGTCGTTCACCCGCACCGACTCGACCGCGGACGCCCCGAGGCTGTCCTCGAACGCCTGCGAGGTGTGCACCACGCGGCGTTCGTCGGCGCGGTCGATGACCTTCTGGGTCAGCTCCGCGAACTGCTCCTCGGCGGTCTTCGCCTGCGCGGTCTTGCCGGACTCGAGCCGGCTCTGCTCGGCCAGCTTCGTCATCAGCCGCCGGGTGGTGTGCTCCGCGGCCAGGCCGGTCGTCACGCCGCGCTTCTCGTGCTGGTAGCGGAGCAGCACCGCGGCCGCGGTCCGGTGGCTGATCGGCAGCCGGTCGTTCAGGTACCGCTCGGCCGCGTCGGACACCACCCAGAGCGGCAGGTCGAGCTTCTTCGCCGCGTACAGCTCCAGCGCCCGGCGCTCGGCCATCGCCTTCTGCACCCGGGCGTCGGGCAGCTCGACCTGACCGACCACCTTGCCGTTGCGGAGGATGTCGGCGGTCATCTTGAACCGCTCGACGAACTCGTGGTGGGTGCCGGGGTTGATCAGCAGTTCCTCGTCGCCGCCGGTCTCGCTGATCGTCGTCGACTGCGCCGTACTGCCGGTCCGCGACAGCGACGTCCCGCCGCCGTGGCCGGTGCCGTCCGCGCCGACCGTTCCGCCGCCGGCGGAGCCCCCGATCCCGCCGGACGACGAAGTACCGGAGGTGGAGCCGACGTCGTCCATCGTGAAGTTGATGTCGACGGTGTTCTGCTGGCTCATCGCGCGGTGCGTCTGGCTGATCGCCGTACCGCGGATGACGACCTGGTACTCGGCCGGCAGCATCGTCCGGTCCTGCACCATCTGCGCCGGGTTGCCGGGGGCGCGGACCACGCTGAACGGCAGCTTGTACTCGCCGTTCAGCCACTCGCGGTTCGCGACCAGGCTGGCGGGCGAGAGCGCCTTGTGCAGCGACGCCAGCGCGGTCGAGTCGGCCCGGAACGCCGGGATCGCCTTGTGCAGCTCGTCGGCGATGTTGCCGGCGTCGACGGCGACCGGGATGGCCTGCTGGACGGCGTCGTCGTGCGGCGGTTTCGGATCCGTCGCCTCGGCCGTCGTCCGGTCGGCCCTGGACATCGAGCTGTCGTAGGCCACCTGCATGCTGCCGCGGACCTCGGCCAGCGGGGTCGCGTCGCCGTCGTCGGTGATCTCCGCGAACTTCATCGTGATGCCCTGGGCGAGCCGGTCGAGCGGCTCGGTGGACTCGCTCAGCGTGACCCGGTTGACGCGCCGTCCGGCGTTGAAACCGAAGTTCCGGCCGCGGGCCGTGCGGGTGAAGTTCAGGCCGAGCCGGCCCATCAGGCCGCTGATCCCGGTGGCCGGGCCGCGGGTGCCGCCGATTCCGGCCGACAGCGGCAGCGCCTTCGACCGCCCGGACGTCCGCCCGGTGGCCCGGGAGCTGATGCCGAGCAGTACGACGTTCTCGTTCTCGCTGACGCCGGCGCCGGCGTTCCGCAGCTCGCCGGTGGTCTCGTCGTGGTCCTGGGTGACCGTCAGCCGGAACGGCCGCCACTTCGGCGTACCGGCGAGCCCGCGGTCCTCGAGCATCACGATCACGCCGCCCTGGCAGGCCTCGTTCATGTCGGCCCCGAGCCGTGCCGCGTCGATGCTCTCGACGACGCGCTGGTAGTTCCGGTTCTGCAGGTCGTCGGGACCGGTCTTGCCGTGCGGCGGGACGAGGCCGAGCTTGCGGAGCCCGCGAATCGCCTGTGCCTGGAGCTGCGGAGCGCCCCGGACGTTCTGCGGCAGCGCCTTGCCGACACCGCGGAGTTGGTCCGGGCCGTACCCCATCCACGGCGGCGCGTGCTGCTCTTCGGTGGTCGGCGCCGGATCCCCGCGGAGCACCAGCCGGCCGTCCGGCTCGAACTTCACCGAGCCGTCGGGATTACGCGGTACGGCGTTCGTGTCCGCCCGGCCGCCGGCCCGCAGCAGGTCGTTCTCCGGCACCCGCAGCATCGCCTTGCAGTTGTCGGTCTCGACGATCGGGGACGCCTTGCGGTCGTCCACCTTGCGCAGCGTGGCGCGGACGTTCAGGCCGACCAGGACGCCCTGGGTCGGCCCCTGGCAGCGGTGCACGGCCGGGGTGATCGCGGTGCTGCTGACGTTCTGGCCGCCGGAGCGGGAGACGTTGCGGCCGGCCGACACGGTCGGCGCGAGGTTCGCGCCGCTGCCGCCGACGTTGCTGAGCGCGGTGACGGCGGTGCCCGCGGACAGCCCGGCGGTCACGGTCGCCGACGTACCGGACGTCTGGCTGCTGTTGGTTCCGGCGAAGTCGACCTGGACGTTCTCCTGCCACATGTCGAAGCTGGATTCGCCGACCAGTTCGGCGTCGGCCCAGACCGGCTCGACCTCCCAGGTGAGCTCGTACTCCGTCGCGCCGGCGGTCGGGATCCGCCGGGTGATGCCGCCGGGCAGACTCATCTCGCCGAGCAGCCGGTGCGAGTCGTTCACGATCAGGCCCGCGATGTGGTCGTACGCGACCCGGTCCAGGTCGCCGTACTGCTGCTGGGCCCGGCGGACCAGCCGGTCGGTGACGTCCTGCAGGCCGTCGATGCCGGTGACCGTGTGCCGCGGGAACTCGGGGCTGACGTCGCGCCCGCGGCCGATCTCGTCGAGCGAGACGGTCTCCCGCGCGGCCGGCACCGAGTACGCGCTGGACACCCAGGTCTGGTTCCGCCCGGCCTCGACGGCCTCGAGCGGCGACCACTCGTCGGTGGGGGACTTGCGGACCTCGATCTCCCAGGTCCCGGACCACTCGTACAGCAAGGACTCGCCGCGGTTGTCGTCGACACCGCCGCGCTTGGCGTGCGTCGTGAACCCGCTGGCGTCGGCCTCGGTGGCGCCGACCGAGGCGTCCAGCCGCGGCGACGCCACCTGCGCGGCGAGGTGCAGCGGCGTACCGGGGGCGGCCACCGCGATGGCCGGCCCCAGGTTGACGCCGAAGTTCGCGCTGGTGGAGTGCGTGTTGGTGGTGCCGAAGCTGTTGCCGCCCTCGCCGAGGGCGCCGGTCATCGCCTCGGCCATCTCGTAGTCGCGGTTGGTGATCTCGGTGAGGTCCCGCGGCACCAGCCGCAACCGGACCTGCGGCAGCGTCGCGATGCCGGCGTCCGGGTCGTTGCCGACGTCGAACACCACGCCGTCGCGGGACAGCACCCGGCGGTACTCGGCCTCGGTCAGCGGGGCCGGTCCGCGGGCCGGGATCCGCCGGCCGATGCCGTGCGCGGCCAGGATCCGGTTGATGTCGTCGGTCGGTGCCGCGGGTGGCTGCCCGTCCGGCGTACCGCTGAGCAACAGGTCCTTGACCGGCATCGCCGTGTCGAGGCTGCGCTCGTACGCCTGGACCTGGCGCTCGGCCGCGGCGGAGAGCTCGGCGATCCGGGCCGGCGAGGCGCCCTGGTCGATCTCGGTCAGCAGTTGCCGGTAGCCGGCCAGCGTCTGCCGGGCGGTGCCGGCCGCCCGCTCGTAGCCGTCGGCGATCGTGGTGTGCCGGACGGCCTTACGCTGTGCGGCGGCGGCCCGGACGCGGAACTGACGGGCGCGCTCGGGCGCACCGCGGTCGCGCTGCAGGTCCTCGTCGGCGGCGTCCTGGTCGGCCTTGGCAGCCTCGGCGGTGGCGTCGAGGGAGCTGTTCCGCTTGGTGGCGACGTCCATCTCGAGGTCGTCGGCCGCGGCCCGGAGAACCTCGATCTGCCGTACCACCTCACCCCGGAGGTGCTCGGACGTGTGCGGGGCGGCGTTGGCGGACGCGTACACGCGGCCGGCCTCGACACCGAACGCCGCGACCTGCGGGTCGACAACCAGGCCGCCCTTCCAGGGCAGCGCCGGTTCGTAGCCGCCGTGGCGCTTGATCGTCCGAGCCAGACCCTCGATGTCGCGCTGCAGATCCGCGACCGGCTGCCCGTCGGCCCGGGCCTGGTGCCAGTCCCGGAGCAGCAGCTGGAGGCTCGCGTCGTCGGCCTGGACGCGGCGGTCCCGGCGCTCGCTGCCGAAAGCGGAGCGGAGCTTGCCGAGCAGGCCGTGCGGCCGCTCGGCGGTGACGTCCTGCGAGAGCTGCGAGGTCTGGTTCGCCCAGACCACCCGCAGTTGCTCGTCGGTGAGCCTCGACGACAGCTGGACCACATGCGGGTCGGTCGCCGTACCGGCATGGCGCACGCTGCTCGCAAGAGCTCCGAGCGGGGCGTCGCCGACCTCGACACGCACGTACTGCGGGTCGTCGGCACCGGGCATCCGCAGTACCGCGACCTCGTCTGTCGGCGGCAGGCCCGCGAGCGGCGCGGGCAGGTGCGCCTGGTTCATCGACGCGACGACGTCCAGCGCGTGTACGGCGGTCAGCTCGCCCTGGGCCGCCGGGCGTTCCCGTCGTTCGAGCCCGGTGCCCCGGATCTGCGACGTCCAGAGCCGACGACCACCGGTGCTCTGCTGCCTGCTGCGTTGCGGTGCGCGGTGCCGCCCGCCGACGTGGCCGCGCTGCCTGCGGTGCGACGTGGGAGTACGGCGCGGGGCGCCCAGCTGCTCCGCGTCGAGGTTGATCCGGCCCGCGGTGCCGACGATCTCCGAGGTGCGGACGACCGGTCCCGGCTGCGGCAGCCGGCGGAGGCGTTCGGCCGCGGCCGGATCGTTCGCGGCGGCGCCGGCGAGCGCTACCGGCAGCATCGCCTGGGCCTCGGCACGTTGCGACCGGGTCAGGCCGGGGCCTGCGAGATAGCGATCGAGCGCGGCGGTCGCTCCGGCGCCCGGTTCCTGGCCGCGGGCGCGCGCGACCTCGGCACCGAGAATGGCGACGGACTGGGCCAGCAGCCGGTCGTCGGAGACCCGGTTGCCGGCCCGGCGGGCGAGCTGCTGCTCCAATCCGCGCGCGACCTGCGCGTCCAGCAGGTCGCGCCGGGTGCTCAACCGGATCCGTCCGTCGCGCAGCGACACCGCCGACGGATGCAGGATGCCGAGCGCAGTCGCGATCGCCCAGCGGGCCCGAATCGTCGCTTCTGCGGCGGCCACCATGGGTGTGGACAGCCGAATCACCGCCTCCCCGTCAGTTCCCTGGTGCTCACCAGTTGTCACCAGGACCCTCAGGTTCCGGAATCTAGCAAACAATCGGTTACTTGCCAGCAAGCCGAAGCACACGGGCTGTTAACAATTTACGCCTGTCTGTTCACCTAGGGTCGGCTCATGACTGAGGCCATGGGTGAGTCGGACTGGACGGTGAGCGAGGCGCGCTACCTGATCCGCGAGCTGCTGCGGACCGCGCCCGACGACCGCGGGTACGACGGCATCGAACTGTTCCTCGCTCTGTGTGAGTACCTCGACGAGCTGCACGGCATGGATCGCGCCCGCGGCCGGTTCGGATTCGGCTCCTTCTACACCGGTGCACACCTCGACGAACTGGCCGCCGCCGTCCAGGCCGCGCGCGGCCCGCGCACCGCGTGGGACCCGGACTCCTACCGCCTGGAGCAGCCCGTCAACGCGGCCGTCACGCTGGCGGAGGGGCGGGAGCTGACCGAGTGGCTGGTGGGACGCCAGGCCTGGGAGCGGCAGGTCGGCCTCTGCCTGCGGGCGCTCTATGCCTATCTAGACCAGTTGTACGGCGGCGAGGGTCTGTTCAACCAGCTGCTGACGCCGCCGGAGCGCCAGCAGGTAGCCGCGCGGTAAACGGCAACGGGCTGTTGGCACTTTTGGTACTCGCTGCCATTACGGTAGGCGGGTGAGTCTCTCGTCCTCCACGCGTACCTCCTCCCAAGGGTCCCGGGCTGCGGGCCGATCGGCGGGTGGCGGCTCGACCCGCCTCCCGAGCGGGCGGGAACGACGTCCTGCGCTGGCCGCGCTCGCGGTCATCCTGATCCTGCTCGGTGCTGCCGGATCGGCGCTGATCGCGCTGAACAGCGGCAACCGCACCGACTTCGTCGCGATCTCCGCCGACGCGTTGCCGCCCGGCCACAAGATCGAGGCCAAGGACTTCTCCCGCGGCGACCTGGCCGGCGCCACCGGCGGCCTGGTCCCGTGGTCACAGGCGGGCAAGTACGTCGGCCGCTACACGACCAGCTGGCTGTACAAGGACCAGTTCGTCACGCCCGAGAACTTCACCAAGGACGGCCAGCAGCCGATCCCGCAAGGTGCCGCGCTGGTCGGTGTCAGCCTGGACGCCGGGCACGCCCCGTCCGACGGGCTGAACGTCGGCGACGTGGTCCAGATCGTCCGGGTCCCGGGCGGCAACGACGGCGGCGGCAACTCGGTGGAGCTGGTCGGTGCGGCCTCGGTGACGTCGACCGCGGGCGCGATCACCGACAGCAAGACGAGTGCGAACAGCTCGCTCAACGTGACGTTGCTGGTCCCGCAGTCCAAGGTCACCCTGGTCGCCGCGGCCGCTGCCGCGAAGACGCTGTCGGTGGCGAAGCTGCCGCCGGGGACGACGGCGGACGCGCTCCGCAGCGGGTCCAACTGATGGCACTCGTGGCGCTGGCGAGCGCGAAGGGCTCTCCAGGCGTGACGACGGCGAGCCTGGTGTTCGGTGCGCTCTGGCCGCGGCAGGTGCTGCTGGCCGAGTGCGACCCGGCCGGCAGCGACGTCGCGATCCGGATGACAGGTCCGGCCGGTGCGGCGCTCGACTCCGACCGCGGGCTGGTCAGCCTGGCCGCCGCGAGCCGGAAGGGCCTGGGCGACGAGGTGATCCTCGCGCACAGCCAGCAGCTCGACGGCGGGCTCGACGTACTGCTCGGCGTGCGTTCGCCGGAGCAGGTCGGCGGGATGGGCGGGCTGTGGCATCCGCTCGGCATCTCGTTCAACCAGATGCACCAGAGCGACGTACTGGCCGACTGTGGGCGGATCGGCGCGTCGTCGCCGCAGCTCCCGGTGATCCAGTCCGCGCGGCTGGTCGTGATGGTGTGTACGGCGACCGGCTCGTCGGTGGCGCACCTGCGTGAGCGACTGTCGACGCTGGTGCACCACGTGGACGCCCAGCTCGGCGTCGTCGTGGTGGCCGACCCGAAGCAGCGCGACGGCGTGAAGCAGGTGTGGTCCGTGCTGGACGCGATGTCGCTGCCGGTGCGGCACCGCTGGCACCTGGCGTACGACCCGGCCGGCGCGGCGTTCTTCGACGGCCGCGGGCACGGCCGGCTGGACAAGACCCAGCTGATCCGGTCCGCGAGCGTGATCACCGCGGAGATGGCGTCGCTGGTCGCCGCCCCGCCGCCGCAGGACTTCGACATGGCGAACGCGGCGTTCCCGCCAGGTGACTACAGATGAGTGCTGACCAGGAGCTGGTTCGCCGGTTGCGGGTGCAGGTCGCGGAGCGGCTGAACGAGCAGCGCCGCCGTGACCAGGTGAACGGTGTACCTCCGATGAGCGCGGAGGACGAGCGGGAGTACGCCCGGTCGCTGATCGTGCAGGTGCTCGAGGACCACGCGCGCTACGAGCTGGCCGAGGGCCGTACGCCGCCGACGCCGGACGACGACGCGCAGATCGCCGGCGCGATCCATTCCGCGCTGTTCGGCGTCGGCCGGCTGCAGCCGCTGATCGACGACCCCGACGTCGAGAACATCGACATCAACGGCTGCGACCAGGTCTTCGTGCAGTACGGCGACGGCCGCGAGGAGACGCCCGGCCCAGTGGCCGAGAGCGACGACGAGCTGATCGAGCTGATCCAGGTGCTGGCGTCGCACGCCGGCCTGACCAGCCGGCCGTTCGACTCCGCGAACCCGCAGCTCGACCTGCGGCTGCCGGACGGTTCCCGGCTCTCGGCCGTGATGGGCGTGACCGCGCGGCCGGCGGTGTCGATCCGGCGGGCCCGGCTGGGCCGGGTGTTCCTGAAGGACCTGGTTGCCAACGGCACCATCAGCGACGACGTCGGCTCGTTCCTGCGGGCGGCGGTCTCGGCCCGGAAGAACATCATGATCGCCGGCGCGACGAACTCCGGGAAGACGACGCTGCTGCGGGCGCTGGCCAACGAGATCCAGCCGCACGAGCGACTGATCACGGTCGAGCGCTCGCTCGAGCTCGGGCTGGGGGAGTTCAAGGACCTGCACCCGAACGTGGTCTCGTTCGAGGAGCGGCTGCCGAACTCCGAAGGCGTCGGCGAGGTCACGATGGCCGATCTGGTCCGTCGTTCGCTGCGGATGAACCCGAGCCGCGTCATCGTCGGTGAGGTGCTCGGCGACGAGATCGTGACGATGCTGAACGCGATGAGCCAGGGCAACGACGGTTCGCTGTCGACGATCCACTCGAACAGCTCGATGGAGGTGTTCAACCGGATCAGTACGTACGCCATCCAGGCGAGCGAGCGGCTGCCGATGGACGCCACCCAGATGCTGATCTCCGGGGCGCTCGACTTCGTGGTGTTCGTCCGCCGGCACAACGACTACCAGCGCGGCGGCGGCGTCAGCCGGTACATCGAGAGCATCCGCGAGGTGACCGGCTGGGACGGGCGGGTGCTGTCCGGCGAGGTGTTCGCGCCGGGTCCGGACGGCCGGGCCGCGGCGCACGCGCCGATCGCGTGCATGGACGAGCTCGAGCACTTCGGGTACCAGCCCCTCGTGCACGGAACCTGGGCGTGATGCGATGAGCACGAATACGCTGGCGGCGCTGCTGTGCGGCGCGGTGGTGGGTGGCGCGGTACTGCTGCTGATCGTCGCGATCCGCGGCACCGAGCCGCGGGACGAGACGCCGTCGCTGTTCCGGAACCGGAGCGCCGAGAACCGCAAGAACCTGATCCGGCTCGGTGCCGCAATCGGCGTCGGCCTGCTGGTGCTGGTGGTGACCCGCTGGCTCGTGCTCGCGGTCGCCCTCGGCCTGCTCGCCGCGATGGCGGACCGGTTCTTCGGCGGCAGCGGCGAGGAGCGCCGGGCGATCGACCGGCTGGACGCGCTGGCCACCTGGACCGAGGCGCTGCGCGACACGATCGCCGGCGCGGTCGGCCTGGAGCAGGCCATCCCGGCCACCGCGGTGAACGCCGCGCCCGCGATCAAGCCCGGCCTCAACCTGCTGGTCGACCGGCTGCGGATCCGGGAACCGTTGCCGTCGGCCCTGATGCGGTTCGCCGACGACCTCGACGACCCGTCCGCGGACCTGATCGTCGCGGCCCTGGTACTGAACGCCCGGCTCCGCGGACCCGGTCTGCGCGAGGTGCTCAGCGCACTGGCGGACTCGGCCCGCGAGGAGCTCGACGTACGCCGGAAGGTCGCGGCGGAACGCCGGTCCACCCGGCGCAGTGTGCAGGTGGTGGTCGCGATCACGCTGATCATGGCGGCCGGTCTGGTGCTGTTCAACCCGACGTACATGGCGCCGTACACCAGCTTCATCGGGCAGGTCGTGCTCGCCGTGGTGATCGGCCTGTACGCGCTCGGCCTGCTGTGGCTGCGGCGGCTGGCGAAGATCGAGGTGCCGGAGCGGTTCCTGATCGGCGTCTCCAAGGACCACGCGATCCACCGGCCGGGTGACGAGCGGATGGAGGTGGTGAACGGATGACGTGGGCCTTCATCACCGGCGCGATCGCCGGGCTCGGCGTGTACGTGCTGGTACGGATGTTCATCAAGCCGCGGGCGAACGTGCTGTCCACGATCGCCCGGATCGACGCCGGCCGTGGCGGGTTCGCCGGCGGGGCCACCACGAGTGCCGCCGGTGAGCGTGTGCTCGGCGGCGTGGACCGGGCCCGGGCGACCCTCGGCCGCCGGCTGGAGGCGGAGGCGAACGCCCGCGGCTGGGCGTTCGGCAAGCTCCGCCGGGACCTCGCGGTGATGAACCAGCCGTTCGCCGCGATGCTCGCCACCAAGGTGTTCTTCGCGCTCGGCGCGATGCTGTTCATCCCGATCGTGCTGTTCCTGTTCGCCGCGATCGGGCTGCCCGCGCCCGGCGCCACGCCGGCGATCGTCACGCTGGCGTTCATGGCGGTCGCGTTCTTCCTGCCGGACCTGGCCCTGCGCCAGGAGGCGGAGAAGCGGCGCCGGGACTTCCGGCACGTGGTCGGCAGCTTCCTGGACCTGGTCGCGATGAACCTGGCCGGCGGCCGCGGCCTGCCGGAGGCGCTGATGACCGCGTCAACGATCGGCGAGCACTGGGCGATGGCGCGGATCCGGCAGGCGCTCGCGAACGCGCGGCTGATCGGCATCACGCCGTGGGACGCGATGGCCCGGCTCGGCGAGGACCTCGGGGTCGAGGAGCTCCGGGACCTGGCGTCGGCGCTCGCGCTGGCCGGCGACGAGGGCGCGAAGATCCGGTCCTCGCTGCTCGCCCGGGCGGCGTCGCTGCGCCGCAAGGAGCTGGCCGACGTCGAGGGCAAGGCGGGCGAGCGGTCGCAGTCCATGCTGGTCGCGCAGCTCGTGATGATCGCGGCCTTCTTTCTGTTCCTGGCCTTCCCGGCAGGCGTGGCGATCCTCAGCAGTTGACATACTGGGGCCGGTTTCGGCTTCACGAATCGGAAGGCATGCGATGACCTCGGAGTTGATGTTCTGGCGGGCGATGGCCGGCTACGCGGTGGCGCGGGCCCAGGCGCAGCGCGCCCGCCAACGCGTCGGACAGACCGAGCTGGGCGCGTCCGCCCTGGAGTGGGCGATCATCTCGGCGATCCTGGTCGCGGCCGCGCTGGCGATCGGCGTGGTGGTGAAGCGCGTGATCAGCAAGCGCACGTCCGAGATCGACCAGGGCTGACGTCCACCGTGCCGCGGCGTGCCACCCGGCGACGATCGGAGCGGGGGGTCAGCACACTCGAGCTGGCCATCCTCGCCCCGGCCATCCTGGCCCTGATCTTCGTCTCGATCCAGACCGCCCTGTGGCTGTACGGGCGGTCGGTCGCGCTGAACGCCGCACAGGAAGGCGTGTCCCGGCTGCGGCTGGTGCAGCCGACGCTCTACACAGACGCGGTGGGGGAGAAGGTGCGCTCGGACATCCAGTCCTACGCCCAGCAGCTGGGCGGTACGACGTTGCAGAACACCGCGGTGCCGTTCCCGTCGTACAACAGCCCGGAAGGCATGGTCTCGTTCACCGTCACCGGTGACACCGTCTCGCTGGTGCCCGGTCTGACGCTGAAGGTGAGCCGGACCGCCACGGGCCCGATCGAGCAGTTCCAGGCCGACAAATGAGGATTCGGACGATGCGGCTGCGGCATCTGATTGGGGGCCGCCTGGAGCGCGGCACGATGGCGCTGGAGATGGTGATCCTCGCGCCCGTGCTGCTGGCGCTGTTCATGTTCCTGCTTGCCTGCGGGCGGTACTTCCAGACCTCCTCGCTGCTGGAGAGCGCGGCCCGCGACGGTGCCCGCGGCGCCAGCCAGTCGCGGTCGGTGCAGGAGGCGCAGAGCCGCGTCGACGAGGCGGTCAGTACGACGATGGGCCAGGCGGTGAAGTCCTGCAAGGAGACCGCGAGCGGCTCGATCACGACCGGGTTCGTTGCCGGGTCGCCGTTGTCGGTCGAGGTCACGTGCACGATCAACTACCGCGACCTGGGCCTGCTCGGGCTCGGCGGCGACACCAAGATCACCAAGCGCTTCACCTCGTCGCTCGACCCGTACCGGGGGGTGCGCGGTGCCGGCTCCTGACCAGCTCCGGTCGCGGCTCGTCGAGTTCCTCCGGATCGACGCCCCGCGGCCGCACCGGCGGTTCGCCCGCGGCGCGCTCAGCCCCGCGGTGGCGATCCTCGCGGTGATGATCTTCACGCTGGCCGGCCTGGTGATCGACGGCGGCCGGCAGCTCGGCGCCCGGTCCCGCGCGGTCGGCTACGCGCAGGAGGCCGCCCGGGTCGGTGCTGCCGCGATCCAGCTGAACGTGTCCGAGGCGAAGATCGACACCGCCAAGGCGGCCACCGCGATCGCCGGCTTCTGCGGCCAGGTGCAGAACAACGACCCGACCGTCACGTCGTGCGGTCCGACCACGCTGACCGAGAAAGAGGTCGACATCCAGGTCGACATCCAGAACAAGACCACCTTCCTCGGGCTGATCGGCAAACAGTCCCTGAAAGCGGTCGGCTCCGGCCAGGCGCACGCCGAGCAGGGGGTGGACAAGGCCGACGACAGCCCGACGATCCCGCCGATCGTGGTGCACTCGACCCCGGACGACCCGGGCAGCATCCCGATCACCAGCGCGGTCCCGCCGACCATCGACCTGCCGTGCCCGACCTGGACCGTCGGCTCGCCGACACCGGTCTGGACCCTGACACCGTTCCCGTTCCCGGCCACCTGCAAGCCGAACGTGACTCCCACGCCCACGCCGGATCCGTCCGGCACGCCGAGCACGACGCCGACCACCCCGCCCAAGTCCGTGCCTACCGGCCACCCCAAGCCCTCTAAGACGCCTCGGCGCTAGACAACGGAGGATCGTTCTTCGTGCGTACGTTTGCCATCCCGGCCGCGGTGCTCTGCGGCGTCCTGCTGCTGAGTGCCTGCGGCAAGGACTCGAACGACGGCGGCCTCCCGGTTCCGGGCGGCGGCTCCGGTACGACGACCTCGAGTACGCCGGCCACGCAGCCGACGGAGCCCCGCAGTACCGCGACCGCACCCGCGACCACCGCGCAGCCGACCGCGCCGGCCGCCAAGCAGGTCGTCGTACAGGCCGGGAACTTCGGGTCGAATCCCGCCGTCCAAGGCCTCGTGACCAGTTATCCGCTGTACTTCAAGGCGCTCGTCGACCGCGACGACACGATCCTGAAGCAGCGGTTCCCGTCGTTCTTCTACGCCGACGTGGCGCAGGGCATCGTGGACGCCAAGCGCAACGGCTGGGTGATGAAGCCGCCGGGCGGCGTGGTCGTGGTCGGTGCGCGCAGTACGCCGCAGGGCACCGTGGCGGTGCAGACCTGCCGCTCGCAGAGCACGCAGTACTGGGACCCGAAGGCGCGGAACTGGACCGTCGTGGCACCGCACGGGTCGCCCGAGGTGATCGAGATGGTGAAGACCGGGATGGGCTGGCTGCCGTACCGGCTGGTCACGAGCAAAGGCGTGAACTGTGCGGGCGTGCATTACCCGGTCTAGACCGGAACGCCGAAATTCAGGTTGCGAAGAGGTGACGGGGCACTGGGCAACGGGCATGATGCCCCTGGTCGAAGATAATCTGCCGGAAGACGAGTCTGGGGAGTGAGGATGCACAACCGGGTAGGCCGCGCGCTGCTCGCCTTGAGCGCCGTTCTCGCACTACTGGTGGCAGTCCCCGCCACCACGGCCACTGCCGAGACGATCGTCACCGGCAACTCGGTCTGCAGCATGTACATGAACTCGGTCGGCTTCGGCTCGTACTGCAGCTCCGGCAAGGCCTATGTCGGCGACGGTACGCCGCCGCCGACCTGGAAGGAGCGGCTGAACGGCCAGCCCTTCGTGCCCTGCCGGAACTTCCCGATCCCGGACGGGATCCGGTTGCCGAAGGCACCGGAGGGCAAGAAGTGGGTGCTCCGGGTCACGATCACCGACTACGACCTGAACTCGTACAACGGCGGCAAGAACGCGCACCTGGAGCGCGCGTACATGCCCGTCGACGCGGCCGAGGAAGCACAGTGCCCGTTCCCGGACTACATGCGGCAGTTCTGGTACGAGTTCCAGACGAACTACCCGGATCCGGCGCTGCAGATCATGCCGACGTACACGCCACGGGTGAACATCCCGGCGTACTTCACGCTGACGCCGACGAGCTCGGAGATCTACAAGATCGACGGGACGACCAGCAGCTACTTCAGCCCGGGGCGGAACCTGACCATGCGCGGGATGGTCACGCAGATGACGATCGATCCGGGCGACGGCACCGGCGAGTTCACCTGCATGGCCGGGACAACGCCGCTGGACAACCCGACCGGGTACGACGAGACGAAAGACCCGTTCCACCAGATCAACCCGTGCTTCCACAAGTACGCGAAGTCCAGCGCGAGTCAGCCGGACGGGATGTACACGGTGAAGCTGACGATCACCTGGGACGTGTCGTACTGGATCGGCAAGGACCACGGCGGCTGGCAGTCGATCGGGCAGGCGGACGTTCACGCGGTGCAGCGGTTGCCGGTCCAGGAAGTCGAGGCCATCGGTGGCTGACAGGGTGCCTGATGGCGGGGGTATGGAGGAGCGATGGTAAGGGCGAATGATCCGGTGCGCGCGGCGCGGCTGCCGCAGCGGCGGTCGACGAGTCCAGGTGCGGACCGGCTGAAAGGCTTCCTCGCGCTGCTCGCGATCCTCGCGATCGTCGGCGGCGTGCCGTACCTGCTGCTGCGGTTCTTCGGTACGCCGTGGCCGGACAGCATGCCCACCAAGAGCATGCTGTTCAGCGAGCTGAGCATCCGGACCGTGCTGGGCATCATCGCGTTCTTCATCTGGATCGCCTGGCTGCACTTCGTGGTCTGCCTGATCGCCGAGGCGGTCGCGGAGGTCCGCGGCCACGGCCTGTCGCCACGGGTCCCGCTCGGTGGTGGCTCGCAGGCGCTGGCCCGGCGGCTGATCGGCACCGTCGTACTGATCGCGGCCGGAGCGGGCGTCAGCCTGCCGGTGGCGAGCGCGGCGACGATGAGCGGCCCGGTCGCCCCGACCGCGGTCACCGCGCGGCACAGCGCGCAGGAGTCCGCGTCGTCGCAGTTCCGCCAGACCGAGGCGTCCAGCACGATCCTCAACGGCAGCAACCAGCAGGCGACGAAGACCACCACCGGTGTGCGGACGAACCACGACCACAAGGGTCAGGTCATCAAGTACACCGAGGTGCGCCCGCCGCACGGCCGCAACTACGACTGCCTCTGGGACATCGCGGAGCGGCACCTCGGCGACGGCCGCCGGTACAAGGAGATCTACGACCTCAACAAGAACAAGCTGCAGCCGGACGGCCGCCGGCTGACCAACCCGGACCTGATCATGCCCGGCTGGCAGGTGCGGCTGCCGGCCGACGCCAAGGGACCGGGCGTGCACACCGTGCGGGTCAGCATCGGCGACCACACGACCACGAACGAGACCAAGACCCACACCACCGAGACCCGGACGAAGACCACCGAGACCAAGACGACGGCGAAGCCGAAGGTCGCGGTCGACCACCGGACCGAGGCCGGCACGAACGGTCCGGGACGCTTCTCGGAGCAGGGCTCCGAGAAGGGGTCCTCGCTGGGGATCGTCAGCTCGACGACCGACCCGGGCGCGAAGAACGTCAAGCCGGGCGGCCCGAACGTGACGGCCGAGCCGCACATCCCAGGCACGGGGACGAACGCCCAGGGCGAGCCGGCCGGTGGCGGGACCCAGGTGCCGGCGGCGACGCCGGTCGCGGCGCACAGCGGCGGCATCAGCCTGCAGGAGGCGGGGATCTTCGGCTTCGGCGCGACGCTGCTCGCGGCCGGCCTGGCGGTGGCGCTGAAGCGCCGCCGCGGCTGGGCACAGGGCCCGGGTCCGAAGGCCGCGGGTCAGCGGCAGACCGAGATCGACCTGCGGCTGGCGGCCGACGTACCGACCGCGCAGTTCGTGGACAACTCGCTGCGCAAGCTCGGCGCTGACATGACCCAGCTCGGGCGTCCGATGCCGAACGTGGTCGCCGCGCTGGTCACGGACCGGGCACTGACCCTGGTCCTGGACCCGTACGAGTCGCAGCCCGCCCCTCCCGGTCCGTGGCAGGCGATCGCCGAGGGCACCCGCTGGACGCTGCGCCGCGGCTACGGCCCGGCCGGCGAGGTGAACGCGCCGGCGCCGTACCCGACGCTGGTCACGGTCGGCCAGAACGCCGACGGTGCGACGGTGCTGATCGACCTCGACACCGCGAACGGGATCGTCGCGTTCGGCGGCGTCACCAACGCGTCCCGCGACGTGGTCGGTTCGCTGGCCGTCGAGCTGGCCACGAACCTGTGGTCGGAGGGCGCGCACATCAGCATGGTCGGGTTCGGCGACGACCTGTCGTCGCTGTCGCCGAGCCGGCTGAGCTACTGGATCCGGCTGGACGACGCGATGGGCGAGGTGGTCCGCCGGACCGAGGCGCAGGTGCAGGCCTGCCAGCGGCGGAACGCCGGCTCGGTCGCCGAGGCCCGGATGACGCACCCGGACGCGGCGCTGTGGGGCGCGGAGATCATCTTCGTGTCCGCGCCGCCGTCGCCGGAGGAGCAGGAGCAGCTGAACCGGCTGGCCGCCGACACCAAGCGGAGCATCTCGGTGGTCGTGGTCGGCGACGTACTGAACGCGCCGTGGCGGTTCGTCGTGGACGAGAAGAACCAGGCGGTCTGCCGGCTGCTCGGTCTCGAGGTCGAGGCGCACAGCATCAACCCCGAGCAGTTCGCGGACCTGGTGCAGCTGTTCGACGCGGCCGAGGTGGACGCCCGCGACAAGCGCCGTGCGGAGCAGGACATGCCGGCGTACGAGTACTCGGCGATGGACCTGAGCCAGCCGGCCCCGGTCGAGGTCGACCTGCTCGGCCCGGTCGAGGTCGACGCCCGCGGCACGATCGACGAGGGGCGGATCGCGCTCGCGACCGAGATCGTCGCGTTCCTGGCCAGCCAGGACTACGGCGTACACCCGAACGTGCTGGCCGGTGCGATCTGGCCGCGCGGCATCAGCCAGGAGCTGCGCGACTCGGCGCTCGACCACACCCGCCGCTGGGTCGGGGTGGACGCGATGTACGCCGACGAGTCCGGCCGCTGGATGCTGAATCGCAGCGTGGTCCGGGTCGACTGGGACGTGTTCCGCACGCTCGCCAAGCAGGCGTCGATGGTGGACGACCCGCGCGGCCCGCTGTCGACGGCGCTCAGCCTGGTGCACGGCCCCGCCTGGTCGAACCTGCCCGGCGGCCGCTACTCGTGGCTCGCCTCGTCCGGTATCGAGCGCCGGATGGTCGAGTCCGTCGTGGACGCCGCGCTGCGGCTCGCCGAGGCGTCCCTCGGCCACAACGACGGCAACCTGGCCCGCACCGCCCTGCAGACCGGCCTGAGCTTCTCACCGGCCTCCGAGGAACTGTGGCGAGCCACCCTCCGGCTGGCCGCCCACTTCGGCACCACCGCCGACGTCACCAACGTCGCCGGCCAGATGTACGCCGCCCTCACCAAGCACGGCGCCCCCCGCGGCCCCGAAGCGGAAACCGACGCCCTCGTCGACGAACTCCTCCCCGGCTATCACCGCCCCGCCCAGGTCGCCTGACCCCCCTTCCGCACAACCCTCCAGCTCAGGGGACATCCCCTGAGCTGGAGGGTTGCCTACTGAAAATCTGCGGGGGCAACCCTCCAGTTGAGTGGGCAACCCCCTCAGAGAGAGCTGGCGGACCAGGTGTCGCAGGCGTTCAGGTCGCCGGAGTCCATGCCGGCCTTGAACCACTTCATCCGCTGGGCGGCGGTGCCGTGGCTGAAGGACTCGGGGGTGACCTGGCCCTGGGTCTTCTGCTGGATGCGGTCGTCGCCGACGGACGCGGCGGCGTCGAGGCCGCGGGCGATGTCGTCCTGGGTGAGGTCGGTGATCAGCGGCTTGCCGTTCTTGCCGGGGACGGTGGTGGCGTGGTTGGTCCAGACGCCGGCCAGGCAGTCGGCCTGGAGCTCGGAGCGGACCGAGTCGGACGCCGGGCCGCTCCGGGTCTTGATCCGGTCGAGGATGCCGTACAGGTTCTGGATGTGGTGCCCGTATTCGTGCGCCACGACGTACGCCTCGGCGAACTCGCCGCCGCGGGCGCCCAGGTCGGTCTGCAGGGTCTGGAAGAAGCCGATGTCGAGGTACACCCGCTTGTCCGGCGGGCAGTAGAACGGGCCGACCGCGCTGGTCGCCGGGCCGCAGCCGGTGTTCACCGAGCCGTCGAAGACCCGCATCGCGGCCGGCGTGTACTTCTTGCCGCGCCGGGGGAGCTCGCTCGCCCAGAAGCTCTGGATCGAGTTCTGGTAGAAGACGAACCTGCAGTTCGAGTTCGACTGCAGGTCGGTGCCCTTCTTGCACGAGCTGAGATTGCCCGCCGCCGTGTTCTGCGTGACCGGCTGGTCGCTGCCACCTCCGCCTGGCAGGCCGCCGTTCAGGAGCAGGATCACGACGAGCAGGATGATGCCGCCGATGCCGCCGCCGACCGGGATCACCCCGCCGGGCAGCCCACCGCGGCCCCCGCCACCGCTACCGCCGCCACTCCCGCGGGTGTCCTCGACACCGCTGGTGTCGAGATCCGCGTCCGGATTGAATTTCACGCCACATACACTAGAGCAGCTCACCCCTGCCGGACCCCAGCGTAAGGACCTCTGCGTACCCCGATGATCACTGTTTCCAATCTCGAGGTCCGTGTCGGTGCCCGCCAGCTGCTGGCGCCCGCGTCGTTCCGGGTCGGCCCGGGCGACAAGGTCGGGCTGGTCGGCCGCAACGGGGCCGGCAAGACCACACTGACCAAGATCCTCGCCGGCGAAGGGCTGCCGGCCGCCGGGTCGGTGACGTCGTCGGGGGAGATCGGCTACCTGCCGCAGGACCCGCGCACCGGCGACCTCGACGTACTCGCCCGGGACCGGATCCTGTCCGCCCGCGGGCTGGACGACGTGGTCCGGCGGCTGCGCGGCGCCGAGAAGCAGATGGCGAGCACGGACGAGAAGACCCGCGCCAAGGGCATGCGGCGGTACGAGCGCGCCGAGGCCGACCTGCACGCGGCCGGCGGGTACGCCGCCGAGTCCGAGGCGGCCCGGATCGCCGCGAACCTCGGCCTCCCGGACCGCGTCCTCGGCCAGCCACTGTCCACTCTGTCCGGCGGTCAGCGGCGCCGCGTCGAGCTGGCCCGGATCCTGTTCGCGCAGGCCGAGGCGCTGCTGCTCGACGAGCCGACCAACCACCTGGACGCGGACTCGATCATCTGGCTGCGGGACTTCCTGAAGTCGTACGCCGGCGGCGTGATCATGATCAGCCACGACGTGAACCTGCTCCAGGACACCGTCACCCGGGTCTTCCACCTGGACGCGAACCGGGCCGAGATCGACGTCTACAACGTCGGCTGGAAGGCGTACCTGAACCAGCGCGAGACCGACGAACGACGCCGCAAGCGCGAGCGGGCGAACGCCGAGAAGAAGGCCACCCAGCTGGTCGACCAGGCGAACAAGATGCGCGCCAAGGCCACCAAGGCGGCGGCCGCTCAGCAGATGCTCCGCCGCGCCGAGCGGTTGATGTCCTCGCTCGAGGACGAGCGCCAGGCCGACCGGGTCGCGAAGATCGCGTTCCCGACGCCGGCGCCGTGCGGCAAGACGCCGTTGATGGCGCGCGAGCTGTCGAAGTCGTACGGCTCGCTGGAGATCTTCACCGACGTCGACCTGGCGATCGACAAGGGCTCCCGGGTCGTCGTACTCGGGCTGAACGGTGCCGGCAAGACCACCCTGCTGCGGATCCTCGGCGGGATCGAGAAGGCCGACACCGGCGAGATCATCGACGGCCACGGCCTCAAGCTCGGGTACTACGCCCAGGAGCACGAGACGCTCGACGTGAACCGGACCGTACTGGAGAACATGAAGTCCGCCGCCCCGGACCTGAACGAGACCCAGGCGCGCAGCGTGCTCGGCTCGTTCCTGTTCACCGGCGACGACTCCGACAAGCCTGCTCGCGTGCTGTCCGGCGGTGAGAAGACCCGGCTGGCGCTGGCGACTCTGGTGGTGTCCGCGGCGAACGTGCTGCTGCTCGACGAGCCCACCAACAACCTCGACCCCGCGTCCCGCGCCGAGGTGCTGAACGCGATCCGCTCGTACACCGGCGCGATCGTGCTCGTCACCCACGACGAGGGCGCCGTCGAGGCCCTCGAACCCGAACGTGTCGTCCTGCTCCCCGACGGCGTCGAGGACCTCTGGACCAACGAGTACGCCGACCTGGTCTCGCTTGCTTGATTACTTCTGAGTAATATCCGGGAGTATGACTGGTCTGAGGCTGAGTGTGGACGGGCCCGTGGCCCGGGTGGTGCTGGATCGGCCCGAGGTGCGGAACGCCCAGACGCCCCGGATGTGGAGCGAGCTGGCGGAGTTCGGTACGTCGCTGCCGGACGACGTCCGCGTGGTGATCGTGTCGGGGGAGGGCCCGTCGTTCTCGGCCGGGCTCGACCGGCGGCTGATCATGGGCGAGAACGACCTCGGCGAGGAGCCGCTACTCAACCTGGGCGCCAGGCCGACCGCCGAGGTGCTGGAGCTGATCGCGCACTTCCAGTCCGGGTTCTCCTGGCTGCGCCGGCCGGAGATCGTCAGCATCGCGGCCGTCCAGGGGCACGCGGTCGGCGCCGGCTTCCAGCTCGCGCTGGCCTGCGACCTGCGGGTGGTGACCCCGGACGCCCGGTTCAGCATGCGCGAGCCGTCGCTCGGCCTGGTCCCGGACCTCGGCGGCACCAAGCCGCTGGTCGAGCTGGTCGGGTACTCCCGGGCGCTCGAGATCTGCGCCACCACCCGCTGGGTCGAGGCGGCCGAGGCGAAGGAGCTCGGCCTCGCGAACATCGTCGTACCGGCGGACGAGCTGGAGGCGACGGTCAAGGACTTGTCCGACGCGCTGCTCGGCCCGCTGCCGGGCGCGATCCGCGAGACCAAGGCGCTGCTCCTCGGTGCCGCGGACCGCGCGTACGACGACCAGCTCCGGGCCGAGCGTGAGGCCCAGGAGCGCCGGCTGAAGGAGCTCCTGGCCGCTTTCGGCTAGTGCCAGTTGCTCACGAGTACGTCGTTCGGGGCCGGCTCGCCCTTGCCGGTCTCGACGTACTGCTTGAGGCTCATCAGGAACGTCGCCCACTTGGTGCTGCAGTGGTACATGAACTCGACCGGCTCGCGCCAGCCCTCCTGCTTGAACAGGACGATCGTGTAGTCGTCGGCCTGTGAGAGCTGGAAGCTCACGTGGGTGCCGATCCACTCGTCGGGCCCGGCAACGACCTCCCACCGGATCAGCTCCGGCGTCTTCTCCAGGACCTTCATGTCGAACCCGTCGCCGCCCGCGCTGGCGAAGCGGAACGCGATCACGCCGTCGACGTCGCCGGTGGTGTCCTCGGTCCACCACCCGGCCAGCCCGTCGATCGTGGTGAGTGCGTCGTACACGGCCTTCGGGTCCGCGATCACGCCAACCCGGTGCAAAATGTCGCTCATCGTTCTTGCCTCTCTGTTTTCTCGATCGCCTCGGCGATCGTCTTGATGCGCTGCAGCCGCCGGTCCCAGGCGTGGGTCACGTCGGACAGCTGGTTGATGGCGTGGGCGAGGCGGTCCTCGTCCACGGTGTAGCGGCGTTCCCGGCCGTACGGCGCGGAGTGCACCAGGCCGGCCCGGTCCAGGACGCCGAGGTGTTTCGCCACCGCCTGCCGGGTGACGGGCAGGCGCTCGCTGAGCCCGGTCGCCGTACCGCCGCCGTCCGCGAGCAGCAGGTCGAGCATCCGGCGCCGGGTCGGGTCGCCGATCGCGGACCAGAGCTCGTCGTCGATCATGACCTGGCGACCAGCCGATCGACGTACGGCGCGATCCGGGGAAGGAAGTAGTTCCAGCCGCTGGTGTGGTCGTTGAACAGGTCGTCGGACTTGCCGGCCTCGTCGAACCCGGTCTCGGCGAACCGGAGCAGCGTGCCCCCGTCGACCGGGGTCAGGTCGAAGGTGACCAGCACCGAGTTCTGCGGGGTCGCGGTCTCGCCGTCGTAGTCCCAGCGGAACGTGAACCGGTGCGGCGGCTCGGCCTCGAGCACGGTCAATCCGACGGTCATCGTGCCCGTGTCCTGCGTGAAGCCGATCGTCCCGCTGCCACCGGGGACGGGCTTGTAGTCGGCCTCGTCCGGCCACCACTCGCGCAGGTGCTCCGGCGAGCTGACCACCTCGTAGACGACCTCCGGTGCCGCCTCGACCCGAATCTCCCGCTCGATGCTCCTGCTCATGACCCTCATCCTTTCGCAACCTTTGGTTGCTCATGACTGTAGACCGTCGATCTCGAATGTGCAACTAAAGGTTGCGGGAAGTGTGTTCTGTCCCCGGCTGTTGAGAAGATCAGTACAAAGAGAGGCGGCAGTATGTCGATGATGGGTGGGATGGCCGCGGCCGGCTGGCGGCGCCAGGACGCGTCGATCGTCGGGCGGAAGCTGGCCAAGGGCACGGTGCGGCGGATCCTGAGGTTCGCGCGGCCGTTCCGGTGGCAGATCACGGCGTTCCTGGTCCTGGTGATCCTGTCCGCGTTCCTGGTGATCGCGTCGCCGCTGCTGTTCAAGAAGATCGTCGACGACGGCATCACCAAGGGGAACGCCGGACTCGTCACGGCGCTCGCGCTGGTGGTCGCCGGGCTCGCGGTCGTCGAGGCGGTGCTCGGCCTGGTGCAGCGCTCGTTCTCGGCGCGGATCGGTGAGGGACTGATCTACAACCTGCGGACAAAGGTGTTCGCGCACGTCCAGCGGATGCCGGTTGCGTTCTTCACCCGGACGCAGACCGGTGCGCTGGTGTCGCGACTCAACAACGACGTGATCGGCGCGCAACAGGCCTTCACCAGCACCCTGTCCGGCGTGGTCTCGAACATCATCAGCCTGATCCTCGTGGTCGGGGCGATGCTCGCGCTCAGTTGGCAGCTGACCGTGGTGGCGATCCTGCTGCTGCCGATCTTCCTGATCCCGGCCCGCGTCCTCGGCCGCCGGCTGGCCGCGATGACCCGCGAGCAGATGAACCTGAACGCCGAGATGTCGTCCGCGATGACCGAGCGGTTCAGCGTCGGCGGCGCGCTGCTGGTCACGCTGTTCGGCCACCCGGCGCTGGAGGAGCGCGACTTCGGCGAACGCGCCGGGCGGGTCCGCGACCTGGGCATCCGGATCGCGATGCTCGGCCGGGTGTTCTTCACCGCGCTGACCCTGGTCGCGGCGCTCGCGACAGCCCTCGTGTACGGCGTGGGCGGCAACCTGGCGGTCCGCCAGACGCTGACCGTCGGCACGCTGCTCGCCCTCGTCGCACTGCTCGGCCGGCTGTACGGCCCGCTGACCGCGTTGTCGAATGTCCGCGTCGACGTGATGACGGCGCTCGTGTCGTTCGAGCGCGTCTTCGAGGTGCTCGACCTGGAGCCGATGATCAAGAACGCCCCTGACGCGCAGCCGCTGCCCGAGGACGCCGCGAGCGTCGAGTTCGACCACGTCGCCTTCGCCTACCCGACCGCCGAGCAGGTCTCGCTGGCCAGCCTGGAGTCCGTCGCGGTCCTCGACAAGCGCGCCTCCGCCCAGGTCCTCGAAGACGTGAACTTCGTCGTGCAACCGGGCCAGATGGTGGCGCTGGTCGGCCCGTCGGGCGCCGGTAAGACCACCATCACCAACCTGGTCGCCCGCCTCTACGACGTGACCGGGGGAGCGGTGCGGATCGGCGGGTCCGACGTTCGCGATGTCACCCTGCAGTCCCTGCACGACACGATCGGGTACGTGACGCAGGACCCGCACATGTTCCACGACACGATCCGCGCGAACCTGCTGTACGCGAAGCCGGACGCCACCGAGGACGAGATGACGGCGGCGTTGCGGGCGGCGCAGATCTGGGAGCTGGTGTCAGAGCTTCCGGACGGGCTGGACACGGTGGTCGGCGACCGCGGGCACCGGCTGTCCGGCGGCGAGCGGCAACGGCTCGCGATCGCCCGGTTGTTGCTCAAGGCGCCGAAGATCGTCGTTCTCGACGAAGCGACCGCGCACCTGGACTCCGAGTCCGAGGTCGCCGTCCAGCGGGCCTTGGACACCGCTCTCGAAGGCCGTACGTCGCTCGTCATCGCGCACCGGCTGTCCACCGTCCGGAACGCCGACCAGATCCTGGTCGTTGACCACGGCAACGTCATCGAGCGCGGCACGCACGAGCAGCTGCTCGCGGCCGGCGGCGAGTACGCTGATCTGTATCACACGCAGTTCAAGGAGTCCGGCACAGCGGCAGGTGTCTGATGGTCAAACTGGGGCTGGTCCTGGCAGCCGGGTACGCCGGCTACAAGGTCGCGTACCACTCCGAGGACGGCCGGCACTACGGCCGCACCGGTGAGCGCACGATCAGGACGACGTTGTCGCTCCTGATCGCGAGCCTGGCCGGCGGCCTCACTTACGCGGTTCTGCTTCAGCACTAGACCGGGACTCGTGCTCCAGCAGGTGCAGCACGGGGACGCCGAGATGCCGGCGGGCCGAGTTGGTCCAGTCCAGGTGGAAGAACTCGGCGACGATGTGCGGCCGGGTCAGGATGATGACCTCCTGGCCCTGGCTCTGCTGGACGGTCGCGACCAGTGCGTCGATCGGCCGGTCGTGCGAGATCCCGCCCTCGGCGCGCTGCCCGAGGTCGCGGAGCCGTTGCACGCTGCGGCCGCTGCAGCCCTTGGCCTCGGAGTCGATCGCCCGTTGCGCCTCCTGCAGGTCCTCGCGCTGACCGGCGAGGCCCGGTCCGTAGAGGTCCGCCGTACCGAGCGCGCTGATCGACGCCTCGACGCCTGCCTCCGCGTTGTGGCAGGGCACCAGCACGTGGTACGTGACCGGCTCGGGCATGTCCTGATGGAGTTCGACGACGCGTTTCGCGTCCGGCACGGACAGTTCCTGCTCGACAAGCAGTACGACGTCGTACATCGTGCCACCTCCGCTGACCAGTCGGTATACCCCCATAGTGCCCCTTCAGGGGCCGCTCAGTCATGGGGCCTCCCGGTCCGGACTGAGGAGCGGCGGGAGCGAAGCGACCAGAGCGACGAGGGAAGACCGGGAGTGACAGCCCCATGACTCGCCGCGCCGGAGGCGCGGCATCAGCAGAGTATTCAGCTGGATCGTTGCAGTCTGCGGTGTCCGTACGTCCGCAGCGCGCGGAGCAGGTCGACCTCGCGGAACGCCGGCCAGTACAGGTCGCAGAACTCGATGTCCGAGCCGGTCGCCTGCCAGAGCAGGAAGTCCGACATCCGCAGCTCGCCACTGGTCCGGATCACCAGCTCGGGGTCGGGCAGGCCGGGCACGTACAGGTGCCGGCCGATCTCCTGTTCGCTCAGCGTGTCCGCGACGTCCTCGAGCGACCGCCCGTCCGCCGCCGCGTCGTCGAGCAGCTCCCGGACGGCGTCCACGACCTCGAGGCGCCCGGAGTAGCCGATCGCCAGTGTCAGATCACCGGCGGCACGATCCCGGCTGAGCTCCACAGCCTCCTTCAACGCCCTGGCTGTTGAATCGGGCAACAAATCCAGCTGGCCCGCGACATGGAGCCGCCAGCGGTGGTCCCGCCGGATGTGCTCGGCGAGCACGCTCTCCGTCAGTTCCATCAGGTAGTCGACCTCGGCCGAGTCGCGCTTGCGCATGTTGTCGGCCGACGCGACCCAGGCCGTGACACAGGTGATCCCGGCGTCGGCGCTCCACTGCAGGAACTGCTCCAGGTGCTGCGCGCCGAAACGGTGCCCGACGCGTACGTCGTCGTACCCGGCGCCGCGCGCCCAGCGACGGTTGCCGTCCATCACGATGGCGACATGACGCGGCACCGGAAGGATCTTCAGCTCGCGCCGGAGGCGGCGCTTGTACAGGGAGTAGAGCATCAGCGCTGGGCGCTCGAGAGGACGTCGGCCAGGTCGAACTTCACCGGCTCCTCCAGCTGCTCGTACGTGCAGGACTCCGGCGTCCGGTCCGGGCGCCAGCGGACGAACTGCGCGGTGTGCCGGAAGCGGATCCCTTCCATGTGGTCGTACCGCACCTCGACCACGCGCTCCGGGCGCAGCGGCGTGAACGACAGGTCCTTGCCCGCCTGCCAGCGCGAGCCTTCGGCGTTCCGCGGCGTACGGACGCCTTCCTCCTGCTTGGCCCAGGCCCACGGGTGGTCGTCGAACGTCGTGACCAGCGGCTGCATCTCCTCGAACAGCTCCTTGCGGCGCTCCATCGGGAACGCGCCGATCACGCCGACGCTGGCCAGCGTGCCGTCGCCGTTGTACAGCCCGAGGAGCAGCGAGCCGATCCGGTCCGGGCCGCTCTTGTGCAGGCGGTACCCGGCGACGACGCAGTCCGCCGTACGCTCCGGCTTGATCTTGAACATCACCCGCTTGTCCGGCTGGTACGTGCCGTCGAGGGGCTTGGCGATCAGCCCGTCGAGGCCGGCGCCCTCGAACTGCTCGAACCACCGCGCGGCGGTGTCGTGGTCCGCGGTCGCCGGGGTCACGTGGATCGGCTCCTTCGCGCCGGCCAGCGCGTCGAGCAGCGCGGTACGGCGTTCCGCGAACGGGCGCTCCGTGTAGTCGTCGTCACCGAGCGCCAGCAGGTCGAACGCGACGAACCGGGCCGGGGTCTTCTCGGACAGCATGTTCACCCGGCTCGCGGCCGGGTGGATGCGCTGCTGCAGCACCTCGAAGTCGAGCCGGTCGCCGGACCCGCCGATCACGATGATCTCACCGTCGATCGCGCAGCGCTCCGGCAGGTTCGCCTTGACCGCCTCGACCAGCTCGGGGAAGTACCGCGTCATCGGCTTCTCGTTCCGGCTGCCGATCTCCACCTCGTCGCCGTCGCGAAAGATGATCGACCGGAACCCGTCCCACTTCGGCTCGTAGGACAGGTCGCCGCGCGGGATCTCCTTCACCGGCTTGGCGAGCATCGGCTTGACCGGAGGCATCACTGGCAGTCGCATGCAGTCATTCTGTCCCACGCCGCTGACACTTCCCAGGCACATCACAGGTGGACGAGACGCGAGTTGCCTCGGACAATGCCTGTATGAGCTCGCTCGGGGTGGGTACGCGTCCGTCGGACGCGGAGCGTGACCGCGCGCTCTCCGTCCTGCGCGACGGCGCGGGGTCGGGCCGCCTCTCCCACGACACCTTCGTCCGCCGGATGAACGTCGTACTCCGCGCCCAGACCCATGGCGAACTGGCCGACGTCCTCCGCGACCTGCCCCGCCGCGAGTCCCGCGTCACCACGATCACGCGCAACCTGCGCGAGAAGCTCCCGCGGCTCGCGCTCGACCGCCCGTCCCGCAGCGTCCCGCGCTGGGACGTGCTCGCTCGGCTGTCGGTGGTCCGGAAGGCGCCCACACCGGCACCTCCCGCGCTCGCGCTGCCCGCACCCGGATCTCCCACTGTGCGGGTCGGCCGCGGTCCCGGGGCGACGCTGCGGCTGGGGGACGTGACGGTGTCCCGGTTCCATGCCGAGCTGCGGTACGTCGGGGAGGGCTGGCTGCTCCGTGATCTCGGGTCGATGAACGGGACCTGTGTGAACGACCTCCGGATCACGACCACCGTCCGGGTCCGCCCGGGGGACCGGGTCAGCTTCGGCGCGGTCAGCTTCACGCTGACGCAGCAGCCGTAAGGACTTGCATCCGGTACCTGGGTACAGGTTTACCGTCGATCACATGGACGTACCCGATGCCTGCACCTTGCCCACCGCGGAGCAACCGCTCCGGATCGCCGAGTTCGCTCAGCTCTTCGCCGACCACCTCCGGCACGCCGAGCGCGTCGACGCCCGTACCCTCGAACTCACCCTCGACCCGGACGCCCGCGAAACAACGGCAGACCTGATCGCCCGCGAGTCCGAGTGCTGCTCCTTCTTCACCTTCACCGGCGCCACCACCCTCCGCATCACGGTCCCACCGGCCCGCACCGCCGTACTCGACGGCTTCCCCCAATGAGAGCCGGCGAACTCGCGGCCGCCGCCGGCGTCAACCTGCAAACCGTCAGGTACTACGAACGTCGCGGCCTCCTCGACGAACCGGACCGCAGCCTCGGCGGCCACCGCATCTACTCGGCCGAAGCCGTCGCCACGCTGCGCGTCATCAAGTCCGCGCAACGCCTCGGCTTCACGCTCACCGAGGTCTCCGAACTGCTCGACGCCGCGAGACATCGGCACGGCCGCGGCGAGGGAGCCGGGCTGCAGGCGCGGGCCCGGGAGAAACTGGTGGACGTGGAAGCCAAGATCGCCGACCTGACGGTCATCGCCGAGACCCTGCGCGCCGGGATCGCCGCCGGCTGCGACGACCTGGAGACCTGCGCGGGCGACCCGTCCTGCCCGCTCCCGTTCGTCGAGCTGGGCGGCCAGGCGTGACCGTACTGCGTTCGATCCTGCTGTTCGTGCTCGCCGCGATCGCCGAGATCGGCGGCGCCTGGCTGATCTGGCAGGGCTGGCGCGAACACCGCGGCGTGCTCTGGATCGCCGCCGGAATAGTTGCCCTCGGCGCCTACGGCTTCGTCGCAACCTTCCAGCCGGACGCCAACTTCGGCCGCATCCTGGCGGCGTACGGCGGCATCTTCGTCGCCGGCTCCCTCGCCTGGGGCATGCTCGTAGACCACTTCAAACCCGACCGCTACGACCTCACCGGCGCCACCATCTGCCTCCTCGGCGTAGCCATCATCATGTACGCCCCCCGCAACGGTGCCTAGTGAAAGCTGGAGAAGGTTGTGGTGAACGAATTGAAGCCGTTCCTGGTTCTGGCGGATGCAGTGGCGGAGGGGCGGTTGTCGGCTGGGGAGTTCAAGCGGATCTGTCTGCCGTTGTTCACAGACACGCCGGGATGGTTCAAGTCCTCAGAGCATTTCCACGCTGCGCAGGACCTGTTCTTCGTGGCGGACGACTATTGGGAGAGTCCGGGGGAGACGCCGTCGGATTTGCTGACGGCTGAGCAGGTGCGGGAGAAGGCAGCGGCGATCGCCGTCCGGATGCGCTCGCTGCAGGAGGTGTGATGCGGGAAGCCGAGGGTTTCGTGTCGTTGGCGGAGGCCGTGGGGCAAGGGCGGTTGTCGGCAGCGGACTTCAAGGTGTTGTGCCGGCCCTTGTTCAGGTTCTCGCGGTGTCACTTCTTGTCGCGTGAGGAGTACGTCGCGGCGCGGGACCTGTTCTTCGTGTCCGACGACTATTGGGAGCGCGAGGGGGATCCACCGGCAGGTCTGCTGACGGCCGACGAGGTCCGAGTCCAAGCGGCCGAGATCGCCGCCCGGCTGCGCTCGGACATGGACGACACCGAACGACGAATCCGCGAGCACGAAGCGCGCACCGAGGAACCCGACGACATCACAGCCTGAAGCAGGCCTTGCGCGATCGTCAGGTGGTGAGGACGACTTTGCCGGTGGTTGCTCTGGTCTCGAGAGCACGGTGGGCGGCTGCTGCTTCGGAGAGCGGAAAGGTGGTGGTGAGGGCTCGCCAGCGGCCGGTGGTGGCTTCTTCGAGGGCGGCTGATTCGAGTTCGCGGAGGCGGCGGGCCAGTTTGGCGCCGAGGGCCCAGCCGACGGTGAGGCCGCGGGTCATCAGGTCGGTGTGGGTGAACTCGATCGGGCCGCCGCCCGACCAGCCGAACAGGAACGCGCGGCCGCCGGGGCCGAGCAGGTCGAAGGCCTGCCGGCCGCTGGTGCCGCCAACGCCGTCCAGCAGGACCGTGATCTCCTGGCCGTCCAGCGCGTCCTTCAGTGCCTGAGCCCACTCCGGGTCCCGGTAGTCGATCGCGTACTGTGCTCCGAGCGAGCGCACGGCCTCGACCTTCGATGGGCCGCCGGCGAGGCCGATCGCGACCGCGCCGACGTTCCGCGCCGTCTGGATCAGGTAGCTGCCGATGCCGCCGGCGGCTGAGGTGACGAGTACGACGTCTTCCATCGTGAGGTGCGCCTGCTGGAGGATGCCGGCCGTCGTACGGCCGGTGCCGATGGCGGCGACTGCCTGTGCGGCGTCGACGTGGTCCGCGAGTTCGTACAGCGACTCGACCTTCGCGACCGCGAGTTCGGCGTAGCCGCCGGGGACCATGCCGAGGTGTACGACGACCCGCTTGCCGATCCACGACCGGTCGACGCCCGGGCCGGCCTCGCGCACCCGTCCGGCGACCTCGCGACCCGGGATCGTGGGCAGGTCCGGCACCGGGATCGGGCTGCCGCCGGTGGCCCCGGACCGGATCATCGTGTCGACGAGGTGGACCCCGGCGGCCTCGACCTCGACGAGAACGGTCCCGGCGGACGGCACCGGGTCCGGGACCTCCTCGTACACCAGGTTCTCCGCCGGACCGAACGCATGCAGTCTGATCGCTTTCACACCGAGAACGCTAGAACCTCAACATTTGTTGAGGTCAAGCGATGCGGCTCCCCAGGCCATCACAATTGGTCGTTCCTCGCGATCTCAGTCGTGGCCGGGCGCTGCGGTCGCGATTGTGATGGCCTGGGGATCCCTCGCTGCCGGGGTTGGTGGGTGTCACGCGTCCGCGCGGACGAACTGCTGCAGCCAGCGGCCGCTCTTCTTGACGATGCGTTGCTGGGTCGCGTAGTCGACGTACACGATGCCGAAGCGGCGGCTGTAGCCCCAGGCCCACTCGAAGTTGTCGAGCAGGGACCAGGCGAAGTAGCCCTTGAGCGGGAATCCCTCGGACACCAGGTCCTTGCAGACGGCAACGTGTTGCTGGAGGTAGTCGAGCCGTTCGTGGTCCTCGACCTGGCCGTCCGCGGTGACCACGTCCGGGTACGCCGACCCGTTCTCGGTGACGTACAACGGGAGCTCCGGCGCGAGTTTGTTGATGGAGACCAGGATGTCGCGCAGCCCGGACGCCTGGATCGGCCAGCCCATCTGGGTCTTCGGCAGGCCGGTGTCGACGGTGAGGACGTTCTCGCTGCCGGGCTGCGTCGACGGTCCGGGAGTGGAGATCGGCCCGTCCGGGGCGGCGACCGTGGTCGGGCAGTAGTAGTTCACGCCGATGAAGTCCAGCGGCGCCCCGATCAGCGGCAGGTCCGCCTCCTGTGCCGCGAACCAGTCGGTCATGCCGGTGTCCTCGAGCACGTCCGCCGGGTACTGGCCGGACAGCAGCGGCTCCAGGAAGAGGCGGTTGCGCAGCCCGTCGATCCGGCGGGCCGCGTCGCGGTCGGCGGGGGAGTCGGTGGCGGCGTGGATCGGCGCCGGGTTCAGCGCGATGCCGTACGTGCCGCCCTCGGTGCGGATCGCGTCCAGTGCGAGCCCGTGCCCGAGCAGCAGGTGGTGGACGGCCTTCAGCGCGCCGGCGCCTTCGGTCCGGCCCGGCGCGTGCTCGCCGTTGCCGTACCCGAGGAACGCCGAGCACCACGGCTCGTTCAGCGTCATCCAGTGCTTGACCACGTCCGACAGCGCGTCGTGGGTGACGGCGGCGTAGTCGCGGAACCGCTCGGCGGTGTCGCGCACCAGCCAGCCGCCGGCGTCCTCGAGCGGCTGCGGCAGATCCCAGTGGTAGAGCGTCGCGTACGGCGTCACGCCGTTCGCCAGGCAGGTCTCCGCGAGCCGGCGGTAGAAGTCCAGCCCGGGCTGGTTCACGATGTTCGCCGGCATGATCCGCGGCCAGGCGATCGAGAACCGGTACGCCGTCAGTCCGAGGCCGGCCAGCAGCCTGATGTCGTCGGCGAATCGATGGTAGTGGTCGTCGGCGACGTCACCGGTGCTGCCGTCCGCGATCGCGCCCGGGGTGTTCGCGAACGTGTCCCAGATGCTCGGGCCGCGCCCGTCCGCGTGGATCGCGCCCTCGACCTGGTACGACGCGGTGGCCGCGCCCCAGGTGAACCCGCTCGGGAAGCCGTTCGTCACGTCGTCTCCTTCTCGACCCAGTGTTGCTCGTCCGGAAGCAGGTTACCTAACCGGTTAAGCAGCTCGTCGGGGAGGTCCACGGCGAGCGCCTTGGTCAGTGCGTCGACCCGGGCGGGCTTGGTGATCCCGACGACCGTGCCGGCGATGCCCGGATCGTCCACCGAGTGCCGGAGCGCCGCGGTGGCGAGGTCGACGCCGTACTCGCGGCAGGCGTCGTCCATCGCGGTGACGGCCTCGAGCAGGGCGGACGGCGCCTCGCGGTAGGCGTACTTCGTCGCGCCGGCCGGGTTCGCCAGGATGCCGCCGCCGTACACGGCCGCGTTCACGACCGCGATGCCGTCGGCGCGGGCCCGGCGGAAGATCCGGTCGGCGGAGTGGTCGACGAGGCTCCACCGGTTGTGCACCAGCAGTACTTCGAACCCGCCGAGGCCGAGGTACCGGGACAGCTCGCGGGTGTCGCCGCCGGCCAGCCCGACGTGGCCGATCTCGCCGTCCGCGCGGAGTTGCATCAGCGTGTCGACGGCGTCCCGCATCGTGTCGAAGTCGTGCGCCTCCGGGTCGTGCAGGTAGACCAGCGGCAGGTCGTCCAGCCCGAGCCGTTCCTTGCTCTCGGCAACACTCGCCCGGACTCTCGTACCTGAGTAGTCGCCATCGCGAGCGTCCACCTTGGTCGCGACCAGGAACCCGTCGGGCAGCCCGCCGTACTCGCGGATCGCCTGGCCGATCCGGGTCTCGCTGGTCCCGTCGCCGTACCCGTTGGAGGTGTCGATCCAGCTGAGCGGGCTGTCGAAGACCCGCAGTACGAGGTCGACGGCCTCCTGTGCGGTCACGTCGTACCCGAAGACGGCGGGCATGCCCGCGATGCCGCTGCCGCCGGCGCAGACGGCCGAAACGGTGAGCCCGGTCGACCCGAGCGGGCGGAGCCAGTTGTTGGTCATGCGCGCGAGCCTAGACGGCACGACTTTGTAGGGTTGGGGCCATGGTGGTGCGGTTGAGCGAACAGTGGCCCGAGGTCAGTCCCGACCGCTTGCTTTCGGAGTGCGTCCCGCCACCGCGGTTCGCCGACGCCCGCTTCACGACGTACCGCCCAAACCCGGACGAACCAACCCAGGCCGAGGCCCTGACCGCCCTGGAGGCCCGCGCCACCCAACTCGCGAGCCCGCGCCCCACCCGCTCCCTCTGGTCCCGCCTCCGCCCTTCCTCCCCGGACCCGGGCAAACAGGGCATCTACCTGGACGGAGGATTCGGAGTAGGCAAAACCCACCTCCTCGCCTCGCTCTGGCACGAAGCAGCCGCCCCGAAGATGTACTGCACCTTCGTAGAACTCACGAACCTCGTCGGCGCCCTAGGCCTACGCGCGGCAGTAGAAAGCCTCTCGAGCTACCGCCTGATCTGCATCGACGAGTTCGAACTGGACGATCCCGGCGACACGATGCTGATCTCCCGCCTCCTGGCCCAGTTGGCGGACGCCGGCGTCGAGCTCGCCGCCACGTCCAACACGCTCCCGGACAAGCTCGGCGAGGGCCGGTTCCAGGCGGTCGACTTCCTCCGCGAGATCCAGGCCCTGGCCGCCCGCTTCGACGTACGCCGGATCGACGGCCCCGACTACCGCCACCGGGGTCTCCCGTCCGCCCCCGACCCCTGGCCGGACGAGAAGGTCGAGTACGAGGCCGCCGTACGCCGGAACGCGTCGTGCGACCACTTCGTCGACCTGCACCGGCACCTCGCGGAGCTGCACCCGAGCAAGTACGGCGCGCTCCTCGACGGGGTCGAGACCGTGGCGATCACCGACGTCCGCCCGCTCACCGACGAGAACGTCGCACTCCGGATGGTGGTCCTCGCGGACCGGATGTACGACCGGAACCTGCCGCTGCTGGCGAGCGGCGTACCGCTGGACGAGCTGTTCTCCAAGGACATGCTCAAGGGCGGGTACCGGAAGAAGTACCTGCGCGCGCTGTCCCGGCTGATTGCGCTGGCCCGCGCTGCGTGACGGGGAACTCGCCGCCCGATGAGGCAGGATGAGGGAATGGCGAAGCAGAAGAAGGGCGAGAAGGCGTCCAAGAAGCCGGTCGTGAAGGCTGCGAAGGCTGCCGTGAACAAGGCGCCGGGGCCGGTGGCCGGTGGGGGACTGCGCGAGCTTTTGCGGGTACCGGCCGGCGAGATCGACCTGACGACGTACGACACGCGGTCGACGGCCGGGTTCGGCGGCAGCAAGGACGACGGCAAGGAGGCCCTGGCGGGTCTCGGCGCCGAGGTGTCGGACTGGCAGGAGCGGCTGTTCGCCGAGGGACGCAGCGGCGGGGAGCGGAGCATCCTGCTGGTGCTGCAGGGGATGGACACCTCCGGTAAGGGCGGCGTGATCCGGCACGGCGCGGGGCTGATGGACCCGCAGGGCCTGAAGATCACCTCGTTCAAGGCGCCGACGCCGGCCGAGAAGCGCCGCGGGTTCCTGTGGCGGATCCGGCAGGCCGTACCGGGCGGCGGCATGATCGGCATCTTCGACCGGTCGCACTACGAGGACGTACTGATCGCCCGTGTCCGCGAGCTCGTCACGCCGAACGTCTGGACCCGGCGCTACGACCAGATCAACGAGTTCGAGGCCGAGCTGACCGCGAGCGGCGTGAAGATCGTGAAGTGCTACCTGCACATCTCGCCCGACGAGCAGCGCACCCGGCTCGAGGCGCGCCTGGACGACGCCACCAAGCACTGGAAGTACAACCCGAGCGACGTCGACGAGCGTCAGCTGTGGCCGGACTACATGGACGCGTACCACGCGGCGATCGAGCGCTGTAACACCGCGGACGCACCGTGGTACGTGATCCCGAGCGACCGCAAGTGGTACCGGAACTGGGCGGTCACCACGATCCTGCTCGAGACGCTGAAGGAACTGAACCCGGAGTGGCCGGCCGCCGACTTCGACGTCGAGAAGGAGAAGAAGCGCCTGGCCGCCACCTGAGGTCAGCTGTCCGGGTCGACGCCGTGCCGGCGGAGCAGGTCGCGGAGTCGCGCGACCTGCTCGTGCAGGCGCTCGTTCTCGTCCAGCACCGAGTTCAGCTCGGCGATGAGGTGGTGCCGGCGGCCGTACGTCTGCCACGCCCCGGCCTGCTCCGCCGCCACCTCGGCGACTACGGACTCGGACCGGCGGCGCCAGTTCATCCGCTGTTCGAGCTCGCGCCGTACCTCCTCCACGTCCTCGGCGAGCTTCGTGAGGATCTGGCCGCCGACACCGTCGGCGTCGTGCAGTACGCCGAGCAGGACGTGCTCCGGGCCGACCTGCTCCGCGCCGCGCGCCCGCGCCTCGCCCCAGGCGAACTCGAACGTGCTCTTCGCCCGTGGCGTGAACGGGATCGCGCCGGTGCCCGCGCCGCTCTTGCCGCGGCCGATGATCTCGACGACGAGGTCGCGCACCGCGGGTGCCGTGATGCCCAGGTCGGCCAGCACCTTCGAGGCGACGGGCGATCCCTGCGCGATCACGCCGAGCAGCAGGTGCTCGGTGCCGACGTACACGTGGTCGAGGCCGCGGGCCTCCTCCTGCGCCAGCACGATGACCTGCCGGGCTTCCTGGCTGAACTGTTCGTACATCCGGATTCCCCTCCACCATTCCTCTTGGACGTCGAAGGCCAGGGCCTCCTCGGACAGCAGCAGCTCGATCCGCAGCTCCTCCTGCAGGTCCTCCGCGGCGACCGGACGGTGGTCCAGCCGGCTGCGGACGAACGCGACGGCCTCGGTCTGCCCCGCCGTGCCGGCGGCGATCCGGTCGAGCAGGTCGTCGACGTCCGCGACCGGCTCGAGTTGCAGGTCGGCCCGGTTCAGCGAGACGAACTGCAGCACCACCGCGACCGCGACGACCCGGTTCGCGCCGTCGAACGGGCGCGCCTCCACCAGCCCCGCGAGCAGTACGCCGGCCGCTTCCGCCAGCCCGCCCGTCCGCCGTACGTCGGCCAGCACCCGGTCGATCGCGTCGAGGTCCGACCGGCGTACGACGTCGTCGGACGCGCAACGCAGGACGCGTGCCGCGACGGCGAGTACGTCGTACCGGCCGAGGTGTCGCATCAGTCCTCTCCACGCAGCCGGCGCAGTGATTCCTCGTGGCGGGTCAGGTTCTCCTCGAGCAGCCGGCTGAACTGGGCGTCCTGGCGCCGCTGATCCACCAGCGCCGCGATCGCCTCGCGGGCCACGTCCGACACCGACCGCCCCTCCACCGACGCCACCGTCTGCAGCCGATCGGCCAGCTCCGGATCGAGCCGCAGCAGGATGTTCTTGGTCACGTCCTTCGCCATAGCTATCAAGATATCACGCTAGCCATGGGGTACTCGCAGTGACTCGGCCCCAACCCCGGTGACCGCGCCGACATGATCGGCGTCATCCGGTACGCCGTGGAGCACGGCGTCACGTTCTTCGACACGGCCGAGGTGTACGGGCCGTACGTGAACGAGGAACTCGTCGGCGAGGCGCTGGCGCCGGTGCGGGACCAGGTGGTGATCGCGACGAAGTTCGGGTGGAACATCCAGGACGGGAAGATGCTCGGCACGAACTCCCGCCCGGAGCAGATCCGCCGCGTCGCGGACGAGTCGCTGCGCCGGCTCGGGATCGACGTGATCGACCTGTTCTACCAGCACCGGGTCGACCCCGAGGTCCCGATCGAGGACGTCGCCGGGACGGTGGCCGAGCTCGTACAGGCCGGGAAGGTGCGGCACTTCGGGTTGTCCGAGGCGGGCGCGGCGACGATCCGGCGCGCGCACGCCGTACATCCGGTGACCGCGCTGCAGAGCGAGTACTCGCTGTGGACGCGCGATCCTGAGCCCGAGGTGCTGCCTACGTGTGCGGAGCTCGGGATCGGGTTCGTGCCGTTCAGCCCGTTGGGGAAGGGGTTCCTGACCGGGACGGTGGGCACGTCGACCGAGTTCAGTGCGGGCGACATCCGCCACCGGGTCCCGCGTTTCGAGGCGGACAACCTGACTGCCAACGAGGCCTTGGTCGGCTATGTCCGCTCCCTCGCCGAGCCGAAGGGGTGTACGCCGGGTCAGGTGGCGCTCGCGTGGTTGCTCGCCCAGCAGCCGTGGATCGTGCCGATCCCGGGCACCCGCCGCCGCGAACGCATCGACGAGAACAGTGCCGCCACCCAGGTCGCCCTCTCCGCCGACGAGCTGGCCGATCTCAACACCCTCGCCACCCGCGTAGGCGTCCAAGGCAACCGCTACAACCCCGCCGGAATGGCCATGGTCGGCCTATAGGGTCGCGGGTATGGCGGATGTTGTGGTGGTGGGGCTGGGGGCGTTCGGGTCGGCGGCTTTGTGGCGGTTGGCTGCTCGTGGGGTCGATGTCGTGGGGATCGAGCGGCAGGGGATCGGGCACGCGTTCGGGTCGTCGCACGGGACGACCCGGCTGTTTCGGGTGGCGTGTATGGAGCATCCCGGGCTGACCGCGATCGCGCGGAAGTCGCTGGCGTTGTGGACGGAGCTGGGGGAGCGGACGCGAGCGACGTACGTCCGGCAGACCGGTTCCCTCAACGTCGGCGCCCCGGACAGCCAGCCGGTGAAAGGTGCACGGGCGGCAGCGGGTGCCCGGACGACCGACCTCACCCACGACGAGCTGCACGAGCGGTTCCCGCAGTACGACCTGGCGACGGACGATGTCGCGGTCTGGGACCCGGACGCGGGCATCTGCTACGCCGAGCCGACCGTCCGCGCGCATGTCGCCGAGGCCGAGCGGCTCGGCGCGACCGTCTATCCGCACACGATGGTGACGGCGATCGACGTACGGCCCGACGGCGTGACGGTTCGTACGCCGACCACCACCATCACTGCCCAGCAGGTCGTGATCGCGACCGGTGCCTGGTTGAGCAAACTCGTACCGGACGTGACCCTCTCACCACGCCGTACGCCGCTGTTCTGGTTCCAGCCCAAGGACCCGGCGTCGGACGCGTTCCAGCTGCGGAACTTCCCGTCCTTCATCTGGGAGTTCGCCGACGGCCGCGGTCTCTGGGGCCACGGCTCCGACGAGGACTTCCTGGTCAAGGTCGGCCTCGACGGCGCCGACCGCGACCGCGACGTCGACCCGGACGAGCTGGACCGCTACATCCACCCGCGCAAGGACATCGCCGAACTGTCCGCCGCGATCGCACAACACTTCCCGGACCTCGACCCCGAGCCGGTCAAGCTGATGCCGTGCATGGTCACGGACTCGCTCGACGGCCAGTTCCTGGCCGGACGGTACGACGACCGCGTGCTGATCGCCGGCGGCGACAGCGGCCACGGCTTCAAGCACTGCGCCGGAATCGGCGAACTGCTCGCCCAGCAGACAACGAAGGAGACGCCCTACACGGACGCCTCCTTCGTCGACCCACAGCGGTTCCGGCGCTGAGCGGACCTCCACCACTCGCCAACCTGCGATCCGAGCCGGCTGCGTCGGACAGGTTGGTGAGTGGGAGCGGTCCGCCGGTCAGGCGGTACGGACGAGCTCCGGGCGGGCGAGCACCGGCCGCGGCGCGGGCTCCAGGGTCAGGAGGTCCAGGCCGGCGACGCCGTACCGGAGCATGACCAGCCGGGCCACCTCGGCGCTGACACCCAGCGGACGCGACACCGCGACGGCGCCGGCCCGGCGCGAGGTGGACTCGGCACGATCCGGCAAGACGCCCGGCGCGAGGAAGAGCGAGCCGACCGCGACGTGGCGCCGGCCCTCCAGCCGCCACTGCAGGACGGCCTCGGCGGGCGACGGCGACGCCGCGCAGACGAAGGCGGCGGTGACGGGCAGCTTGTGCCGCTGACCCCACAGCCGAGCCAGCCGCGTGACACTCGCGTTCGCGTGCGAGTCGCTCGACCCGGCGCACGCCAGCACCAGCGCGTCCAGCTCCCGCACCCGGCCGCCCTTGAGCTCGGCGCGCATCCGGCGGTCGAGTACGTCGAGCAGCGTGTCGTCGTACCCGAGCACGTCGGAGGCGATCACCCGCAGGCCCGGGAACCGGCTGCGCGCCTCGTCGATGACGGCCGGTACGTCGATCCGCGCGTGGTACGCGGCCGACAGCAGCAGCGGCAGGACGACGACCTCCTCGACGCCCTCGGCGGCGAGCTTCCCGAGCACCTGGTACGGCGTCGGCGGGCAGTGGTCGAGGAAGGAGGCTTCGATCCGCAGATCGTCACGCAGCTCGCGCAGGCACTTGACGAGGGCGTGGACGGTGGCGGCCGAGCGCGGGTCGCGGCTGCCGTGGGCGAGGATCACGAGCGCTGGAGCAGTCACAGCAGTTCCCCTTCTTCGTCGTCGATCATGCCGGCTGCCAGCGTCCACCCGTCGTGGGCGTCGATCAGCAGGAACGATCCGGTGATGGTGTTGCGGGAGTACGGGTCGGCGGCCAGCGGTGCGGCGATCTTGAGTTGCACCTTGCCGATGTCGTTCAGGGCGAGCTCGGCGGCGTCGATGACGCCGAGGGTGTCGAGGTCCAGCGCGCCGGTGATCTTGGTGACGATCGCCTGTGCGGTGGTGGTGGTGTGCTTGATCAGCACCCGGGCCCCGACGGTCAGTGGCCGGTCGGACAACCAGCTCACGGTGGCGGCCAGCTCCCGGCGGGTGCCGGGGGAGGCGTCGGCGGCGACGATGACCGAGCCGCGGGCGACGTCGAGGTCGTCGGCGAGCCGGACCGTGACGGCCTCGCCGGCGATCGCGGAGGGCCGTTCGGCGACCGCGGTGCCGGTGGCGGTGACGACCGGCCGGTCGATGCCGGCGATCGACGTGCGGCGGCCGGCCGGCAGCACGATGACCGGGTCGCCGACCGTGACGGTGCCGGAGGCAACGGTTCCGGTGTAGCCGCGGTAGTCGCGGTACTCGTCGTCGGTCTGCGGGCGGATCACGTACTGCACCGGGAACCGCAGCGGCTGCCGCGACGTGTCGGTGCGGCCGTTCGCGTTCTCCAGGTATTCCAGCAGCGTCGGCCCGTCGTACCAGGAGGTCTGGGTGGAGTGGTCGACCACGTTGTCGCCGACCAGCGCGGAGACCGGGATGGCCTGGATGTCGGCGATGCCGAGCTGGTCGGCGACCTCGTTGACGTCCTTGGCGATCTTGGTGAACACGGCCTCGTCGTACCCGACCAGGTCGATCTTGTTCACCGCGAGTACGACGTGCGGTACCCGGAGCAGACCGGCGACCGCGAGGTGCCGGCGGGTCTGCTCGAGGACGCCGTGCCGGGCATCGACCAGGATGATGACCACGTCGGCGGTCGAGGCGCCGGTGACGGTGTTCCGGGTGTACTGCACGTGCCCGGGGCAGTCGGCCAGGATGAACGAGCGCTTGTCGGTGGCGAAGTACCGGTAGGCGACGTCGATCGTGATGCCCTGCTCGCGTTCGGCCCGCAGGCCGTCGGTGAGCAGCGCGAAGTCGAAATCGCCGCCGCGGGCTTCAGAGACGGTTTTCACGTGTGCGATCTGGTCGGCGAGGATCGCCTTGCAGTCGTGCAGCAGCCGGCCGACCAGGGTCGACTTGCCGTCGTCGACCGATCCCGCGGTCGCCAGGCGGAGGAGCGTGCTCATCAGAAGTACCCCTCTCGCTTGCGGTCTTCCATCGCGGCCTCGCTGGCCCGGTCGTCGGCGCGGGTCGCGCCGCGCTCGGTGATCTCGCTGGCCGCAACCTCGACGAC
This sequence comes from Kribbella sp. NPDC059898, assembly GCF_042730855.1. Classification (NCBI taxonomy): domain Bacteria; kingdom Bacillati; phylum Actinomycetota; class Actinomycetes; order Propionibacteriales; family Kribbellaceae; genus Kribbella; species Kribbella sp. NPDC059898. The sequence goes on from NZ_JBHWKR010000015.1 coordinate 83,878, forward strand.
CACGTCCGCGGCGGTCGTCGCGGTGGACGCGACGGCACCGGTGCAGGACATGTCTCCGACCGTCCGGTACCGGACGGTGCGCTGGGCGACGGTCTCGCCGTCGCGCGGCCGCGAGTAGGGGCCGACGGCAAGCAACATGCCGTCGCGCTCGAACACGTCGCGCTGGTGGGCGTAGTAGATCGACGGCAGCGGGATCTGCTCGCGCTCGATGTAGTTCCAGATGTCCAGCTCGGTCCAGTTGGACAGCGGGAACACCCGGACGTGCTCGCCCGGCCGGTGCTTGCCGTTGTACAGCGACCACAGTTCGGGGCGCTGGTTGCGCGGGTCCCACTGGCCGAACTCGTCGCGCAGGCTGAAGATCCGCTCCTTCGCCCGGGCCCGCTCCTCGTCCCGCCGGCCGCCGCCGAACACCGCGTCGAAGCGGTGCTGGTTGATGGCGTCGAGCAACGGAATCGTCTGCAGCTGGTTCCGGGTCCCGTCGGTCCGCTCCCGCAGCCGGCCGTCGGCGATGTAGTCCTCGACACTCGCGACCTCGAGCCGCAGGCCCAACTGCTCGACCACGGAGTCGCGGTACGCCAGCACCTCCGGGAAGTTGTGCCCGGTGTCGACGTGCAACAGCGTGAACGGCACGCCCGCGGGCGCGAACGCCTTCCGCGCCAGGTGCAGCATCACGATCGAGTCCTTGCCGCCGGAGAACAGGATCACCGGCCGCTCGAACTCCGCCGCGACCTCGCGGAACACGAAGATCGATTCGCTCTCCAGAGCGTCCAACTCAGTAACGGTTGCGGTCATGTGTGCAACCCGCATTCCACCTTGCCGGTGCCCGCCCAGCGGCCGCTGCGCGGGTCCTCGCCCGGCGCGACGCGTTGCGTGCACGGCTCGCAGCCGATCGACGGGTAGCCGTCGTACTGCAGCAGGTTCACGAGTACGCCGTTGTCCTGGATGTAGGCGTCCAGGTCGTCCTGCGTCCACGGCGCGATCGGGTTCAACTTCACCATGTCGCGCTTCTCGTCGTACTCGACGACCGGCGTGTTCGCGCGGGTCGGCGCCTCCTCGCGGCGGATGCCGGTGACCCACGCCTTGTACCCGGACAGGTACCGGTTCAGCGGCTCGACCTTGCGGAGCGCGCAGCACTTGTTCGGGTCGCGGTCGTGCAGCTTCTCGCCGTACTCCGCGTCCTGCTCGGCCACGGTCTGCTTCGGGGTGGCGTTGATCAGGTGGATCGGCAGCGTCGCGGCCACCGCGTCCCGGGTCCCGATCGTCTCGGCGAAGTGGTAGCCGGTGTCGAGGAACAGTACGTCGACCCCGGGCGCGGCCTGCGCCGCCAGGTGGGGGAGCGCACCGTCGGCCATCGAGGCGGTGACGACGAGGTCGTCGCCGAAGGTCTCGCGCGCCCAGGCGAGCACCTCGACCGCCGACGCGTCGGCGAGCCGCTCGTTCGCCTCCTCGGCGATCGTCTTCAAGTCGCTCATTCCACCGTCACCCGCAACCCGATCATCTTCAGCTGGAACACCCGTGCACACGGCCGGCACTCCCACGCGCCATGGCCTTCTTCGGAGGGCCTGAGGTCCTCGTCTCCGCAGTACGGGCAGTACAGTGGTGCCGCACGTTCGCTCATGCCAAAGCCTCCTCGTCCGCCCGGGTGACCCACTGGGCGAACCGCTCGCCCTCGTTGCGCTCCTTCAGGTAGTTCTGGGTGATGCGCTCGACGTAGTCGGTGAGGCCGTCCGCGGTGACCTTGTGACCGCGGAGCTTCCGGCCGAAGCCGGCGTCCAGCCCGAGACCGCCGCCGAGGTGCACCTGGTACCCGGGCACCTGGTTGCCGTCGGCATCCAGCACCAGCTGGCCCTTGAGCCCGATGTCCGCGACCTGGATCCGGGCGCACGAGTTGGGGCAGCCGTTCACGTTCACCGTGATCGGTACGTCGAGGTCGGGGATCCGCTCCTCGAGCTCGTTGATCAGCTGCGCCGCCTTCGCCTTGGTCTCGACGATCGCCAGCTTGCAGAACTCGATCCCGGTGCAGGCCATCGTGTTCCGCCGCCAGGCGCTCGGCTTCGCCTGGAAGCCGAGCTTGTCCAGTTCGGCCACCAGCGAGTCGACCTGGGACTCCTCGACGTCCAGCACCAGCAGCTTCTGCTGCGCGGTGGTCCGGATCCGGTTCGACCCGTGCGCCGCAACGACGTCAGCGACCTGCGCCAACGTCGTACCGGAGACCCGGCCGACGACCGGCGCGACGCCGACGTAGTACTTGCCGTCCTTCTGCTTGTGCACACCGATGTGGTCGCCCTGGACGGCCGGCACCTCGGGCGCTGGGCCGTCGATCAGCTTCCGGTTCAGGTACTTCGTCTCCAGGACCTCGCGGAACTTCTCCACGCCCCAGTCCTGCAGCAGGAACTTCAGCCGCGCCCGGGTCCGCAGCCGCCGGTACCCGTAGTCGCGGAAGATGCTGGTCACGCCCCACCAGGCCTCGGCGACCTCCTCGCGCGGGATCCAGGTGCCGAGCCGCTGCGCGAGCATCGGGTTCGTCGACAGCCCGCCGCCGACCCACAGGTCGAAGCCCGGGCCGTGCTCCGGGTGCACGACACCGACGAACGCGATGTCGTTGACCTCCGGTACGACGTCGTGCGACGGGTGCCCGGTGAGCGCGGTCTTGAACTTCCGCGGCAGGTTCGAGAACTCGTCCGAGCCGATGTACTTGTCGACGATCTCGGTGATGGCCGGCGTCGGGTCGATGATCTCGTCCGCCGCGATGCCGGCGACCGGGCTGGCGATCACGACCCGCGGTACGTCGCCGCACGCCTCGGTGGTGTACAGCCCGACCGCCTCGAGCGCCTGCCAGATCGCCGGTACGTCCTCGATCGCGATCCAGTGCAGCTGGATGTTCTGCCGGTCGGTGATGTCGGCGGTGTCCCGCGCGTACTTCGTCGAGACCTCGGCGATCACCTTGAGCTGCTCGGTCGTCAGCTGGCCGCCCTCGACCCGGACCCGCATCATGAAGTAGCGGTCGTCCAGCTCCTCCGGCTCGAGCGTCGCGGTCTTGCCGCCGTCGATCCCCGGCTTGCGCTGCGTGTACAGCCCCCACCAGCGGAACCGGCCGCGCAGGTCGGCGGGGTCGATCGAGTCGAATCCCCGGTGCGCGTAGACGTTCTCGATCCGGGCCCGGACGTTCAGGCCGTCGTCGTTCTTCTTGTTCTCTTCGTTCTTGTTCAGCGGCTCGCGGTATCCGAGTGCCCACTGGCCTTCGCCCTTGCCCTTGCGCGGGCGGGCGGGCTTGCGGGCAGCAGGGGTGGTGACGCCGGCAGTCATCGGGGCGTGTCCTTGTCCTCGTGACAGGTGCTCACCAGCGGCGGGGAGATCGAAGCGTCGTCGGTTCGATGTGTTCCGCGCGGTGCGCACCCAGCGGTGATCGGGGAATGATCAGGGGGCTGTCAGAACATCGAAGGACAACAGATGGCGCTGCGCATCCGCCCGAGGTCGACATGAATGCGACCTACGAGGTGGGTGGAGAGGGCAGCGAGCATGTCCACAAGCGTCAGCGCCAGCGCCTGACAAATCAACTCCCATTCCTACATCCTGAGATCCGATCTCACGATGTGGCTATGTATAGCAGTCTGGTGTTGATTGATTCGGGCGTATTCGGTGTTGTGCAAGAACTCTTGTGCAAGAGTTCTTGTGGAAGCTACGGTGACGTCCATGACACCTCCGAACCGGCGGTCCGTGACCCCGTCCGTGCTGGCCGCGATGCACCATCCGCTGCGCCGCCGGCTGCTCGATCTGCTGCATGTCGACGGTCCCGCGACGGCTTCCCGGCTGGCCGGGGCGACCGGAGAACTTGTCGGCAACGTCAGCCATCACCTGAAGGTTCTCGCGTCCGCGGGCGTGATCGTCGAAGCGCCTGAACTGGCGAAGACCCGGCGCGAACGCTGGTGGAAGCTCGGCGACACCTCGGAGTACTCGTGGTCGATCGCCGACGCCCAGGGCGACCCGGCGGGGGAGCTGATCGCGGCCTCGGCGGAGGACGTGAACCTGGCCCACCACGTCGGCAAGGTGCGGCAGTGGTTCGACATCCGGTACGAGTTCGACGAGCCCTGGGTGCGGGCGGCGTACGCGACCGAGAGATGGCTCACATTGACGCCGGCGCAGCTCGTCGAGCTCAGCGAACGGATCGAGGACCTGGTCCGCGAGTACCACGACCACCCGGCCGAGGGGGAGGACGCGCACCGCGTGTTCTTCTTCGCGCACGCGGTCCCCGCCCGGCCATGAGCGCCCCGGTCTTCCCGCCGCTCCGGAGGGACCGCCGGGTGCACGGCTGGATCCTGTCGGCCGGGATCTCCTGGGCCGGTGACGTCGCGTGGTACGTCGGTCTCGCCTGGAGCGCGGCCCAGGTCACCACCCCCGCCGGGGCCGGGCTGGTGATGGGCGTCGGCGCGCTGCCGAAGGCGTTGATCCTGCTGTACGGCGGCGCGCTCGCGGACCGGCTCGACGGTCGGCGGACGATGATCCTCGCGAACCTGGCGCGGATCGCCGTACTCGCCGTCGCCTCGGTGGCGGTGCTGGCGTGGGGGTTGTCGCTCGGGCTGCTGATCGCGGTGGCGGTCGTGTTCGGGGCGGTCGACGCGCTCTACACGCCCGCGTCGGGGACGCTGCCGCGCCGGATGGTGCGCACCGAGGACCTGGTGAAGCTGTCGGCCGGTACGCAGCTGGCGACGCGGTTGGCGACGTTCGCGGGTGCCCCGTTGGGTGGGTTGCTGGTCGCGAATGGCGGGCTGGTCACGGTGATGCTGGTGGACGCGGCGTCGTTCGTGGTGATTGCGCTGGCGCTTGCCTTCGTGGTGAAGCCGCGGCTGCCCCAGCCGGCGTCGTCCGGACGATCCGTCCGTGCGGATCTGCGGGACGGGTTCGCGTACCTGAGGCGCGACGTACGGGCGCGGACGCTGGTGATCGCGTTCTCCGGACTGAACCTGTGCGTCGGGCCGGTGCTCGCGGTCGGGCTGGTGCAGCGCACGCACCGGGCGGGCTGGGGGCCGGCCTGGTTCGGGTGGTTCGAGGCCTGCTCCGGGATCGCAGCCGCGGCCGGCGCGCTGGCGGCGATCCGGTGGAAGCCGGCCGACCTGGCGCGGTCCGGGCTGCTGGCGCTGGTCGTGCAGGCGGCCGGGTGCGCGATGATCGGGGTGGTGCCGCGGCTGGCCGTCTTCGTCGCGATGGCGATGATCGGCTGTACGGCGGGGATCGCGTCGGCGCAGCTGTCGGCGGCGTTCCAGCAGTCGGTCGATCCGTCGTACCTCGGGCGCAGTTTCAGCATCGTGAACCTGTCCGACGAGGCACTGATGCCGCTCGCGATGACCGGGTTCGGCGCGCTGATCAGCCTGTCGAGTATCTCGGTCGCCTGCGGGGTGGTCGGCGTACTGTTCGCGGCGCTGATGCTGTGGGCCGCGACCCGGGTGCGTCCGCACGTAGACTCGGCGGGTGCCCGAGTGGGAGACCGTCCGTGAGTTCACCCTCAGCAACGTCGAACGCCCCGCGACCCGCACCCGCAACCGCATCGACTGGGGCCCGAACGCGATCCGCGTCCCACCAGGCCCGAGAGACGACCGAGTCCTCGAGCCCTGCGCGTACGTCGGCCCCGACCGCACCCTGTACGTCGACCCCAGCCTGACCCAACTCCTCTGCCGGGTCGTCCCGCAGTCCGACCACACCTGGTCGGTCGTAGACGCCACCAACACCGAACTCGGCACCATCACCCGCCTCCCCTCGACCCACCCCGTCCTCCGCCCCAACTGGCGCATTACCCAGCCCGGTCGACCTGAGGTGCTGGGTCGTACCGAATGGTTGAGCGGCCCGCCCGCCCGGCTTGCCGCGAAGGCCGCGGGCCGGTTGCTCGTCGGCGTGCTCGACGGGCTCACCGGGATCGGGGAAGGGGGTGGCGACCAACCGGTGAAGGCGCGGACCCTGGAGTGGCACGCCGGCGGCGAGGTCGTCATGTACTCCGAGGGCACCAACCTCATCACCGTCAAAGCCGACTGGCTGGACCGCCGGCTCGCCTTCGCCTACTGCCTGATCGCCACATGAGTCGGCGCACCGCACTCCGGACCGCGGAGCTGGTCCGCTCCGGCGAGCTGACCGCGATGGAGGTCGTCGAGGAGGCCCTGGACGCCGCCTGCCGGTTGGATCCGGTGCTGCACTTCCTGGAGGAACTGGACGCCGACGGAGCTCGCCGGGCGGCGGAGCGGGTGGATCCTGCTGGACCGCTGGCCGGCGTCCCGTTCCTGGTGAAGGCGCGTACGCCGCCGGAGTCGCCGATCCTGACCCGCCTGACCGCGGCCGGCGCGATCCCGATCGGCTGGTCGACCCGGGCGCGGAGTGGTGCGGTCTCGCTGACGTTCGGCTGGAACGGGCACGAGTACACCCGCAACCCGTGGGACCTCACCCGCTCACCGGGCGGTTCCACAGCGGGCGGGGCAGCCGCGGTCGCGGCAGGCGTCGTACCCCTGGCAACCGGCGGCGACAGCGGCGGCTCACTCCGCATCCCGGCCTCGTTCTGCGGCATCGTCGGCTTCAAAGGCACGTACGGCCGCATCCCCCGCCCCACCGGCGGAGGCTTAGGCGAACTCACCACAGCCGGCTTCCTCGCCGCCGACCTGGACGACCTGATCCAGGCGACCAGCCTCACCACCGGCCCCCACCGCCTGGACCCAACCGCCTTACCCCACTGGCCCGTACCACCGCTCGACCAGCGCCCGTGGCGGGTCGCGTATCGCCCAACGCTCGGCGCCTGCCCACCGGACGCAGGCGTCGATCGAGTGATCCGACAGCGTCTGGCCGAGTGCGGCGTACAGGTGGTAGACGCACCGCTCGACCTGGCCCCGACCGACGAAGCCTGGCCGGTCCTGTCAGCCCTCGACAACGGCCGAGGCATGACAGCTGCTCAAGTCCAACGAGCACGAGAAATCCGAGACCACAACAACACCTCCCTCGCCGACCTCTTCACCCAGGTCGACGCCCTGATAACCCCCACAACCCTGACAGTTGCCCACGGCTACAACCAACACGAACAATCCATCGTCACCGGCGACCCCTGCTGGACTTTCAACGTCACCGGCCACCCCGCAGTCAGCGTGCCGGCAGGCCTGTCAAACGGCCTCCCAGTAGGCGCCCAAGTAATCACCCCCCACGGCGCAGACGCCACCGCCCTAGCAGTAGCCCACCGACTCCAAGCACCCCTACCCCGACCGGCGATCAGCTAGCAGCTTCCGGTATTCCTCAAGCGATCCCAACCCCACCTGCCGCCGTCGTACGTCGACTTGGTCGGGGTCCGCCAGCGGCTGTGGCTCCAACGCACCGTCACCCGTCATCCGGAACTGCGTGCCGTACACCTGCTGCTTGCCCTCAGCCACCAGCACCCGATCTGTGAGGTAGGCCTCGTGACCAGCATCGGCGTCGCCTGCTCGCACGGCCTCGCTCAACAGTTCGAGGCAGCGGCGCTGGAACGCTGGATCCCGGTCAGCATGCTGGACCAGCAACCAGGCCGCTTCCGCTCCGTCCGAGCCGACCAGGGCATAGCCAGGCCAACCGTGCGCGGCGAGGACCTCCTTCATTCGCGTGGTGTTGCCGGCGTCCACCATCAGCAACTGCTCCAGCGTCTGGCGTTCGGCCGTGCTCAGGTCCTCCTCCGGTACGCCGTTCGTGAGGCGCGGGTGTTCGTCGAGGCGCCGGCGCGCGTGCTGGTCCGTTGCGACCAGTCGCAGCAGCTCTTCACGTAGTTCGGGGTTCATGGGTGTCGTTCGGCGCGCCAGTTCTTGATCATTTGGTCCATGTCGGCGTGGATGAAGGCGAAGAAGTCGGCGGCTTCGGTGAGGCGGTGGGCGACGGGGGAGCCGGCGGGGAAGAGGGTGGCGCCGGAGCGGCTGGTGGATTCCCATTCGCTGAGGGCGAGGTTGCGGCGTTCGAGGATTGCGGCGAAGACGTCCTCGCGGATCCGGTAGTGGTCCTTGCGGGAGCCGGGGATTCGTTCGCGGGAGATGAACGAGACCTGGAGTAGCTGCCGGACCGCGCCGGACACCGCCGGCTGGCTGATCTTCAGGGATTCGGCGAGCTCGGCCGCGGTCAGCGAGCCGTCGGGGCTGACCAGCATCGCGCCCATCACCCGGGCCGACATCGTCGGTACGCCGCTGTTCGCCAGCACGCCCGCGAAGCGCTCGACGAACTGGCTGACTGCCTCCCGGCTCGGTTCCTCCGCCATGGTTGAAGCTTACAGTAATCGGATTTATCGCAAGTATCACAAACTTCTGATAACTTGAATTTCATGACCACGACCACCCCGGAGTCGACACTGACCGGCGCCCGCCGGTTCGGTGTGCTCATCGCGCTGTGTCTCGCCGTACTCGTGCTCGGTCTCGACACCACCGTGCTCAACGTCGCGCTGCCGACCCTCGCGAAGGACCTCGACGCGTCCACCGGCCAGCTGCAGTGGATGGCGAACAGCTACAACCTGGTGCTCGCCGCGCTGCTGCTGCCGGCCGGTCTGCTCGGCGACCGGTACGGGCGGCGCAGGATCATCGCGATCGCGCTCACCCTGTTCGGGCTCGCGTCGCTTGCCTGCGCGCTCGCCGACTCGGCCGGTCAGCTGATCGCGGCGCGGGCGTTCCTCGGCATCGGTGCCGCGATGATCGTTCCGGTCGCGCTCTCGCTGATCACCGTGCTGTTCCGCACCGAGGAGGAGCGGAAGAAGGCGATCGGCTTCTTCGTCGTTGCCAACAGCATCGGTATGCCGCTCGGCCCGATCGTCGGTGGTCTGCTGCTCGACCACGCCGGCTGGCAGTGGATCTTCTTGATGAACGTCCCGATCGCGTTCCTCGCCGCGCTCGCGGTGACGCTCCTGGTGCCGGAGTCGCGCAGCTCACGACGCCCGGCGATCGACTGGCTCGGCATCGTGCTGTCCAGCGCCGGGCTGGCGACCTTGGTGTACGGCGTGACGAAGGCGGGCGAGACGTCCTGGTCCGGCGCGGTCACGATCGTGTTCCTCGGGCTGGCCGTCGTACTGATCGCCGGGTTCCTGGTCTGGCAGCGGCGGTGCTCCGAGCCGCTGATCGAGCTGCGGCTGTTTCGCGAGCGGGTGTTCACCGGCGGCGCCGTACTGCTGACGGTGTCGGTGTTCGCGATCTTCGGGCTGCTGTTCACGATGCCGCAGTACTTCCAGGGCATCAACGGCTCCGACGCGTTGCACACCGGGCTGAAGCTGCTGCCGTTCATCGGCGGGATGACGGTCGGCGCGAAGCTGGCCGAGCCGGTGGAGTCGCGGATCGGCACGCGGCTGGTGGTGATGACGGGGTGTGTCGTGATGGCGGCCGGGTTCGTGCTCGGCGCGTTCACCGACCTCGGCACCGGGTACGGGTACACCGCGATCTGGTTCGTGGTGGTCGGTTTCGGGCTCGGGTGTTCGATGCCGCAGGCAATGAACGCCGCCCTCGGCGTGCTCGACCCGGAGCGGGCCGGGACCGGATCCGGGCTGCTGCAGGCCTTCCGCCAGGTCGGCGGCACGGTCGGTGTCGCCGTACTCGGTACTGTGCTGAACTCGGTCTACCGGCACAACGTGGACACGACCGGTCTGCCGGCGCAGGTCGCGGACGCGGCGCAGCGGAGTCTCGCGGGTGGTCTCGCGGTGGCGGCGAAGACCGGTTCGGCGGGGCTGGCGAGCAGCGTGCGGGACGCGTTCCTCACCAGCCTCAACACCACGATGTGGGTCTCCGGCGGCATCGCGGTCGCCGGCGCGGTCCTCGCCGCGACGCTGATGCCGAAACGAAAAGCTGCCCGCCCTCAGGAGGACGGGCAGCCGGTGATCAGCTGAGCTCGAGGCCCGGGTACAGCGGGTGCTTGTCCAGGATCTCGGCCGAGGCGGCCTTGGTCTTGTCGGCGACGCCGTCGGCGAGGACGTACTTCGCCTTCGACGGGGCGCCGGCGGACGTGGTGGTCGGAGTGGTCGACGACAGGACATCGACGATCAGCTCGGCCACCCGGTCGAACTCGTCGGCGCCGAACCCGCGCGTGGTCAGCGCCGGCGTACCGATCCGGACCCCGGAGGTGTACCAGGCACCGTTCGGGTCCCGCGGTACGGCGTTCCGGTTGGTCACGATGCCCGCGTCGAGCAGCGCCGACTCGGCCTGCCGGCCGGTGATGCCGTACGACGAGACGTCGAGCAGAACGAGGTGGTTCTCCGTGCCGTCCGTGACGAGCTTGACGCCGCGCTTCATCAGCCCCTCGGCGAGCGTGACCGCGTTGTCCGCGACGGCCTGCGCGTACGTCTGGAACGAAGGCTGCCGCGCCTCGGCCAGCGCGACCGCCTTCGCGGCCATCGTCTGGCTGAGCGGGCCGCCGAGCACCATCGGGCAGCCGCGGTCGACGGACTCGGCGTACTCCGGCTGGCAGAGCACCATGCCGCCGCGTGGGCCGCGCAGCGACTTGTGCGTGGTCGTGGTGGTGACGTGCGCGTGCGGGACCGGGTCGAAGTCGCCGGTGAACACCTTGCCCGCCACCAGGCCGGCGAAGTGCGCCATGTCGACCATCAGCGTGGCACCGACCTCGTCGGCGATCTCGCGCATCGTGGCGAAGTTCACCTTGCGCGGGTACGCCGAGTACCCGGCGATCAGGATCAGGGGCTTGAACTCGCGCGCCGCCCGGGCGACCTCGTCGTAGTCGAGCAGGCCGGTCTCTGGGTTGGTCCCGTACGAGTGCTGGTTGAACATCTTGCCGGAGATGTTCGGCCGGAAACCGTGCGTCAGGTGACCGCCGGCGTCCAGCGACATGCCGAGCATCTTCTGGTCGCCGAGCGCCTTGCGGAGCTTGGTCCAGTCCTCCTCGGTCAGGTCGTTGACGTGCTTCGCGCCGGCCTCGGCGAGCGCCGGGGACTCGATCCGCTGCGCGAGGATCGCCCAGAACGCGACCAGGTTCGCGTCGATGCCGGAGTGCGGCTGGACGTAGGCGTGCGGCGCGTTGAACAGCGCCTGCGCGTGGTCGGCGGCGGCCTGCTCGACGGTGTCGACGTTCTGGCAGCCGGCGTAGAAGCGGTGCCCGACGGTGCCTTCGGCGTACTTGTCCGACAGCCAGTTGCCCATCGTGAGCAGGGTGGCGGGGGAGGCGTAGTTCTCGCTGGCGATCAGCTTCAGCGAGGACCGCTGGTCGGCCAGCTCGGCCCGGATCGCGCCGGCGATGGTCGGCTCGACCGCGGCGATCACCTGCAGCGCGTTGTTGTACGCGGCCGACGCGGCGGCGGCGTCGAAGGTTTGAGTCATCGTTGTCTCTCCTGCGGTTGCAGTGGGTCGAGGGCACCCAGGCGCACGGTGCCGACGGGTTTCGCTCCCCGGTGGTTCTCCACCTTCAGCGCGCCAGTCGCGACGTCGTTCACCCTATCGTGCGCTCGAGGATCCTTTCGAAGGGAGTCGTCCGCGGAAGCGTCCCGAACACGCCGCCCCAATCGCCCGCGAGCCGGGACGCGACGAACGCGTCGGCGACCTCGGGCGTCGAGTGCCGGACGAGCAGCGAAGCCTGCAGACAAAGGGCCATCCGTGCGGCCAGTCTGCGCGCGCCGGCTTCCGCGTCGTGGTGATCGGCAAGCGCTTGCAGTACACCCTCGACGGCGGCGTCCAGCCGGGCGTCCGCGCCTTGTACGGTGCCGACCTCGAGCAACCAGGCCTCCAGCGACTCGGGCTTCTGGAGCGCTCGCAGTACGTCGAGCGCGTTGACGTTCCCCGACCCTTCCCAGATCGAGTTCAACGGCGACTCCCGGTAGAGCAACGGCAGCCCGGACTCCTCGACGTACCCGTTCCCGCCGAGACACTCCAACGCCTCCGCCACCATGAACGGCGTCCGCTTACACACCCAGAACTTCGCCAACGGCAAACCGATCCGCCGGAACGCGGCCGCCTGCTGGTCGTCCACGGCCGCGGCGAGGCGCATGGCGAGGGCTGTTGCGGCTTCGCTCTCGATGGCGAGATCGGCGAGCACGTTCTGCATCGCGGGCTTGTCCGCCAGCAGGCCACCGAAGGCGGAGCGGTGACGGGTGTGCCAGATCGCCTCCACCAGCGCCCGCCGCTGGAGCGCCGACGACCCGAGCACGCAATCGAGCCGGGTCGCCGCCACCATCTCGATGATCGTCCGTACGCCGGCGCCCTCCTCGCCCAGCCGGTACCCGATCGTCCCGTGGAACTCGACCTCCGACGACGCGTTCGACCGGTTCCCGAGCTTGTCCTTCAGCCGCTGCAGCGCGAACGGGTTCCGATTGCCGTCGGCAAGCACCCGCGGTACGACGAAGCAGCTCAGGCCGTCCGGCGCCTGCGCCAGTACCAGGAAGACGTCCACCTGCGGCGCCGAGCAGAACCACTTGTGCCCGTCCAGCTGGTACACGTCTCCGACCGGCGTCGCGGTCGTCAGGTTCGCCCGTACGTCGGACCCGCCCTGCTTCTCGGTCATCCCCATCCCGGCCAGTACGCCGCCCTTCGCCGCGGCCGGCAACCGCCGTACGTCGTACTCCGTGGACGCCAACTGCGGCACCCACTCCGCCGCGAGCTGCTCGTCCGCCCGCAGCGCCGGGACCGCGGCGTACGACATCGAGATCGGGCACCCGTGCCCCGGCTCCACCTGCGACCAGAGGTAGAACCCGGCCGCCCGGCGCAGGTGCGGCGCGGGGCGGTCGCTCGTCCACGGCGCGGCCTGCAGCCCGAACCCGACGGCCTGCTCCATCAGCCAGTGCCACGACGGGTGGAACTCGACCTCGTCGATCCGGTTCCCGTACCGGTCATGGGTCCGCAGCACGGGCGGGTTCTGGTTCGCCGGGAGGGCGTGCGCGCGGGCCTCCTCGGACCCGGCGAGCTCACCGATCCGGGTCAGCGCGGGATCGTGCGCGAACTCGGCGTACGGGCGCAGAGCGTCACCGAGCGCCGCATCCCGCGTGAAGAAGTTCACGCCCCGCAGTGGGGGAGCCTGGTTCGTTACCGCGAATGGGTCCGCCATGTCAGTACGGTAAGCGGTATGGCACGTTCTGGGGCAGGACCCACTGGTGGGAGCTCCCTCTCATTGGCATGGGTTCGCAAGGTCCCCGCGACGACCTGGAAGCTGCTCACCCAGACGGTCGGGGTGTGTCTGCGGTACCGGGTCACCGGTCTCGCGGCCGAGGGGGCGTTCTTCGCGATCCTCTCGCTGCCGCCGCTGATCTTCGGGCTGGCCGGCTCGCTCGGCTACATCGCGAGCAGGTGGTTCGAGGTCGAGACGATCAACGACGTCAAACAGCAGATCGTCGACCTGGCCGCCCGGGCGCTCACCGACGACTCGATCAAGAGCGTGATCTCGCCGACCCTGGACCAGGTGCTGAACGGCGGCCGGCCGGACGTGATCTCGATCGGGTTCGTGCTCTCGCTGTGGTCCGGCAGCCGCGCGCTGAACGTGTTCGTCGACACCATCACGATCATGTACGGGATGGGCGGCAAACGCGGCATCGTCAAGACCCGCGCGCTGTCGTTCAGCCTGTACTGCGCCGCGCTGATCATCGGCGTGATCGTGCTGCCGCTGGTGCTGGCCGGCCCGGATGCGGTCGACGCCCTGTTGCCGCACCGCCTGGACTTCCTGAACCAGCTGTACTGGCCGGTGGTCACAATCCTGTCCGCGGGCTTCCTGAACACCCTGTACCACCTGTCGGTCCCGATCCGGACGCCGTGGGTCTCAGACCTGCCCGGCTCGTTCCTGGCGCTGTCGATCTGGATCCTCGGCAGCTTCGTGCTCCGCTGGATCCTGCAGAGCACAGTCGGCGGTACGTCGATCTACGGCCCGCTGGCGGCACCGATCGCGGTGCTGATGTGGCTCTACATGACCGCGATCGCCGTACTGATCGGTGCTGCCCTGAACGCGGTCGTGGACCGGCTGTGGCCGCACAAGGCGCACGTGACCGAGGTCAAGAAGGAGGAGCCCGCGCCCGTCGCCGGGAAGGACGACGAGGTCGAGCCGGTGATGAAGGCCGAGCCGGAGCAGCACCACGAGCACCCGCAGCCGCTGACGCCGGTGGAGTCCGAGGCGCATGCGGAGGCAGCGCGAAAACTGGAGGAGCTCGCGGAGCAGCCGCGGAACATCCCTCCGGCCGTCCGGAAGGGCCTCAAGAAGGCGGTCAAGAAGGCGCCCGCGGAGCCGGACCGGAAGGCCGCGCGGGTCGGAAAACCGGGTGCGCAGGGGGATGACGACGACCTAGGCTGACGGCATCGCGACAGACGGTCCTGGCTGGACCGCACAGGACCCGAAGGGAGGCAACCCGCCATGAGCTTCGAACAGGCCATCCGGCCCGTTGTCTCCCGCACTGTCCGGCCGCGGAGCTGAATCCGCGCGGCCGGCCCTTCGAAAGGTTCGCCGCATGTCAGCCACACTCCAGGCCCTGGGACTCGACAGCTCCACGGCCGAATGTCTGCACACCGTCCCCGCGGATCTGGTCCCGGGACGGGTCGCCCGGGTCGACAAGGGCCTGGCGACGGTCTTCACCGAGGACGGGCCGGTCCGGGCCAGCTGGTCCGGGGCGCTGCTCGCCGAGATCGCCTCAGACGCCCAGGCCGGCCCGTGTACGGGCGACTGGGTGGTACTTCGCTTCTGGCCGGACGACCGGATCACGGTCGAGTCGGTGCTGCCCCGCCGGTCGGCGATCGTCCGCGCGGAGGCCGGCCGGTCCTCCCGTGGGCAGGTGCTCGCGTCGAACGTCGACGTGATCGCGATCGTCGTCGGCCTGGTCCCGGAGCCGAACATCGTCCGGATCGAACGCTTCATGGCGCTGGCCTGGGAGAGCGGTGCGCGGCCGGTCGTCGTACTGACCAAATCGGACCTCGTGCACGATGCCGACCTGCTGGCCGAGGACGTGGCCGCGGCTGCGCCCGGGGCTGACGTACTGGTGTGTAGCGCGAGCACGGGCGCCGGTATGGACGCCGTACGTGAGCTGCTGGCCGACAACGCGACGCTGGCGTTGCTGGGGTCCAGTGGTGCGGGTAAGTCGTCGCTGGTGAACGCACTGGCCGGTGTGGAGCTCCTGGACGTGCAGGACATCCGGGAGGACGGCAAGGGACGGCATACGTCGGTACGGCGCGAGCTGATCGTGCTGCCGAGTGGCGGCGTCGTCATCGACACACCTGAGCTGCGGGGGATCGGTCTGCAGGAGAGCGGGGAGGGCCTGGCCGCGGCTTTCCCGGACGTGACGGAGCTGGCGGAGCAGTGCAAGTTCAAGGACTGCTCGCACGAGTCCGAGCCCGGTTGCGCCGTACGGGCGGGTCTCGAGGACGGGACGTTGCCGTACCGGCGCTACGAGAGCTGGGTGAAGCTGCAGCGCGAAGCGGCGTACATGGCGCGGCGGGCGGACGTGCGGCTGCGGAACGAGGCGAAGAAGGAGTGGGTGCGGGCCGCCAAGTCGTACCGTCGGGACTGGAACCCTCGTCAGTAGTGAAAGGATCGGTTGTATGAACCGATCAGTGCTGGTGACAGGGGCTTCGCGGGGGATCGGTGCGGCGACGGCGCGAGCCTTCGCCGCCGCGGGGGACCGGGTGGCGGTGCACTACAGCTCGTCCGGGGAGGCGGCCGCCCAGCTCGTGAAGGAGCTGCCCGGGTCGGGGCATCTCGCCGTCCAGGCGGACCTCGCCGATCCGGACGCGATCGAGGCGATGGTGTCGGACGCGGCGACCGCGCTGGGCAGCATCGACGTACTCGTGAACAACGCCGGCGTCTACCACCCGCACCGGATCCGGGAGACGACGTACGCCGAGTGGCAACAGGCGTGGACCGATACCCTGGCCGTCAATCTTGTTGGTCCCGCCAACGTAACGTGGTGCGCCGTCCGGCACATGACCAGGGGCGGCCGGATCGTCAACGTGTCGTCGCGCGGCGCCTTCCGCGGCGAACCGAACCAGCCCGCGTACGGCGCCTCGAAAGCAGCGATCGTCTCCTTCACCCAATCCCTCGCCCGCGCACTGGGCCCTGAAGGAATCGCTGTCACCGCCATTGCCCCTGGCTGGACGGTGACCGACATGGCCGCGGTCAACCTGGCCGGCGAAGGCTACGACCGCCGCCGCCTGGAAAGCCCGCTGGAACGCGTAGCGGACCCGTCAGAGGTGGCGGCTGCCATCCGCTACCTGGCTTCGGCCGAAGCGGAGTTCGCCACCGGCACCGTCCTGGACTTCAACGGCGGCTCGTACCTCCGCATGTAATCCAGTCGCCGAGGTGTGGAGGACTGGCTAAGGTCTCCTCGTGCATCGCATCATGACTCCGCCGGCCGCCGCTTAGCGGACGGCTTCCCCCACGCGCCCAGGTCCTGCGACCTGGGCTTCTTCGGGCTGTTCGCAGACGCCCCTTACTCGTAGCGAACGATCCTGGAGTGTCCGATGCACCATCGGCGTGCCCTTGTCCTCGTAGTCCTTGCCGCCCTCGCCTGGGGCACCGGCGGCCCCACCGGCGCCCTGCTCTCGCAGTACGCCGGCCTGTCCCCGCTCGCGATTTCCTTCTGGCGCCTGGCTGCCGCAGCGGTCTGGCTGTTGCCTGCCGTACGCCGACGTCCTGTGCAGCCACGTGCTGGTTTCAGTGGCGTCGGCCTGGCTATCTGCCAGCTCGGTTACTTCACTGCAATCCCACGTGTAGGCGTTGGGATCGCCACGGTCATCGCTCTTGGCGCCGCACCGGTGATCATCACCATCGCCGCCCGCGAACGCCTCACTACTGCCACCTTCACTGCCATAGCAGGCCTGGTCCTCCTCACAGCCACAACCGGCACCGCCAACCTCACCGGCATAGCGGCAGCCCTGGCCTCAGCTGCCGGCTACTCGCTAACGACACTCCTGAACCGCAAGAGCCAAGACCCTCTGACAACAGCCCTCGTTGGCTTCACCACCGGAGCCCTACTACTAGCCCCGTTCGCAGCACTCCCAACCACGTGGACGGGCTGGCTCCTGATCGCATACTTCGGCCTGGTCCCCACCGCACTGGCCTACACGCTCTTCTACGCCGGCCTAACAACCCTCAAGGCATCAACCGCAGCAGTAATAGCCCTACTGGAACCAGTAGTAGCCACAGCCATCGGCATACTCGCTTTCCACGAGCACCTAACTGCCCTGGCCCTCACCGGCGCCGCAGTACTCCTCTTGGCAGTCGCCGCCCAAGCCCGCCGACACTGAAAAGGCGGCGTGGTCAGCCTTCGCTGACCACGCCGCCTGTCGTGGACGATACTGGGATCGAACCAGTGACCTCTTCCGTGTCAGGGAAGCGCGCTACCGCTGCGCCAATCGTCCAAGCGCTGTAATGAGGTGGAGACGGGATTCGAACCCGTGTACACGGCTTTGCAGGCCGTTGCCTCGCCTCTCGGCCACTCCACCACTGAGAGCCGAACCCTCTCCGAGCGGACGACCGGGTTCGAACCGGCGACCTCAACCTTGGCAAGGTTGCGCTCTACCAACTGAGCTACGTCCGCGCTTCGCTGCGAGCGTTTCCGCTCCCTGCGAGAGCAGAACAGTAGCGCACTTTTCGCGTCCGCAAAAACCGGATTCCAGGCCGTTCCGGGACGCTCCGCGCGACGCACGATGCACGCCGATGCTGTCCACTCGCCACGCCGTCGGATCAGGCCCGCAAGGTCACGAGATCGACGCTTTCGAGGTACTCCGGATCGCCCCGGAGATCGATCGCGGCGACACGCCCGCCGACCACCGTGAAAGAGAACACAATCAACGGTTCGCCGCGCTGCATCCACACCAGGCCGGGCATCCCGTCGACGAGTACGAGCTTCGCCGCGCGCGCCCGCCCGGTGAAGGCCTCCGCGACCTCGGCGGCGCCGGACAAGGGCGACATCGTCGACCCGTACGACGCGGCGCTCGCGTCTCCGCGCACCACGACCTCCGGGTCGAGCACCGTGAGCAGCGCGGTGAAGTCGGCTTCGCGCGCCGCGGTCAGGAACGCGGTCACGACCTCCTTCTGGCGCAGGACATCCACGTCGGTCGGTTCCGGCGTACCGCGGACCCGCCGCCGGGCCCGGCTCGCGATCTGCCGCGCCGCGGCCGGCGACTTCTTGATGATCGGAGCGATGTCCTCGAACGGTACGGCGAACAGGTCGTGCAGCACGAACGCCAGCCGCTCGGCCGGCGACAGCGTCTCGA
The DNA here is from genome assembly GCF_042730855.1 of Kribbella sp. NPDC059898. NCBI lineage: Bacteria > Bacillati > Actinomycetota > Actinomycetes > Propionibacteriales > Kribbellaceae > Kribbella > Kribbella sp. NPDC059898. The sequence goes on from NZ_JBHWKR010000015.1 coordinate 102,024, forward strand.
GTACGACGAGCAGCGCCAGCCCGACCGAGTCCGCCTGGATCGCCTCGAGCTCCGGATCCGGCACGCCGTCGTCGGCCAGCACGGCGGAGTGCTCGCCGACCGGGAGCTCGGGCCGCCCGCGCCGGGACCGCAGCATGTCCAGGCAGATCCGCCCGACGACCGTCGTCAGCCAGCCGCCGAGGTTGTCGATCGCCTCGGTGTCGCTGCGGCTGAGCCGGATCCAGGTCTCCTGGACCGCATCCTCGGCCTCCGGCTCGGAGCCCAGGATCCGGTACGCGACGGCGCGCAGCCGGTCCCGGTTCTCCTCGAACCGCACTGCCAGCCAGTCGTCCCCGGTCATCTCGCCCAACCTCTCACCTGTCACACTGTGCGGCCCAGCGCCGTCACACGACTGACGAAGCCCGACGGCGACATGTGACAGAGGAGTGCGCGATGACGGAGGCAGCCCGCCCGCCGGCGGTCCGCAAGCAGGACACCCTGGACCGGCTGGAGAAGGACGTCGACGCGTGGGTGTCGACGGCCGCGCTCGACGGTACGCCGTACCTGATGCCGCTCTCGTTCCTGTGGACCGACGGGACGCTGCTGCTGTCGACGTCGCGGACGAACCCGACGGCACGCAACCTGAGCGCGAACCCGCGGGTGCAGCTGACGCTCGGCGAGGTCCGCGACGTCATCCACGTGACCGGTACGGCCGAGGTGGTCGACGCGACCGACGCCGAGGGCGCGGCGTTCGCGGCGAAGGCCGGCTTCGACCCGCGGCCGCTGCCGAACTACCCGTTCTTCCGGGTGACGCCGACCAGGATCCAGGCGTGGCGCGAGGTCGAGGAGCTCAAGGACCGCGTGCTGATGAAAGGCGGCCGCTGGCTGGTCTGACCCGGTCCTGCGATTGATGCCGTCCTCTGTCGCGCGGCAGAGGCGGCAGCTGGAAGTTCCGTCTGCGCACCGATGAGCCGGGCGGCCCGCCGTACCTACGCTTCCGGCGTCATTCCCAGACGCAGGAGGAGAGAATGCGCATCATCGGCACAGCTGTTGCCACACTGTCCATGGTTTCCAGCATGGTGTCCGGAACTCCGCAGCAGCTCACCTGGCACGGCTGCAGCACCGGCCCTGACGATGAGGTCGGCGCGAGCCTGGATGCGGCCGGGGCGTCGTGCGCCGAGCTCCAGGTCCCGTTGGACTACAGCGATCCGAACGGCCGGGCGATCACCCTGGCCATCGCCCGGAGGAGCGCGACGGACACCCTGCACAAGCAGGGCACGCTGGTGGTGAACGTAGGCGGCCCGGAGGCGTCACGGCAGGGCATCAGCTGGTTACTGGAGAAGAACCCGGGCCTGGCTGCGAAGTACGACGTGGTGGGCGTCGACCCGCGGTTCTTCGGTCGCAGTACGCCGCTGGAGTGCGGTTACCCGACCGACGAGTACCTGCGGAGCGTGCAGTACGGCAGCCCGACCAGGCGCGACTTCCGGATCAGTACGGCGATCGCACGCGACCTGGCTGCCCGGTGTGCGCCGTACCAGGACCTGTTGCCGTACGCGTCGACGCGGAACATCGCCCGTGACCTGGACAAGGTCCGTGAGCGCCTCGGCGTACAGCGGATCTCGTACTTCGGGGTGTCGTACGGGACCTACTTGGGCGCCGTGTATCTGCAGCTGTTCCCGTCACGCGCTGATCGCGTAGTACTGGACAGCTCGCACGCTCCGGACAGCTATGGGCCCAACTGGACGCGTGAGACCGCACCAGCCGACGCAGCAGCCCTGGCGGACTGGGCCGGCTGGGCGGCGCGTCACAACGCCGGACTCGGTGCGACCAGGTCCGCCGTACTCGCAGCGATCGACCGGATCGCCGCAGCGACTCCACTGCAGGTCGGCACGCACCAGGTGACGCGGGCGATGCTGCCTGGTCTGTTGCTGACCGTTGACGACACAGACGCTTCGTACGCCGAGTTCAGCGCTCAGGTGCGCGTACTGCGAGACGCTGCCGCCGGGAAGGACGTCACGCCGACGCCCGCGCAGGAGCAACGCTTCCAGTTGTACGACCTGACCGACGTCGTGCCGGAGTTCAGCTTCAGCGCCAACGTGGCGAACCAGTGCGCCGACCGTGCGACCTCCCGCGACCCGGAGACGTACTACCACGACATCGTCAGCCACCGGGCAACTGAGCCGCTCTTCGGACCTCTGGCTCGGGACATCAACCCCTGCGCGTTCTGGCCGACCGCACCGAGCGAAGAGCCGACTGTTGTCGGTAACAACCACCAGGCCCTCATCCTTAGTGCCTCTGGCGACCCCGTGCTGCCGTACACCGGCCAACTCGCTATGCACAACGCTCTGACGGGCTCCCGCATGGTCACGTTGCAGGACAGCTATCGGCACGGCGTGTACGTCGCTTCCGCGTGTGTGGACGCCATTGCCGACTACTACCTGTCCAGTGGACGTCTGCCGTCGCGTGACGTGTCCTGCTTCGAGCCAGGGCGTACGAGACCGGCCTCATAGGCGAACACCACGGCCTGTACACGGTCGCGGATGCCCAGCTTCGCCAGGACGCTGCTGACGTGGGTCTTGACCGTTCCGGCCGACACTGTGAGGCGCTCGGCGATCTCGGCGTTCGACCAGCCGCGGGCGATCGACACCAGCACCTCCCGCTCGCGGGCGGTGAGTCCGTCGACGGCCCTGGCCGCGGCTGGATCAACAGCAGGCTCGACACGTTCGAGCAGCTGATCCAGCAGCCGCCGGGTCGTCGACGCGGCCAGTACGGCGTCACCGGCGTGCACAGTTCTGATCGCGGCGAGCATGTCCTCGGGTGGCGCGTCCTTCAGCAGGAACCCGCCGGCGCCGGCACGGACAGCGGCCAGCACGTATTCGTCGAGGTCGTACGTCGTCAGCATCAGCACGGCAGGCCCCGGGGTGATCCGCGCGGTGGCCTCGATCCCGTCGAGCTTCGGCATCCGGACGTCCATCACCACCACGTCGGGCCGTAACCGGCGTACCTGCTCGACCGCGGCGAGGCCGTCGCCGGCCTCGGCGACGACGGTGAGGTCGGGCTGCGAGTCGATCACCATCCGGAGGCCCGCGCGGACCAGCTGCTGGTCCTCGGCCAGGACGACGCGGATCATGCCGGAATCGTGGCCGTCAGCAACGACCCGCCGCCGTCGCGGGACCGCAGCTCTACCGTGCCGCCGTACGCCGCGGCGCGCTCGCGCATGCCGATCAGGCCGTAGCCCCGCGTGCGGGCCGGGCCGTGCGTGCGGGCCGGGCCGTGTGTGTGGGCGGGGCCGGCGCCGTTGTCGGCGACGGTGATCTCCACGCGGTCCGCTGTCCAGCGGACCGATACCTCCGCGTGTGCGTCCGGTCCGGCGTGCTTCATGAAGTTCGTGAGTCCTTCCTGGACGATCCGGTAGACGGTCAGCCCGAGGGCCGGGTCCACTGTGCTGGGTGCGGCCTCGATCGTCGCCTCGACACTCTGGCCGCCGGCCCGGACCTGTTCGATCAGCCCGGTCAGCTCGCCGGGGCCGGGCGCGGGTGCGTTGGGGCGTTCGCCGGAGCGCAGCACGCCGAGGATCTGGCGCGTCTCGGCGAGTGCGGCGCGGGCGTGCTGCCCGATCGTCGCGAGCGCCGTGATCGCCGGGTCCCCGGCGGGGTGGTTCGCGGCGTACCGGCCGCCGTCTGCCTGCGCGATCACAACGGCCAGCGAGTGCGCGACGACGTCGTGCATCTCCCGCGCGATCCGGGTGCGCTCGGCGAGTACGGCGAGCAGGCGCTCCCGTTCGGCCTGGGTACGACGTACCCGCTGGAGCGAGCCGACTGCCCACGCGGCGACCACTGTGCTCGCCAGCAGTGCCCCGATGACCAGGTGAGCGGCTGTCGTGTCCAGCAACCGCGGCCAGGCCAGTGCGCCGAGCACTGCGCCCACGAGCGCGCCGCCGAGCGCTCCCCGTGCCAGCCAGACCGAGCCGTACGCCGCGGCAGCGTGCACCGCGATCGGCACTGCCAGGTCTGCCGGTACGGCGCTCACCGTGTTGCGAACGGTAAGCCACTGCACAAGCGCCGCCACCGCAACCGCCACGACGCATGCGGCCGGCCAGCGCCGCCGTACCGTCAGAGGAAGCACCAGCAACACAGAGAACACGAAGTACTCGACAGGCGCACTCAAGGCCCAGCCGACGGCTAGGACTACCGCTAGAAGCACGCCGGCCGCTACAGAGTCCACAGCTGTCCGATGCGACCGTAAGTAGCTCTCGAACCGCTCCGCCAACACGCGGCAACTATAGGCACCCGTTGACTTACCGCTGGGCTGGTGGATCAGCTGGACAAGGCCTGAGCGCGGGCGTTGAAGCGGTACCGCAACGGCGACTCGCCGACCTCGCGTTTGAACGCAGTACTGAAGGCGCTCTCGGAGGCGTAGCCCAGCTCGGTGGCGAGTGACCCAACGCTGACGTCGCCGGTGCGAAGAGCGCGCTGGGCGAGCATCATCCGCCAGCGGTTCAGGTACGCGCGTGGCGGCATCCCAGCGACGGCGCGGAAGCGCTCGGCGAAGGCGGTGCGGGACATCGCGGCGGCGTGCGCGAGTTCGTTCAGACCCCAGAGCGTGTCCGGCTGCGAGTGCATCAGGGTGAGCGCAGGGCGGAGGCGCTCGTCGGTCAGGACACGCAGCCAGCCGGGTGGGAGCTCGGCCTGTTCGACGTACGTGCGAAGGACTTCCAGGAGTACGAGCTGCGCGTGCTGGCGGATCGCGAACGCCGAGCCGATCCGGTTGCTCGTGACCTCGGTGAACAGCCGGTGCAGGCTTCCGCGGAGGTTCGCGCCGGTGGTGGGGGAGGCTTGGACGTGCGCGACCGGCGGCAGCGCCTCGCCGAGCAGCGTGCGCCCGGCGTCGTTCAGGTCGATGCGGCCGCCGATGACGATGTCGTTGCTGTCCCAGTCGGCGCCGAGCAGCTCCAGCCCGGTCTCGACCGGCTCGACCAGTTGGACCGGACCGTCGCCGGACCCGCCGGACAGCTCCAGCCGCGTGCGGTTGTTGAGGATCGCGACATCGCCCGCGCGCAGCTCGACCGGCCCGTCGATGCCGTCGGTCGTCAGGCGGGCGCGGCCGCCGACCATCGCGATGAACTTGAACGTCTCCCGCAACGTCGCGCGCGACACCCACGGCCCCTGGACCACGAACCCGCCGGACACCAGCCCGCGCACCTCGACGAGCTCGAACACCTCGGACAGCTGATCGGTCATCTGTACTCTCGCGAAGAAAATCTGGACGGATACTTATTCATCGTACGCCGATCCCGCGCGAGGGTGGAGGCATGACCAGACAACAGCTCATCGGTACCGGATTCACCGCCGCGTCGACCGCGGACGACGTACTCGAAGGCATCGACCTGACCGGCAAGAACGCGATCGTCACCGGCGGCCACCGCGGCCTCGGCCTGGAGATGACGCGCGCACTGCGCAAGGCCGGCGCCCACGTGACGGTCGCCGTCCGTGACCCCGGCGCGGTCGAGGACCCGGACACAAGTCAGCTCGACCTGCTCGATCCGCGGTCGATCGACGCGTTCGTCGAGCGGTACCTCGGGACCGGGCGGCCGCTGCACATCCTGATCAACAACGCCGGCATCATGGCCGGGCCGCTGCACCGGGACGCCCGCGGGTACGAGTCGCAGTTCGCCACGAACCACCTCGGGCATTTCCAGCTCACGCTCGGCCTGCTGCCCGCGCTGCGGGCGGCGCACGGCGCTCGGATCGTGAACGTGACGTCCGGCGGCCACCGGCTATCCGACATTCGTTGGGATGACCCACAGTTCGAGCAGGGGTACGACCCGCTGCTCGCGTACGGGCAGTCGAAGACCGCGAACGTGCTGTTCGCGGCGGAGCTGGAGCGGCGGTGGGCGCAGTACGGCATCCACGCCTTCGCCGTGCACCCCGGCATCGTGATCACCACGAACCTCGGCCCGCACCTGGGCGTGGGGGAGACCCGTACGCCGTGGCTCTCGCTGGAGGCCCACAAGGAGATGGGCCTGGTCGATGACGACGGCAACCAGATCCTCGATCCGTCCCGCGAACGCAAGACCGCTCAGCAAGGCGCCAGTACTGCGGTCTTCGGCGCCACCAGCCCGCTACTGGAAGGCCACGGCGGCACCTACCTGAAGGACAACGACATCTCACCCCTCGACCTGGTCGGCAGCACCGACTTCCACGACCCGGACGTCCGCTCCGACGTGGTGCCGCACGCCGTCGACCCAGAATCCGCCGTACGCCTGTGGAACCTCAGCGAGCAACTGATCAAACACTGAGCCAACGGGCCGCTATGGTCCGGCGAATGACAATCCTCTGGGTGGGCGGCCCCGCCGCGGCCGGGAAGACCACCGTCAGCCGGCTGTTCGCCCGCATGCACGGCTACATCTGGTACAGCGTCGACGCCCACGCCTTCACCCACGAAGCCCGAGCAATCGAAGCCGGCCTCCACCAACCAGACACCGGCCCCGGCACCTTCGACCGCACCCCAATGATCCTCGAAGACATCCGCGCCTTCCCCGCCAACGCCCCCGTCATCGTCGAAGGCGCCTTCGTCACCCCCACCATGGCCGGCACCGCCCGCAACGCCCTCTGGCTGATGCCCTCCAAACCCGAACAACAAGCAAGACTCGAAGTACGAAACCCCGGCATCAACCACGAAGGCCTCATCTGGGGCTGGCAACTCATCCACGACCAACTGTCAGGTACCCAGGCAACGATCCTGACCGTCGACAACCAATCCATCCCCCAAACCCTCGCCGCCGTAGAACAACACTTCGCCCCCTTCCTGACCACAAACCCCGACACCCCCACCCGCCAGTCCTACCTCCGCCTCAGCAACACCGAACTAGCCACCCAGTCCCGCCAACCAACCACAACCTTCGACTGCGAATGCGGCACCCCAACCTGCACAGCCTCCGTAGAAACCTCCCCAGCCGACCTCCCATCAGGCCGCCCCCTCCTAGCCCCTCCCCACACGACCCGCGCCCGGCAACCCAACCCACCGACCGAAGTCCACGGGGGGTAACAACTCAGCCCGGGTGCCACCCCGCTCGCCAACCCAGCCCATGCAGGGGACCTGTCGCCGCGACCCACCCCAGCTGGTGACCTGACCGGCACCCCAGCCGCCGACCGAAGCGAAGGCTTCCCGCAGGTAGCACGTCTGCCTGGGGTGGTGACCTGCTCGCCAACCCAGGGCATGTACGTGACCTGAATGGCGCCACCCGCCCCAGTTGGTGACCAGACCGTGCGCCCTAACCCCAGCGGCCGAGCGAAGCGAAGGCTGCGCATGGGTAGCGCGTGTGCCCCGGGTGGTGAGCTGATCGCCAACCCAGCCCATCTAGGTGACCTAACGGCGCGACCCGCCCCAGCTGGTGACCGGACCGTGCGCCCTAACCTCAACCGCCGAGCGAAGCGAAGGCCGCCCGTGGGTAGCGCGTCGGCGCGGGTGGTGGCGTACTCGCCAACCGAACCCACGCACCTGAGCTGACTGCGCAACCCAACCCCAGCCGCCGAGCGAAGCGAAGGCGTGAGGGGGTGCGGGTGGCGGAGCCCCCGCTTGCGGCAAGCGAAGCGCAGCCGCACAAATAACGAAGGCGACGTGGTCAGCAAAGCGAAACGCTTTGCGACACACGTCGCCTGTCGACTGTCGTGGGCGATACTGGGTTCGAACCAGTGACCTCTTCGGTGTGAACGAAGCGCGCTACCACTGCGCCAATCGCCCAGCGTGGTGCTGGTGTTTCTCATGTGGTGTTGCGGGTGAAACCATAGCGCATGATGAGGCGCCGATCTAATCGGGCCGGGCTACTCTTGGGTCAGGACGGAGATCCCGTCGCGTTGGAGACGTGATTGTGACTTTCTCGCACGACACCGAGCAGGCGCTCGGGACGCTGGTCCGGCTCGTCAACACCCTGCCCGGACCGAACAGCCAGGTCGATTCGCTGGAGACTCTTGAGGAGTTGGAGAAGTTCGTCCAGGAACGGGAGTTCAGCGCGGTCGACTCGTTGTCGGAGAAGGACCTGGCCGAGGTCCGCGATCTGCGGCCGCTGTTCGCGCCGGTGTTCACGACCGATTCGGACGCGTCGGCGGCGACGATGATCAACGCGATCATCGCCCGCGGTACGTCGACCCCGCGGCTCACGAACCACGACGGGCACCCGTGGCACATCCACTACTCCCGCGCGGGTGCGTCGCTGGCCTGCCGGATCACGGTGGAGTGCGGGATCGCGCTCGCCCAGGTGATCTCGGCCGGCGAACGCGAACGCCTCCGCCGCTGTGAGGCCCCGGACTGCGACGACGCCCTGATCGACCTCTCCCGGAACCGTTCGAAGCGGTACTGCGACGCCCGCACGTGCGGCAACCGCCTCCACGTCGCGGCCTACCGCGAACGCCGCAAGGCCTCGGGAGAGTAGCCGGCGCCCCCGCACACCCCACCGTCGGGCGGCCGGCCCCACGACGCAGCGCCGCTGGACGGAGATGGGCGGACCTGCGCCACTTGCGGACCCCACGGCCTGTACCCAGCCGCCGACGCCGCTTGACGCGGCGCCGTCGGGTGGGATCAGCGGGCCTGCACGACTGACCAACCCCACCGTCGCCGACCCGGCGGCCGCCTTACGCGGCACTCTTTGGTGGGAGTAGTGGAGTCGGATCGCTGACCACCCCTGTCAGCGGTTGGCCGCCGCTCGCCGCGGCGCTGCTGAGTGGAGATTCGGCGGGCCCGCGCGGTTCACAGACCTACGCCCAGCCGCCGGCCGACACTTGACGCGGCGCCGTCGGGTAGGGAGTAGGCGGACGTGTGCCACTCAGCAGCGTCGTCGTTGGTGGCTGGCAGCCGCCTGGCTCGTGCTCGACCGGCGGGTTGGTGGGTGGCTGGTGGCGGTCAGGGATTGAGGTCCTGTGCGGAACGCTCGGCGAAAATCTTCGTGACTTGGGCCGTGATCACGCCGGGCGCGGGTAGTTCGCGGTTGTCGACACGCTGGATTGCCTGGACGTCGCGGGTCGTCGATGTGAGGAAGATCTCCTCCGCGTCGGACAGCTTCGTCAGCGGTACGTCGCGTTCGACGCCGCCGAACCACTCCAGTACCAGCGCCCGCGTCACCCCGGCGAGTGCGCCCGACGCCAGCGTCGGCGTGACCAGCTCACCGTCGTACACGGAGAAGATGTTCGACCCGGTGCCCTCGCACAGGTCGCCGACCGTGTTCGCGAAGATCGCCTCGCTGCCGCCGCGTTCTTTCGCGTAGGCGAGTGCGCGGACGTTCTCGGCGTACGACGTGGTCTTGAGGCCGGCGACCGCGCTGCGCTCGTTGCGGACCCACGGGACCGTCACGATCGCCGACGTCGGCGCCGGGCGTTTGATCTCCTGGGTCGCCACGAGGATCGTTGGGCCGGAGGTGCCGCGGTCCGACGAGAGCGGGGACACGCCGCCGGTGTACGTGATCCGCAGCCGGCCGAACGGGATGCCCGGGTCCGCCGCGACCACCGCGTCGATCCCGCCCTCGATCGCGGTCACGTCCGGCGTCGGCAGGCCGAGCCCGACCGCCGAGCGGACCAGCCGTTCCAGGTGCCGCCGTACCGCGAACGGCCTGCCGTCCTCGATCTTGATCGTCTCGAAGACGCCGTCACCGGTGGTCAGCCCGTGGTCCAGCGGCGAGACCGTCGCCGCGTCGTCCAGCAGGGCGCCGTTGAGCCAGATACGCATGTGGTGCTCCTTCCGCGGAACACCTTAGTGCGCAGGTGATCCGCCGCCGCGCGACCCGTCCGAGGTGACCAGTTGATGACCGTACGTCGACGTACCGGGGACCCCCGTTTTTGAACTCGGGCGGAGATGGGCTAATGTTCTTCTCGCGCCGGGGGACGGAAAAACCCGGCCGCACTGCGGACGTAGCTCAGTTGGTAGAGCGCAACCTTGCCAAGGTTGAGGTCGCCGGTTCGAACCCGGTCGTCCGCTCGGAGAGGGTTCGGCTCTCAGTGGTGGAGTGGCCGAGAGGCGAGGCAACGGCCTGCAAAGCCGTGTACACGGGTTCGAATCCCGTCTCCACCTCATTACAGCGCTTGGACGATTGGCGCAGCGGTAGCGCGCTTCCCTGACACGGAAGAGGTCACTGGTTCGATCCCAGTATCGTCCACGAAGGCGACAGGCGACGTGTGTCGCGCACTTGCGTGCGCTGACCACGTCGCCTTCGTCATTTGTGCGGCTGCGCTTCGCTTGCCGCGAGCGGGGGCTCCGCCACCCGCACCCCCTGCGCCTTCGCTTCGCTCGGCGGCTTGTCGTCGGGTCGCCCTTGCTACCTCACGTCCCGGGGTCGGGTTGTGCTGCTAGGTCACCCGCCGGGGTGGGTTTCAGGCTGCTACCTCGCCTCCCGGGGTCGGAGTTGCGTCCCGCAGAGTGGTGTACGGCGTGGTGGCCGGCCCGGGCGTGGACGTGGGTGCGGTCACCGCGTGATTCTTCGAGGAATCTCTCACAACCCACTCGAAGAGAAAGTTCACAGCGATGACCGCATCACCCAGTATCGACCCTGCCGAGTTCCTGCACGAGCACCTCGAGCAGGCCAGCCCTGACCTGCTCCGGGAGCTGATGGAAGGGTTCATCAACACGCTGCTGTCCGCGGACGCCGACAGCGTGTGCGGTGCCGCGTTCGGGACGCGTGACCCGGGCCGGGTGAACTCGCGCAACGGATACCGCCACCGCGAGCTCGACACCCGGGTCGGCACGCTGGATGTCGCCGTACCGAAACTGCGCGAAGGCTCGTACTTCCCCGAGTGGCTGCTGGAACGCCGCCGGCGCGCGGAGGCCGCGCTGACGTCGGTGGTGGCGACGTGTTACCTGCTCGGGGTGTCCACGCGCAGGATGGACCGGCTGGTGCAGTCCCTGGGCATCACCGGCCTGTCCCGCTCCCAGGTGAGCGTGATGGCCCGCGACCTCGACGAGCTCGTGCGCGACTTCCGCGAACGGCCCCTGAACGAAGGGCCCTACACGTTCCTGGCCGCTGATGCGTTGACGATGAAGGTCCGCGAGGGCGGCCGGGTGATCAAGATCGCGGTCATGGTCGCCACCGGCGTCAACGCCGACGGATTCCGCGAGATCCTCGGCGTCGCCACCTCCACCGCCGAGTCCGGTGCCGGCTGGAACTCGTTCTTCAAGGACCTGGTCGCCCGCGGCCTGAACGGCGTCGCGCTGGTCACCAGCGACGCGCACGCCGGACTGGTCGACGCGATCGGCGCGAACCTGCCCGGCGCCTCCTGGCAACGCTGCCGCACCCACTACACCGCCAACCCGATGAGCATCTGCCCCAAGCACGCCTGGGGCGGGGTGAAGGCGATGCTGCACTCGGTGTTCGACCAGATCGACGCCGCCGCAGTGCACACCCAGTACGACAAACTCCTGGACCAGACCGAGCACACGCTGCCGCAGGTTCATGCTCACCTCGACGCGGCCCGCGACGAGATCCTCGCCTTCACCGCGTTCCCCAAGGACGTGTGGCGACAGATCTGGTCGAACAACCCCAACGAACGCCTCAACCGCGAAATCCGCCGCCGCACCGACGTCGTCGGCATCTTCCCCGACCGGCCCTCGATCATCCGGCTCGTCGGCGCCGTCCTGGCCGAACAACACGACGAATGGGCCGACGGACGCCGCTACCTCGGCCTCGACGCCCTCCACCGCAGCCGACTCACCCTCATCACCACCAACCCTCAGGAGAACCCCGAGACCACCAGCGCGATCAGCGCCTAACCAGACAACGACGAATCACCAAACGTCGTACACCACTCCACAGGACTTGACCGGGGTCGGGTCGCGCTTGCTACCTCACCTGCCGGGTCGAGTTGTGCTGCTAGGTCACCTGCCGGGGTGGGGTTCATGCTGCGGTCTCACCTGCCGGGGTGGGTCGTGCTGTCAGCTCACCTGCGTGGGTGGGTTGCGCGGGTCTGCTCAACCGCGGAGACGTGGGAAACCATCCTCGGTGCGGCCGCCCCACGCCGTCAGCCGCCACCACCTCCCGGTGCGGCTGCCGGGCACCTTCAGGCAGCACCTGTCCGCGGAAGCAGCCCACATCCTGGCCAGCACTTCCTGCCGCGGTCAGTCCTCATCCTCGGCCAGCGTCAGGCGGGGCTGCCCCGCACGCAGGGGCTGCGTGCCTGCGCGGCTCGCGGTCCCGTTCCTGGGCCCGGATCGCCACGCCATCACAATCCGGCCGGTCGGCTGTTGTCACGCCTGCCGCGCCTGTCCGGCGCCACTTTGTGATGGGCTGGCGATCCGCCAATATCCGATCCGAACCCAGTTGGGCCTCCCGCGCGGGGTGCGGGGTGGCGGACAGCTCGACCCTGCGCGGGCTGGCCGACCCACCGTGGGCTAGCGGACCAGTCGTGCGCGGGCAGGCGGGCACTCGACCTGGGAGCTGGTAGACGCGCGCGCCGACCCCGTGTGTGCAGGCGAGCCTCCGCCCTGGCGCGGTTCGCGGGCGAGCCGACCGTGCGTGGGTAGGCGGGCCGCGCGCCCCGGCGGGTGCTAACGGGCGAGGGGGCATGGGCGGGCAGATGGCCACCCGATCCGGTGGGGCTAGTGGGCGTGCCGGCGCGTGAGTGGGTGTTGGGTCGCGCGCCCCCGCGGGGCGGGCGGGCGAGTCGGTCATGCGGTGGCTTGCGGCGTGCTCGACCAGGAGGGGGCTGGTACGGGTGCCTACCCGGCGTGTTAGGCGGGCCTGCGACTCGGCGGGCTGGTCGGCGTGCCGACGCGCGTGGGTGGGTGGGCCGCGCGACTCGGTGGGGGATAGCGGGCGAGGCGGGCATGGGTAGCCGGCGGGGCACTCGAGCCCGGTGGGGCCGGTAGGCGTGTCGGCCCACGTGTGGGTGGGTGGGCTGCCTGAGTTGGCGTGGGGTTGTGGGCGGGCCTGCCTGTGGTGTGGGTGGGCGGGCTGGCCGAGCTGGTGTGGGCTGGTGGGCGTACCGGCGCGTGCGGTGGGTGGGCGTGCCGGGCGACTCGGCGGGCGCAACGGGCGAGCCGGTTATGGGCGGGCAGGTGGCGCACCCCAGCCGGTGGGGCTGGTGGGCGTGCTGGCTCGTGTGTGGGCGGGCTGCCTGAGTTGGCGTGGGGTTGTGGGCGGGCCTGCCTGTGGTGTGGGTGGGCGGGCTGGCCGAGCTGGTGTGGGTTGGTGGGCGTGCTGGCCTGTGTGTGGGCGGGCTGCCTGCGTTGGTGTGGGGTAGTGGGTGGTGCCGGCCCGTGGTGGGTGGGCGGGCTGGCCGAGTTGGGGTGGATTGGTGGGTGGGCTGGCTGTGCGTGGATGAGTGGGTCGCTTGCCGCAGCCGTGGGTGGAGGGGCATGTGGGCCGTGGTGGTGGAGGGTAGGCGGGCCGTGGTGGTGGAGGGGTTAGGTGGGTGGGGTGTAGAGGAAGCGGCGGTTGGTGGGGGTGGGGGTTGTTTCGGTTAGGCCGGCGGTGAGCATTACGTGGGCGGAGGCTTTGTTGGGTGGGTGGCATTCGCCCCAGAGGGTGGGGATGGCGAGGGTTTGGTGGCAGTAGGTGAGGGCTGCGGTCAGGGCCTCGGTGGCGTAGCCGTGGGATCGGTGGCTGGGGTGGATGGCGTAGCCGAAGCTCCAGGCGGCGATGGGGGAGTTGCTTTCGCCCAGGCCTAGCCAGCCGACGGGGGTGGCGTGGTGGGTGAGGATCAGTTGGAGGTGGGTGCCGTCCTGGCTGGCGCCGTTGGTGTGGAGGTCGAGCCAGCCGCGGACCGACGGGATGTCGCGGGGGCCGTAGTCGTCCATGAAGCGGGCTACTCGGGGGTCGGTCCAGAGTTCGCAGAGCATCTGGAAGTCGGACTCGATTGGCCAGCGGAGGGTGAGTCTCGGGGTGGTGAGCTCCATCCGGGGACGGTAGTGGCCGGAGCGGCGAGACGCGACGGGATTTGTGTTCGACCAGCAGCAAACATATGTACGATCTGATCGGCCAGCACCTGACGACCACGATCCAGCTGGCGCTCAGGCCTTAGTAGTACTGACGGATCTTCGGCCACACCTCGGACCACGGGCCGTCGGGTCCCGCGCACAGGACGAGCGCCGTACCGTCCTCGTCGTTCGACACGATGCTGTGCACGGTCCCGATCTGCTTGCAGTCGCGGAAGTACTTCTCGAAGATCGGCGTCCGCTCGAGCTCCACGAGCAGCACCGGCCCGGTTTGCGTCTCCGGCGGCCGCGCCCACTCCCAGAAGCTCATGTGCGGCGAGTATGGCATCGGCAGCCCGCGTGCCGGACCGTACCGGACGAGCGCCCCGGCCTCCCCGTAGTTCCCGGTCACGATGGTCGCTGTGGACTGGTCAGGCACCTGCTTCCAGGCATCAGCGACCGCGTCGGCGAACGCGGGCCAGCCGATCTGTTCGCCCTGCTCCTTGTTCACCGGTATGACGAAGTCCGCCGCCGACGCGGGCAGCAGCGGCAGTGTGAACAGCGCCGACGTCAGCGCGGTCAACACCAACGTGACGACAGCCGTACGACGACGCCGCTCGACCCAGCGCAGTGTCGGCTCGGACCCGGCCGCGACGAGGACGAGCAGCAACGGCAAGGCGTAGTACGACTTCCCGCCGACCGCGAGTACGACGACGCACAGCACCGGATAGGCGAGCGCGACGGCACGGGCCCAAGGCAACGAACGCCAGATCCGGCGGAACCCGGCGACCCAGACCGTGACCAGGAACGGCGACAGCTGGAGGATCTGCAGCGGGACGAACATGATCCGGTTCTCGGTGCCGTCGTCCGAGCTGATGCCGCCCGCGACCTTGAGCTGCGGCCAGTCGTGCTGGAACTGCCACACGACGTTCGGCAACGCGATCAGTCCCGCGACGGCCAGGCCCGCGAGCACCCACCACGATCGCAGCACGCTCCGTGGACCGACGATCAGCAGCGACACCAGCAACGCACCGATCGGCAGCACGACAAGGTACTTGTTCTCCAGCGCGATCCCGGCCGTCAGCCCGAGTGCGAGCCACCAACGGCCGTCCCGCGTCCGCAGCAGCTTGACCGCGAACAGTGCGATCAGCATCCAGGCCAGCAGGTCGTACGTCGCCGTCGACACCATGTGCCCGACCCCGAGGACGAACCCGGACACCGCGGCGCAGACCGCCGCGAGCACCTGACCGCGGCGCGCGCTGCCGAACTCCCGGGCGAGCAGCGCGATCACGACGATCGTCGCGACACTGCTCAGCGTCGACAGCACCCGCAGCCCCATCACGGTGTCGCCGAAGATCGTGGTCGACACCCGCGCGATGAACGGCGTCAGCGGCGGCTGGTCGACGTACCCCCAGCTGAGGTGGCGGCCGGCGACCATGAAGTACAGCTCGTCGCGGTGGTAGCCGTAGCGGCCGGACAGCGCGGTGAGTACGACGCCGACCAGAACCGCGACGGCCGCCACCGGCCGCAGCGCGAACGCGGGCACCGATGGGCGGGTCATGGCGGAATCGTGTCAGCAGAAGGGGGCCGCGACCAGCCCGGAATCAGGGTCCGTTCCCGGCGGGATGATTGGATATGTCAAGAGGACAGGTGAGGTGGCGACTTCGTGACACTGCTGTACGAGCGGATCTGCGCTCACGTGCTGGAACAGCTGCGCCGTGGCGCGCTGCGGCCGGGGGACCGGGTGCCGTCGGAGATGGAGCTGGCGGCGCAGTTCGAGGTCAGCCGGATCACCTCGAAGCGCGCGCTGGAGGTACTGCGGGAAGCCGGTCTGGTGGAGCGCGTCCGCGGCAAGGGCACGTTCGTCGTACGGCGGCTGCCTGACCTCACCGACCTGACCGTCCCGCTCCGGCCGGCGCAGCGGCGGGAGGCGCGGTCCGTGGCGCTGATCGTCCCGGACATGTCCGAGGCCTACGGGCTGGACCTGCTGAACGCGATCGAGGAGCGCTGCGCGGAGTACGGCGCTCACCTGGTGGTACGGCGTACCCATGGGCGTCAGACGGATGAAGAGAAGGCCGTTGACTCGCTGGTGGCCGCTGTGGACGGGCTGATCGTGTTTCCGGTGCACGGGGACTTCTACAACGCCAGCCTGCTCCGGCAGGTGCTGGACGGGTTCCCGGTGGTACTGGTGGACCGTCACCTGTCAGGGATCCCGGTGTCCGCGGTGCTGACCGACAACGTGGCCGCGGCGCGTGCGTTGACGACACGGCTGCTGGACCAAGGGCATGAGCACATCGCGTTCGTCTCGCCACCGCCTGTGAACACATCATCCATCGAGGACCGGCTGGAGGGCTTCCGTACGGCGTTCGGCGAGGGCGGCCGGCCGTACGAGCTGACCGACCTGCGCAGCACGCTGCCGGGTTCCACGACCACCGAGAGCGTGCGGGCCGACCTGGACACGATCCGCGCGTTCCGCGACAGTCGGCCCGAGGTGACGGCGTACTTCGCCTGTGAGTACAACCTGGCCCGCATGGTCGACCGTGTGCTCGGCGGGGACCGTGTGGTGGCCTGTTTCGACTCACCGGGCGACTCCATCGGCGGACCGCCGTACCTGCACGTCAAACAGAACCAGACCGAGATGGGGCGCCAAGCCGTCGACCTCCTGCTCGCACAACTGCGCGGTGAGCAGGTGCCGAGCCTGTCCTACGTGCCGTACACGCTCGTCGAGGCGGCGACCTGACTTTCGGCAGTAGGGCCGCGGTACTGCGACTGTGTAGCGTCTACGGCATGAAGTGGCGGCTCCTGGGGGACGTGGGTCTGTGGGCCGCGCTGAGCTTCCTCGTGCTCGGTGAGAGCGGTGCCCGCAACGACCCGTACTGGTTCCGCGCCGGCTGTATCGCCGTACTCGCCCTGGCTGTCGCCACGAGACGCAGATGGCCGCTGGCCGCGCTGGCTGTCGTGTCGTGGACAGAGATCGTCATCCTGGTCGTCTCACTCGGTACGACGAACGGCGTACAGATCGCGCTGGTGCCGGCCGTGAGCATCCTGAGCTACCTGGCGGGCCGACGAGAGACACAGCTCAAGCACTTCGTCCTCCTCTGCACCGTGTCACTGCTGGCGATGCTCGTACTCGCGCTGACCCGCGGCCAGGCGACTGAAGCAGTACTGACGTGGCTGTTGATGCTCCTGATGGCACTACTGGTCGTCGTGCTGCCCTGGCTGATCGGCCGCTACCGCGCACAGCAGGCCCTGCTCGCCACAGCCGGCTGGGAACGCGCCGAGCGGATCGAATGCGAGCAGCGGATGGAGATCGACCAGGAACGGCTCCGTGAACGCTCCCGCATCGCCGAGGACATGCACGACTCCGTCGGCCACGAACTGAGCCTGATCGCCCTACGCGCGGCAGCACTCGAGTTGGACCCTTCCCTGCCGGAAAAGCACCGCCTGGCAGCAGGTGAGCTACGAGAGTCCGCCGCCACCGCCACGGAGCGCCTGGGCGACATCGTCGGCGTACTACGCGACCAGGACGCCCCAACCATGCCCCACGACGAGACAGTACGTGCGTTGGTGGACCGTGCCGCCGCGTCAGGTCTCAAGGTCGAGCTGACGGAACAGGTCGAGGACGTCCTCGCACCAATGGTCGACCGGGCAGTACACCGTGTGGTCCAGGAGTCGCTGACCAACGCAAGCAAACACGCACCGGGCGCAACGGTGACAGTCAACGTGATCACACACGAGGACGTGGTCAACCTCAGCGTCGTCGACACCGGAGCCAGCCCGCCAGTGGCTGCCACCTCAGGTGGCCGAGGCCTCGACGGCCTGCGCGAACGTGTACGTCTGGCAGGAGGTTCGCTGACCGCTGGTCCACGACCAGGTGGCGGTTTCGAGGTCGCAGCCACCATGCCGCGGGCCGGTGGTCGCCCCGGCCCGCCGACCGCGGCGGTCGAACGGGCAACGGTACGGCGGAGCGCCCGGCGCGGGCTGATCACCGCCATCGCCGCGCCTGTCCTGCTCGGTGCCGTCGTCGGCGCGGTTGCCCTCGGCTACTACCTGGTCGCCGGGTACAGCGCGATCCTGCGACCCACGCAGTACGACGGACTCAGCATCGGCCAGTCGGAGGAAGAAGTCGCGAAGGTGCTGCCGCGGATGCAGATGATCGACGCGCCCGTGCGGGGCTACGTGCCGCCCGCCGGCTGGCGCTGCCACTACTACCGGCCGGCCGCACCGTTCTCCAGCAACTACGTGTACCGCCTGTGCTTCGCCGACGGCGCGCTGGCCGCCAAGACCGTCGTACAGAGCGGTTCCGTCCCACCGACTCCGGAAGGCAACCGATGATCAGAGTGCTGCTCGCGGACGACGAGGCGATGGTGCGGGCCGGTGTCCGCGCGATCCTCGGCACGGACGAAGAGATCGAGGTCGTCGCCGAGGCCGCCGACGGCGTCGAGGCGGTGGAAGCGGTACGCCGGCATCGGCCCGATGTCGCCGTACTGGACATCCGGATGCCGCGGATGGACGGGCTGGCTGCGGGCGCCGAGATTCGCCGGACCGTGCCGGAGACCGCGGTCGTCGTCCTCACGACGTTCTCCGAGGACGCGTACATCGCCCGCGCGCTGGGCGACGGGGCCAGCGGGTTCCTGCTCAAGTCGGGCGACCCGCGCGAGCTGATCGCCGGTCTCAAGGCGGTCGCCGGCGGTGCGGCGTACCTCTCCCCGAAGGTCGCGCACCGGATCATCCAGGAGCTGAGCGGCGGCGCGATGACCCGGGCGGCGGCCGCGAAGGAGCAGGTCGCCGCCCTGAGCCCGCGGGAGCTGGACGTGCTCGGACTGGTCGGTGCGGGGTTGTCGAACGCCGAGATCGCGGCCCGGCTGTACCTGGTCGAGGGGACCGTGAAGGCGTACGTGAGCGCGATCCTGCAGCGGCTCGGCGTGAAGAACCGGGTCCAGGCGGCGATCGTGGCCTACGAAGCGGGCCTGGTCATCGCCTGAGTGGCCATTTCGGGTCATCGCCGTGCATGCACTTGGTGAGCCTGGATACTGGTTGCGGAACCGTCACCGAACGGCTCCGGGTGGTGACGTGGTGAGGACACTCGGTCGTGGGATAGTGGACCCGCCCGGAGACCTCACACCTCCGGACCACCCAAAGAACGTACCCAGACAACGTACCCAGCAAAGCTCCAGGGGCCACCCGCCCCCTCTGACAGAATCGGGGATCCAGGTCGTGACCGACTCGCACAACTCCGGACAGCACAAGGACCGGGAAGCGGCGGCGGCCGAGGTCCGGAGAATGTGGCAGCCGACCCCCTCCTGGACCCAGCCGGACGACGGCGAGGCCGTCGAGGAGACCGCGGGCACCGCCGAGGACGCCGGGCAGCAGCCGGACGCGCTGTCCGAGGACTTCCAGAGCGACTCCTGGGCCGGACCGGCGGCCAAGCCGGCCGACCAGCCGGCGCCGTGGACCCAGCCGCAGGCGACCCCGTCCTGGACGCAGCCGGTGCCGGACTCCGCCGCCTCCTCGTGGAGCCAGCCGGAGCCGCAGGACGACCAGACCGACCCGGAGCCCGAGGCGCCGCGGCCGGACGAGCCCGCGAAGCCCGAGGCTCCGGTGTTCGGCGGCGGCTCGTTCCCGAGCACGGGTCAGGAGCAGCCCGGCCAGGTCCCGCCGGCGCCTCAGACCCCGCCGCCGGCCCAGGGCGGCCAGCCGCTGTCCCCGGCCGCGCAGCACTTCTTCCCGCAGGGCATCCCCGGCCAGCAGGCCCCGCAGCAGCCCCAGCAGAACCTGTCGTTCCGGACCGACGACCTGATCCAGGCGCTGCCGCTGCCGCGGGAGGCTCCGGCCGAGCGCGGCGTCCGGAGCATGCTGAAACTGCGTCCCGGTACGACGGAGCGCTCCGAGCGGCTCGCCCGCGCGACCGCCGCGACGGCCTTCCGCCGGCCGGTCACGATCGTGATCGCGAACCCGAAGGGCGGCTCCGGCAAGACGCCGACCACGCTGTTGCTGTCCGGCGCGCTCGGCCAGGCCCGCGGCGGCGGCGTGGTGGCCTGGGACAACAACGAGCTGCGCGGCAACATGCACCTGCGCACCCACGACACGAACTCCCGGTCCACGGTCACCGACATGCTGCAGGCGATGCCGATGCTGACCCAGCCGGACGCCCGGCTCGGCGACGTCGCGGCGTACCTGCGGCACCAGGTGTCGGGTCAGTACGACGTGCTGACGTCGGCGACCACGACGTACGCGCAGATCGAGGCGAAGGACTTCGACCAGGTGCACCGGCTGCTGAGCCGGTTCTACAAGGTGCTCGTGATCGACACCGGGAACAACGAGGGCTCCAGCAACTGGCGCGAGGCGATGAAGGCGGCCGACGCCCTCGTCATCCCGATCAAGTGGAAGAGCCTGTCGTGCGCGGCCGCCGTACAGATGCTGGAGGAGCTCGACAACCAGGGCCCCGAGGCGCAGCGGCTGATCCGGCGCGCGGTGATCGCGGTCTCGAACGGCCCTGGCGACGTGAACAAGGACGTCGAGAAGCAGCTCCGGCCGTACTTCGAGTCCCGCGCGGCCGCGGTGATCGACATTCCGACCGACATGCACATCGCCGCCGAAGGCCCGCTCGACCACTCCGCCCTGCAGCCGGCCACCCGCCGCGCCGCACTGGACCTGGCCGCCAAGGTCTCCGAGCAGATCACGATCGCTCTGAACACTCCACGCTGAAAGCAGCCTGTTTGCGTCGCAGGTGGTGGCGGACCAGTTCGACCACGAGCGTGACCGCGAGGGCCAGGCCGATGCCGAGGACAACCCCCTTGAGCGGGTTGTCCTCGAAGGCCCTGCCGCCGATGTAGCCGACCAGCGTGCAGTACAGGCCCCAGCTGATCGCGGCCAGCCCCGCGAACGGCGTGAAGCGACGCAGTGGGTACCGGACCGAACCCATCGTCAGCGTGATCGCCGTGCGGCCGCCCGGGATGTAGCGCGCTACGACGAGGACGAGTGCTCCGCGTTCATCCAATGCAGCGCGGGCCCAGAGAACGGCAGCAGAGCGACGGGTGCCTGGTTTGACTCGGTCCAGTAGCCGGCCGCCGGCGCCACGGCCGAGCAGGTAGGACACGTGGTCGCCCAGGAACGCACCTAGCGCAGCCACCGCGATGACCAAGTACAGGTTGGGCTCGCCGGTGGAGGCCGCGAAGACACCGGCGGTGACCACCAGGGTCTCGCTCGGGATCGCGGGGAAGAACCCGTCCAGCGCGGCGAAACCCCACAGCGCGAGGTAGATCCACCACGAGGACATCAGTTCGCCGGCGAAGTGCAGGATCGCGTCACTCATACCCACGAACCTAGAAATCCGGACGGCCCGGCACAGCTGACGACCGGCTGGTCCGACCCCCTACTTTCGTTGTCGATACCATCTGCTCGTGACCGAAGGAGCGAACGTGCCCGAAGTGAAGATCCACCTCATCGGCGTCGAAGGCGAGGCCGAGCGCAGCGTCCCCGAGACGACGACGATCGGGGAGCTGTTCGCCGGGATCTTCGGCCAGGACCGCTCCGCCATCGCCGCCCGCGTCAACGGTGAGCTGCGCGACCTGTCCCGGGTGGTCCAGGACGGTGACCAGCTCGAGCCGGTCAAGGCGGCCTCCGAGGACGGCCGCGCGATCATCCGGCACTCGACCGCGCACGTCCTCGCGCAGGCCGTGCAGGACGTGTTCCCGGACGCCAAGCTGGGCATCGGCCCGCCGGTGGAGAACGGGTTCTACTACGACTTCGACGTCGAGACGCCGTTCACGCCGGAGGACCTGACCAAGCTCGAGAAGAAGATGCAGCAGATCATCAAGGAGCGGCAGCGGTTCAGCCGCCGGGTGGTCAGCGACGACGACGCGCGCGCCGAGCTGTCCCAAGAGCCCTACAAGCTGGAGCTGATCGGCATCAAGGGCTCGGCGGCCGACGCGGCCGAGGGCGCTTCGGTGGAGGTCGGCGGCGGCGAGCTGACGATCTACGACAACGTCCGGCGCGACGACAGCGTCGCCTGGAAGGACCTGTGCCGCGGCCCGCACGTGCCCGCGACGGGCTACCTGGGCAACTTCAAGCTGATGCGTACGGCGGCGGCGTACTGGCGGGGGAGCGAGAAGAACCCGCAGTTGCAGCGCATCTACGGCACCGCGTGGGAGTCGCGCGACGAGCTGAAGGCGTACCTGACCCGGCTGGAGGAGGCCGCCAAGCGCGACCACCGCAAGCTGGGTACGGAGCTCGACCTGTTCAGCTTCCCCGACGAGATCGGCTCCGGTCTCGCGGTGTTCCACCCCAAGGGCGGCGTGCTGCGCAAGGTGATGGAGGACTACTCCCGCCAGCGCCACGTCGAGGACGACTACGAGTTCGTGTACTCGCCGCACATCACCAAGGGTCAGCTGTTCGAGACGTCTGGCCACCTGGACTGGTACGCCGACGGCATGTACCCGCCGATGCACCTGGACGAGGAGCGCGGCGCGGACGGCCAGATCCGCAAGCAGGGCCAGGACTACTACCTGAAGCCGATGAACTGCCCGATGCACAACCTGATCTTCGCGGCCCGCGGCCGGTCGTACCGGGAGCTGCCGCTGCGGCTGTTCGAGTTCGGCACCGTGTACCGGCTGGAGAAGTCCGGCGTGGTGCACGGCATGACCCGGGCCCGCGGCTTCACCCAGGACGACGCGCACATCTACTGCACCCGCGAGCAGATGCGCGACGAGCTGAAGAACCTGCTGACGTTCGTGCTCGGGCTGCTCGCCGACTACGGTCTGGACGACTTCTACCTCGAGCTGTCGACCAAGAACCCGGACAAGTTCGTCGGCTCCGACGAGGTCTGGGAGGAGGCCACCGAGACGCTCCGGGAAGTTGCCGAGGGCTCAGGTCTCGAGCTGGTCCCGGACCCGGGCGGCGCGGCCTTCTACGGCCCGAAGATCTCGGTTCAGGCGCGGGACGCGATCGGCCGGACCTGGCAGATGTCGACGATCCAGCTGGACTTCAACCTGCCCGAGCGCTTCGGCCTGGAGTACACCGCGCCGGACGGCTCCCGGCAGCGGCCGGTGATGATCCACCGGGCGCTGTTCGGCTCGATCGAACGGTTCGTCGCGGTCCTCACCGAGCACTACGCGGGCGCCTTCCCTCCGTGGCTGGCCCCGGTCCAGGTGATCGGCATCCCGATCACCGACGGGCACGTCGACTACCTGCTCGAAGTCGCCAAGCAGCTGAAGGCGCAGGGCATCCGGGTCGAGATCGACGCGTCCGACGACCGGATGCAGAAGAAGATCCGGAACGCGCAGAAGTCCAAGGTGCCGTACATGCTGATCGCCGGCGACGAGGACATGGCGGCCGGCTCGGTGTCGTTCCGGTACCGCGACGGCTCGCAGCACAACGGCGTACCGATCGCGGACGCGGTCGCGGAGATCGTCGAGTCGGTCCAGAAGCGCGTCCAGGTATGACCGAACACCCCGGCTCGCCGTACACACCGGACGAGTTGCTGCGGCAGGACGGCGTCGGGGTGCCGGATGCGTTCATGCGGCTGTGGACGCCGCACCGGATGGCCTACATCGAAGGGGAGAACAAGCCGACCAGCTCGGCGGCCGGCTCCGGCTGCCCGTTCTGCCGGCTCCCCGGGCTGCCGGACGCCGACGCGCTGATCGTGCATCGCGGCGAGTCGGCGTACGCCGTCCTGAACCTGTACCCGTACAACCCTGGTCACCTGATGGTCGTGCCCTACCGGCACGTCGCCGACTACACCGAGCTGACCGACCAGGAGACCGCCGATGTCGCCGCTCTCACCCGGCAGGCGATGCAGGCCGTGGGGGGGGGGGGGCGGGCGGCCCGGGGGACCAAAACGCCGAACACAGGGGCCCGACGCCGCCCCCCGCGCCGCCCGCCCCCCACCCCCCCCCCAAGG